>CBFDDD010000001.1:0-198761 GCA_965603475.1 uncultured Myxococcales bacterium
CGTCGGATTCCATCCGGAACTGTCTTCAGAGGTCGCAAGAGAGTATTCAATCGATGTTTTGTCCGGCGGCAAGGGGATTGGCTGTTTAGCATCATTGTTCCCATGATAGAGAGGGCCGTCGGCGACGTCAGGTTCACAGGCGATTCCTCCCCGCTTTTTCAATCGACCGTCAGGCGCCTTGAACTGAGGTTCACGGCCTCTCTGCGGCCGAAGCCGATTGAATTTCATGCAAATTGTGCGCTTGTCAGGCAATTTGAGTCGTCAGGCCGGGCCTCGGCTACTCTCCGCGCCTCGAAAAAGGGAGAAGACTGGATGGCCGATTTTCACTATCAGGAAATGTTCGAACTGGGTACCGACGAAACCGAGTATCGCAAGCTCGGGAACGAGCACGTCTCGACCCTCGAGGTCGACGGCCGCCAGATCCTGAAGATCGATTCGGACGCCCTCACCCAGCTTGCTGCCGAGGCGATTCGTGACGTGTCCCATCTCTTCCGCCCGGGCCATCTCGCACAGTTGGCGAAGATTCTCGAGGACCCCGAGGCGTCCGACAACGATCGCTTCGTCGCGCTCGAGCTGATGAAGAACGCCAACATTTCGGCTGGCATGATCCTGCCTTCCTGCCAGGACACGGGAACCGCGATCGTCGTCGCGAAAAAGGGTCAAGACGTCTGGGTTTCCGGTAACGACGAGGAAGCACTCTCGCGAGGAATTCACCAGACCTATACCGAGACGAATCTTCGCTACAGCCAGCTGGCGCCGCTCAGCATGTACGAAGAGAATAACACGGGCTCGAACCTGCCGGCGCAGCTCGATCTCGCAGCCGTCGACGGCGATGAGTACAAATTCCTCTTCATCACGAAGGGGGGAGGATCTGCGAACAAGACCTTCTTGTTCCAGGAAACCAAGGCACTCCTGAATCCCGATTCGATCAAGGAATTCTTTGCGGAGAAGATCAAGTTGCTCGGGACGGCTGCGTGTCCGCCCTATCATCTGGCGATCGTGATCGGTGGAACTTCGGCAGAGGCCACACTCAAGACGGTCAAGCTGGCCAGCTGCCGATATCTGGATTCCCTTCCAACCTCGGGTAACGAACACGGACGTGCCTTCCGCGATGTCGAACTCGAGGAAGAGATTCTGCAGCTGACCCGCGAGGTGGGAATCGGTGCGCAGTTCGGTGGGAAATATTTCTGCCACGACGTACGTGTCATTCGAATGCCGCGGCATGGCGCGTCCTGTCCTGTCGGAATAGGGGTGTCCTGTTCGGCGGATCGTCAGATCAAGGGAAAGATCACAAAGGAAGGTGTCTTCCTGGAGCAGCTCGAGACGGATCCCGCGCGATTCATGCCCGAACTGATCGCACACGAATTGACACGCGAGCCCGTCTCGATCGATTTGAACCGACCCATGGACGCGATTCGCGCGGACCTTTCGCAATATCCCGTGACGACGCAGGTCTCCTTGTCGGGAACGATCATCGTCGCCCGCGACATCGCACACGCGAAGCTCAAAGAGCGACTCGATCGAGGGGAAGGAATGCCCCAGTATTTCAAGGACCACATTGTGTACTACGCCGGCCCGGCCAAGACGCCCGAAGGCTATGTCTCGGGTTCCTTTGGTCCGACGACTGCTGGACGGATGGATGCGTATGTCGACCTCTTTCAGTCGCACGGAGGATCCATGGTGATGCTGGCCAAGGGCAATCGTTCGAAGGTGGTCACCGACGCATGCGCCACTCATGGCGGCTTCTATCTCGGGTCGATCGGAGGGCCGGCTGCCATTCTCGCCAAGAACTGCATCAAAAAGGTCGAGATCGAGGAGTATGAAGAACTCGGCATGGAGGCGATCTGGCGGATCGAGGTCGAGGATTTCCCCGCGTTCATCATCGTCGACGACAAGGGAAACGATTTCTTCGCACAGTTCTGATCGGATCCGTGTCACATTCGGAGTTGCAATTCGCCGGCAATCGGTGCGCAGCCTCGTTCGTGACACGCCAGCCACATTATTCCCTCACGATCTGCGTCACCTCCCGTTACCCAGGTCCTACTCACTTCTGAGCGGTTGATTCCGCTTTGACTGAGATCATTGAGGGATGGTCCGAGGCGCGCGTTCGAATTTTGAATGCGCGAGGCGACGAGTCGATGGTGCGTGCATTGCTTTGGGTGCGTTACGGGTTCTGCACCTGTCTTGGTTTGGCACTGATCGGTTTGGCTGCGGTCTCCGCCGCGGATCCCGATCCCGAAGCTACGTCCATGCTGCGCAAAGACTCTTCCCCTTTGCCCCCGCCCTCGGTCTGATCAATCCTTTGAGTCAGGTCCATCCCCCCCTGGATGGGCCGCCGTCCCGCCGTACCTCGAACGGCGGGACGGCCTCAATCCGCCTACACCCGCGTCTCATTCGGTCCGGGATATCCGGACAGGCTCAAAAGACGTTGCAAGGGAACGCGATTGTGCTTCGCTCCCGCGATGCGACGAGAGACCGTGACCGATCTCGAGGATCCGCGACTCGACGATTATCGAAATCTGAAAGATGCGACTCTGGCGGGAGCGCGCGGGCGTTTCATCGTCGAGGGCCGCGGAACACTTCGAGTCCTACTTTCAAGGTCGCATTTCCGTCCGGATTCGATCCTCTTGAACGAGCGCAGCTTTGCGGCCCTGGAGGCGGATCTGGCGGAGTTCGAGCCAGACTGTCCGATCTATGTTGGAGGTCAGCCGCTACTCGATCGAGTCGTCGGTTTTCCGATTCATCGTGGGTGCCTTGCAGCCTGCGCACGAGACAAACTCCAGGATCCCCTCGATCTGGCGCGGCGGCTGAAGGACCAGGAGGCGGCACCTCGAATCATCGTGCTCGAAGGACTCACGAACCTCGACAACGTGGGACTCATCTTTCGAAACGCGATGGCGTTGGGCGCTCGAGCGGTTTTGCTGTGCCCACGAACGTGTGACCCTCTCTATCGAAAAGCGATTCGGACCTCGATGGGTGGCTCGCTCTGCGTACCTTTTGCTCGCGCAGAGAATCTTCCGGAATTGTTACTGGGATTGCGCGAATTGAAATTTCAGGTTCTGGCATTCGATCCGGGCGAGCCCGGGATCGAAATTCGATCGGTGGATGCGTCTAGACTCGGCGCAACTGCGCTGCTATTCGGAACCGAGGGACCCGGTCTGTCAGCGCAGGCGCTCGCTGCGGCCGATCGGCGAGTCCGAATCGCGATGGAGGAGGGTGTTGATTCCCTGAACGTCGCTGTGTCCGCCGGAATCGCGCTTTCGTTGTTGCGACGAGGCGAAGTGGGCTCGTGAATCACGGCATGACGTGGCGTGACGCGGCATTGAAAGACGTTGCGAGGGGAAGGGACGAGTGAGCGACGAGACGATTCTCATCTTGAAGACCGGGGAGGCGCCGGCACCGGTCAAGCGCGACTATGGCGATTTCGAGGACTGGATTGCAAGCGGGCTCGGTAGACCACTCGATTCGCTCGAGGTTGCTTCCGTCTACAAAGGAGACCCGCTGCCATCGGTGGATGCCCTGAGCGGTGTGGTGATTACGGGCTCGCCTGCAATGGTCACCGAACGACCAGACTGGAGCGAAGCGTCAGCGCGCTGGTTGGCAAAGATCGTCGAATCGGACTCCGTTCCTGTGTTGGGCCTTTGCTACGGACATCAACTCCTGGCACATGCATTGGGTGGAGAGGTCGGGCCGAACCCGAACGGTCGGGAAATGGGTACCGTCGACGTGATTTTTGATTGCGAGGAGACGGATCATTTCCGGGAGAAGGACGAATCCGGGGAGCACGAAGGGCCCAGCCCGATGTTTGAAACCGGCGTCTTCAGCAGTCACATGTCGCACTTCGAATCGGTCCTGCGACCGCCCGTGAACGCCGAGATCCTCGCGCAGACCGCACTCGATCCACACTCCGTACTCGTATTCGGGCCGCGTCAATGGGGCGTGCAATTCCATCCTGAGTTTGATCGCAAGATCATGCAGGGCTATGTCGAAGCGCGACGCGAAGTTCTGTTCAGCGAGGGACTGGATCCCGACTCCATGATTGCCGAGGCCGTGGAGACCTTTGCCATCACGAACGTGTTGGCACGATTCGTTGAGTGGGTCGAATGGGGCTAGGAGCCTGAGCAAGAGAGGCGGCGAACGATCTGGCTCGCGCAGCCATTTCTCGCATCGACAATCCATTCCGACCAGTCACTCGATCTGATTCCTGCACCTACGCCGCCGCTAGGCTACAGGAGCGTCGCTCTTCAATGCATCGCTCAGGATCGTCCGCACGTGTTCCGTCATTTCGTCGACGCTTCGAGCGGCGATTTCATCGACGGGAATCGGGTCGAGGATTTCGATCGAGATCGCGTGGCGGCCCTGAAGGATGAAGCCGCGTTTGGGCAGGGCTCTGTCGGTCCCTCGCAGGACGATGGGCTGGATCGGGATACGATTCCGCTCGGCAATTTCGAAGGCGCCGGGTTTCCAGGGGCGCATCTCGTCGGTCGACGAGCGTGTCCCTTCTGGAAACATCATGATCGAATTCCCACCGCGAATCGCGCGATCGCAGTGTCGCATCATGGCCTGGACACTGAGAGCGTTGCCGCGGCGGAGCGGAATGTAGTCACAGAGTGTCATGTTCCATCCCACAAAGGGGACGCGAAAGTTTTCCCGTTTGGATACCCACCTGAAATGGCACTGCAATCGAAAGAGCACCAGAATGTCCAGGAGTGATCGGTGATTGGCCACCATGACAGTGGGTCCCGTTTCGTAGAGGCGCTCACGCCCCACGATGCGCACTCGCCAGATCGGATTCAGCCAGGTGTAGAGAGAGGCCCAGAACGAAGTGAAACGATGAAGGATCCAACGCCGATGGTCGAAAGCAATGGTCGTCAGCCATAGCAGCAGACTGATCGGAAAGAGCAGAATCGAGGAGACGACGATGAAGCCCCAGAAGAGAAGCGAGCCGAACATTCTTATCACGATTCGTCCTCCGACCTTCGGCACGCTTCCACGAATGCGTGAAAGAGTCGTCGGCTCGAAACCTCGAACATCTTCTCGGGATGCCACTGGACTCCGATCTCCCATGCGTTCGTATTGGGGCTCGATCCTTCGATCGCCTCGATGACCCCATCCGAACTGCTCGCGACGGCGCGATGCTTCGGGCCGACCTGACGCACTGCCTGCTGATGCAGGCTATTCACTTCACACGTCTCGCTCCCAATGATACTGGCCAGCTGGCTGCCCGGTTCGATTCGGATTGGGTGTCGGGCGTCCGGCGGAAGTTTGTGACAGTCGACATCTGGGCGCTGGCTCGGTAGGTGAATGTCGAGAACTCCGCTCCGCATTCGAGCCATGAGCTGCATGCCATAGCAGATACCCAGGATCGGGATCGCGCGACTGCTCGCGGCCTCGAAGAGCGCTTCGTCGAAGGCGAGCTGTTCGGGGGAAACCAGATCGAGCCGTACCTCATCTGATATTCCGTCTGGGAAATTTCCTTCTGCGGGAAAGTCATCGCCGCCGGGAAGGAGCAGGCCGTCGAGTGAATCGACCAACGCAGCGGGGTCGCTCTGGATTGGGAGCTGAAGCGCGATTCCACCAGCGCCGCTCACTGCGTCCGCGTAGCTTCGATCGATGTAGTGGTATGCGCGGCCTTTACGCCAGCGTTCGCGGTCGTCGAGCGTGAGTGGGATGCCAATTTGCGGACGATGCATGGCGCGAGCATAGCCATCTGAGGCATGCTGGCCGGATGGCACAGGTCGTGATTGCGGGATGCGGATACGTCGGGAATGAACTCGCTCGGATGTTGCTCGAGGAGGGCCATGAGGTCTTCGGAATACGACGCGACGCTTCGAAGCTCGCGCCTGGTGTTCGGGCGATCGAGGGGGACGTGGCACGGCCGGAGTCGCTCGGTCCCGCACCTCAGCGGGTCGAATACGCCGTGTTTCTGGTCGGGGCGGACGACAGTTCGGAGCAGGCCTACCGCCGCGCCTATCTCGATGGTCTGGCGGGCTTTCTCGAATGGCTCGCCGACGAAGGACAACGCCCACGGCGGCTCGTGATGGTGTCCAGCACGTCGGTGTATGGCCAGCGTCGCGGGGAACACATCGATGAGGATTCGCCAACCCACCCGACGCGGTTCAGTGGTGAGACCTTGCTCGCTTCGGAGCGGCTATTGGCGGCCAGTGGATTTTCGACGGTCGTTGCTCGACTCGGTGGGATCTATGGGCCGGGGCGGGAGAGCCTGATCGATCGTGCCCAAGGCGGGAAACTCCAGCTTCGCCCGGTCGAACATTTTACGAATCGAATCCATCGCGACGATGCGGCGGGTCTGATCCGCTACCTGCTCTTCCACCCGTCGCCGGAACCGCTCTATCTCGGTGTCGACGATGAGGCCGTCGAGGAGGCCGAATTCTATACGTGGCTCGCGCGCGAGCTCGGTGTAGCTGTCCCCGAGAAAGAAGCGGAAGGCGAGGCGACGGATCGACGCCGTCAGGTCGGCAGCAAGCGATGTAGCAACCGGCGGCTTCGCGAGAGTGGCTATTCGTTTCGCTATCCGACCTATCGTGATGGATATGCAGAGTTGATTCGCGCTCGGCCTCCTGCCTGATGTCTGATCGGCCGCCGCTCGCCCCCGAGACGCGCGCGATGCCTGGCGCCATCTACTCTCCCTTCGCGGATCGAATGTCGGAGCATCGCGGTCCGATCTATCCCCTGCACGTGGGCGATACATGGCGTGATCCATTTGTGGGCGCGCGATCCGAGGATATTCACTCAGCCGATCATCCACGCCTGCACGCCTATGGCAATACTCGGGGCTTGCCTGAATTGGTCGAGAGCATCCGTGAGAAACTCGCGAGTCGAAACGACCTTACACATACACCCGAGGAGATACTGATCACCGCTGGGGCGACGGGAGGACTCGCCGCGCTTGCGGGTGCGGTGCTCTCTCCCGGCGACGAGATCTTGATCCTGGCTCCCTTTTGGCCGCTCATCCGTGGAATTGCGCAGAGCTTTCGAGCGATGCCCGTCGAAGTTCCGTTTTTTGATCGTGTGGATAGTCTCGATGCTGCGATTCGCGCCGTGGAGTCCAGAATCACCAGCCGAAGTCGGGTGCTCTATGTATCGACGCCTTCGAATCCGACCGGTCGAGTCATCCCAGGACAATGGTTGGAAGCATTGGCCGCGTTGGCACGTCGCCACGATCTCTGGATTTTCTCGGACGAGGTCTACGAGGATTACGTCTACCTGGGTGAGCATGTTTCTGTGGCTCGCTTCGCTCCGGAGCGGACGGTATCGGTCTACTCGTTCTCCAAGAGCTATGCGATGGCGGGCCAACGTGTCGGCTATCTCGCGGGTCCCGAGCGGATCGTTTCCGAAGCGCGGAAGATCGGAACCCATATCTACTACCACCCGCCGATCGTCGGCCAATGGACTGCAATCGCAGCAAGCCAGGGCGGCGCGGCATGGCTCGACTCCGCTCGCAGCGAATATCGCGCGAGCGGGGCCCGGGTCGCTGAGTTACTCGGCCTCCCGGCGCCGGAGGGAGGCATGTTCCTCTTCGCGCATGTGGGCGATCGACTCGACGATCGGGGCCTCCAGGGTCTGCTCGAAGACTGCTTCGAGCAAGGTGTTCTCGTTGCGCCCGGACTTTCCTGTGGTGAGGCCTACGCGGATTGGATTCGATTAAGCTTTACGGCCGTGCCGCCAGACGCTGTGATCGAGGCGGCGCGTCGGTTGGCATCGGTGCTGGGACGGGCATAGGTCGCTCGAACGCGGTCGGCGCTTCAAGGAGACCTGAAAATTTTGAGACGCTTCGATACAACTCTTCACACGAGCATCTCACACGAGCACCTCGAATGAACACCTCAGACAGGGGAATGCTGCGATGGCAACGCTGCGAAGCCTGATCGGACTGATATTTCTGATCGAAATTACCGGCTGTATGGGTTCACCGGACGCGCTTGCACCCTGCGATCCGCAATCCACGGATCGCCCGATCTGTGATCTCACGAATCCCGAGGATGTCGGCTTTCTTCCCGGTCGGTCTTGGCTGATCGTGAGTGAGATGGCGCCGAACGAAGGGGCGGCGGACGAGGATGATGCGCCGCCCACGCGCGGGGGCCTGACGGCGATTCGTTTGTTGGACCTCGAAATAATTTCGCTCTACCCGGGCGATCTCGAATTGGAAGCGTCAGGGCGGGAAGAATTGCAAGCAGAAGGAGAGGGTGTGACCGACTGGGGCGACGGCGCTTGTCCCGGTCCACCCGATCCGATGATCTTCGAACCGCATGGCATCGATGTAGGGCACGGGCCTGATGGGCGACCGGCTCTGGCGGTCGTAAATCACGGCGGCCGAGAGGCGGTCGAGTTTTTCGAGATCGGCTCGGGTCGCGTCCCGACGCTGACCTGGCGCGGATGCGTACCCATGCCGCACGACGTGATGTCCAACGATGTCGCGTTTCTTCCTGGTGGCGGCTTCGTCGTGACGAATTTCATGCCCAGTTTCGACAATGTGGGGCCCGGGGCGGTCTGGTCCCTTCTGAAGATGAGTGTGGGGGCACAGACCGGTTCGGTTCTCAAATGGGAGCCCGGGGGCGAGCTGGCGGAGATCGAAAACAGCGCGGGAAGTGCACCGAATGGCGTGGCGGCGTCCGCCGATGGGAGCGAGATCTTCGTCGCGGAATGGGGCCGCGGCACGGTCTACCGCCTGAGGCTCGATGGAGAAGGCTCGCCGCGGCGAGACGAGGTCGCGGTCGACCACAATCCGGACAATCTGACCTGGACGCGCGATGGGCGTCTGCTCGTTGCGGGGCAGCACGGCGGAATCATGACCTCTCTCGGATGCAGTTCGATTCGAGAGGGGGGCTGCGATCTCGGCTACTCCGTTTATCTCCTCGAACCGGTCGGATTCGAGGCGACCAAACTCATCGAGGGTCGGGGGGCCGTCAGCGTCGCGCTCGAAGTCGGTGACGAGCTTTTCGTCGGTTCCTTCGTTGGAGACCAGATCATGCGCGTTCCGCGCCCCGACTGACCGGGCCCGGTTTCGGGAGGGTCATGCGGCGATCGAGTATGCTTCGCAAACGGTGTGCTTCGCATTGTCTGCGTAGTGGGCGTCACATCGCGTAACATGCAGATCCGCTGCGCGAGGAATTCGTCATGTCCACTGATCTCGTCATCCTGCCAGACAGCATCCGGTTCGAGACCCGGCGAATGGTCTTCGTGAATCTCAAGACCGCGAGCTAGGCGAACGTTTGCTCTTCGTCGAACGAAGCAATCGAACAGAGAGACTACTCGAGGGTCTCGCCCAGAGGCTGATGGTGCCGGGGCGCGATCCGCTAGCGCCGGATGTGGTCGTCGTGCAGGGTCCCGGAATGGAGCGTTGGATCGCGCAGTCCATTGCCCGCGAGTACGGCGTTTGTGCGAATACGGCCTTTCCCTTTCCACGTGATTTTATCGAGAGCGTCTTCGGCGCCATTCCCGAAGAATCGCTGGCCAGGCCCAACTCGGGATGGGATGTCCAAAACCTCACATGGCGGATTGCAAAGCGACTTGGGGAGGCGCGCGACGATCCCGATTTCGAACCGCTCGCTCGTCAGCTACACGCGGTCGATGGCGACTGGAGGCTCATTCAGCTCGCGCATCGAATCGCGAATCTGTTGGATCACTACATCATCTTTCGCCCGGAGTGGGTCTCCGCCTGGACGAGTGCCCCCGCGCTTCCTACCGGGCGAGATGAAAGGTGGCAGGCGCGACTGTTTCGTGAGGTGGCTGGCGAGCTAGGCGGTGGTCATGTTGCCGAGCGGGCGCTCGCTTTCCAGGAATGTGTGGGTTCGCGCGATCGACGTGCGGTCGAAGAACGACTGCGAGCGAAATTCTCCGGTGCGATCGAAATCTTTGCCGTCTCGACCCTGCCTCCTCTCTATTTGTCCGTGATCAACGGGCTCGGCCAACTCTGCGATGTTCATCTTTCGGTGCTGAGTCCCTCTCGCCACTATTGGGCGGATCTGTGGCGGGAAGTGAAGGACGATCAGCCGATTGCGGCTCGTCCGGACGGCAGCCGCAGCGTCTTCGACGTGAGCCGATCGACGCCCATGGCTGCACTGCTGGCTGGACTAGGCCGTCTCGGAAGCGATTTTCAACTCAACCTCGAACAGCAGCCGGAGATTCAGGAGGGCGAAGCCGATCTCTTCGAGGCGCCCTGTGCGCCAGGAGAATCGCCGAGTCTACTGTCGCGATTCCAGTCTCGGCTTCTCGAACTCGACGACTCCCGTGAAGCGGAGGGGGACGCAGAGGGCGAGGCGGTGCTCGATCGGATCGTCATGCGAGAGGATGATTCGATTCGCGTCCATGTCTGCCATGGGGCCCGACGCGAGCTCGAAGTCGTCGAAGCGGTCTTGCGCGAAGCATTCGAGCGCGACGAAACGCTGTTGCCGGAAGATGTGATCGTCATGGCGCCCAGGATCGACGAGATCGCGCCCGACATCGAGGCCGTGTTCGGTGTATCGACCCACGACCCGGGAGGAATCCCGTATCGCATCGCCGACCGCGGTGTGTTTCGAAGATCACCCGTCGCAGAGGCTTTTCGGGGTTTGCTCGACTTGCTTGGCGGTCGGGCGGGGCGAAGCGAAGTGCTCGATTGGCTGGCGCGAGAGCCAGTGCGTACACGCTTCGGGCTCGACGAGAGCGGGGTCGAGCAGATTGCAGAGTGGGCAGAGAGAGCGGGAATTCGCTTCGGACTCGACGAAGCCCATCGAGAAACGCTCGGCTTGTCTCGCGAGCGGGCGCATAGCTGGAGCGGGGGGCTCGACCGACTCGCGCTCGCACACGCCGTTGGGGCTCGTGATGATGTTTTCGCAGGACTGTCGGCGACGCCCCTCGGCCCTATGGGTGATCCCGAGCTCCTGGGTGCCGTCGGAGATGTCGAATCGATTCTGTCCGGCGCGATTCGAGCGATCGGCAAGCCGCGCAGTGTGGCGGATTGGTGTTCCTGGCTTCAATCGATTCTCGAGCGTACGCTCGCGCAGAGCGATTCGAATGCGCATGAGCACGCGACGATCCGAGGCGTTCTCGTCGACATGGCGAAGTCTTCGGAACACAGCGGTTTCGAGCAGCCGATCCCCTACGAGGCGATTCGAGAGCGTGTCAGCGACGTGATCGAATCGACGCCCGCGCCGCAACCCTTCCTGTCCGGTGGGGTGACTTTCTGCGAGTTGGTTCCATTGCGGGCGATTCCCTTTCGCGTCATCGCAATTCTCGGAATGTGTGACGGCGCGTTTCCTCGGGGTGGTCCCGCCGCCGGGTTCGACCTGATGGCACAGGATCCGCGTTCGGGCGATCGCACGACACGAAACGACGATCGCTATCTCTTTCTGGAAGCACTGCTCTCGGCGCGCGATCAGCTCATCATCACGTTGCCCGGACATGACGTTCGGGATGGCAGTACGCTTCCGGCTTCGGTGGTGGTCTCGGATTTTGTCGAGGCGCTGGACAGTCTCTTCGAACTCGAAGCGGACGCGAATGAACTGCGCTCACTGCACGAATGGCTCGTGATTTCACATCCACTACAGGCGTCCAGTCCGCGCTATTTCGAGACACCCGGTGATTCGCGATTGATCGGTCGCGACGAAGAGGCCTATTCCGGTGCCGTGGCGCGTCGTGCCGCGATCGAAGCGGGAGGTGGCACTCCACGTCGATTTTTGTCGGAGGCGCGGGCGGATTCGGTAGCGGATTCCGCGACGGATTCGGACAGGCCGACGCTCAGCCTCGATGACCTGGCCGGACGCATTCTTCGCTCGACGCGCTTCTTCTCACGCGGAGAGCTACAGCTCCGTTTGCCGCGTCCCGAGGCTGCGAAAGACGACCTCGATCCGATCGATCTCGACCCGCTTTTACAATACGGCCTCGGGAGTGCGCTACTCGAACACTTTCGCACGGGTGCGACTGCGAAAGAGGCAGCGCGCCGACTGATCGCGAATGCCGCCGTGCCCGCTGGCATCGTCGGCCGCCTCTCGGCGAATGCCCTGCAAGCCGAAGTCGAGGAAGTTGCGCGCGTGGGCCATGCCCGTTGTGCGGGTGAGCGTCTGGATGATCTGGATTTCGCGTTGGATCTCGATGCGGTCGCGGGCCTCGGACGCTGTCGCCTCGTAGGTCGCCTCGACCAGCTCTGGCCGGTCGGACGAATCGAGCTCGCTTTTTCGAGGATCGGCCGGCGTGCGGAACTCGATCTGTGGATCCGACATCTGGTGCTGTGTTCGCTCGTCGATGGCGGAGCCGATGTCGTAGCGCAAAGTGTTTTCGTCGGACGGCCCGAGTCGAAGAGTTCCGATGATCGGGTCGTCGTCTTCGAGAGAGTCAGCGATTCGCAGACTCATCTGGCTCGACTCTTCGAATGGGCCTGGAGCGCTGCCGAGGCGCCCCTGCCTTTCTTTCCCAATGCCGCATGGTCCTTCGCTGCCAAAGCGATTGCCGGAAAGAGCGACCAGGCCTGGCGTGACGCGCACCAGAAATACGAGGGAGGTGAAAGTCAACAGTTCAGCTTGCCCGAGTCGGAGGAAGAGCTCGAGTACGCTCGAATTTGGGAGGGTTGGTCTCCGCTCGATTCGGCTGGAAAGCTTCCGGTTCGATATAGCTTCGAAGAAATGACCATGCGATTCTTCGAGCCCCTGCTCGAGGCCCGCGAGGTCCATCGCGAATGATGAACCTCGATCCCTGGAAACTGCAGCTTGGTGGTACAAAACTCATCGAAGCCAGCGCGGGTACGGGCAAGACCTACACCCTGACCACGCTCTACATTCGACTCCTGGTCGAAGAGAATCTTCTTCCCAGCGAAATTCTCGTCGTGACCTATACCCACGCGGCAACTGCCGAACTTCGCGAGCGGGTACGAGGGCGGATTCGAGAGGCGATCGCCGCCGGCGAAGCGCCGCGCAACGACAGCGCAGAAGGGGTCGGAGGCGTCGATGGCATGGACGATGCTGATCCGGAACTTCGCAAGCTCGCGCTCGCGGCACGTGCACAGAGCGAGAAGAGCGGGCAACCCGACCCCCTCCGTCGCGCGCTCCAGGAATTCGATGAGGCGGCGATCTTCACGATCCACGGGTTCTGTCAGCGTACGCTCCAGGAAAATGCATTCGAAAGTGGGGTGGCATTCGATGCGGAACTCGTTGAAAGATCCGACGAATTCGAAAGGACGCTTGCCCACGATCTCTGGGCGAGAATTCTGGCGAGCGAGGATTCCGAATTCGTGGAGTGGCTTCGCCTGGGTGCGGGCAGACGATGGCATTTCGAGCCCGACGCCCTTCAGCGGAACCTACTCAGCAAATTGGGCGCCGACGAGGAAATGCCGGTTCTACCAGTGCGGACCGGTCACATCGATGGAACCGCCGCGCGGGGTGAAGACGATCTCACGGCGGCTCGAAGAGAAGCCGAAGAGGTCTGGATTCGCTGGGCGCGAGTGTGGCGCGAACGTCGTGAGATCGTGTCAGCCCTGTTGCTAGGCGAGAACGATCTGAACAAGAAGAGTTACAAGCCGAAGACGATCGAGTCGAAATGGCTGCCCCAGATGGATGACTGGGCAACGTGCATCTCGGAATCGAGTCACGCCGAATCGATGAACGCAGTCGAGTTGCCGAATTGGTGGAAGAACCTGACTCCCGAGGTCCTTGCCAAAAGGTTGAATAAGAACGGCCGAGCGGTTGAAGACGAATTCTTCCTCCTTTGTGGGGAAGTGGAATCGTGTGTCGCGTTACTCGAGGAAACGCGTAGGGCCCGCGCGCTGTCGCTGCGTCAGCGTTTCGTCGAGGAGGCGCGCGGGGAGGCGCGCAGGCGACGGGAAGAGCGGCATGTGCTCTTCTTTGACGATCTGCTGAGTGAGCTGCGCGCTGCGTTGCGGCCGCCCGACGGAGACCGGCTCGTCGAACAATTGCGCTCCCGCTATCGGTTCGCACTCATCGACGAATTTCAGGATACGGACCCGGTTCAATACGAGATCTTTCGTCGCGTATGGCATGTCGACGGCGGAGAGGCGAGTCGGCGCGGGCTGATCCTGATCGGAGATCCGAAGCAGGCGATCTATTCGTTCCGTGGTGCCGATGTATTCACCTATCTCGCTGCGCACGAAGATGCGAAGGGGGAGGCGCACGGGCTCGGTGTGAACTGGCGTTCGAGTTCGGGACTGATCGCTGCGGTGAACGCGCTCTTCGGGCGCCCGGATCGGGCCTTTGATCTGAAGGACATCGAGTTCAATCCTGTGTCTGCACGCGAGCATGACGACCCCGAGTTGTCTGTCTCGGGCCGGTCGGAGGCGGGGTTTCGCGTCCTGATGGCCGATCGGGAGGCTGCGGGCGAATTCCTGCGAGAGACGGTTTCGGACATGCTCCCCCTTCGGATCGGTCGAACCGACATCATGCGTGCGTTTGCGACGGATGTTGCAGATCTGCTCGACTCTGGGGCAGAGATCGACGGACGGCCGATCAGCCCCTCCGATATCGCGGTGCTATGCCGAAGAAACTCAGAGCTTGGGCGTGCGCGGAGGGCCCTGGAAGCCCTTGGCATTCCGTGTGTGGATCGAGGGGACGCAGACGTCTTCGAGTCGCGTGAGGCATGGGAACTCGTCAGTATCATGCGCGCGATGTTGCGCTCCGGTGATCCCGCGATCTTGCGGGGCGCATTGTCGACGGGAGCGCAGGGTTTCGATGCGAACGCGATCCGTGCCCTGCAAGAAGAGGCCCCCGAATTAGCATCGTTTGGAGAGCGCATCGCAGAGTATGGACGGATCTGGTCTCAGTCGGGTTTTGGCCGAGCCTTTTCCGCCTGGCGTCGCGGCGAGGGGGTGACGGAACGCCTGCTGGGCTTCCAGGATGGCGAGCGTCGCCTGACGAATTGGCTGCATCTGTCGGAGTTGTTGCAACGCATCGAGACGGAACGGTCCGCGTCGCGAATGGGGCTCATTGCATGGCTCGAGCGTGCGATCGAGACGCCCGCCGTGCGAAGCGAAGTCGGCTCGGAAGCCTCACTTCTCAGGCTCGAACGCGACGACCAGGCGGTCTCGCTCGTGACGCTCCACCGGAGCAAAGGCCTCGAGTACGAGATCGTGTATCTGCCAAGCCTCTGGGAGGATGCCGCTTCTCGGGCACCGACTGCTGCGTCCGCAGAAGATGAATCGAAAGCGCGACCACCGATTCGATTCTTCGACGAAGATTCGCGCCTACGAACGCTCGATCTCGGAGGGCCCGACTATCCCGGTCATGCCGCGAGCGCTCAGCGGGAGACGCTCTCCGAGCAACTTCGACTCCTCTACGTCGGTCTCACCCGCGCGAAGAGGCAATGCGTGGTCGTCTGGGGTGCGATCGGGCCAGCTTATTCGAAGACGCCACTCGCATGGCTACTGCACGCGCCCGAATGGCAGGCCGAGGGAAAAGCTCGAGAGACTTCGCCGGCGGCTCTCAAAAAATGGACCGACGACGATTGGCGGAACGCCTGGCAAGCCGTGTCGGAAAATGCAGGAGAGGGTGCGATCTCGGTCGAGACCCTCAATCTCGAAGCCAGGAAGCGATGGGAAGCGCCGCGGGTCGATCGTGCCCCCCTCGATTTCAGCCCACCACGCCGGACTCTTGGGCACCCAGTCGTCACGACGAGTTTTTCGGCCCTCGTCCGGAATGCGCATCGTTCCTCGGAGACCCTTTCGGGACCGTTCGTCACGGGCCGCGATCGCGACGCGAACGTTTCGCGTGAGGAGTCGAATGACATCGATGAGACTCCCGATCTGGCGGCAGCCATGCACGAATTTCCGCGCGGTGCGGAAGCGGGCACGTTGCTTCACGAGGTTCTCGAGAAGATCGACTTCTCCGCCTACGGCGAAGCAGAGCTTCGCGATCTAGCCGCGCAGACCATCGAACGCAACGGGCTCGCGCCCGGTCACGCCGAGCAGATCGTTCATGTGGTTGACTCTGTAGCCCGTACGCCCCTTCCATCCGAGTCCGGATTCATTAGGCTGTCCGATGTTTCCCAGGGGCAGCTGAGGCCCGAGATCGAATTTACACTCGCGGCGTCGGGGAGGTCTCCAGAGGAAGCATTTGCGCCGGAGACACTGGCGGCTGTCCTCTCGACGGCACCCGAGGGCTCACCCCTCCATTGTTATGCGGATCGGGTTTCTCGAATGAGTTGGCGTGAGCTCGATGGTTATCTCCGCGGCTTCATCGACGCCGTGTTCTTTGACGGTCAGCGATATTTCTTGATCGACTACAAATCGAATCATCTCGGCTCGCAGCAAGCGGACTATCTACCCGATCAGCTCCTTCGTCCGATGATCGAGCATGATTATGTCCTTCAGTATCTGATCTATGCGATCGCGCTCGATCGGCATCTGACACGGAGACTCGAGGGGTACGAGTACGAAAAGCATTTTGGCGGTGTCTACTATCTGTTCCTGCGCGGCCTAGCCGAGTCGCACGAGGCGGGCTGCGGAGTCTTCTTCGATCGTCCTTCCGAGGAACTGATCCATCGTGCATCATCGCTGCTGGGTGATCCGCAGCGATCGAAGGGGGCCGTATGAGCACTGCGTTTCGTGCCTGGCCGCAAGCTTCGGAGATGGATCTGCTCGAGTGGGCCCGATCAGTTGGGATTCTGTCGGCGCTGGATCAACAGTTTTCGAGCCGCCTTTCGGCGCTCTACGACGAAAAGACCGAGAGTGTTCGCTGGGCACTCGCGGTTGCGAGCCGCCAGGAAGCCGCCGGTCACGTCTGTGCAGATCTACGTCGGCTCGCGGCCGACGGTCTCGCGGTCGATCCCCGAGGCGAGACGGAAATATTCTCGGCTCTGTCCGGGAACGGTTCCGTCGAGGATTGGATCGACGAGATCAGTGAAAGTCCTCTCGTCGAAGTCGTTTCGTCGAAGCCTGGGGAGCCGTCGGATCCGCGGCCACTGGTGCTCGATGAACGGGGCCGGCTCTATCTGCGTCGAGCTTACGAAAGCCAACGAGATCTGGCGCTGCTCGTTCGGGCGCGAACCGGGCGAGCGGATTTCACGGTGGACTGGACGCTTGCCGAGGCAGGCATCGAACGAATCGTAGGGCCGCAAGAAGCGAGCGACGACGACTCGTCGCGAATAGCGTTGCGGACGGCTCTCGCGCGTCCGCTCGCGATCGTGACCGGAGGGCCCGGGACGGGCAAGACGACCATGGTTGCACGACTGGTCGCTCTTCTGATCGAGCAGGCGCTTGCAGAAGGAGCGGTGCCGCCGCGAGTCCGACTTCTCGCCCCAACCGGCAAGGCGGCGGCCGCGATGACTGCGTCCTTTGCGCGCCAGCGAAATTCCGCCGACCTCGCCAGCGACGTACGGGCAGCCATGGATATTGGGGCCGAAACGGTGCATCGAGCTCTGTTCCAGCAGACTCGTCACGATGCCTTCGGTCGGCCAGGGAGATTGTCGCTCGGCGAGGACATTGTCGTCGTCGACGAAGCTTCGATGGTCGATCTCGAATTGATGACCAGACTCTTCGCGGCGTGCGAATCGGTCGGTCGTATCGTACTGCTCGGTGACCCTGCGCAGCTCGCTTCCGTTGATTCGGGCGCGGTGCTCTCGGAGCTGTGTGGGGAGCCAAGCGGGGGGCGCGGCGGAGAAACAGGCCAGCGAGGAGACCGGACACTGGACCCGGCCACATCCGCGCAGGATTTTCGGGCGCGCGCAGGAGATGCCGACGCGGCGACTGGACTGGGTGATTCGATCGTGACCCTGCGGACGAGCCATCGATTCAGTGAGGGGGGCGGAATCGGACGATTGGCCGAAGCGATCAGGCGGGGCGATGCGGATGCGGTGATCGCGTTGCTCGATGATCCCCGCCTGCCGGAAGTCGAACGATGTGAAGTCGACTCGATCGATGGAGTGCGCAGTCGCTTGATCGAAGCGAGTCGCAACGTACATCGAGAGATCGAAGGGGCCGGGGCGACGTCGGACAAGCTCGAGCGAATGGGTCTCTATCGCGTTCTCTGTGCCCATCGAGGGGGCCCCCTCGGCGTCGAGGCGCTTTGTGCGGTTCTCGACGAGACAGCCGCTGCTGAACGACACACGACGCGCCGCTCGGGATGGTGGCTTGGCCGTATGCTCCTTGTCACCCAGAATGCGCCGGATCAAGATCTCTGGAACGGGGACGTCGGACTGATCGAGGAGACCCCATCGGGTTTGCGTGCTTTCTTTCCCGACGGGGCCGGGGATGTGCGTGCCTTGTCGCCGGGTCGACTGCCAGCCCACGAGAGTGCGATTGCGATGAGCGTGCACAAGAGCCAGGGCTCGGAGTTCGATGTCGTCGATCTCGTGTTGGGCGACGCAACTTCACGACTGCTGACGCGCGAGCTGCTCTACACCGGCGTGACTCGGGCGCGAACGCGGCTACGCGTTCATGCCAGCGAGAACGTCTTGCGCGATACCGTCGTGAGACGGGTCTCTCGCGACTCGGGTCTCGGCGAATTGCTGTGGGTCGATTGACGCATGCCGAGATCCAGAAAAAAGACCGCCGCGAGTCGCGGAGGAAAGGCGGGACGAATCGAGAAGCCGCCCCGTTCATCCGAGGCGGAGGATCTCCAGAACGGCGAACCGGGTCGGGTGGTCGCCCATCATGGGGTCGCCGTGCTGGTCCGGTTCGATCACGGTGGTGAGCGTCAGATCTGGCTTACGCCCGAACAGCGCGCCGTCGCAGGGGATCGGGTGGTCGTCGTGGGCGAACGTCTCGTCGTCGAAGAGGCGCATGGGATACTTCGTCGACGCGATGCCCGTGGCCGCGAACGCACGATCGCCGTCAATCTCGATGTCCTCGGCATCGTGGTTGCACCGGAGCCGCGAGAGCCGCCCGGCTATATCGACCGCGGATTCGTGATTGCGAGAGCGGCGGGGATCGAAGCGGTCGTGATCGTGAACAAGGTCGACCTGGAGGCGGGCAGCGAGCTGGCCGATCGGCTCGACGAAATATACGGCGCTTCCGGCAGTGTGCTTCGTGTGTCAGCAACGACCCGCGAAGGCATCGAAACGATTTCCGAAGCGCTGGCGGGTGGGCAGCTCGGCGCTCTCGTCGGGCCGTCCGGTGTGGGTAAGAGTTCTTTGCTGAATGCGCTCGTTCCGGATCTGGAACTCCAGGTCTCGGCGCTCAATCGAGGAAGTCAGAAGGGTCGGCACACGACGACGACGGCGACGTTGCATGCACTTTCGGGCGGAGGATTCCTCGTCGATACCCCGGGCTTCAAGGATTTCATTGCTGTGGACGTCGACGTGCTGGAGGCTGCGAGCTTCTTCCCCGGCTTCGAGTCTGCGCTCGAAGGAGGTTGTCGATTTCGCAATTGCCTGCATCGAACCGAACCGGATTGCAGCGTTCTCACAGCGGTCGCAGCGGGCGAGATTCTGTCGCGACGGCATCGCAGCTACGTCGAGCTACTCGATGAGCTTTCCGGATCCTCTCGACCCTCTCGATCTTCCTGATAGGCCGGATGGTCTTCTGGACGTTCGAAACTGATCGCGCCGATTTTTCCAGCGCGTAGATCGCGCAACAGGATGTCCGCGGCACGATCGAGGTCGACGTGACCCCCGGCGCGCAAGGCGCCTCTTTTGCGTCCGACCGCCTCGAGGAGCGCGACCGCTCGTGAAGCGTCGGCCGGGTCCCCCGAAGTCGAGCCAACCACTTCATCGACTTCGTTTCCTAGCTTGAAGCGGTCAACGAATGCTTCGCGATAGCGATCGGCAAGAAAACACACGGCCCAGCCGGCGACGTCGACGGGCTCGAAGGCGGCCGATCCGATCGCTCCGCTGGCGGCTAGTCGCTTCGCGCCCTGTTGGTCGTCGAGCTTTGGCCAGAGCACGCCCGGTGAATCGAAGATCGAAAGGTCCGAGTCGAGTTCGAATCGCTTGGCTTGACGCGTAATCGCGGGGCGATCGCCGACCTTCGCGATGCGCCGGCCGGTCAGCGTGTTGATCAGTGTGGATTTTCCGACATTCGGAATACCGACGACGAGGGTTCGTAGCGTGCGACCCGGGCCACCGCGGCCGGGTGCGAGTTCTCTACAGCGTTTCAGCACTGCGCGTACGCCCTTGTGGTCGCCCATTGTGAGTGCGAGTGGACGTTCTCCCGGCCATGCATCGCGCCAGGCCTGCGTCGTTTCGGGATCGGCCAGGTCGGCTTTGGAGAAGATCGTGAGGATTGGTTTTTCCTCGGCGAGCTGATGAAGCAGGGGGTTGCGGCTCGAATGGGGCAGGCGGGCATCCACGAGTTCGATCACGACATGAACTTTTAGAATGGCCGCGGCAATATCGCGCCGCGCACGATTCATGTGACCGGGAAACCAATTGATCAGCGTCGAAGACGGCATCGGGGGCTGTGTACTCTCGGCTCGGGCTTCCGACGATAGCGGGCCTTCGGTGTGACAGGGTACTCTTCGTTCGGGTTCGGGTTCGGGGAGGTGAGGAGGTGAGGAAGATGGCAGTAGAGACGATTCGCAGCATGCTCCGCCGTCCGGCGGCGGGTGGCGCGGGTGTTGTGCAGGGTTGGCTGCGTACCGTGCGACACGGGAAGGAGGTCTCCTTTCTCGACGTGTCGGACGGGTCGTGCATGGACGGTTTGCAGGTTGTCGCGAATCCCGACACGGAGGGCTTCGAGTCCGTCGTACGACATCTGGCGACGGGCTCCGCCATCAGCGCCGAGGGAGAAGTCGTGGAGTCCCCCGGCAAGGGGCAGCGATACGAGCTCCACGCGACGAAAGTGAGCCTCGAAGGCGAGGCCGGTGAGGGATACCCACTTCAGAAAAAACGACACAGCTTCGAGTTCCTACGCACGATCGGACACCTTCGCCCGCGTACGAACACGATCGGTGCTGTCTTTCGTGTGCGCAACGCGGCGTCGATGGCCATCCATGAGTTCTTCCAGCGTGAGGAATTCTTCTATCTTCACACGCCGATCGTGACTGCGTCGGACGCGGAGGGTGCCGGTGAGATGTTTCGCGTCACGACGCTTCCCGACGGCGAGGCGCCGCGCGATGAAGCCGGTGCAGTCGACTATGCGAGTGATTTCTTCGGGCGACCGACCTATCTCACCGTCTCCGGACAACTCGAGGCCGAAATCGGCGCGCTCGCCCTGTCGCGTGTCTATACCTTTGGACCGACCTTCCGTGCGGAGAACTCAAATACAGCGCGCCACCTGGCAGAGTTCTGGATGGTCGAACCCGAGGCCGCGTTCTGCGACCTCGAGGGACTCGCGGATCTCGCAGAGCGCTTCCTCAAGTCGGTCTTTCGCGATGTGCTCGATCGCTGCGAGGACGATATGGCCTTCTTTGCGAAACGGATCGAATCCCAGGCGATCGAACGCATGAAGACCGTCATCGATCAACCCTTCGAGAGGATTCCATACCGTGAGGCCGTGTCCATTCTCGAGCGCTCGGGCGAGAAATTTGAGTTCCCGATTGGAATGGGACTCGACTTGCAGAGCGAGCACGAGCGTTGGCTGACGGAACAGCACGTCGGTCGTCCGGTCGTCGTGACCGATTGGCCGGCCTCGATCAAGGCCTTCTACATGTATCGAAATGACGATGACGAAACGGTCGCTGCGATGGATGTTCTGGTCGGTGGTGTCGGCGAGATCATTGGCGGGTCTCAGCGCGAGCACCGCCTCGGCATTCTCGAAGACACGATTCGTGGTCAAGGTCTCGACCCCGACGACTACTGGTGGTACCTCGATCTGCGGCGGTTTGGAAGTGTTCCCCACGCGGGGTTCGGGCTCGGTTTCGAACGAATCGTCCAGTTCATGACGGGCATGGCGAATATTCGGGATGTCGTGCCGTTTCCTCGTGCTCCGGGACAGGCCGAATTCTGACCCGCGCCGTGAACGTTCGCGGAGCGAGTGGGTCGTCAGGTCATTGCGTCGATTTGGGCTAGGCGCCGTAGGTTTCACGCGCCCAGCGTTCGAGGGCATCGTTCATACGATCGAGATCCGCGCTGGCGAATTGCTCTTCATCGTTCAGCCGACGGTATTCCATGCCGAGTTCGAGCAGCCGGGCCAGGCGTTTGCGCCGGCCGTTCGGGGTCAAGGGCTGACCGCGTCGCGCACCCGATCGAACCACGAGATCTTCCTCGACGAATTGGCGTTCGACCTCCGCGAGTTCCCGCGCGACGATGATTTGCCGCGCTCGTGCTCGGTTCACTCGCCGAGCTACTGCGTCGTAGTGCTCCTCGGCGTGGGCGTCGGATGGATCGAAGGGGCGGACCAATTGCATCACGCAGGGGGTTTCCACGGCTGACTCCTGGGAACGGGTTGAACAGGAACTTTGATCCCACATGAGTGGGTGAGTTCCCTGGAGTCGAGATTCGGGTCAAATCGATCGGGCTACACCAAATCGGCGTCAAATCGATTCTGAATTCCTGTCAGATTGTCTAGGCGGCGCAAACGAATTGGATTCCCTCGCGAAATTTCATTTCCGTGAGCGCTGCGCGGATCTCACTACGTGGTCCGGCGCCTGCGACTGAAACGACGACTGGGTATGACGGTTGCGCCGCGAGGGCCGAGGGTGGGATGACCGGTGCTCCGCCGATCGTCTCTCCGATGCGTCGTGGATGAACCTCGACGATCGCGGCGGGCTGATGGCCGAGTTCGGCGAGCGCGTTGCGAAGTGCACGACCCGTTCGTCCATGTCCCCACAGTATGTACGACGGGTTTCCGCCCAGGAAATCACGATGGAGATGCCAGGCTCGACAGGCGGTAAAGCGCTCGAGTGCATAGCGGGTGTCGTTTCGAGACAGGCGATCGGGCCGATCGCGCCATCCAAGCAGACGTCGTGCAACGATGCCGACGCGAGGACCATTTCTCAGCAGCCGAAGCAGCAGGTCCCAGTCTTCCGGCCAGTCGCGGTCCCGGTAGCCAAGCTCGAGGAGAGATGCGTGACGGATGACGAGAGTCGGGTGTGCAATCGGGCACTCGATGAATCGGTCTCTCCAGACGCTCTCCGCGTCTTCGATGGAATTCAGCCACTCCTCGTAGCGTCGACGACCGTCGGGAAGCTCGCGGCGAGGAAAGCTGCGGGTGAAACAGCCGAGTGCATCGAGATCAGGATTGTCGTCCAGAGCGGTGCATTGCAGTCTGAGTCGGTCGCGATGCATCCAATCGTCGGCGTCCATCCGGGCCACGACGGCGGCCGAGCAGAGCGGAATGCCCGTATTGAGCGTTGCGATCAGACCCTCGTGGGGTCGAGATTCGAGTCGAAAACGCGAATCACGGGCAGCGAATTCCCTGGCGATCGTGAGGGAGCGATCCCTCGAGCCATCGTCGATCACGATGCATTCCCAGTTGGATTCGGTCTGGCGAACCAGGCTTCGCAGACACGCGGAAAGCGTCGTCTCCGCATTCCAGACTGGCAACAGGATCGAGATGCGAGGAGTTTCTCGGCTCGGACTCATTCCGGATCGATCACGATGAGGGGTTTTGCCTTCAGCTGCCGACGTTCTGCCTGGAAGGGGTTTTTTTTCGGATACGAGATGCCGATGGATCGGGCTGTAGAAGCGTCCCGCTTCACTTTCGGAGTTCGAAGCGTGCCTCGAGCAAGCGAGATCAATCCGGTCTTCAGTCGACGAGACGCGGCGCCCGTCGGCGTCGTGCTCGCGACGCTCACCGCCTTTCTTTTCGGTCTTTTCGCTGTGCCAGTGGCAAGAGCACAATCCGAAGACCAGGTCATGGCCGCCTTTCTCTTCAACTTCGCGCGATACGTCGAGTGGCCGGAGGATGCCTTCGATCGAAGCGATATGCCCGTGAATATCTGCATGTTGAGTTCGAAGGAGTTCGGAGACGTCGTTTCCAGAACCGTTTCAGGCAAAACCGTTGCGGATCGTTCGGTCGTGGTTCGTTGGACGTCCGATCTTCCTGAAGCGACCGGCTGCCACATCCTCTTCATCGGCAGTGAATTCGAGAGGTCCCATTCGGATGCCGTCGCTGTACTCGACGGAATGAGCGTCTTTACAGTGGCCGATCAAGAAGGTTTTGCGAGGGCTGGGGGAACGGCAAATTTCTTCCGGGCCGACAATCGGATTCGCTTTGAGATCAACCCCCTCGCCGCGAAGAAGGCGGGGCTGAAGATCAGCTCTCGACTCCTGCGATTGGCAAAGGTCGTGAACTAGACATCGGGACTCGGAATGATGAAGGTTCTGCTCGACACGATTAGCAAGCTCGTCCGCCGCCATCGGGGCATTATTCGATGAGCGCGATTGACGTGGGCGAATACTCGATCCAGCGACGCATCGTACGCGAATTCTTCGCTACGACCGGGCTCGTTCTCATGCTGACGGCAGGCTCGTTCTGCGCGACGACTTTCTTTCAATTCCAGAACGTGACGGACGAGAATCTCATAGCTCTGGCGCGGGTCATCGGCGGAAACTCAGAGGCGTCTCTGCTCTTCGACGACGAAGAGTCCGCGGTCGAAACGTTGCGCGCGCTCAAGGCCGAGGAGTCGGTCGAGGCTGCGATCGTCTATGACAGAAACGGACAGATCTTCGCAAAGTACATTCGTTCAGATGTCGTGGGTTTTCGGCCGCCTAGGGAGCTTTCTTCCGAGCCTCGTTGGAGTCGCAACCACATCGATCTCACTTCGAAAATCATGATCGGTGGCGAAAAGATCGGCAGCGTCTTCATTCGAGCCAACACGAATGAAGTCACGAGCTTTGTCTTCATATCGATCGGCATCGTCCTTTCAGTCCTGCTGATCTCGCTCTTCCTCTGCTGGTCTGGCGCGGTGCGACTTCAGAATCATATAGCCGCTCCACTCGAAAGGCTCGTCGATGGGTCGGCTTCGATGGCGGAAGGGGATTTGTCGACCCAGGTCGATGTTCAGAGCGATGACGAGATGGGTGTTCTGGCTCGTGCATTCAACGCGATGGTGCTGAGTCTTCGGGGACTCGTGTCCCGGGTTGGCGAGAATACGCGTTATGTCGCGGAGGCGACCGAACAACTCGAGTCTTCGAGTACTGCGATGAGAGAAGAGGCTGCACGCCAGGAGCAGGCGGTCGAAGCCACTGCGGAGTCGATCGAACGAATTACTTCTTCGATGCATGCCGTCAACGAAAGCGTGGAAGCGCTTTCCGAAACCGCCGCCGAGACATCGAGCGCAGCGACCGGAATGGATGCTTCGATCGCCGAAACCAGTTCCCATATCGACGCCCTTTCCGAGACCATCGATACGACCGCGTCGAGCGTGACAGAAATGACGACGGCGATTCGGGAGATCGCGCGAAGTGCGGATACCCTGAATCAGTCGACTGAATCGACAGCGGGTGCTCTCGAACTTCTTTCCGGATCCGTACGCCAGGTCGAGTCGAACGCGCACGAGAGCCATGTTCTCTCGGGCGAGACATCTCAGAAGGCCGAGCAGGGCATGGCTGCGGTTCACGAAACGGTCGAGGGGATGCAGCGGATCCAAGACTCCTTCAACGGAATCGAATCGATCATCTCGAACCTATCGGAGAAGAGCGAATTGATCGGTGCTGTCGTCAAGGTCATCGAGTCGGTCGTCGAACAGACGAATCTTCTGGCTCTGAACGCCGCGATCATCTCTTCACAAGCGGGTGAACATGGTCGTGCCTTCTCGGTCGTCGCAGAAGAAGTTCGCAGCCTTGCCGAGCGGACCGCGAGCAGCACGCGCGAGATCGTGGGACTCATCGAATCTGTCCAGGGTGGTGTCCTCGACGCTGTTTCAGCGATGGAGCAGGGGGCGACCCGGGTCGAACGCGGCGTCAAATTGTCGAATGAAGCGGGTCGAATTCTGCATGAGATTGGCGAGAGTTCGCAACAGTCGACGCGCTGGGCCAAGGAGATCGTCGAGGCGACGCGCGGCCAGGCGGCCGATATCGATCAGGTCGGAATCGCGATGAATCAGGTCAAAGAGACCGCGACCCAGCTCAATCGTGGAACTCACGAACAGGACAGTGCCGGCAACGAGATTACGCGTGGCGTCGAACAGATGCTCCATCTCGGCCTAGAAGTAAAGAATGCGACCCAGGAACAGAGGCGTGAGTCGAGCCTGATCACGCAGTCCGTCGAGGTGATGGCTTTGCGGATCAAGGAGATCCTGGTCGAGACACAGGGCCAGAGCAAGCGCGCCGATCAAATTCACGAAGCGCTGCAGGTCTTCCGGGAAGTCACTCTGCAGACCACGCGTCGGGCTGCGCATGCGAGTGAGACAGTGGCCGACCTGTCCGCCCACGCCCAGGGTCTCGAAGAAGAAATCGGCCGTTTCCGCCTCTAACGAGCTTCTGAGTCCGAGATTTCGTCAGAATTGTCGACGAAGATCGGGCTCGACCAGGCGACCCCACCGTCTTTCTGGATGACTCGGACGTAGTGGAACTCACCGGACTGCAGGCGGGGAATGCTTCGCTCGAAATCGAGGGAAAGCCTGTCGGAACCCTCGAGATGTGCGATGCGTCCCGAACGCACGAGATCGATCCGTTCGATAGGTGCCGTCGCTTCGTAGCGGACGCGGAGCATGTGGTCGTTGCTTGGCGTGGGCAACGAGCTTCCCATGAAGGTCTCGTCGATGAAGACCTCCATCCACGGACGAATTCCGTTGGTGGCGAAGGTGCGTCTTTGTTTCATGGCAGCGAGCAGACTCGGACGATCGAGGGACTCGGTGAAGATTGCCGCGAGTCCCGACTGGCCCGTGACGAGGTGTGCGAGACCTGGGTGTCCGTCATGGGAGTCGCCGCTTCCGACGAATCCCAGCTTGTATCCGTGTAGCAATGCGTCGCGGACGAAGTTGCCCGGAATGGCGCCGCGCACGGGCAGGGGGGCATCTGCGGCTTCGCTCATGCCGTGTACCGATGAAATCTCGGTCAGCGGCTCGAGCTCCGGATCTGGCGGGTAGAACCAATTGGTTGCGACCGGTTCGCCAGCGGAGTGGTGCGCAAAGGTCAGCGCGGGCTTTCCGCGTAGGGCGTTCCAGAGTTCATCGGGTCGATCAGTCGCGGAATCGATCGCCGAGAAAATCGGTGCCTGCTCTGAAAAATAGAGCACGTGTCGATGGCCGTGGAGCCAGTTCGTCCATTCGTAGCCGGGGATCGTGACGAAGCGCCCGGGTTGGTGGAAACTCAGTGCCGACTGCAGGATCGACTCGGCAAGCTTCGGGTATTCATCGAGCGGTCGCACGCTCCAATGGTCGTGATCCGTGAGGGCGATGACGTCGAGTCGGGCGACGTCGCGCGCGTAACCAAAATAGTCATCGGGTGTTCCGGTGCCGTCGGACAGACGCGAATGTCCATGAAGGTCGCCCCAGACGAGTCTCGACGGTGAATCTCGAACGACGATCGGGTTGACCGTGGATTGAAAACCTTCGATTGGCCCGTGACCACGAATCGACAGACGAACGACGCCCTCTCGGTCTGGCGAGGAGAAGCGTATGCGGTGGGGATCGCCCGGTCGGGTTTGACTCGTGAGCGTTTCTGATAGACCAAGTTCTGGCAGAGTCGGTCCGTCAAGGCTTTCGATCGAAAACTCGTTCTCTACGAGCCGGGATCCGTCGTCGGAATCCACGGGCCAGCGCGTGCGATTGCCGTTGGCATCGACGATCGCCACCGAGACTTCGATCGGATCCCCGGGAGCGACCTCGGCAGGTCCGAACGCAACGATGCGGACGCCAGCTCGTGCAATGATGTCGAGCTGAACGGATGCTGCGAGCCAACGCCGAGATCCATCGCCATCGGCGTCGACCGCGATCAGGATTTCAGAGCCTTGCTCTGCGAATTCATCCACGCGCGTTCCGCGCGGGCCTGCGCCGACGACGATGTCGATCCGTTCGCCGGGCTCGAGTGCGCGCCCAGCGATCTGAAAGGCGGAGCCGGGGCCTTCGGGAACGAGTTCGACATCGCCATTGCGCGCGGTGGCAGTCGTGTACCCGATCTCGTTCGGATCGGTGACTTGGGTTTCGCTCCAGGACCAGAATGGCTCGGGCATGACGAAAAGGCGACCGCCCTCGTCGATCCCGTGCTCGCCCGCCTCGAAGCTGAGTTCGATGCGTTGCATCGAAGCCGCAAGAACCCTTGGCCGCACGCGCTCATCTTCACCGCGTCGCCATGACCGGGGTTCTGCATCCGGGTCGCCTGGGTCGATATCCGGGTCGCCTGGGTCGATCGCGGTGACGGCTTCCAGCCAGGCACGACCCCCGCCGTCGGCGGGATTGGGCTTGACCTGTCCTTCGGCAAGGCTTCCGAGATGGGCTTCGAGCCTGGCGTTCGGCGATACGATCGGGTGTTGCTGCTCCCAATCGTCGGGCAGTTCGAACCAGGGTAGGTCGGGCAGAGCGGAGTCAGAGCCCTCGTCGATCTGACTTCGCTCCGTCGCCGAGCGGGACTCAGGATCCGTTCGGTCGCAGCCGGCGACCCACGTCGGTCCCAATGCGATCAGAAGGAGTGGCAGGAACCGAGATCTGACGCTTCTTACGGGGAAGTTCCCCGAGGGGCGAAGCTGCTTTGTATGTGTGTGATCGCAGGCACGGATTCCCACTAAGGCAAGTGCCGCATCCATCCGTTTAGACCTAGAGCGCGTGGCCTTCGGCCGGGGGCTCGGTTTCCCGGTGGAAAGCTGCATGGAGTAAGAGAGAGGGACGAATTGGGCTGGCTGCAGAAACTGCCGATCGTGAGTCTGTTCTTGGCCGTGGCATTCGCCGCGGTGCCCTTTCGACTCGCGAGCGATCAAGGGCAATCGGGTGCGCTCTTCGAAGCCTCTCGCGAATCGGCTCGCACGTTCCTCGTTCGTAATCCGCAGCTCGAGGTCGACAAGCTCGGTGAGTTGATTCTGGATCCGGCCTGGCTCGTCGAGATGCGCGGCGCGGCGGCCAAGTCCGAACCGAGAGCGACGCTTCAGTTGCCGGCGAGGATGCTGGCCCGGTCGCAAGCACGTCTCGACGGTTTGATCGCCAACGCCTACGCGCTTCGGATCAACGGGGATCCGGCCTGGCAATTCGGGGTGCTCGATGCGCGGTCGCCCACGAGAAATTACATCGTCCATGCGTTTGTCCATGAAAATCTGGCGGGCATCATTCTCAGTATCGCAGTCCTGTTGCTCGTCGGAGTCGCGCTCGAACTCACCTGGGGCTCGCTCATTTTCTCGGCCTTCGTGTTGGCGGTCATTCCGGTGACGGCCCAGAGCTACAGACTCTTCGACGCATCGAGTGGCATTCCGTGGAGTGGCGGAGCAGGTCTCGCTAGTGCGCTGCTCGGAGCCTACTTCATTCGCGGCCTGGGCGGTCATTTCATCATTCCGGGTTGGATTCTTCTGCCGGCCTGGCTCGGCGTCGAGTCGTTCGTCGTTCGTGGATTCTGGATCGACGACCTTGGCGGTGTTCCCTGGGCGACGATCTGTGCGGGAATTGGAATGGGCGCGCTCGTTGCCGGGGCGCTCCGTCTGATCAATATCGAGTCGAACGTGGAATCACGCGTTGCAAACCGGGCGAGTCGCGGGCCCAATCCGATCGTGGCCCGAACGGCACGCCTACGATCCGATGGCGATCCGCATCAGGCCTTCGAGCTGATTCAGGCCGCCTGGCGTGACGATCCGAAGAGCGAGGAGGTCGTGGAGGCCTTTTTCTCGATCGCCGTGGAGGTCGGACGGCCCGAAGCGGCGGCAGAGGCGATCGTACCTAGCTTGCGAAACGCGCTTCGTAGCGGCGATGTCTCGCGAGCCATTGAATACTGGCTCCCGATCGCAACGAGAGAATGTGATGTGAGCCTCGAAGCGACGGTCGCGGTTCGTCTGGGCGAAGCATTGCTCGACGCGGGACATCCCAAGGAAGCACTCTTTACCCTACGCGGAGCACTCGACGTCGGAGTGTCTGCCGCACAGGCCACTCGAATCGTAAAGGTGGCACGGGATCTCGATGACGCTCTGGCGCGGCAAGCGGCGACGATCGCCTTGAACGATTCGAGTCTCGATCCCGGGATTCGGGCTGAACTCCAAACGCTTGCGGCGATTCCGAACGATTCTCCGCCCTCAGAGGCAACAGAAGTCTGCGAGTCGCCTGCAGCAAACATGGTGAACGAGGAAGTGGCCGACCTTGCCGAGTTCGATCCGAACGAAGCAAGTCTGGCCGCGCAGGCGCTCGATGCCGGGGCCTTTTCGGCGGAGAATCTTTCCGCCGAAGATCCAATCGGCGAGGATACTGGTTCGAGTGATGTCTCGATCGAATCCGCTGTGAACTCTGACGATGTGTTCCCTGAATCGAACGAGCGCGACTCATTGATGGAGAATGACGCCGCGGACTTGAGTGGCGATTTCGTCGAAGACTTGTCTGACGAGACGTTGCTCGATGCTTCAGCCCTCGAGCCGAAAGAGGCTGCTTCCGATTTCGGTCTGGACCTGGGGGATTCCGATCTGCTGGACCCGTTGGGGGCGGAGACGGATTCCGATTTCACGCCGATGATCGACATGACGGATGAATCGACGAGCCCGCTCGTTCAGACGAACCTGGATGGCGATGAACAGTCGACGGTCGTCTTCGATCAGCCAACGGCCTTGATCGAGCCTCGAGAGTCCACCGGCGTGCCGCCCACTGATCTCGCGATCGGGGCGACGAATGGATCGGATTCGATCGCAGGATCACACTTGCGCAGGGCGAAGGCTCTCGACGCACTTCCGATCGCGATGAATGACGAGTGGGTCGAGATCGATGCTTCTCCGCGCGGAAAATCGAAGGTTCCATTCTCGCGCATACAGACCATCGCCATGGCAGCGGTGAGCGGTCTAGGGAAACGGCCGGTACTGATCGTCGACATCGTGCTGAACGGTTCGGACGGTCTCGATCAGCCGATGAAGCTGATTCGTTTCCGCAGTGACCGGTTCGATCCGCTTGGCTTCGTACCGAGTGCCGCGAACCCGCTTGCAGCGCTGACCGCCTGGGTCCAGAGATTGCAGAACGAATCGAACGCGATCTGCCTACCGTCCGAGAGCATTCTGGCAGGAGAGTTTGCCCGCTTCGAAACACTCGAGGCCTACGAACGAGGCGTCTTGATGGTCGTTCGTGAGGATGAGGGCTGAACTTCAGGATTCGACGAGTTCGTGTGCAAGCTCGATGAGCGGCGCTTCGACCGGCTGTAGACAGCCCTCGAAGGTTCGACCTCGCACAGACGTGAAACCGTATTCGCTGAGAGTTGGGCCGATGGGCTTGCATTTCGCACTGGCCATGTGGAGTGTGATGACTCTGCGATGTCCAGTCGTTCGATTTCCGCCACTTCGATGGAGCAGATGGGTGCTGAAAAGCAGACAGTCCCCAGGCGAAAGTTCCATCGTGATGGCCTGCTCGCGGTACAGCGCGTTGTCTTCGGTGCCCTCTGCGGCCAGTGCACCGAAGTTGATCCCCTCCTTGACCAGATGTTGTTTGATATCGAGTTCGTGCGAGCGAGGGACGACCGAGAGGGAGCCGTTCGCTTCGGATACCGGATCGAGAGGGATCCAGACTCCAAGACACTGGCTCTGGGGCTGGAACATGAAGTACGCCGCATCCTGATGGAAGGGATGGACAGATTGTTCGATTCCAGGCGGCTTGTAGATGAACATGAGCAGGAAGGCGAGAAGGTCATCGCCGATGAGAGACGAAACGGCGTCCAGCACTCGCGGCAGACGCAAGCATTCCGCCATGACCGGGTCGAATCGGTCGGGATTGAGAATCTTCCAGAGAGCGTGTTCAGGATCTTCGGGCATCGGAAGTTTGCCCTTGGCAAACTGGATGTCCTTCACCAGCCGATTCGCGGCGGCTTCGGGAACCTTGCCATTTGCGATCTCACTCGCCCGATTCAGATAGCGATCGATCTCGTCGCGAGTGAGGAGATTCGGTACGACGACATAGCCTTCTCGCCGGTAGTGATCGATCTGTTCCGCACTGAGACTGCCCACGGTCATGACTCCAGAGATTCAGGGTTTCCTGCGCGATTTTCTATTCGAAGATGGCCGGATCGAGGTCCACGCCGATCGGGCAATGATCCGAGCCCTGCACGTCGGGTTCGATGAAGGCATTTCGTACAAAGGGCATCGCAGAAGGGGATGCCAGCACGTAGTCGATTCGCCAGCCGATGTTCTTGGCGCGAACGCCGAAGCGCTGGCTCCACCAGGAATAATGGCCTGTGCCTTTTTCGAACTCGCGAAAGGTATCGATCCAGCCGGCCTCTATCCACTGGTCGAGTTCCTTGCACTCCTCGGGAAGGAACCCCGATGTTTTGCGGTTGTCCTTGGGTCGGGCGAGGTCGATTTCCTTGTGGGCTGTGTTGTAGTCGCCCATGACGAGCACCCGATAGCCCGCTCGGCGCCATTTCTGCAGGCGATCGAAGAGCGCGCGATACCACTCGAGTTTGTATGGGACGCGGTCGTTGCTGCGATCCTTTCCCGATCCGTTCGGGAAGTAGCCGTTCGCAACGACGAGCCGGCCGAAGCGGGCGATCTGCAGACGCCCTTCGGCGTCGAAGCGATCTTCTCCGAGTGAAGTATCGAGGCGATCGGGTTTGCGCCTGGAAAGAAGTCCGACGCCCGAATAGCCTTTTCGTTCGGCGGCGACATAATGATGTTGGTAGTCGTCGAGGCCGAGGATTTCGGACGGGATCGCGTCGAGGTCGGCGCGGACCTCCTGAAGACCGATGATCTCTGCACGCGACACGCGAATCCAATCGTCGAGCCCCTTGCGCGTCGCCGCTCGAATTCCGTTGACGTTCCAGGAGTAGATTCGGCAAGAATCATCGGTCTGGCGTTTGGGCACGGATTCAGTTCTCGTCTCGTAGGTAGGTGTAGTCCGCCAACCCCTCAATGTAGCGCCGACGCAAAAGGGCCGAATCTTCGAGCCCGATCTTGCCGTCGCGAAGCGCCTGTTCGATCAATTTGCGAACACGCTCGCTGAGGACTCGCCGATCGTATTGGACATAGGAGAGGACGTCGGTCACGGCGTCGCCTTCGACGAAGTGTTCGACGGAGTAGCCTCGATTCCCATCGAGGCGGACGTGGACGGCATCCGTATCTCCGAAGAGGTTGTGGAGATCTCCGAGAATCTCTTGATAGGCGCCGACGAGGAAGATGCCGAGGAGGTAGGGCGCCTCGTTCCATGAATGAAGGCGTACAGTCGGCTGGTCCTCGCCGTCGCCGATGAATCGATCTATTCGACCATCGGAATCACAAGTGAGATCGGCCACGACGCCGCGACGCGTCGGTTCTTCATCGAGCCGGTGGATCGGCATGATCGGAAAAATCTGCTTGATCGCCCATGCATCGGGCGCGGATTGAAAAATCGAAAAGTTTCCGAAGTAGGTGTCGGTCAGCAGCTTGTGGAGGTCCTCGAACGATTCAGGCGTGTCTCCGAGCTGTTCGAGAATTCCACCGATTCGCAGGCAGCCGAAATGAAATAGACGTTCTGATTTTGCCCGGCCACGCAAGTCGAGGTATCCGAGCGAAAAGAGAGAGGCGGCCTCGTCGCGCCGATGAACGAGATCGTGGTAGCTCTCGGTCAGGTTGTCTGGAACGATGTTCTCGACTGCTTCGAATAGTGCATGCAAAACCGAGTGGTCCGATTCGTCGCAGGCTTCGATACCGCTGGGTGCATGGTCACGATTGACACCGATTACATCAAAGACCAGCATCGAGTGGTAGGCGGCCATTGCGCGCCCGGATTCCGTAATGATGTCCGGCGCGGGAATCGATGCCTCGGAACAGGTCTGCTCGGCCGCGAAGATGACATCGTTCGCGTATTCCTGCTGGGAATAGTTCATCGAAGAAGCATCATCGGTTCCTGCACCGCTGTAGTCGACGCCGAGACCGCCACCGACGTCGAGCAGGTGGAGCGAGTCCGCGCCCAGTCGGTAGAGGCCCACGTAGATTCTCATCGCCTCGCGAAGTGCGTCTTTGTGAGCGCGGATTGTGGTGATCTGCGAGCCGATATGGAAATGCAGGAGCTTCACACAGTCCATCATGTCTTCATGTCGCAGCCTTTCGATTGCGCGCACAAGCTCATCCGCGGAGAGTCCGAATTTCGAGTGGGCTCCGGAGGACTCGGCCCAGCGGCCATCACCCACCGTCGATAGACGTGCGCGTAGCCCGATGCGCGGGCGGATGCCGAGCGCCGCGGCGGCCTTGACGACGAGGTCGATCTCGCGATAGCGATCGATCACGATGATCGGATTTCGACCGAGTCGCTGTGCGAGAAGTGCTGTTTCGACATAGGCGCGATCTTTGTATCCATTACAGATGAGCAGAGCATCGGGCGTATCGAGGAGTGCCAGGGCGATCAAGAGCTCGGGTTTGCTGCCGGCTTCGAGGCCGACTCCATAGGGCGCACCGAATTCGATGATCTCCTCGACCACCTGAGCCTGCTGATTGACCTTGATGGGGTAGACCCCTCGCCAGCGGCCTGAATACGCATGTTCTCTGATTGATTCGTCGAAACAGTGCGCGAGGTCCTTGATGCGAGTGGCGAGAATGTCCGAGAAGCGAATCAGGATAGGGCGTCGCAGGCCGCGTCGTTCGAGTTCGTCGACGAGCTTCGGCAGATCGATTTCCGACCCGTCGGACAGTCGTGGATGCACCAACAGGTTGCCATCGTTCGAAACAGAGAAGAAACCTGCGCCCCAGGAATCGACCCGATAGAGTTCGGCGCTCTGACTTGGCGTCCACTCGCTCATTGGGCATCCGCCATGTCCACGAGACTTTCCTCGTGCTCTTGCTTGGTTGCGAGATCCTTGACCTTGACGACGCCTCGGGCTCTCTCGTCCTCGCCGATCAGATAGACCCGTCGGGCTCCGTTCTTGCCGGCGTCTCCCAGCACGCGTTTGAGCTTCGCCTGTCCGAGCGAGAGCTCGACCTTTCGACCGGTGCGACGAAGGCGGCTCGCAACGGCGATTGCCGCGGCCTTTTCTTCGGGCCCGAAGGCGTAGACGACATCGTCGATTTCTCGAGCGAGCGGCGGCCACAAGCTCTCGTCCTCGAGCAGTTCGCCGATTACGGCGTCACCGAACCCGAAGCCCACGGCGGAAATCGGCTTTCCACCGAGCGTTTCTGCGAGACGGTCGTAGCGTCCGCCCCCGGCGATCGCGCGAAGTGTTCCGCCCGTGTCGAATGCTTCGAAGACGACGCCGGTGTAATACGCGAGTCCGCGGACGACTGAAGCGTCGAAGGGGACTTCGTTCGCGATTCCATAAGCGTCGAGTAGATCGTAGAGGCGACGAAGGTCAGCCAGCGCGCGCGAGTCCGTTCCTGCAAATTTTGCCGCGTCGTCGACGGAGCGCGCGCCGAGCATTTCGATGACACGTTCGGCCTCGCCGGCGCTCAGGCCGACGGTACCGTTTTCGTCGCAGAGCAGATCGGTCACGGCCTCCGCTCCGATCTTGTCGATCTTGTCGATGACAATGCAGAGTGGTTCGAAAACCTCCGGCCGATCGGCTAGCACGCCCTCGCGCAGAGACTCTTCGAGAAGGGCACGGCTATTGAGGCGGATTTGGACCTTTCCGCGCGCAAGCCCGAGCGCATCCAGAGCTGTCACCATTGCCGAGAGGAGTTCTGCTTCGGCCTCGACGCCCGGCTCGCCCCAGATGTCCATGTTCCACTGGTAGTGCTCGCGGCGCCGGCCGCGGGTCATGCGCTCATAGCGCCAGTTCTGTGTCAGCGTGAACCAGCGGATCGGGAAACGCATGCCGCTCTGGTGCGCGATCACCATTCGGGCAATCGAAGGCGTCATCTCGGGCCGCAGCGCGAGATGTCGATCGTGGAGTTCGAAATGATAGAGCTGGTCGACAATCTCCTCTCCGGCCTTGCGAGTGAAGAGTTCCGCGTGCTCCACCATGGGGGCATCGACCTCTTCGAAACCAAATTGGGCCGCTGTGTGTCGAAACCGGTCGAAAAGCCAGTTCCGACGCCGCATGTCGTCGGGGTAGAAATCACGTGTACCCCGAGGGGCCTGAAGCGGCTGGCTCGAGCCTTTCGTCTTTCGCGCCTTGCTCACGAGCGGGTCCTTCCTTGAAGCGTTTCTGGCCTTGTGGGTGGTCCAGTCCGTGGTCTGGTCGTCGTCCCTGGCGAGTCAGGGAATACCACGCTCAGGGGAGGATGCGCGAGTGCCGAGGGGGATTGCTACAAACCGAGCCGGTCTGGCGTCTATGCCGGGCCAGAAAACAGGAGATAGATGTCATGAATTCGCCCGCTGACCCGCTCATCCGTCAAGCCCGGGAGTACTCGATCGGGGTCTCGAGAGTCTTCGGATTTGCAGCCCTGTTCTGTCTGCTTGGGTTTGCCGCTGGTTGCGGCGACGTCGAGGGGGATTCGACGAATCCGCCTGCGGCCAAACCGGCCGAGAAGGCAGCTCCTGCTCCAAAGGCGACCTCCAGAAAGCCCACGACGCCAGACGATCTTCCTTTGGCACTCGTGCTCGGATTGTCGGCATTTGCAGAGCGAGAACCCGGCGATACGGGGATGCCGGTTCCGATGCCCGCAGAACTCGAGTTCGTCGCGAGGCGGAATGGTGAATGGGTCACGACGACGATGACCGACCCCGACAGCAACGTCTTCCACAAGGCGCTCGCCTACCAGACGCCCGATGGGTCGATGGCCCTCCTGACCGGTGGCGGCACGAAAGCAATGATCAAGCTCTGGAAGAAAGAGGAAGGTCAGCTCGTGTCCCAGACGCTCTGGGAGAAGGATTTTGGCGGTCGATTTTCGCGGATCAGAGACATCGAGGTCGGCGACATCGACGGAAATGGCACGAACGTCATCGCGGTCGCGACACACGATCAGGGTGTCGTCGCGGTCGTTCGGCCGAGGGATGGCGGGTACGAAGTCGAAGAACTCGACAGCGAGAAAGACACCTTCGTACATGAAATCGAGCTGGGTGACATGGATGGCGACGGTGCGATCGAAATCTACGCGACGCCTTCCGAACCGAATAGACTCGATGGATCGAGTCAGTCGGGACGCGTCGTTCGATATCGGCCGAGCCTGGGGGAGGGGCGCGTCGTCGTTGCAGATCTCGCTGGACGTCACGCGAAGGAGATTCTCGTTCACGACATCGACGGTGACGGGAAGGACGAGCTCTATGTCGTCGTCGAGGGCCAGAAGAATCCGGAGGGCGGCGGACTACTCCATCGCACCGAGGTCTGGCGCTACGAGGCCGATACCGCTGCCGATCAAGGCGTCGTCATCGCCGAACTCGACGACCGTCTGGGTCGATTTCTGACGCCCAGCGATCTCGATGGGGACGGTGAGATGGAAATCGTCGTGGCGCTCTACCAGAAGGGCATCTGGTGGCTGCGGCCCGATCCCGACCCGACGAAACCATGGCGGAAGAAGGCGGTCGATCGTCGTTCGAGCAGCTTCGAGCACGCCGCGATCGCAACCGATCTCGATGGGGACGGCGTCCAGGAACTCTATGTGGCGAGCGACAACGACAAGGCGCTTCGGCGTTATGTCTGGAACGGGCGACGGCTCGTCAGAGAAGAGATTTACAAACGCAGCGACAACCGCAGCATCTTGACCTGGAATATCATGCCGATTCCCCTCGAACTGGTGGCCGACTAGACCCGGGTCGTCGTGTTCTTTCGTGTTTGGGAGCCGAGGCCGGTGCGGCACGGCGCGATTTTCGCAAATGGCTCGCCCGGCAGAGGGCGACCGCTGGTGACTCGTGGGGGCCCGTCTTTTGGTCGGTGTTCTGGATACATCGACTGAGGGGCTGCGCTTTATTTTGCGAAAACCGCACCGCGCCGCACCGGCCTCTCCCGTTGGAGCCGATGACGGAAGCGGGTCTGGTCGGGCTGATGAGCATTTTCCGTTGTGCTGAAGACGAGTGTTGAGGCTCTCGGTCGATCGTGTTCGTGTGATGCCCTGTACGGCGCTGCGTTTTCGCGCACACGAACGCAATTGCCAACAAGATCGACGCGGTGCTCTTTTCTGTTGCCTGGCTAGCTACGCCGCCTCTTCTCTACAGCGGCAAGAGACCGGTGCGGTGCGGTTTTCGCAAAATAAAGCGCAGGCCAGAATCCAATGTAGCTCCCGCGCCGATCGAAAGACGGGCCCCCAAATGGCACCGGGGGTCGAACTCCGATGGCCGAGCCATTTGCGAAAACCGCGCCGTGCCGGTCTCGTCGTAACTGCACAAAAGAACAAAACGAACCAACCCTAAGCAACCTCCAGCATCGCATCAGTCGCCACTTCGATGCAGCTCGTCATGTTGCGGTCGATGTCGAGTTCGGTGGGCCCCGGCCAGGGAGCGCGATCAGAAACAACGCAGATCGCACCTGCTCGGACGCCAAAGAGTCCGGCGAGTGTGAGCAGGATGCCGGTTTCCATTTCGCAGTTGAGAATGCGCGCATGCTGCATGTCGCGGATGCGCGCTTCGAGGTGGCTTGGCCAGTAGCCGTCGACTGACATGCTCTGCATGCTGTCGTTGGGGCCGGCGACGGCATTTCGTGCATAGAAGGCGTCGAGTGACCATGTGATTCCGGTCTTCACGCGGACACTCCGTCGTTTTGCCGCTCCGACCAATGCGCCTACGATTTCCCAATTGGCGACGGCTGGGAACTCGGGCACGACGTAGGTCTTGCTCGTACCGTCGTCTCGGACGCTTCCGGTCGTAATCACGAGATCGCCGAGCTCGAGGTCCGGGTCGAGACCGCCAGAGTTTCCAATTCGGATCATCGTCGTCGTGCCGAGCTTGATCAGCTCTTCGACGAGTACGGCGGTGCTCGGCGCGCCGATCCCGTGGGAGGCGGCCGAGAGCGGCACACCGTTTTTCTCGCCCGTGACGATGGTGAATTCGCGTACGCAGCAGACTTCGCGTTTCGAATCCCAGTCCTGGCTGATGCGGTGGACGCGAGCGGGATCGCCGCATAGGAACACATTCGGTGCGAGATCGCCGGGACTGCAGCCAGTGATCGGTTGAGCATCGCTCACGAGGACTCCTTGACTCGGGGCCGGAGGGGGGGATGCTGCGGCCGCCGGATTCGGTTCGTCGAAGGGAAGCGGTTTTGGGTGGGCGTTGCCAGCGTGGGCCGTTTGCAAGTCGGCGTGACGATGCGCCGGACCGCGAGTAGGCTCTCTGTGAGTGAATCGTGTGCGATTGTGTCTGGAGCGGAAGTTTTGGCCAGCGCAGTCCAGGCGGGAGACCCATGTCGCGTCGTTCGATCGGAGGTCCGCTGGTCATCGGGATTGTCTCGATGGTGCTGGTGCTCGCCCTTGCCGTGGGCTGGCAGATCCTCGTTTGGCGAGACGACTCCGGGCTGGACAGTGGATTGTCGCGGCTCGATGCTGTTCTCTTCGTGCTGGGAAGCCTCTTTTTCCTCTTCGTGGCTGCGGGACTCGTCTGGCTCTGCGTCAAGCTCGTACTCGAGATGCGACTGAATCAATCACAGCGCGCTTTTCTCGATGCGGTGACCCATGAACTGAAGACGCCACTCGCTTCGTATCGGCTGGGTCTCGAGACCCTTGCAAGACACGAGCTGGATCCCGAACAACGCGGGCAGTTCCTGGGAAGAATGGGCGAAGATCTCGATCGACTCGAACGCACTGTTGGGCAGGTGCTCTCTGCCGCACGTGCCGAGGAAACACTTCGTTCTCGGGCACCGCTGGATGAAGTCGAGCTTCAGGGGTTGTTGACCGAGAACATCGACGAGTTGAGAGAACGCCATCACCTTCCGGACGAATCGGTTCGGCTCGAGAACGCCCGACCTCTGCAGGTTCGTGGCGACGCTTCTGAACTCGGGCTGGTGTTCCGGAATCTCTTCGAGAACGCGGTCAAGTACTCGGATCAGCCCGTGCGGATTCGCGTGGGCATCGAAGAGGTCAGCGACGGTCGGATTCGTGTGGAGATCTCCGATCAGGGGATCGGGATACCCAAGCAGGAGTTGCGTCGGATCTTCCGCCGTTTCTACCGGGCCAGTCGAGATGTTCAACGTCAGGTTTCCGGTCTGGGTCTAGGACTCTTCGTCGTACGCTCGCTGCTTCGCAAACATGGCGGTCGAATCGTGGCGCTCTCCGAAGGGGCTGGGCGAGGCAGTCGATTCGTCGTGACCTTGCGGCCGGCATGAGCGGAGGATCCGGACCTGCCATGAACCGCACCGGTTCGTCGAGCCACTTTTCGCCAGGCCACCAGGCCCGCATCCTCATCGTCGAGGATGAGGCGCACATCGCCGATGGCATCAAGTTCAACCTGGAGCAAGAGGATTACGAAGTCGTGGTCGTGGGAGACGGTCGTTCGGCGGTCGAACTGCTCAGTCTTTCTCCCTCGGAGTCGGAGTCCGCGTCGATGGCGGAGCGGCAACCCTTTGATCTCGTCATTCTCGACCTGATGTTGCCGGAGATGAGTGGATTCGAGGTTGCGCGGCGCACGCGGGCGTCCGGTAATTTTGTCGCGATTCTCATTCTGACCGCCAAGGACGACAGTCAGGATATCGTTCGCGGGCTCGAGGAAGGGGCTGATGACTACCTTACAAAACCCTTTCGGCTGGACGAGTTGCTTGCTCGGGTACGCGTTCTCTTGCGTCGACGGCGTTGGGACGGCGTAGAGACCGCCAACGAGCCCCTGCCCGACGTAGAGGTCGGGAATGCGGTCATCCGCTTCGACCGTTTCTCGATCGAGACACCCGACGAAACTGTCAACTTGACGACCCGCGAAGTCGGATTGCTACGCGCGTTGGTGGATCGTGAAGGAGAAACGGTGACACGAGGGGAACTGCTTCAGGAAGTCTGGGGATTGCGCCCCGACACGAAGACGCGTGTGATCGATAGCTTCATCGTACGTCTACGCCGTTATCTCGAGTCGGATCCCAGTCGCCCCAAACATATAGTTTCTGTTCGTGGGCAGGGATATCGGTTCGAGCGATAACGCGTTTTATTCACGATCGAATTTTTGGCTTGTGGAAAGTGGCCGAATCGTGTCACCCTGTTGGAGTCAATGAGTTCTCTACGAATGCATGTCCAGCCGATCCTTGGTGAACCAACACTGTTGTTGGCCTTCGAGGGATGGAACGACGCGTGCGAAGCGGCGACGGCGGCAGTCTGTTTCGTGAACGATGTCCTTCGCGGTGTTCCCCTCGCAGACATCGACCCCGACGAGTACTACGACTTCACTGTCCTGCGACCGGAAGTCCAGTACGACGCGGGTCGATCGGGTTCGATCGTGTGGCCTTCGAACGAGTTCAAGTACGGGGTCACTGAGGAGGGGCGAGAGATCATTACAGGCCTCGGCATCGAACCGCACATGCGTTGGCGAAGTTATTGTGAGGCAATCGTCGAACTGGCGGTCGATATGGGCGTCCGACGTTGCCTGATCCTGGGCGCCTACCTGGCCGACGTCGTCTATTCCCAACCGGTCGTCGTGACCGGATTTTCGAGTGATCCGCAGTTGCTCGAGCGCTTCGGGGTCGAGCCGACGAGCTACGACGGAGCGACCGGAATCGTGGGCGTACTTTCGAATTCGCTTCGAGAAGAGGGGGTCGAAGTACTCTCGCTGTGGGCGGGACTCCCTCATTACATCAGTGCTACGCCCAATCCACGCGGCGCATTCGCTTTGCTTCGCAAGGTTTCCCAATACCTCGAGATCCCCTTCGATCTAGACAAGATGAAAGAGGAATCGCTTCGCTTCGAAGAAGAGATTTCGAAGATCGTCGCCTCGGATGACGAACTAACAGAGTATGTGAAGGAACTCAAGCGTCGCGAGTTTGCCCAGTAGGAACCTGCTGGCCGAGTTTGATGGACTGGTCGATCAGCATGATCGGGATACTGTCCTCGATGATGTAGAGGACTTCGCCGTCTTCTCGGAGAAGTCCTTCCTCGATGTGTTTCTCGACGACGTCTCCGCCTCGATTGCGTAGTCGCTCTGCATCGATCTCGGAGTTCAGCTGCTCGAGCATTTGCGCGGAAGCGAGCTCGACTGTCTGCTGCGATTCGGGGCAGACGAGGATTTCGAGAAGTTCGTTGTCGATCGGCATTGGATCTCTCTCCATCATTCTAAAGGTGTGAAAACCTAGCGCAGCATCGCGGACGGATAATCGAGGATGCGCCGAGCGACGATCAACTGATTGATTTGCTGGGTTCCCTCGTAGATGTCATTGATCTTGGCGTCTCGCATCCACTTTTCGACGAGAAGTTTCTTCGAGTATCCGACCGGTCCGAGGATTTGCACCGTTTTCTGTGTGATCTTCGTAACGGCAAGCCCAGCCTTGGCCTTGGCCATCGAGGCTTCGAGATTGTTGCGCTTGCCCGTGTTCATCATCCAGGCGGCACGCCAGGTGAGCAAGCGCGCGGCTTGCAACTCGGCTTCCATCTCGATCACGTCGCGCTCGATCGCGGTCAGCTCTCTGGGCGGCGCATCGTATCGAATCGTGATGCCCTGCCGTTCGAGCTCTTCCTTCAAGAAGTCGAGGGCGGCACGCCCGACCCCGGTCGCCATCGCAGCAACGATCGGGCGGCTGGCATCAAACGTAGCCATTGCGCCCTTGAAGCCCTTGTCGCCGGATTTTGTCGGGTCCTTCTTGCGGACTTCGGCGCTTCCCAAGAGGTTTTCGTTGGGCACCCGACAATTGTCGAAACGAAGCGTCGCAGTGTCCGAGGCACGAATGCCGAGCTTCTTCTCGCATCCGATGAGTTCCATGCCCGGCGTATTCGCCATGACGACGAAGGATTTGATTCCGCCGCGCCCGGCGCTCTTGTCGATTGTCGCCCAGACGACGATGAAGCCACCGTCCACTGTGGAAGCGCCCTCCCCCGCGGTGCAGAAGATCTTGGTTCCGTTCAGGATCCACTCTTCCGTGTCAGGGTCGAAGTCGGCGGTGGTCTCGATCGCGGCGGCGTCCGATCCGGCCTGGGGTTCGGTAATCGCCATGGCGCCCCAGATCGGATGCCCTCCCTTTTCGCGGAAGGCCGACATGAAACGCTTCTGCTGCTCCTTCGTTCCGGCGGCGCTGACCGCGGAGCCACCGAGCGCGGGCGTCGGCATCCGCAGATAGAGTCCGGCGTCGCCCCAACAGAGTTCCTCGGCCTGGAGACAGATCGTGATGAATCCGTCGGTCGGTTTCTCCGACTTTTCCTTGGGTCCGGATCGACCCTCGTTCCACCAGTAGTCGACCCATTCGGTGGGCAGCTGGTGCTCTGCCAGGTCGTATTTCCGCGAGATCGGCCGCATCTGTTCCTGCGCAACCGCGTGGTAGTGCTTCTGTGCGAGCTTGCTTCCGTCGGAGAGTTCGAAGTCGATGGCCATGATGGTCGGGCTCCTGCAGATTTCAGGGTTCTGGTTCAGATGTCCGGTTCAGATGAGGGTGAGCGCTTCGAAGCTGGCGAGGCCGGCCACGTTTCGCAGATGAAGTTCGGGTAGGTAGTCGCGGATGTACCCGTGACCGCCGAAGACCTGGACAGCGCCGTCGGTGACCTGGAGCGCGACGCGTGTCGTCTGGTCGTGGGCGAGTCGGGCGAGCCGGGTCGCATCTTCGCCTCGATCGAGCGCGGCGGCCGCTTCCCAGACGAGGAGCCGAGCGCCGTCGATTTCGATGGCCATGTCTGCGAGTTTGAAGGCGATCGCCTGGCGTGTTGCGATTGGCTGGCCGAAGGTCTCGCGCTCCTTCGCGTAGTCTCGAGAGACCTCGAAAGAGGCTCGGGCGGTGCCGACGCCCGCTGCAGCGAGGCCGACGCGCCCGCGATTGATCAGGCGCCGGATGTCATCATCATTCGCCGCGAGTCGGGCGCTCTTTGGAATTCGCACGCCCGCCAGAGTGAGTTCCACGGTCGGCAAACCACCGAGTCCCATCATCAATTCGGGCTCGGCGGTCAGTCCAGCGGTGTCGCGCGGCACGACGAAGGCGGCAAGCCCGGGGCCTTCCGAGCCGTTCGCGGTTTCCGCGGCTTTGGCGATGACGACCACATGTCGCCCCCCCGCGAGCCAGGGGACCTGACATTTGACTCCGTCGAGCAAAATTTCGTCGCCGTCTTGTTTTGCGGTCGTGTGGGGGTGATAAACATCGAAATCGAAGCGGGGCTCGACGATCGCGAGTGACCCGGGAATGAAACCACCATCCATCAGTCCGGGAAGCATCTCGTTCTGTTGGGATTCACTCCCAAAATCAGAGAGGGGAAATCCTATCAGTCCGGGAGAGAGGATTGCCAGGGCGATCGCCAGATCTCCCCAGGCGAGTTCTTCGGCGATCAGAACACCCGTTATGGCGGAGCGCTCACCTCCGCCGCCCTGCGCCTCCGGTAGGGCGTTGGCCACGAGGCCCAACTCGTGGGCGGCTTCGACCACGCTCTTGGGGGGTGCCCCCGATTCGTCGGCTTCGCGGCAGATCGGCCGGATTTCATTCTCTGCAAATTGGTGAACAGTCTCGACAATGAGGGTCTGTTCTTCGGTCGGTTCGAAATCGATCATCGGGGGGTCTCCTGGTCACGCCGACCTGGGTCGCGGCGCGAACTCGAGAGCCTATCAATTCGAGTCCGACGCTGCTTTAGCGCTTAGGTCAGTGTGGGCTCTAAACATGGACAAGAGTGCCGAGTGTGGGTCGTCGGCAGACCATTTTGGAGGTGGGGGGAAATGGCCGTGAGGTGTGTCTGGAGCACGCCTGCAACCATTCGCTGCGCGCTCGTATTCGCCGTCGTGAGGATACTTCGCCGTCGACCGCTTGACGTCGTTTTGGGGCCGGTGTAACCAACCGCGCGTCACGATGAAGCTCGAAACTTCGCGAGCCGATTCGCAGACAGACTTCAAGCAGAACCGATCTCTCGGCCGGGTTAAGACCGGTTCGGCACGAGAGTTCATGGATGGAATGCGTGCACAATCGATAGGGATGAATTGCGACGGTCGTCGCTTCATCTTTTGATTCAGATCGATTGCGTCGCGCGCCGAAGAGGCCGCGTCTCGTCTATGACCGAGCGAATACAGACCGAGCGAACAAACGAGAAATCCAATCTCAATGCGAAGCGGAACTCACTCCTGTTCGGTTCTGTCACCGTCATAGTGGCAGCGGTTCTCGCATTCTGGTCCGGTTGGCCTGCAGCCGACGGCGGTAGCGCGAACGTTGCGAACGCGGCGGATGGCGATGTCTTGATCGCGACCAGCGTATGCGACGCGCACACTCTTCGTGCACGGCAGGAAGAAGACCCGAACCTCCAGATCGAGATTCCCGCGGAATTCGACAAGCAATGGCCGTCGGCCAGCGCCTGTCAGTCCGCGATCGACGCCTGGGACCCCGAGGCGCCCGGCCCCATTCAACCGATTCCTTTCAGCCACAAACACCACGCGGGCGAATTCGAGATCGAGTGTCTCTACTGCCATGCGGGTACCGATGAATCCCAGGCTGCCGGTGTCCCGTCGGTGGAACTCTGCATGGGCTGTCATTCGCAGTTCCCGGCCGAATACGACGAGATCGAAGGCATTCGAATCTTGAAGCAGCATTGGGAAGAGAAGAAGCCGATCGAATGGGTTCAGATCCACCGGCTCCCCGAGTACGTCCAGTTCCGCCATAATCGCCACATCAAGGCGGGCGTCGAATGTCAGACGTGTCACGGACCGGTCGAAGAAATCGACAAACTCTATCTCGTTCCGGACTCGCACATCGGGTACCTCGTACCGGTGGCGAAACTCGAGATGGGCTGGTGCATCAATTGCCATCGACAAAATCATCAACAGGCGTCACAGGACTGCCTGACGTGTCATTACTGAGAGCTTACTGCTGGGGTCGAGAGCCTTCAGCGAAGGTCAAAGGCTTCAGCTAGCGAGCGCGCGAACTCGGTCGGGGACCCAAGCCCGATCAACTGAAATTAGGGAAATTGCATGTCCGAGCTCGATCGTCGTGACTTCCTGAAAATCGTCGGCCTCTCCGCCGGTGCGGCAGCCACTGCTGGCTGTGGTGATCCTGCGGACAAGCTGATTCCGTACGTGATCCAGCCAGAGGAGATCACGCCGGGGATCGCGGTCGTCTATGCCTCGACCTGTCAGGAGTGCCCCGCAGCGTGTGGTTTGCACGTCAAGACTCGCGAGGGCCGCCCGATCAAGCTCGAGGGCAACCCGGAACATCCGATCAACCAGGGCCGCCTGTGTGCACGTGGTCAGACGGGAATCGGTCGTACCTATCATCCAGATCGCATCGAAGGTCCGGCCTCGCGAAGCGGCGATGGCTCCCTGCAAGCGATGAGTTGGGACGATGCCAAGAACAAGCTGGCTGCGAAGTTGGGCAGCGCATCCCAGAAGACCTGGATCCTGGGTGGCCACGTCGGCACTTCGCTCGACGGCCTGATCGACCAGTTCGTCGCCGCCACCGGTATCGCCGGTCGGCTGACCTACGAGCCCTTTGGCGGTCATGCGCTCATCGAAGCAAGTGAAGCGGTCTTCGGTGTTTCGGCCGCGCCGGTCTTCGACGTCTCCGGCGCGGATCTCATCATCGACTTCGGAGCAGATTTTCTCGATACGGGGCTTTCTCCGACTGAACACGCCGCACAGTTCGCGGCAAACCGGGACGTGGCCGCTCATTCTGATGGCGGCGCGCGACTGATAGCAATCAGTGCACGTCAGAATCTCACCGCTTCGAATGCGGATCAGTGGATTCCCGCAGCTCCCGGCAGCGAAGGCCTGCTCGCTCTGGCTATGGCCAGGGCCGTTGCGGATCGCACGGGCTCGGACGCCGCTGCTTCCGCGCTGGCCGGTGCCGATGTGAACGCAGCCGTCTCGGCCGCGGGCATCGATCGCTCAGTCTTCGATGGAATTGTCGACAAACTCGTTTCTGCGAAACATGCCGTCGCGCTTCCGCCTGGGATCGCCGCTTCGACGACCGCAGGTTCCGGTGCGGCCGCTGCGGTGCTGCTTCTGAATGTGGTCGTCGGCGCCGTCGGCAGCCTTCTCAAGATTCCCGCCACCGACGCGAAACCGACCTCGACGCTCAAGGACGTACTCGCCCTCGTGGCGGAGATGAAGGCCGGCAACGTCGACTGTCTGCTGGTCCATGACCTGAATCCGGTCTTCTCGCTGCCCGAGTCGGCGGGCTTCAAGGAGGCGCTCGCGAAGGTCGATCTCGTCGTGTCCTTTGCGTCACTCGCCGATGAGACGAGCGAGGCCGCTAATCTACTCGTGCCCGATCATACGTCCATGGAGAGCTGGGGCGACGCGAATCCGCGGCCGGGTGTCCGCTCCCTGGTTCAACCGACGATTCGTCCGCTCTTCGACACCCAGGCGCTCGGGGATACGCTTCTCGGCGTCGCTCGCGCGATGGGCGGAAGCGTTGCGGACCAGGTTCCGGCGGGTAGTTGGAAGAGCGTCGTCGAGGCGAACTGGTCGGACACGAACTGGCGGAAGGCACTCGCGCTCGGTGGCGTGTTCGAAGCCATGTCGTCCCGCGAGGTCACGGTCGCTGCCAGCGCCGCGAACCTGCGACCCAGCGCTCCTCGTCTTCAAGGGTCGGGCGATCTGACGCTCGTTGCCTTCCCGCATTCCTATTTTGGTGACGGCCGAGGCGCCGCGTTGCCCTGGATGCAAGAGATTCCCGACCCGGTCACGAAGATCTCCTGGAACTCGTGGGCCGAGATTTCTCCCGCGAAGGCCAAAGAGCTCGACGTCGTCTTCGGCGATGTGATTTCGATCGACACCGGCATTGGTTCGATCGACGTTTCGGTCTACCCGCGCGGCGGCGTTCGCGACGACATCGTCGCGATTCCGATCGGTCAGGGACATACCGTGGGTCACTACGCTTCGATGGCCGTCGATGAACAGCCGGGCGTGGCGCGCGGAGCGAATGTCGCAACGATCCTGCCGGCGGCACTCGATGAGGCGGGTGGGCAGGCCTATCTGTCGACGAAGGCATCGGTCACGAAGACCGGTCGATTCCGACGCCTCGCATTGTCGCAATGGACCGACAACCAGCGAAAGCGCGGATTGGCGCCAGAAGTTTCGATCTACGACCTCGCCCAGGATGGCGGGATGGCTCATTTCGCGGCTGCTGCACAGGCGTCCGAAGCCGGAGACGCGCATTCGGGCGACGCAGAACATGCGGAGGCGGCTGCGGGTGGGCACCATTTCGAGGGTCCGCCCTTCGAATTCGATGCTGCCAACGATGCGAAGCCGGGCCAGCCCTATCGCTGGGGCATGACGATCGACAACGACAAGTGCACGGGCTGTGGCGCCTGCGTGGCCGCTTGTTATATCGAGAACAACGGCACGATCGTCGGTGAAGTCGAGGCGATCCGGCATCGTGAAATGAGCTGGTTGCGGATCGAGCGATATGTCGGTGACGGTGACGACGATGTGCGCGACGGGGAAGATCGACGTCCAACGCCCGACGGCGAGATCCTCGGCAAGAACGAAGTCCGTCACTTGCCGATGCTCTGTCAGCATTGTGGTGCAGCACCCTGCGAATCGGTCTGTCCGGTCATCGCGACGTACCACACGCCGGAAGGCATCAACGGCATGGTCTACAACCGCTGCGTAGGCACACGTTATTGTGCAAATAACTGCACTTACAAGGTCCGGCGGTTCAACTACTTCGACTACGGTCGCTTGAACTGGCCTGGGCTGATGGGCCTGATGCTGAATCCCGACGTCACCGTTCGCGGGCAGGGTGTCATGGAAAAATGCAGCTTCTGCTCCCAGCGGATCTCGGCGGCTCGGCAGCCGGCAAAGGACGCGGGAGAGGAGATTGCGGACGGCGCCGTCGTGACGGCCTGTCAGCAGGCATGCCCCTCCGACGCGATCGAATTCGGCAATGTCAGGGATACCGCCAGCGTGGCCGTCCAGAAGGCCAAGCAAGGTGAAGAGCGTGCGTATCACGCGCTCCAAGAGCTCAATACACGATCCGCTGTTACCTACCTTGCGCAGGTACGGCGCGAAAAGAACGAGGGAGTTCAGTAAATGGCACCGCCTCCCGCGTCCGCGGTCGCTGATGCGATGAATGTCCCGGCAGCGCCGCGGGACTCGCAGACCAATATCGACATCATGGCCGTCACGAAGGGTTTTCATTGGCCCTGGTTGCTGGCTTTCCTTCTAGCGGTCTCAGGCGTCGTGATGGCGCTCGGCGCGCTGATCTACGAGACCTACTACGGACTTGGCGTCGCCGGCTACCAGGCCCCCGTTTTCTGGGGCGTCTACATCATCACCTTCGTCTTCTGGATCGGAATCGGCCACGCTGGGACCCTGATCTCGGCGATTCTCTTCCTGTTCCGAGCGAAATGGCGAAACGCGATCAATCGAGGCGCCGAGACGATGACCGTCTTCGCGGTCTTGACGGCAGCGCTCTTCCCGCTGATTCACATCGGTCGACTCTGGAAATTCTACTTCCTGCTTCCGTATCCGAATCAGAGATACCTCTGGGTGAACTTCAAGAGCCCGCTTCTCTGGGACGTCTTCGCGGTCAATACCTATCTGACGATCTCGGTCCTCTTCTTCATCGTCGGCCTGATCCCCGACATCGCGATCGCGCGTGACCGCGCAGTCGGCTGGAAAAGGGCCGCCTACACGGTCTTGGCGGTCGGCTGGCAGGGCTCGGGCAAGCAGTGGAAGGCGCATAACCGAACGATTCTGCATCTCTCGGGGATCGCGACACCGCTGGTTCTGTCGGTTCACTCGATCGTTTCCTGGGACTTCGCCATGTCGATCGTGCCGGGCTGGCATGCGACGATCTTCGCACCCTATTTCGTGGCGGGTGCGATCTTCGGCGGTTTCGCGATGGTGATCGTGGTGATGGTTCCCGTGCGCCGGATCTTCCGTCTCGAGCGCTACATCACGGATTATCACTTCGAGAACATGTCGAGGTTCATTCTCTTCACCTCCCTGATCTGCGGCTACGCCTACGGGGCTGAGTACTTCATTGCCTGGTACTCGGGGGTGGAACCCGAACAGACGTCGTTCTGGCTTCGCGCCTTTGGTCCCTACTGGTTCTCGACCTGGTGCATGATCACCTTCAACGTCATCTTTCCCCAGCTGCTCTGGATCAAGCGCCTGCGGACGAATATTCCGTTCCTCTTCGTGCTCTGCTTCTTCATCAACCTGGGCATGTGGTTCGAGCGGTACGTGATCATCATTACGTCGCTCTCTCGTGAATATATTCCGGCCGCCTGGGGGCTCTACATTCCGAGTACCGTCGAACTGATGGTCCTCACGGGCAGCTTCTGTTGGTTCAGCATGTTCTTCCTGCTCTTCCTCAAGATGTTCCCGATCATCGCGATCTCTGAGGTGAAGGAGCTGGATATCCATGCGAGGGATCATGCTCATGGAGGGACCCACTAAATGGCGACGCTAGTCAGCGTGTACGACATGCCCTCGGATGTTTCGACGGTCGTTCGGAAACTCAAATCACGGGGTTTCGAGGATCTCACGACCTATTCGCCCGCGCCCTTCGAGGAGATCGAGGAAGCGGAGGATCCCAAGCCCTCCGGCGTTCGACTCTATACGCTCATCGGCGGTCTCTTGGGTGTCGTGACCGGCTTCGGAATACAGATCTGGATGTCGATGGATTGGCCGATCAAGATCGCAGGAAAGAACATCGCTGCGATTCCGCCCATGTGGATCATCGGCTTCGAACTGACGATTCTCTTCGGCGGCATCCTGACGGTCGTCGCACTCTTCATCAAGGGCGGTCTCTATCCACGTCCCTTGGACGAACATTACAGTCCGAGATTCTCCGCAGAGGAATTCGGCGTCGTCGTTCGTTGTGAGGAGCGAGACGTATCCGAGGTCGAATCCCTGATGCGCGGTCACAATGCCAAGGAGGTGACCCTTGCGGCCTCTCACTAGTCCTCGACTCACTGCTCGACGGGGTCGTTCGTTTTCGAAGCCGTTCGTAGCCGCCCTGCTTCTGGCGTTGGTCGGATTGCCGGGCTGTTGGGAGCAGGTCTCTGTCGAATGGTTTCCGCAGATGAAGTGGCAGCCATCGGTTCAGGCCTTCGAGCTGAATCAGTATCGAGAGGACGGTGCTCTCTTCTCGCCTCCCGAAGGCACGATTCCCGTGGGTTGGGGTGACGTCGCGAACCCCGCCATGCTTTCGCCTGGTGATCAGGAAACGATCGTGAATCCGCGTCCCGCGACTCTCGAGTCACTCAAGAACGGTCAGGCCCTCTTCAACGTGAATTGCGCTGCTTGTCACGGCCCGACGGGGGGTGGCGATGGGCCGATCGCTGCACCGAATGGCCCGATCGCGGGCGTACTTCCGATCGGGCCGGGATCGCCGATGGGCTTCAGCCTCGCCCCGGGTCTCACGGACGGACACATCTACAGCACGATCTCACTCGGTCGAGGCCGGATGCCGAATTATCGCCGGATCTCGCCAGACGGTCGCTGGGACGTCGTGAACTACATACGTGACCTCAACGGTCAGGGAGGTCGGTAGTGAGCATTGCAGCTTCGACCGCCGAGCGCGCAAATCCGGGCAGTTTGCCCCAGCCGCTCACGAATATTTGTCTGGCCTTCGCGGTCCTGGGTGTCGTCGCCTTCGTAGGCGGCGTGGTCACAGATCCGCAGACGACCTGGTTGGCCTATCACACCAACTTCATCTTCTTCACGATGCTGGCCTGTGGTGGGCTGACGCTGTCGGCGATCTATTCCATCGTCGGTGCATTCTGGCCTGGTCCCTACCGCCGGTTCGCCGAGTCTTTCGCCGCATTCATCCCGATTGCGCTCGTGCTCGGTGTGATTGGCGTCCTGGGCGGTGATCACATCTTCGATTGGCAGATGAACGGTGCCATGCACGGCAAAGAACCGTGGCTCAATGCCACCCGATTCTATGCAACCGATCTCGGACTGCTGGGGATCATGTCGCTCCTGACGGTGATGTTCCTGAAGGCCTCCGCTCGGCCCACTCTGCGAAATCTTGCCGAAAACGGGTCGGGCTTCGCCAAGAAGATGGCCGAGAACTGGACGGCAGGTTGGAAGGGCGACGAAGAAGAACGCGTGGCTTCGAAGAAGCGAACGGCCTTCATCGCCCCCTTGATCGCACTAACCTACGGATTCGGTTTTGCCGTCTTCAGTTTCGACCAGGTGATGTCCATGGAGCAGGCCTGGTTCTCGAACCTCTTCGGGAACTTCGTTTGTTGGGGCGGAATTCTCTCAGCCGTCGCCGCCTGCGCGCTCTCGGGTGTTTTCAGCCGGAACCTGGATGGGTTCGAGGGCGAGATCACCGAGCGCCGCATGCATGACATCGGCAAGATGATGTTCGCCTTCTCGATTTTCTGGATGTACCTGTTCTGGTCCCAGTACCTCGTGATCTACTACGGCAATCTTCCCGAAGAAACCTACTTCTTGCGCGATCGACTGGGCGACCAGTTCATGATCGACAAGGGCTATTCAGCGGCTGCTTTCGCCAAGAGCTGGTCGAATTGGGACTTCGAGTGGGCGCGGCTCCAGACGGGCTATGGCTGGGTCTCCATGACAGTCTGGGCCAGTGTTTGGCTCGTTCCGTTCTGGGTCTTGCTGGGCCAGCGACCGAAGAAGACACCGTGGATCGCCGGCCCCGTCGCGGGAACCCTGCTCTTCGGTCTGTGGCTCGAGCGAAACTTGTTGGTCTGGCCGTCGGTCATCAAGGGCGACATGCTTTCCTGGTTCGGGCTGATTCAGGTTGGCGTTGCGCTTGGGTTCCTCGGGATCTTCATGCTCGTTGTGCTCTTCTACTCGCGCGTCTTCCCGACGGTTGCGGTGTCGATCAAGGACTGACCTTGACCTGCTGCTCGGAGTCATCCGAGTCATCCGAGGCGGCGGGAGCGCTATCCTGCGAGTATGCCTTTCCACGACACGCCTTCTGAAGAGTCGTCGAGTCCCTGGGACGAACCCTCTCCGAATCGACGGATAGGGCTGGTTCGAGGCGGCGCGATCCTGCTCGAGCAGGATGGTTTCCGCGTCGTCGATGCGCGCCGCCGCAAACGGTCGAAGCTTCATCCCTATGAATCCATGACTCATGTCTACGCGGCCGACCGAATGCTGCTGGTTGGATTGACGTCAGGCCTGCTCACGATCCGCAATCGCGATTTCCCAGAGCCAGAGGAGGGCCCTAAAGAGGCACGCCGCATCTTGTTGGCTCGGCTGGCAGACCGTCCCGACGGTCAACACTGGATTGAAAAAATGACAGAAGTCGATCGCCTCGGCGATCGGAATGCGATGAGTCTGGTGACCTGGGCGACTGTTGCGCTCTGCGTGCTGGGGACCTGGTTTCAACTACGAGAGCCCATGGTCGAGCAGGTTGGCGCATTCATTCCCGACCTCTTTGCGCGTGGCGAATTCTGGCGCGGCGTGACTGCGCACTTTCTACACGGTTTATCACCTGCGCCTGGGCTCGTTACCTTCTTCACGGGAAATATCGCGGGTCTTCCCTTCCATCTCGCCATTAATGTCGGAGGGCTACTCGTACTTGGGCATCTCGTCGAGCGACCGCTCGGATCGTGGAGAACGGTAATCATTCTCGCTTGTGGCGGAGCAGGCACATTGGTAGGCATCATCTTTGCCGAGCACTACGAGGTCATCGGCGCGTCGGGGCTCGTGTCGGCCTTCGCCGGTGCGATCCTGGCGATTGAACTCAACTTTCCGGCATCGCTTCCGAGTTATTGGCGCCTACCGAGACGACTCTTCATCGCAGCACTGATCTTGCAGTTCTTCGTGATCGATCAAGTCCTCTCGAGTCATGTGGCCGGCGGAGCGCATCTCGGCGGTTTCATCGGAGGTTATCTGGCGGCGTGGATGTTGGGGCACCCTGATGTGGAGAGCCTGACGCCCAATTCAGGCCTGCGGTTCTCGACCTACTGTGTGACCGCTGTGCTGCTTCTGGGTATTTCGGGCGCTCTCCCGCTCACCCGCCACGACATGGGCGCGCTCGAGCGACACGCAACACGCATCTTGAATACGCCTCAGACGGTGAATCTCTACCGGCACGAAAACGCGGCTGCCTGGTTCATTGCAACCGAAGGGGGCGCGAGCCCATTCGGTCTGGAACTCGCAGTGGCGCTTGCGGACCGCGCGGTCGTGAGCACGGGTGGGATGCATCCCGGAATCCTCGACACGCTGGCGGAGGCACTATTCCAGAGCGGAAATCGTCTCGGCGCTCTTCTCACGATCGACGAGGCCATTCGCTTGATGCCGAACGAGGTCTACTTCATCGAGCAACGTCGGAGATTCACTGGGGAGCGAGCCGCTCATGATCGACCCCCGCCGCCGGGAAGCGAAGCCGAGGGCGCACCTCCCTTCGACAAAGATTTCGAACCGCAGTCGGTCGATCCAGGCGCCCCGATACTCACAATCTGAATGCAAGAATAGAAACTGAACGGCCACCGCTTATCTACAAGGAGAGTGCTCATGACTTCTGGAAAACGATCGACGTCGATTCCCCTGCCTGCCGTGGCTCTGGCTGCGGTGCCGAAGCGGCGGCGAGCGACGCTCGACCTCGCCCGTGAGATCGAAATGCGAGGCTTTGCCGGCATCTATTGCGCAAGCTTTGGCGATGCCATGGGATTGTCCCATTCGATCGCTCATGTCACGGAACAGATCCCCTTTGGGACCTCGATCGCGAATCTCTACATGCGCCATCCCAGTGACTACGCACAGAGTGCGGCGATGATTCACGAACTCTCTGGTGGACGCTTCCGCTTCGGTGTCGGTGTCAGCCATGGACCGATGCATCGGCGGGTCGGGATCGAGGCCGGAAAGCCGCTCGCCGATATGCGGGAATTCGTGGCGAAGGTTCGCGAGGTTCCACGGATTGGCGAGCTTCCGCCGATCGTCATCGCCGGCCTGCGAAAGAAGATGGTCGCGCTTTCAGCCGAAATAGGGGAAGGTGTCGTGTTCGCGAACGCTTCTTGCACGCACCTGCCGACGTCGCTGGCGTCCTTGCCGGATTCGAAGCGAAACGACCACGATTTCTTCATCGGGAACATGATTCCCACATGCATCTCCGACGATCTCGAGGCGGCAGCGGCGGTCAACCGGAAGACGCTGACGATGTATGTGGGATTGCCAAATTACCGGAACTACTGGAAAGAAGCCGGGTACAGAGAAGAGATGGAAGCGATCGAAGCCGCTCTCGACGCCGGCGAACGTGAAAAGCTCCCTGCCCTCATGACGGATCGCTGGCTTTCGGACTGCACGCTGTACGGCCCGCCGAGTCGCGTACTCGAGGGACTGGAGGCCTGGTATGCCGCTGGCTTGCGAACGCCCATTCTGGTTCCGTCCTCCGCAGCCGGAAACCAGATGAAGGCCTTCGAGGAGTTCTTTTCGCTCTTTGAGCAGCTCGATTGAAAATTGGACGATTGAGGTAAGTAGGTAAAAAGGAGAGATGAGATGGACGAGAGCGCTCCGGCGCAGATTGAAGAGCACGTACGGGTTTGCAATGACCTGATCAGCGAGGTCAGCAAGGTCGTCGTGGGTCAGGAAGCGATGATTTCACGCCTGCTCGTCGGCATTCTGTGTGGCGGCCATGTCCTGCTCGAAGGTGTTCCCGGCCTTGCGAAGACTCTGACGGTTCAGACCCTGGCGGAAGCCATCCATACTGGTTTTTCTCGGATCCAGTTCACGCCGGACATGCTGCCGGCCGACGTGATCGGCACTGAGATTTTCAACCCGCGTGATGGAACCTACAGCGTCAAGAAAGGTCCGATCTTCTCGAACCTGATCCTGGCGGACGAGATCAATCGTGCGCCCGCAAAGGTCCAGGCGGCACTTCTCGAGGCGATGCAGGAACGTCAGGTCACGATCGGAGGGACCACCTTTCGATTCGATGAGCCCTTCCTCGTGCTCGCTACGCAGAATCCAATCGAGCAGGAGGGAACCTACCCCCTGCCCGAAGCACAGGTCGACCGCTTCATGCTCAAGGTCGTCGTAGGCTACCCCTCGAAGGAAGACGAACGAAAGATCGTCGACCGCATGGCGACCGGCCAGCCGGCACCTGTGGTGAGTGCGGTTGCGACGCCGGAGCAGATTCTGGCTGCCCGGAAGACGGTCGATCAGGTATTCGTCGACGAAAAGGTCAAGAGCTATGTCGTCGATCTCGTGCACGCGACCCGAGATCCAAAGGCCGCGGGATTCGCGGAGCTCGACGGGATGATCGAAATGGGCGCGTCGCCCCGAGCCTCGCTCTTCTTGACACGAGGGGCCAAGGCCAATGCTTTCCTGCAAGGGCGTAGTTATGCGACACCCCACGACGTCAAGAATCTTGCTCTCGACGTACTTCGACATCGCATTGCGGTGACCTACGAAGCCGAGGCGCAGGGAAGAACGAGTGAGGATATCATCGACCGTATTCTCGCTGGCGTTCTCGTTCCCTGATTCGAGGCCAGGTAGTCGCCCATGCTCACTAGCGAAATCCTCGGACGCGTCCGAGAAATCCAGGTTCGCACCGGCCGTCAGGTCGCCGATGTGTTAGCGGGCGAGTACGTCTCGGTCTTCAAGGGACGTGGTGTCGAATTCGACGAGGTCAGGCCCTATGTGCCGGGGGACGATGTCCGATCGATCGACTGGAATGTCACCGCACGGATGGGCGAGCCCTATATCAAGCGCTATGTAGAAGAGCGACAACTCACATTGATGTTGATGGCCGATGTATCCGCGTCCCAGGATTTTGGATCGGTGGGACGAAGCAAGCGAGAGTCGACCGCTGAACTCTGCGCTCTGCTCGCGTTCTCGGCGACTCGCAACGATGACAAGGTCGGGCTGGCGCTCTTTCACGGTGATATCGAGCAATACATCCCGCCGCGAAAAGGCCAGAAACATGCTTTGCGGGTCGTTCGCGAAGTCCTGGCCCACGGTCAGGAAGACTCCGGGGACGCCGAAGTCGCATCACAGGGACTCTTTTCGAGATTACGTGGTCTGGTCAATTTCCGCCGCAGGCCTCGCGCGCCGCGGGAGTCGACGGACATTCGGTTTGCCCTCGAATTTTTCATGCAGGTCAATAAACGTCGCACGATTTGCTTCGTGGTGAGCGATTTCCTCGATGAGGGATTCGAGAAAGCAATGATCGTGGCGAACCGAAAACACGACGTCATTGCAGTTCTCGTGACCGATCCGAACGAGCTCGACATGCCGAATGTCGGGCTGGTTACGCTGCGCGACGCGGAAACCGGCGAGACACAAGTCGTGGATACGGGTTCGAAGGCGTTTCGAACCGAAGTCCACGAACGTACGCAAGCGCGAGTGCGTGATCTCGCAGGGCGCTTCGCAGCGGTTGGGATCGACTTCATCCACGTCGACGCGGCCGGAGACGTCATTGACCCGCTCGTACGTTTTTTCCGTATGCGCGCGCTTCGAGGACGCTGATGAGATCGGGAGTCCAAGCCACGATTCGGTTCCTGTCCGTCGTTTTGATTCTCTCGGCGAGCGGGCTAGCCCGAGGCGCCGACAGCATCGAGCGTCAAAGCGAGCGTGGCCCCGTTCGCGTCGATCTCGCGATCACTCCAGCCGAGCCTGTGATCGGTGACGTGATCGAGCTTCGGCTGGAGGTCCACGCCGAGGCCGGTGTCGAAGTCATGATGCCGGAGTTCGGCGAAGCACTGGGTCGATTCGAGATCGTCGATTTTGCACCGAGCCAGCAGCAAGACGAAACGGGCGGGAGTATTGCGCGACAGGCCTATCGCCTGCAGCCAGCGCATTCGGGTACACAGACGATTCCGCCTCTACGCGTCGAATTCGTGGATCGCCGTGCTGGGCGCTCACCTGCGCCCGAAGGCGAAGACGCCTACGAGGTCCTGACCGAGAGGGTTTCACTCGAGATTGCGCCGATTCTGGCGGAGGACGCTCCACTCGCGCTGCGCCCGGCGCATTCCGATCTTGGTCCGCGACGAACGCCGTCGGGGCCGTGGTGGGTCTGGGCGGTAGCGCTGCTGCTGGCAGTGGGTGGGGCCGCGCCCTTTGCCTGGCGCGCATTCGTTGCTGCGCGTGAACGACAACGTAGACAGAGCGCGTACGACGTGGCCCGTTCGGCACTCGACTTGTTGCTTCAGGGAGGACGACCGACTGCGGCAACCATGGATCGGTTCTATGTCGAGCTGTCGCTGATCGTGCGAAGCTATCTCGAAGATCGGTTTGCTCTGCGTTCTCCCGAGCTCACGACGCAAGAGTTCTTGACCGAAATGGGTCGCTCGCCCGATCTTGCGCGATCGCACCAGCAGCTTCTGCAGAATTTTCTCGAACAGGCGGATCTCGTCAAATTTGCGGGATATCGACCGGATGCCGAGGTCGTTTCCGAATCGATCGCTGCAGCAGAGAAGTTCCTGGGCGAGACACAGAACTTCGTTCGGACCACGGCGGAGTTGAGCCATGCCTGAACTGGCAAACTTCGAGTTCAGCGATCCGCTGCTGCTTCTCTTCGGTCTGTTGGCGCCCCTGGTGTACGTGCAGGCGAGCCGACTTCCATCCGTCGTCCACTATTCGAGCCTCCGCCTGGTCGCCGGGTCGACGCGGTCGCTTCGGTCGCGGCTGGGCTGGCTGCCCGCTGCGCTCCTGGCCCTGGCGACGCTGGCCTTGTCGGTCGCGCTGGCCGGCCCGAGAACGGGGAACTCCGTCAGTGAGGTGAAGCGAGAAGGCATCGCGATCGGGATGGTCGTCGATCGGTCCGGCTCGATGGAAGCGCGTGATTTCGTGCGCGGGGATACCAGTACGAGCCGACTCGATGTCGTGAAGAAGATCTTTCACGACTTCGTTGCCGGAGGAGGCAGTTTTGGGGAAGGTCGGGAAGACGATCTGATCGGCCTGATCACTTTTGCACGTTATGCGGACGGGCTTTGTCCGTTGACTCTGGATCACGGGAGTCTGATTGCGATTCTCGACCAGATCGAGACGCCTGTAGATCAGAATGAGGATGGAACCGCAGTCGGAGATGGGCTCGCACTCGCGGTCGAGCGGCTTCGCCGTCAAGAGGCGGCTTCGAAGATCGTCATTCTCCTGACCGACGGCGTCAACAACGCCGGTGAGATCGAACCGCTCCAGGCCGCGGAGCTGGCTGCTCAATACGGAATCAAGGTCTACACGATCGGTGCGGGTTATACCGGCTTTGCGCCTTATCCGGTTCGGCGTGCCGATGGTCGGACTTCGCTACAGCGCGTACCGGTTGAAATCGATGAGGTGACGTTGCAGCAGATCGCACAGCGCAGTGGCGGTCGGTATTTTCATGCGACCAATGAGGAAGGGCTACGCGAGGTCATCGAGGAGATCGGGAGACTCGAGCGCAGCGAGGTCAGCGAGATTCGCTATCTCGAATACGACGTGCATTTTGCGCCCTTTGTGGCTTCGGCTCTCTTCCTCGTGACATTGGCTGCTCTGCTCTCGAGCACCTGGCTTCGGAGGTTGCCGGGATGAGCGATACACCCGTGCATTTCGTGCACCCCGAATTCATGCATGCGCTCTGGATCTGGGCATTCGCTGTGCTGGCACTCGTCTTGCTCGAGCGACGCGGTCACGGCGCGTTGGATCGGTTGGTGAGTCCCGCGCTGCGGGATCGGCTGGTCGACCGTCCCTCGCGCTGGCGGCGTTGGGCGCGCGTCGGGCTGCTCGGGTTGGCAGGGTTTTCGATGATCGTGGCCCTCATGCAGCCGCAGTGGGGCTCTCGCTTCGTGGCGACGCCGCGTGTCGGCGCGGAGATCATGATCGCGCTCGATGTTTCGCGCTCGATGCTGGCAGACGATGCGAAACCCTCGCGACTCGAGCGTGCGAAGGCCGAGATCTCCGATCTGCTTTCGTATCTCGATGACGACTATGTCGGCTTGATCGCCTTTGCGGGCAGGGCAGCCGTGCTCTCCCCGATGACTCCAGACAAGAGCTTTCTGCGCCTCGCTCTCGATCGGGCGGGGCCCCATGTCGTCTCGCGAGGCGGAACGAGCCTGGCCGAACCGATTCTTCGCGCCGTGGCCGGGATGGGCGAGCCGGGTCCTGCCCAGCGAGCGCTGCTCCTGATCACGGACGGAGAGGATCACGATTCCTTCGCAATGGACGCCGCAAAGACCGCGGCAGAGGCAGGAATCAAGATCATCGCGATCGGATTTGGCGACGAGGCCGGAAGCCAGATCTATCTTCGCGATCCGAAAACCGGCGCGCGTAGCCTTCTGCGTGACGGGGAAGGGCGCGCGGTCGTCAGTCGGCTCGACGGTGATCTGCTTAGGGAGATTGCGCTCGAGACGGATGGCGCCTTTGTGCCTGCCGGTACAGGCGTGTTGGATCTGGCTTCGATCTACGATGCACACATTGCACCGTTGACCCGAGGTCAACTCGATGAACGGGGTCGGACGATTCGGGACGAAGCCTTCCAGTTCTTCGTCCTGTTCGCGATCATCTGCCTTGTCGCCGCCGCGTCGATCGCTTCAGCATCGGGATCGAAGCGCGCCACGCGTGCATCGCGAGTCGTTCCGCTCTTAGTGGCGATCGTGTTTCTTTCAGTTTCAGCACCGCCAGTCCATGCTCAATCCGAAGAAGCCGCCTCTCCCGCGCCACCGACCACTCCTGAAACACCCGCAATTCCGGGGCCAGACGGAGCGGGGCTTTCCGAGGATGCGAGCGGGACGAAAGAGGATTCCCGCTCGAGATTCAACCGTGGGAACGAGAAGCTCGAGGCCGGTGATCCGGTCGCGGCGACCGCGCTGCTGCGTGAAGCAAGGCGTGACGCGACCGATGATGTCGTTCTTCGTTATGCGGCGACCTACAATCTAGGTATGGCTGCGGCGGCAAGAGCAGACGCCCTCGAAGCCGAAAACGCGTCGGAGGCATTGGCCGCACTCTATGAAGCGGCAGACTGGTTTCGCGAGGCGGTCGTGGCGAGACCGGATGAGTCGGATCCACGTCACAATCTCGACGTGACACTGCGCCGTGCGCTGATTCTGTCGGATCAGATCTCGCGCGAGGACGCGAAAGAACTCGATGTAGAAATCGACGCGATGATCGAGGCCCAGCGGCAACACGTCGCTCAGACGGCGGGATTGCTCGAGGCGGTCGTGAGAGCCGGGGAGCTCGGTGCGGCCGAAGAACTGCGCCCGGCTTTTCGCGATTCCGCGACGCAACAGCGACTCATGCTTTCGGACGCGAACGCCCTGGGCGAGCGCGTCGCACGCGAACGAGAACAATTGATGGCTGCAGCGGAGGAGGAGCGTTCGCCTGAAGATGCTCTCAAAGCGGCACAGCTCGAGGCGGTTCTCGTTCATCTCGACAGTGCGATCGATCGAATGGGACAGACCCGCCGGCAACTTCGACAGCGCAGGGCAGAGCGTGCGTATCGCCGTGGCTCGAACGCGCTGGGAGATCTGAAGCGAGCCCGTGATCAGCTGCGCGACCTGGTTCCGCAGATCGATATCCTGTTGGCCGAAGTCGGGCAGCTCGCGAATTCGACAAGCGCCTTGGCCAATGCCGGACTATTGAGGGATCCCACGGCTGGGACGACGCAGCCGGCTGGCCTACCCGCATTCTTGACTCGCGAGTCGGTCGAAGCCGATAGTGGGCAGATCGAAGCGCGGGTTGTCGAGTTGGCGACACGCCTCTCGCTTGCGGCGGAGCAGGCGCTGCAAGCCTCGGCGCCGGGTAGCTCGCCCGAGACTTCACCGCCGGGTTCGCCGGACCCAGCAACGCAAGCGATCGCATTCCAGTCGGCGGCGCCGCTCGTCGATTCGGCCGGTAGCGCAATGGCTCGGGTGACGGCGTCGATCGGCGCGGGCAACTACGATCTGGGGCTGCTCGACGAAGTGAAAGCCGGTGAAGCTCTGGCGGCGGCACGAGAGCATTTCCTGGACCTTCGCCAGCTCCTCAACGTGACCTATTCCGACGAGCAGCAGATCGCGAGGCTTGCCAGCTCCGACGATCCGGCGCTCGTGCAGGAGCGTGAGGAGGTCGTGGTCGGACTCGCGGAAATTCAAGTGCAGAACAGCCAGCGAGTCCTTCGACTGGAGAAACTTCTGGAACAGGAAAAGGCTTCTCGAATCGCACAGCTCGAAGCCGAGGCGACACCCGATGCGAATGCGCCCGAGGATGACAATGGGGGTCCGGTAGAACAGGAGCGACGTCGATTTGAGCTGGCCGATCAACTGCTTGCCCTGGCATCGGAGGGCATGGGAGAGACGACGGATGCACTCGGTCGAGCGGACGCCGAGCGCGCTCCCGACTGGCCGCGGGTGAGCGAGGCGGCGACGCGCGCCACGGAGCATCTCGATGGAATCCGGACACTCTTCTTCTCGATCGCGGAACACGTGCGAAAGCTTGCCCAGGATCAGATCGACGTGCGCGATCGAACCCAGGATGTGATCGCGCTTTCAGTGACCGAATCAACGCCCAGTGGTGAAGCGAATACGCCCGAGTCATCCGAAGGGGCCGATGCAGCTGAATCGACGAGCGTTTCGGAGACTGAGTCGGAGTCCGAGCCGCCTCCCGAGTCGCGCGGCCCCGAGACCTTGATTCGCTCCCAGGCCCTCGCAGGCGAGCAGCAGAAGCTCGAAGCACGTGGAGGAGAACTGGCCGATGCACTCTTCGTGCAGGCAGAGGAGATGGGGCAGGGGGCAACCGAAGACGCTCCGCCGGATGCGGGCGCCGAGCGCGACCGGATTCGAAAAGCAGCAGAGCATATTGCGCTTGCGCAGCTCGCGATGGTCGACGCGAGTGAGTCGTTGGAGGCGGAAACCGAACCACTGGCGCCGGCGCAAGTCGCCCAGACGCTGGCCGTCGACGAGCTGAACGCGGCGCTCGCCCTGCTTTCGCCCCCTCCTCCGCCGGAGCAGGGCGACCCGGAACAGGACGAATCGCAGTCGGAAGACGACTCGCAGGAAGATGGCGAGGAGGAAGAACAGGGAGATGGCGGGGCCGAGGCCAGTCCAGAGGATGCGGAGGAAGAATCGATGGACGACCTTTCGCAGCTGCTGCAAGGTGTTCGGGATCGTGACGCTGAAAGACGGCGTGATCAAGATCGAGAAGAGCAGCGACGGCGTACGGAGCCCGTGGGCAAAGATTGGTGAAGCGCAAGACCAGTACATCCCTGATCGGTCCGACCCGCGAAGGCACTCGCCGTGACGTTGTCCTGCTGTGTGTGTGGCAACGCGTGTTGCTACGAAGGTTGGGCGTTGCGAGCGTTCTCGGCCTGATGCTCCTGGCGGCCCCCGCCGTCGCGCAAGACGTTCAGATCCAGATCGCCCGTGGACCCCATTATGTTGGCGAGGCCTTCGAGGTCCAAGTCGTTGCGAGTGATTTCGAGGAGGAGCCGCCTCCGGAGATCTCCGCCGGTCCTCTCGAAGGTGGACGTCTTCGTTATGTTGGCGTCTCGCCGAGTACTTCGACTTCGATCTCGATCATCAATGGAAAAATGAGTCGGGTACACGAAGTGACCTTCGTCTATCGATACGAATTGACCGGAACACGGGAGGGCCGAATCAAGATTTCTCCCTTCACCGTGGCCCAGGCGAACACTTCGCTCAGTACGCGCAGCTTCGATGTCGCCGTTGAAGGCGTTCCAGAAACGAATGACGTCGAGCTTGTGCTCGAGCTGCCCAAAGGTCCGATCTTCGTTGGACAGAAGGTTCCGGTCGCAATCGAGTTTCGCATCGATCGTCAGACTCAAAAGGACCTGATCTCCTATCAGGTCGACGTGCCCCTTTTTGATTCACCCACACTTCGTTTTCTCGACGAGCCACCTCCGCGGACCGATACGCAACTCGAAATCCAGACCGAGGCTGGCGTACTCCGGCTGGCTGCGGTCTCTTCGGAAACACAAATCCGAGGTCGACCGGCGCTGGTCGTTCGTGCCGAGAGGACGATGATCGCGATCTCGCCCGAAGAGATTCGGGCTGAGGCGCCGAAGGTCTTCATCAGCCAGGGAGCGGGTTTCCGTCGTGATGTCTTCAATCAGCGTCGGCCGACATCGACCGAGAAATTCATGGCGGTTGGAAGGCCCGTTCGGCTCGAGGTGATCGAGGTTCCGCGAACGGGTCGGCCAGCGAGTTTTGCGGGTGCGGTCGGGGCGGGCTTCAGCCTCGAGGTCGATGCGGATCGGAGTGTCGTGCAGCTGGGCGAGCCGATCATGCTTTCGTTTCATCTCCGAGGCAATGGCGATCTTTCGAGTGCCAGTCTGCCGGCCCTCGGCGCCGAAGGGCTCTTCGATCCGACTCGCTTTCGACTCCCGCAAGATTCTCCGGCCGGGCTCGTCGACGAAGACGGGAAGCATTTCGAGGTGACTCTGCGAGTCCTGGACGCAGGGGTTCGGGAAATCCCAGCGCTGGCCTATTCGTGGTTTGATGCCGAGACTCGTCGTTTCGAAACGACTCGATCGCGACCGATCGCGCTTTCGGTCGGTGCGGCCGAGATCATTGGCGCCGACTCTGTTGCGCGACGTGACGGCGCTATTTCAGTGGCAGAAACGGAAGTGAAGGCTGCAGATCGCCCTCCCGAGCTTCCCGGCGATGGAACCGAGCGAAGCACGAAGTTGTCCCTGACGGGCGCAAACCTGGCGGTCGACCGTGATCTGACGCGACTACTTCGCGACGGGCACATGCAAGGACAGAATCTGGTGGTGACGCTGCCTCTCTACACGGCGGGCCTCGCCTTTCTCGCTCTGGCCGGTGTGATGGCGCGTCGTCGCGCAGCCGACCCACGACTCAGGGAGCGGACACAGGCGCTCAGCCAGGCGGAGCGGGCGATCACGAAAGCGTTCGGGCGATCCGACGGAGGCGGTCCAGCGGCTCTCGGTCGCGCTCTCAGGGAGTTGGTCGCGGCTCTTCCGAACGAGGCGAGTGCCGAGTTCGATCAGCTGATCGCGGAGTGTGACACCCTTCGATTCGCGCCGACTGCGGCTAGATCAGAGTCTGGCATAGAGGCCGCGGATGGCTGTCCGCCCATTCCTCCAGACCTCCAGGAGCGGGCGCGACGCTTGATCGCCGAACGCATGAATCTGGATGGCGATTCCCTGGAGGACTCATGAAGCGTTCGGCCTTTGCGATCCTCGCTTTGATTTCGATCGGGCTCGTTGGGCCGGCCGCAGCGGGGTCGAATGCCTCGGATCAGGCCGAACGATTGGAGCAGGCGCTCAGCCAGTATGCGCAGGCCCTGGAGGAGCCGGATCGCGACGAACGGCTCGCGATCTTCGCGCAGGCCGAATACGGGTTCGATGCAGTGATCGAAGGTGGGACGGAAAATGCGTCCCTCTATACGAACCTCGGAAACGCAGCTCTTCAGGCGGAGCATATCGGGCAGGCTGTACTCGCGTATCATCGAGCGCTTCGACTCGATCCCGATGCGACAACGGCGCGTCAGAATCTGATCCATCTTCGTACGCTCCTTCCGGGCTGGGTTCCGAGACCGACTTCATCCGACAGCGTGCAGCCGCTCTTCTTCTATCGTCGGATCTCGACAGCGAACCGTTCGTATCTGGCCGCGGGTTGTTTTGTTCTGGCCGCGGCGAGTCTCGCGATTTCCGTGCGTCGCCGTGAAGGGGCGTGGCGCGGAGCCGCTCTCATGGGCGGAGTGGCCTGGGCACTGATCGTGGCCTCGATCGTCTTCGATTCGGCCGAAAGCAGGACCGAGTTGGCTGTCATCACCGCTGACGAGGCGTTCGCCCGATCAGCAGACTCGCGGCTTGCGGCGCTCGCCTATCCCGACCCCCTACCCGGAGGCGTCGAGGTGGAACAGCTCGAGGAACGTGCCGACTGGACGAGGGTACGATTACAAAACGGTCGCGACGTGTGGGTGCGCGGGTCGGACGTGACGCGCGTGGTAGAGTGATCCACCAGGCTGCGAACGTGATATTGATTCCAGTTCGAATTAGTCGGATCGGTTGCATCGATTGAGAGGGGGGTGGCTCATGGCCCGAATTCGAGTTGCCATCGCAGGTGTCGGCAACTGCGCGAGCGCGCTGATTCAGGGAATCGAATACTACCGAACGCGCAGCGAGGCCGAGCACGTCGGATTGATGCACGCCCAGATTGCTGGCTATCGATCGTCGGATATCGAGATCGTGGCCGCCTTCGATGTCGACTCGAGAAAGGTGGGAACTCCGCTGGAGGAGGCGGTCTTTGCGGCGCCGAATTGCGCTCAGGTCTTTGCGCCCGAGTTACCTGCGAGCGGAGTCGAGGTCCAGATGGGGCCCGTCCTGGATGGTGTGGCGCCGCATATGGAAAACTACCCGGAGTCCGAGGCGGTTCGCCTATCAGATCAGTCAGCGGTCGATGTCGTCGATGTGCTCAAGGCGACAGGAGCTGAAGTCCTCATCTGTTATTTGCCCGTCGGATCGGAACTCGCCGTGCGACATTATGCGCAGGCCTGTCTCGATGCGGGTGTTGCGTTGGTCAATTGTGTACCGGTCTTCATCGCATCGGACAGCTCCACGGACAGCTCCACAGAGAAAGGCTGGCCCGAACGATTCAGGGCTGCGGGGCTTCCGATCATCGGCGATGATATCAAGAGCCAGGTGGGCGCGACGATCGTGCATCGAACGATTGGTCGTCTGCTGGCGGATCGTGGTGTCGAACTCGATCGGACCTATCAACTGAACACGGGCGGTAACACCGATTTTCTCAACATGTTGGAGAGAGACCGCCTCCAGTCGAAGAAGATCTCGAAGACGGAATCGGTACAGAGCCAGTTGGGCCAACGACTCGATTCTCGAGAGATCCATATTGGCCCTTCGGACTACGTTTCCTGGCAGAATGACAACAAGATTGCATTCATCCGCCTGGAAGGGCGGGGATTCGGGGGTGTGCCGCTCGAACTCGAACTTCGGCTCTCGGTACAGGATTCTCCAAACAGCGCCGGAGTCGTCATCGACGCTGTGCGCTGCGCAAAGCTCGCTCTCGATCGAGGCCTGGCCGGGCCGCTCGAGGTCCCGAGTGCCTATTTCATGAAGAGTCCGCCCGTACAGATGCGTGATGACGAGGCGAGACGCGCACTCGACCGCTTCATCGAGGACAAACCGCTTGCGAGCGCATCGGATGAGGCTAAGAGATTCCCGTCCCGAGAGACGTAGGTCCTCGAGCAAGATGTTTTTGAGCAGCTCCGACCACAGGTCTGGGCTGTGGGCTTTGCGATCCTCCAGCGTGGTGTTCAAAATTCGGAAATGTTCTCACTTTTGACTTGCCGCAAAGCGTTCCACCCCACTATTGTTCGAGCGTGAATTCAACCCCCCCGGCTGATTCGACGTCTCCACGTCGCAACCGCTCTCGTCAGCGAGAACGTATCCGAAGCTGGCTTCAGCAGACCGATTCCCATCCGACGGCGGCCGATATCCACGAAGCGCTGTTGCCCGAGATGTCTGGGCTCTCGCTCGGGACCATCTACCGAAACCTCGAGATACTCGTTGCCGACGGCGAGATTGATGAGGTTCCGTCCACGGTTGGTGCAACACGCTACGACGGGAACGTTCTGCCCCATCATCATTTCAATTGCGAGCGATGCGGGAGAATCCTCGATGTGGATCTGCCGGTCCCGCGCGGGCTCACTCGACGTCTCGCCGACGACCATGGGCTTCACTCGAGTCGTACTCGAATTTCTTTCTTCGGACTCTGCTCCGTCTGTACGGAGAGTCCGGGGTTGGATGGAATGAACGATCAACCAGGACCAATCAAGCTCAATCAAGAACCAATCAACCAATCCAGGAGGAGGAACAGACATGGGTGACCTGAAGGGAAGCCAGACGCACCAGAATCTCAAGGACGCCTTTGCGGGCGAGTCCCAGGCCAACCGCCGCTATCTCTATTTCGCGAAGCAGGCCGACATCGAGGGCTACCCGGACGTGGGTGGACTTTTTCGTGATACCGGGGAGGCCGAGACCGGTCATGCCCATGGTCATCTCGACTACTTGAAGCGCGTGGGCGATCCCGCGACCGATCTACCGATTGGTGACACGGGGCAGAACCTCGCTGCGGCCGTTGCGGGAGAGACCTACGAGTACACGGAGATGTATCCGGGTATGGCGAAGACGGCGCGCGACGAGGGTCACGCGGATGTTGCGGAATGGTTCGAGACGCTCGCGAAGGCGGAGAAGTCCCATGCGGGACGTTTCCAGAAGGCGCTCGATACGCTGGAGACTCTGTAGGCCATCGGCCGACATGAGTCGCTGCGTTGTGTGCTTGATCGCTGTGCGCTCGAAGTCGGTTTTCGGCTCGGGCGCACAGCTGTCGTTTCGAGGTAGGGGCAAGTCTTGAAGAACGCGAGCCTGAGGGACGCTGAATTTCTCGATCGAGAACATCTCGACGCAGAGCTCACGCGCGTTTTCGAGAAATGCCACGACTGCCGTCGTTGTCTTCCGCTCTGTCCATCATTTCCGAGCCTCTTCGATGCGATTGATCGCCACGAACAAGAAGCCTCACTGCTCAGCACGAGCGAAACGCGCGAGGTCGTCGACCTCTGCTACCAGTGCAAGCTCTGTTTCAACCACTGCCCCTACCATCCGCCGCACGAGTGGGAAGTCGATTTTCCGAAGTTGATGACGAGGGCCAAGCTCGTCTATGCGCAGGAGGAAGGAATTCCACTTTCGGAGCGAATTGGCGCGCAACAAGATCTCATGGGCAAGGTGTCCTGCCGAACGGCCTCGTTGACGAATGCAGCCTTCAAGAATCGGGCCGTCCGTCTGTTGATGGAGAAGACGACGGGCATCGATCGGCGATGGATCATGCCGACCTACGACAAACAGCCTTTCTCCAGAGTGCTTGCTGCGGGCGCCGCCCGGTCTGAAGCCGCGTCGACCGAAGAACGCGGCCGCGTGATTCTATTCAGCACCTGCTTCGTCGAGTACAGCGAAGCGGAGACCGCGATCGCGGCCGTGCAAGTCCTCGAACACAACGGGATTCGAGTGGAGGCTGGCTATGACGCCTGCTGTGGAGCGCCCTTTCTTCACGGCGGAGATCTCGCGAGTGCGCGTCGGAATGCAGAAAAGGTGGTGGCCGCTCTGGCCCCGCGCATTCGGGATGGGCTCCAGGTGGTCGTTCCGGGGCCAACGTGTTCATATCAACTCAAGAACGAGTTTCCCGAGATGCTGGATACGGAAGAGGCCCGGTTGGTTGCCGACAACACGCTCGATCTCGGGGAATACGTGTTCAAGATTGCGGCTGCGAAACAGCTCGACCGGGACTTCAAGAAGAAACTGGGGCGTATCGCCTATCATCTGCCATGCCATCTCAAAGCACAGAATATCGGGTTTCGCTCGAAACAGATCCTCGGGCTGATCGCCGATGAAGTCGTGATGATCGACGCCTGTTCGGGCGTCGACGGAACCTGGGGCATGAAGGCCCGTCACTACGAACAGAGTCTCAAGATCTGTTCGAATTTGACGAGTTCGATCAACGAAGCCGACCCGGATCATGTCGCAACGGACTGTCCGCTCTCGGCACTCCGAATCAAGGAACAGACGGGTCGAGAGGCGGTTCATCCGATCGTGCTCTTGCGCGATGCGTATGGATTCGAGAACTGATCGGGCCGATCGGCGGGCCGTTCACGCCAATTGAACTTCCCGATACTTCCTACACCTATTTTCTACATTTCGAACGAGGAGGCAGCCATGCGAGGGGTCGAAGCGAGTGAGATTCTCGACCTGACTTCATACGAGAAGATTCGCCCCGATTTCGTCACTCGGATGATCGAACTCAAGCGGCCGCGCCGCGTCCATGTCGGCGAGATCCTGTGCTTCATCTTCGAGAACCGTGAAACTGTGATCTTCCAGATCCAGGAGATGACGCGTGCAGAGCGCACCGTTTCAGAGGACGCGATCGCGGCCGAAGTGGCGGTCTACAATGAACTCGTTCCAGGGGATCACGAACTCTCTGCGACGCTGATGATCGAAATTCCGAATCAGACGAGTATCCGCCCCCAGCTCGACCGTCTGATCGGCATCGATGAGCACGTGCATCTCGACATCGGCGACGAAACCATCCGAGCCACCTTTGACGAGAAGCAGTTTCAGGAAGATCGGGTTTCAGCCGTTCAATATATTCGTTTTCCTCTCGGAAGAGCGCTGGCGGCGAAGTTTTGCGAATCGAGCATCCCCGTCGTGCTTCGTGTGGACCATCCAAGCTATACGGGTCAGACTGTGATCGAAGGTGAGGCGCGCGCTTCGCTCGCGGGAGATCTGGCTTAGCTGACCCACTGAAAGAGGAGACTCTCCATGACTGCACTCGAAGGAATTCGAATTCTCGATCTGAGCCAATACGAAGCGGGTCCTTCGTGTACCCAGGCGCTCGCGTGGATGGGAGCCGATGTCGTCAAGGTCGAGTCGATCGGAGGCGGCGATCCCGGCCGGTCGCTCGCTGTCGGTGGTGATTACTCGCCCTATTTCTGCAACTGGAACGCGAACAAGCGAAGCATGGCGATCGATCTGCTCCAGTCGGAAGGGCGCGATGTCTTTCTGCGTCTGCTGCCGAAATACGACATCGTCATCGAGAATTTCGGTCCCGGCGTCATGGACAAATTCGATTTGAGCTACGAGACGCTCGAGTCGGTTCATCCGGAAGTGATCTTCGTGCAGATCAAGGGCTTTGGATCCAGCGGCCCCTATGCGGATTTCAAAGCCTATGACATGGTCGCCCAGGCGGCTTCGGGGGCGATGTCGGTCACCGGGGAAATGGGCGCACGGCCGTTGCTTCCGGGGCCGACGATGGGTGATTCGGGGACTGGAATGCAGGCGGGAATGGCGATTTTGGCCGCCTATATCCAGCGCCTTCGAACCGGCCGGGGCCAGCGAATCGAGATCTCGATGCAAGAGGCGATGACCTACTACATGCGAACGCGAATCGCGTTGCTCGCGGACTGGGGCAAGCAGGCGGCGCCGCGAATCGGCAATCGCATGGGCGGGCGCCCGACGGATCTCTATCCGTGTCGCGGGGGTGGGCCGAATGACTACGTCTATGTCATTACGGTCACGGCTCGGCATTGGGACTCCCTCTGCCTCGCGATCGATCGTCCCGATCTGATCGCCGACCCACGCTTCGATACCGGAGAACATCGCGAGGCCAACGGCGATGCACTCTTCGAGGAGATCGCAAGCTGGACGCGGCAGCAGGAGAAGCACGAGGCGATGCGCGTGCTGGGGGCTGCCGGCGTTCCATGCTCGGCCATCCTGGATACGCACGATCTCTATCATGATCCACATCTGCAAGGGCGCGGCTTCATCGAGAAGGTCGAGCATCGAGATCTGGGCGAAGTTCCGCTTCTCGGGTTCCCGCCGCGAATGTCTGAAAGCCCTGTCACGTTCGAGCGCGCGCCTTATTTCGGTGAGCACACCGATCAGATCCTGGCAGAGGATCTGGGACTCGACGACGAGTCGATCAAAAAGCTGCGCACGGCGAAGGTTCTCTCATAGCGCCTCCCCCGATCCCGTCGAACGATCGGGGGCACTTGTCGTGAGCGATGCGCCTGTTCCGGGAGAGCCCTGCTATTGTGCTCTCTACGTCGCCCGGCGAACCCCCAGGAGATTCCCATGACCAACCTCGAAGGAAAAACCGCCATCGTGACCGGGGCGTCGAGCGGTATCGGCCGCGCGACGGCCGAGACCCTCGGTGCGGCGGGTGCGCATGTCTTTCTCGGCGGACGAACCGCCGCCGCGATGGAAACTTCGAAAAAGAAGATCGAAGAAGCGGGCGGCAAGGCCAGCGTGGTGACGCTCGACGTGCGTGATATCGCCCAGGTTCAAGAACTGGTTGGAACTGCAGTCCGCGAGAGTGGTCGACTCGACATCATGGTGAACAATGCGGGCGTGTCATTTCCGGCACCGATCCTCGAGGCGGAGCCGGAGAACTGGCGGGCGATGCTCGAAACGAACATTCTCGGACTGCTCGTGGGATGTCAGGCGGCGGTCAAGGCGATGCGAGAATGTCATGCGGAAGGACATATCGTGAACATCTCCTCGATCGCGGCCCAACGATCCGACAGCGGCGTCTACGGATCGACGAAACACGCCGTCAATGCAATCTCCTCGTCGCTTCGCGGCGAACTCGAAGAGGACACCATTCGGGTCGTCAACGTGATGCCGGGTGCGATCGCGACGAACTTCGCGCGAAACTTCGACCCTGCTTTCGTAGAGGGATTCGTGAAAATGGCGGGACTCGATGTCGACGTTCGACAGGGAGAACGTCTGCCAGATGAGGTTTTCGAGAAACTGTCGACACAGCTTCGAAATCTACTCGGAGACCCCGCCGATGTCGCAAACGCGATTCTCTACGCCGTCACCCAGCCTATCCAGGTCGACATCGCTGACATTGTCGTCCGTCCCGCAAAACACATCGATCTCTGACATGCCGTTCATCCGCTTCTCATTTCTGATTGTCACAGGGCTGTTTTTTTCGGCCCAGCTTGCTTCCGGCGCCGGTGGTGGTGTCGACGGAGGCGGCGGGGGTGGAGACATGGTGCCCTCGCGCCAAACGAAGCTGACCGAGACTTTCCGCGATGGCGTCAACTTTCTGACGGAAGGCGAATGCAAGAGGGCCGAGAAGAAGTTTCGCGCTGTCCTGAAGAAGGTGCCGCGCAACTCCGAGGCGAACTACCTGCTCGGCATTTCCCTTCAATGTCAGCGCGACCACGAATCGGCGGTTCGTTACTTCAAGAGAGCCAAGCGCGACGACGCCCAGTTCTATCAGGCTTATGAAGCACTGGGAATTTCGTACCTCACACTCGAGAGACCCGACCTTGCGCAGAAGGAGCTTGCGACGCTGTATTATTTCAAGGGTCTCTGCCAGACGGGGAATCGAATCTGCCCGGAAAAGCTGTTGAAGTCGCATCGAAAGCTGCTGGCTGCGACCAAGAGGGTCGAAGGTCAACCGGTCGCTCCCGGCGGCGAAGATAAATGAGTCAAACTTTCTGAACAATCAAGCAATGTGCGCTCGGCGCCGGAGGACCGCTCCATGACCCGTCTTGGCTACCAGATTCCGAACTACACCTACCCCGAAACCCGCAACGAGGAGATTTTCGGCAAGGTCGTCGCCCAGGCGAAGGCGGCCGAAGCGGCCGGCTACGACCGTGTGATGGTGATGGATCACTTCTATCAACTGCCGGGAATCGGACAACCGCATGAGCCGATGTTCGAGTGTTATTCGATGCTCTCCGCTCTGGCACAGCACACGGAAAAGGTCCGGCTTTCGGCGCTCGTCACGGGAAATACCTACCGGAATCCCGCGTTGCTCGCGAAGACAATCACGACGCTCGACCATGTCTCTCAGGGGCGAGCGACTCTCGGCATTGGTTGTGGCTGGTTCGAGGAAGAGCACACCGCTCTGGGCTTCGAGTTCGGGACTTTCGGAGAACGCTTCGAGAAGCTCGACGAGGCGATGCAGATCATCGGTCCGATGCTTCGAACCGAGCCGGTGACCCTCAAGGGGAAGTACTACACGGCGTTGAACGCGGTGAACTCGCCCCCACCGGTCTCCGGGATTCCGATCATGATCGGCGGTGGCGGCGAGAAGAAGACGCTTCGGATGGTGGCTCAATATGCCGACGAATCGAATCTCATCTGCGAGATTCCCGAGATCCCGCGCAAGCTCGAAGCCTTGGCCGAACATTGCGAGCGATTGGGTCGGGACCGATCCGAGATCAAGGTGACGAAGCTGATGATGATCGTGGTGGCCCCGACGATGGAGGAGGCCGAATCGGACCTCGATGCCATTGCCCAGGTCAAGGGTTGGAACGATGAAGTGAAGGGCATGATTCGCCAGAGATTGATCTTCGGTGATGCGGATACAGTGGGTGAGATCCTCTCCGAAGCCATCGGACTGGGGCTCGACGGGATCACTGTTGATCTGCCGGTCAATGGCCACAACGTCGAGCGAATCGAGCTACTCGGGGAGATCTCGCTGAAGGCACTGGGTTAGTCGACGAGCCGGCTATCGGGCGTCATTTCACTGGTCGTCGTGCTTCCAGTGTAAAGGTCGCGGGGCTTATGATGAGGAGTTGGGACGCCTTCGAAGCCGCTGCTCCGGAGTTTGCGGGGGCTGCACGTCGTGTTTTCGTCGGCTCCGATGGCGTCGCGATCGGCTTTCTCGCAACCGCCTCTCGCACCGGTACACCCCACCTCGCGCCTGTGTGTCCGATTTTCGCCGGCACGGACTTGTATCTCAGTGCGGCGGCGAAAACGCCCAAGGTGCGAGACCTTCGCGCCAATCCTGTGTACCTACTGCATGCTTTCCTCGGACCGGGTGACGAAGAGTTCCAACTGCGAGGGACTGCCATCGAAGTGACATTCGCATCGGAACGCGAAATGGTTCACGGGGCGATCCGGTTTGGCTCATTCGACGCGACTCATCCAGTCTTCAGGCTCTGCATCGACGGCGCTCTATGGGTCTACTGGGAGAATGTGGGGCAGCCAGATACGAGAGCTGTGCGAAAGCGCTGGCCCCATTCCACGGGCACCGTCTAGTCAGCAGCCCTCTCGGTCATTCAGTCGCTCGACGAGAAGCTTCGTCACAGCGCGCACCCGCGGTACGTAGCGCATACTCTTCGCGCAGATCAGGTGGTACTCGCTCGGAGGAAGCGAGAATCCGAGGTCGATTTCGACGAGGTCGGCGGTCGCGATCGGATTGGCTGTGCTCTGTTTCTCGAGAACCATCACACCCAATCCCGCGGCGAGGGCGCTCTTGAGGACGAGATAGTTGTCCGATGCGAAGGCGGGAGCGAAGTCGGGGATCGCTCGTTCGAGCATGGGTCGTGGGGCGACCTGTTCGTATGGAAAAGACCATGTGATCCAGTCGAGATCTTCGATGCGAAAAACGGGATTGACGCGGCCTGCCTTGGCGAGCCGATCGACCAGTCTCGCCTTGTACTGGGCAGTCGCGAAGACACCGATCTCGAACTTGGCGCTGTAGATCGTGGTGAGTTCGGGCTCGTGGGTTTCGCGTGTTCGAATCGCCAGCTCTGCGCCGCCGCGGCTGAGGTCGATGTAGTCGACGCTGGCGAGTACTTCGAGTCGAATCTCGGGGAGCTGCTCTCGGGCGCGCGCGGCCAGAGGCGCCAGGACTTCGACTGCGAGCCCGGGTGGCGCTGCGATTCGAACGGTTCCAGTCGGGCTTTCTTCGGCGCCCTGGGCCAGTCGCCCGAACTCGCCCGCCCAGCGCGCCATCTGTTCGGCAGCTGGAAGCAAGCGGGCGCCAGAATCGGTCAGGTCCGTGCCTCGTTTGCCACGGGTAAAGAGTTGGCAGCCCAGTCTGCTCTCGAGAGCGGCAATTCGACGTGAAATCGTCGGCTGGGCGACGCCGAGAAGCGCCGATGCTGCGCTGAAGCTGCGCTCCTCAGCGACTGCGAGAAAGGTCTGTGCGTCTTCCCAAGAAGTATTCATAAATGCATAGTAACATACGAAAAATCGATATTTCGATCAGTTTAGGGATAGACGATTCTCTGATCGAACCCAGAGTGCCTGGTATGCCGGCACTCACAAGTAATTTGGAGTCCTCTCATGAGCATCATCAGACGCATTCGCCCGTTGGCGATCTTCCCGGCGCTTCTCTGGCTCGGCACTCTCGCCTGCGCCGCAAGTCAGCATACGACCCGTTCGGCCGACCTCGGCCGCGCAGCCGCTTCTCACGAAATGCTGGCGGTGATTTCGGATCCCGGGCCTGTCGAATTCGAGTCGCTGAAGGCCGCTGACTGGGTCGTTGCGCGAAGTGGATTGATCAATCTCGATCACCCGACAGCCAGGGCCGCCGGACTCGAAGATGGTGACGAAGCGATCGGAATCTACTTCCACGTCCTGCGACATCCGCGCTTCGGAACGTTCATCGTCGATACGGGTGTCGAAAGTGGATTCCGCGACCCGGAAGGGAATCGTCGCGTCAGCTATCTCGTCGAGTCTGCGATGCGCACCTCGGATCTCGAGATTCACGTGACGACCCGAGAATGGTTGGCGACCGAAAGCGAGCCTCTCAGCGGCGTCTTTTTGACTCATCTGCATCTCGACCACGTGATGGGACTGCCCGATGTACCGCCGGACACGCCGGTCTATGCTGGACCCGGAGAGCCGAGCGCCTCCCAATTTCTGAACCTTTTCAGCCGTGGAACGATCGATCGCATGCTCGAAGATTCGGGACCGATTCAAGAGTGGTCCTATGCTGGCGATCCGGATGGGCGATTCATGGGGGTCGTCGACATATTCGGCGATGCCAGCGTCTGGGCCATTCACTCGCCCGGCCATTCCCCGGGCAGCACCGCCTATCTGATTCGTACGCCGGAGGGGTCGAAGCTGCTCGTAGGCGACGCGTCGCATACGCGCTGGGGCTGGGAAAACGGCGTCGAACCCGGGACGTTTTCGCTCGACGGTCCCCGAAGTGCCGAGAGCCTTGCCGCCCTGCGTGAACTCGCACGTGAATTTCCTGAGATGGATGTCTATCTCGGACACCAGTAATTTCGAGGGGCTAGAATCGGATGAGACCCCTCGGCGTCCGAACGTGCTAGATCTAGACGCCTCTAAAAGTCCAAAAAGCAGAAAGACAGGGGAGACTCGCCATGATCATCGTGCTCGCAGAGGTCGAAAGTTCGCTCGAATCCATCGAGACCCTTCGAGGAGCCCTCATAGAAATGCAGAAGGCGAGCCGCGCCGAGGCCGGTTGTCACGACTACACCTTCTTGCAGGAAGTCGGCGATCCAGGTCGTCTCCGGATCGTGGAACTCTGGGAATCGATGGACGCCCTCCGCGCCCATTTTGCGATGCCGCATATGGCGAAGTTCAGGGAGGCACTCAGCGCTGCACCCCCGAAGTCGATGTCGGTGAAGCTCCATGAGCTGGGCAAGCAACTCGAGATGCCGAGCTGATCAAATGGTGGAGGACGAGCGGCCCCTCGATCGAGCCTATGGAGACGGGGACGCGACCTACCAGGCTTGTGGTGGAGAAACAGGCATCCGGCAGTTGGTCGAAACCTTCTATGGGGTGATGGATACACTTCCGGCGGCCCGCAGGATTCGGGCAATGCATCCGAGCGATCTTCAGCTCTCGATCGACAAGCTCGTGTGTTTCCTGTGTGGCTGGACGGGCGGGCCGAAGCATTATGCCGAGCGGTTCGGACCGATTCAGATTCCGAGGGTGCACAGCCATCTTCCGGTCGGCGAGGTCGAGCGTGACGCGTGGCTCCTGTGCATGGAGCACGCTCTCGCCGAGCAACCCTTTCGTGACGATCTCAAACGCTATTTGCTCGAACAGCTCTTCGTTCCAGCAGAGCGAATTCGCAGAGTCGTGGAGGCGCGCGAGGCCGAACGGACGGGATAGTTGCTGATCGGGGGGGCCGATGCTCGCGGTGAAATTCGATTCGAAGAACGTACTCGTCGAGGAGTTGCCTGCACCGTCCGGCGGGGATGTGTTGGTTCGCGTTCGTGCGTGCGGAATCTGCGGATCGGACATCACGATCCTCGATAGCGGATTTCCGATCTACGGCATCCCAGGCCACGAGATCGCTGGTGAGTTGATGGACGGGACCCCCGTCGCGATCGAGCCGATCGATGCCTGTGGGCGCTGTCGCTATTGCGTCGAGGGGAACTACCAGGTCTGCCCGAGCGGAGCGGACAAAATCTACGGCATTGGCCTACATGGCGGAATGGCGGAGCAGATCCGCGTTCCCGCGCGATGCCTCGTGCCGTTGCCAAGGGAACTGGATGCCAGAAGCGGATTTCTCGTAGAGCCGCTCGCGGTCGCGATACACGGCGTGCGTCGCGCGCGAATCGAGAAGTCGATGCGCGTACTGGTGGTGGGGGCAGGTACGATCGGGCTGTGTGCGGCGGTTGCCGTCAACGCGGCAGAAGCCGAGGTGGCAGTCGTTGCGCGACACGCGGCCCAGATCGAAGCCGGCGAAAAGCTCGGCGTGGAAATAGTGGGCGGGGAATCCCGAGGCGAATACGATGTCGTGATCGATTGTGCCGGATCTGCGAGCGCGACGGAGATGGCCTGCGAGTCATTGCGGCCGAACGGAACGCTTCTTCTGCTCGCCCCGTCCTGGGAGACGATCGAGATTCCGGGGCTCGTGTCTATAGCCAGGGAACTCGAATTCGTTGTTTCCAAGATGTACGGCCGCGTGGGAAGCCTGCGCGACATCGATGCTGCGGCCGCGCTATTGGGCGCGCGTGAGGAAGTATCCGATGCGCTCATCAGTCACCGTTTTCCACTTGCCGACGCACCCCGGGCATTCGAGACCGCACGCGACCGAAAAAGTGGGGCGATCAAAGTGGTTCTCGAGCCGTGATGGACCGAGAGTTCGCGCGAGATCGAATCAGAAGACTGGTGTCGCTCGTGATCGTCTTCGTGACCGTCACCGCTCTCACGACGCTCGAAGCGGGGGCTGCTTCAGAGAATTCTGTGCGTACGAACCAGCCGGCGGCCCCCGCTTTTTCGCCCGACCTGCGTGCTCGTCTGAACGCGGCGCTCTCTCGTCGCGGCGCAGACTACAAGGCTCGTACGCGACATCTGCATTCGGATGGCAGGCCAATCTTCACGAATCGATTGCTACTCGAAAAGAGTCCGTACTTGCAGCAACACGCCCACAACCCTGTGAATTGGTATCCCTGGGGTCCCGAGGCCTTTGCTGAGGCACGTCGGCTCGGCCGACCGGTACTTGTGAGCATCGGCTATTCGACTTGCCACTGGTGTCATGTCATGGAGGAGGAGTCCTTCGACTCGATCGAGACGGCCAAGGTCTTGAACGCTCATTTTATTGCGATCAAGGTCGATCGCGAGGCGAGACCCGATGTCGACTCGATCTACATGGCGGCGATTCATGTGATGGGACAGCGGGGTGGCTGGCCCCTCAACATGTTCGTCACGGCGGAGGGCAAGCCCTTCTTTGGTGGAACCTATTTTCCACCGGAGGATCGCGGAGGTCGGCCGGGTTTCGTTCGTGTTCTCTCGCAGATCGCGTCGGCCTACGCCGAGAACAACGATGAAGTCCAGACAGACGCCGACGCGATTGCAGCGCACATCAAGAAGCAACTCGAAGGTCGAGTGGGAATGCAGAGTACGCCATTGGGTGACCCGCAACTCCTCGCGGTCCTCGACTACTACGAGCGAATTGTGGATCGGGAATGGGGTGGGGTCGGGCAAGGGACCAAATTTCCGTCTTCGCTCCCGATCGGCCTACTTCTTCGGGAATGGCGAAGGACGGGAGACGACGATGCGCTCTCGTTGGCGCGACTGACCCTCGACCGTATGGCCGCGGGGGGAATCCACGATCATCTGGGCGGAGGCTTCCACCGTTATTCGACCGACCCGCGGTGGCTCGTGCCGCATTTCGAGAAGATGCTCTACGACAATGCATTGATCGCAATATCCTATCTCGAAGGTTTTCAAGCAACGGGAGATCCCGGCTACGAGCGGGTTCTTCGAGATGTTCTGGACTATGTGCTGAGAGAAATGACCGCTTCGAGTGGTGGGTTCTACTCGGCGGCCGATGCGGACAGCCTCACACCGAGTGGCGAATCCGAAGAAGGTTATTTCTTTACCTGGACGCGGACGGAAGTCGAGTTGCTTCTCGGAGCGGATGAGGCCCGTGTGCCGATTGCCTGGTACGGCATCGTCGACGAGGGTCCGCTCGAGGGTCGCAATGTGCTCCACGTCTGGCGTGACCGCGATGCGGTCGCGGCCGAGCTCGGGATGACTCCTTCGGTCTTTGATCAGAAGCTGGACGCTGCGCGCAAGCGTCTGCTCTCGGCCCGCGCGCTGCGAGCCTATCCCTTGCGTGACGACAAGATCCTGGTCGCTTGGAACGGGCTGATGATCTCGGCACTCTCGAAAGCTGGATTCGCTCTCGACGAAAAGCGCTATCTGGATGCTGCCTCGCGGTCGGCCGAAATGATTCTGACGTCGATGCGGAACGAGGGCCGTCTGGCCCGCGTATCACTGGCTGATGAAGTCGGGGGGGCGGCGTTTCTCGAAGACTACGCGTTCTTGATCGCAGGGTTGATCGATCTCTATGAGGGGAGTGGGGAGCCACGCTGGATCCAGGCCGCCCTATCGCTTCAATCGGTCCAGGAGAACCACTATCTCGACTCGGTCGGTGGCGGCTATTACCGAACGGCGGATGACGCTGAGGTTCTGCTGGCGCGAGAAAAGCCGATTCACGATGGTGCCCTTCCGAGTGGAAACTCCGTGGCCGCTTCGAACCTTTCACGCCTGGCTGCGCTCACGGGCAACGATGTCCACGGCGAGCGCTTGCTAAAGCTCTATTCGGCATTTGCTTCCGATCTCGAACGTTCCGGGGCCGGGTCGGCGAGACTGATGGAGACGCTGTCGGAGCGTGAAATGGGTCTTCGCGAGATCGTCCTCGTCGAGACCCGAGCGGGCGGCGACTCGAATGGCTCAGGCGCAATGCTGGCCCCCCTCAGAACGATCTTCGCGCCAAATCGTGTCGTCATTCGAGTCCAGGAGGGGGTTGAACTCGAGAATCTTGCGACGACTCTTTCGATCGTGAGTGGTAAATCTGCGATCGGGGGGAAGACGACCGCCTACGTCTGCGAGAATCGTGTCTGCCAGTTCCCGACCAGCGATGCAAAGAAATTCAAACAACAGCTCGAGGCCTTGCCCGCTCGATCTTCGTCAGGAGAACAATGAAATGAGTTGGCGAGAGAGAAAAGTCACACTTCTCGGGCGCGGTGAAATTTTCGTCCGCGAGTCCACTGGGCCCCCGAACGCGCCGACCCTGCTGCTGCTGCATGGCCTCGGTGCGACAGGTTTGCTCAATTGGAGGCCGGTATTCGAGCCCCTGAGACGCTCCTATCGCGTCCTGGTCGTCGACCATCGCGGGCATGGACGTGGAATGCGAATTCGAGCCCCGTTCCGCCTGGCGGATTGCGCGGATGATGTCGCCGCCCTGACCGAATCGCTGGGCATCGATCGCTTTGTTGCCGTCGGATATTCGATGGGCGGCCCGATCGCACAATTACTCTGGCAGCGACATCGTCGTCGCGTGGAAGGGATGGTCCTGTGCGCGACGGCTTGTCGCTTCGCTTCGAGCGATCGACGCCGCTTGAGTCATGCATTCACACCGATCCTGAATGTCGCGGGTCGCGTTGCGCCGAGGAGAACGATTCGACGTGTGGCACAGCAATACCTCTCGGATGCCATAGCGGATCCTGCCCTTCGCGAGCGGGTGATGTCCGAAGTCGGGAGCAGTGATCCCGTGACTGTGGGGCAAGCCGCTGCGGCCGTCATGCGATTCGATTCATCGGAATGGATCTCGGACGTCGATGTCCCGACATCGATCGTCTTGACGCAAAAGGATCGGCTCGTTTCAGCAGCCAGCCAACGGGCGATGGCGGATCGGATTTCTGACTCCGTCATCCATGGGGTTCCGGGTGATCACAGCATCTGCGTGACCCAACCCTCCGTATTCGTCCCGGCACTCGAACAGGCCTGTGCTTCAGTCGTGAGACGTGCGCGCCAGGTTCGCTAGGCGTCACTCTCCGCCAATCCCGATTCGCGGATACTGAAAACTGGATCGGACTTCGGGGTCCAGTCTTTCGTTGATCAGTTGAACGCAGTCGTCGTCGAGCTCGCCACGCCATCGTTCGTTCAGATAGTACGCTCGGTAGTCGTCGAAGGTCTTGCCGCGATCACGTCTCTTCATGGCTTCGTGAACGTTCTTGAATGGACGGCTACGGGGCTGGATCCCATGTTCGCTGCAGAGCCCGTCCAGGAATCCAAGGGGATCGGCCAGTAGGTCTTCGTAGCGACAATGAACCACCGTCGTCTGGCCACCCAGCCTGAGGTACGCCGCATTCTTCTGATTCCACATTTCGACCGGGCTGACGAACGCCGCTGGAGCATTTTCGCGGCGGACCGTTTCCCAGGGTTCTTTCAGGAATTGTTCGAAGCTCGAGTATTTGCGCTTCGCGTGATACGGCTGTCGGTAGAGAGAGAGCAGCCAGGCGTAGGGATTCTTGGTCAGGGTCAGAAAGAGGGGTCGGGGCGAATCGCGTCGAGGCGTCCTTCCTTGATTCGGGTTCGGGATGGCGTGCTTCCAACCGAGATTCCGCCAATCGGTTGCCCGGAAATACCAATCTCGCACGATTTCAGAGTTCGGGAATAGTCGACGGATGGATCTGGGAACTCCACCGCGGAGACAGTCGACATGTAGATTTCGAACGAGCAGCGCTTCGAGATACGACGTGCCGGTGTTCCGTTCGCCGTAGATCTTGACCCTCTGAGGGCCCGCTCGCTCGATCCTCGCGCCTTTTCCGGGCTCTCGCATGGTCTCTTTATGATGACGCATCTCGTCGGGACGCCGAGTCCACCAGCGGAATCAGGGCCACGGGAGGCAAAATTGGACTGTTTTCAAACCATCGTTCTAATATGATTCAGAGCGATTGGGCACATCCTGTCCTTCCAGGCCTTTCCACAGCGCCGCGCGCGCGGTACAAGAAGGCCGGCATTGACGGCATCGGCAACAAGCCTGCGGGGTGAGATACGTGGACGTCGGACTCTTTGGGATAGAGCTCGCGCTCGCGCTTGGCGCGGTGCTTGCCTTCTATATGGCGTGGGCGATCGGCGCGAACGACGTCGCGAACGCGATGGGCACGAGCGTCGGCTCGGGGGCGCTCACGATCACAGGGGCGGTCCTGGTCGCGGGTCTGCTCGAGTTCTCGGGCGCCTTTCTTGCGGGTGGCCACGTTACGAACACCGTTCGCAAAGGCATGCTCGATGCTGTCCTTGTCGAGCAGAATCCTGAGCTCGTTCTGTACGGGATGCTCGCGGCGCTCGCCTCCGCCGGGACCCTGCTTCTCGTTGCCACCCGCTTCGGCCTTCCCGTTTCGACGACGCATGCGATCGTCGGGGCGATCGTCGGCTTTGGCTCCGTTGGTCTCGGGGTGGACGCCGTTGCCTGGGGAAAGGTCTCACAGATCGTCGCATCCTGGGTGACGTCTCCGTTGATCGGCGGAGTACTGGCCTTTCTGATATTTGGTCTGATACGGAGTCGAGTGCTCGATCGTGACAAGCCGATCGAGGAGCTCACGCGAATCGGTCCGTTCTTCTTTTTCTATGTCTTTTTCATCATGGGTCTCGTCACGCTCTTCAAGGGCCTCAAGAATCTGAACCTCGATCTGGATCTCCCCCAGGCACTCGCCGCATCGACCGCGCTGGGTCTGTTCGGTGCCGTCTTCGGCCTCATCGTGATGCGCCGTGCGTCTCGTCGGGCGGGCCAGATGGAAGACGGTGACGCTCAATATCGGCATGTCGAGCGCGTCTTCGTCGTACTCCAGATCATGACGGCCTGCGCGGTTGCCTTTGCACATGGTTCGAATGATGTCGCCAATTCGATCGGGCCCCTCGCGGCCGTGCATAGCATTGTCACGACCGGCGCTGCAGGAACGACGGCTTCGGTCGAGCCGTGGATGCTTGCGCTCGGTGGTTTGGGGATCATCATCGGGCTTGCGACCTGGGGCTACCGTGTCATGGAGACGGTCGGCACAAAAATCACTGAGCTGACGCCCAGTCGCGGTTTCGCCGCGGAACTCGCAGCGGCGACGACGATTGTGCTCGCCTCGCGATTGGGGATTCCAGTGTCGACGACTCACATCCTGGTCGGTTCGGTACTCGGGGTCGGGCTCGCACGGGGCATCGGTGCCCTCGATCTGCGCGTGGTTGGCAGCATTCTGGTCTCGTGGGTGGCTACACTTCCCCTTGCCGCCGCGCTTTCGGTGTTCTTCTTCTACTTCTTCAAGGGGCTGCTCGGGTCCTAGGCCCGTGCCCGAGCTACAAGCGAGGAATCAAGCATGAGCGTGATAGCGAATCTATTCGGCCGTTCGCCGATTCGTCCGATGCAGGCGCATATGCAGGCGGCCTCGGAATGTGCGCGTGCGATTCTGCCCGTTCTCGACGCGATGGCAAACGGGGACATGATTGCCCTCGACCGCGGGCGCGCAAACGTCGACGAGCTCGAACACCGTGCGGACGAACTCAAACACGAGATCCGTCGACATCTTCCGAAGCGGCTGTTCATGGCTGTCGAACGACGAGACATGCTCGAAATCCTCGACTGCCAGGACTCGATTGCGGACGTCGCACAGGACGTTGCTGAACTCGCCGCGCTGCGACATATGACCACGCCAGAAGCACTGAAGGCTCCGCTCGTCGCACTTGCGGAAGCTGCGATTGCGACTTGTGCCCAGAGCGAGAGCGTCATCAATGAGCTCGACGAACTGGTCGAGACGGGCTTTGGGCGACATGAGGTCGCTCGCGTCGAGGTCATGATCGAGAAGCTCAATGACCTCGAAAGTCTGGCGGACGAGCGCGGAGAAGAAGCGCTGCGGAAACTCTTTTCGATCGAGGACGAGATCGGAGTTGGGGCCTACTACTGGTACGAGATCATTCAATGGATCGGCGACATCGCCGACTACGCGGAACGCGTGGGCAATCGGATCCGGCTGTTGATCGCGAGCTGAGCGAGGACGAAGCCGCGCGTCGGATGGCTGATCCGGAGGATTTCAGCCGCCGTGGTTCGCGCGTAGAGCTGCAATTCTCGTATCGAGCGGCGGGTGGGTCGCGAAGAGTGCTGCCATGCGACCGCCGGCGATTCCGGAGGCCACCATGCTGTCCGGCAGCTCCGCCGATCCGCCCTTCAGCGATTCGAGCGCCGCGATCATGTTTTCCGCCCCCGCGTAGTGTGCGCCACCCTCGTCTGCCCGAAATTCGCGCCGTCGCGAGAACCAACTGACGATCATCGAGGCCAGGATTCCGAGCAGGATCTGGGCGATGATGGACGAAACCCAGTAGCCGAGCCCATGCCCCCGCTCGTTCTTGAGGATCACGCGATCGACGAAGTGTCCGACGATTCGCGAGAGGAAGATGACGAAGGTATTCACGACGCCCTGGATCAGGGCCAGGGTGACCATGTCGCCGTTGGCGACGTGGGCAATCTCGTGACCGAGCACGGCGTCGATTTCATTCTTTCGCATCGTTTGAAGCAAGCCCGTGCTGACGGCGACGAGGGCCGAGTTCCGACGCATCCCGGTCGCGAATGCATTGGGTCCATCGGCCGGAAAAATGGCGACATCCGGCATGCGGATGCCGGCCGCCTCCGAGTGGGCACGAACCCGCGCCAGCAACCATTGGGAGTCAGGATCGGTCGCGTCATTGATCAGCTTGGCCCCGGTCTGCCATTTCGCCATCGGCTTCGAGAGCGCAAGCGAGACGAACGAGCCCGCAAATCCGATGACAGCCGAGTAGATGAGCAGCGCGCCAAGGTCGAGATCGCGACCTTGCTCGTCGAGGACGTCTCCAATACCGAAGACCGAGAAGAGAACGGCGATGACAGCCAGGACTGCGATGTTGGTGAGAAGAAAGAGGCCGATTCGCTTCATTCCGGTCTGCCCTATCGATTTGGGTTGGAGTAGGAGCGTACCACCAATCGGCTAGAAGCCGTGGGGCTCGTCTCGAAAATCATTCGATGTACGATCTCGTGGAACATACCCGGCCCCCAGTGTCTCTCGATGAGTTTGTCGAATTCGATGCCGAGACGGAGGAAACCTTGAATAGATTGGACTCGATCGAACGAGAGGAAGTCGATGTCGACTACCTTGGCGCTTCCGCCTGGGACGAGCATGCGCATGATCGAATGCGGACACTTCGAAGAGGCGCCCCCGTCTATTGGGCGCCCCAGAATGAGCTGTGGGTCGTCTCGAAATACGACGACATCGTCGAAATCTCGCGGGATCCTGAACTTTTCTGCTCTGGCCAGGGCATTCGCCCGGGAATTCCGGTTCGCCAGGCTCTGATCGACGAGGACGACCCGAAACACTGTCAACTTCGCCGCACGATCAATCGCGGATTTACGCCACGCATGGTCAAACTGCTCGAGGAAAAGTTCGAGACCATCACTCGCGAGGCGATCGACTCCGTCGCCGGCGTGGGACATTGCGATTTCGTCGAGTCGATCGCCGTTCCGCTACCAGCGATTCTCATCGCAGAGATGATCGGAATTCCGAAGCTCGATCATCATCGATTTCACCAATGGTCCGACGCGATGATGCGGGCCGATGGTCACTATGACGATGCGGAAATCATGGGTCGCGCGGGGCAAGCGGCTCTGGAATATTCCATCTACATCAAGGACGTCATCGAGCAACGTCGGGTCGAGCCCCGTGAAGATCTCATCAGTGCGCTCGTCGCTGCAGACGAAGCGGGCGTTCTCGAGCGATTCGATCTCGAATCGATCGACGGCGGGCGTGAGATTGCAGATGGCGCTCAAGAGCTCGCCGCCGATGAGCTCGTGATGGTGTTGATCACGCTGATGGTGGCCGGGAACGAAACGACTCGGAACGCGCTTTCGGGCAGTGTGGAGCTCTTGATTCGGAACCCCGAAGTTCGAGATCGCCTGGTCGCGAATCCGGAGTTGATTCCCGATGCCGTCGAGGAGTTTCTGCGTGTCGTATCGCCCGTTCATGCTTTCGCGCGCACGGCAACCCGAGACACTGTCCTTCGCGGTCAGCGCATCGATGAGGGACAAAAGGTTCTGATGCTCTATCCGTCCGGAAATCGAGACGAAGACATTTTTGATTGTCCCGACGAGGTCCGAATCGATCGCAAGCCAAGCCACCTCGCGTTTGGAATTGGACATCATTTTTGTCTTGGCGCGAATCTGGCGCGCATGGAACTGCGCGTCGCGTTGCGCCAGTTGCTTCGGAGGCTGCCGGACATGCGATTCGCCGACGCGGGGCCGATCGTTGAGCCGCACGCGTTGGTGCGTTCGTGCACGCGGATGGACGTGCGTTTTACGAAAGTATCGCCTTAGGAGAACGAAATTGACGGATCGCATAAAGGTGGAGATCAATGCGGGGGTGGCTCACGTCTTGTTGAACCGTCCCGAGAAGAAGAACGCATTGGACGGAGAGATGTTCGAAGGTCTGCGTGCCGCCGCGCGTGAAATCGCGGATGATCGCTCCGTTCGTGTGGTGGTTCTTTCGGGCGCAGGGGACTCCTTCTGCTCTGGGATCGATCTATCCAATTTCAGCGACATGGCGAGTGGTGGACTGAGCGCAGAGAGCGAATCGGTCCAGGCTGCCGTCGCGGACAAGAGCGCCGAGGGCGCCAACAGTGCTCAACAGCTTGCGTGGCAGTGGCAGGAACTGCCGGTCCCCGTGATCGCGGCGGTTTCCGGAGTCGCCTATGGGGGCGGGCTACACATTGCGCTCGGGGCCGACATCCGAATCGTGGCGCCCGATGCGCGCATTGCCTTCGTCGAAATTTCCTGGGGGCTCGTACCCGATCTTTCAGGTACCCAGGCCATGCGGCGACTCGTGCCGCTCGATCTGGCGAAGAAGCTCGTCTTCACGGGCGAGACGATTTCCGGAGAGCAAGCCGTCGCGCTTCACATCGCGACCGAAGTGAGCGATCAGCCTCTCGAGGCTGCCTTCGTGTTGGCACGCAAGATCGCGGGGCAAAGCCCGGATGCGATTCGCGCGGCCAAAAAGCTATTGAACAGTTCAGGGCTCGTCCCACTGGCCGAAGGGCTCGCGAACGAGATGGCCGCTTCGAGCAAATTGATGGGCAGTCAGAATCAGATCGAGGCGGTGATGTCGAAGCTCGAGAAGCGCGCGGGCAAATTTGCTGATCCAGGGGATCTGGCGAGATGAGACGAGCATTGTCGAATTCTTTCGTCGCTCTGGCTTCGACGGTGTGTCTTGCGGCCGCGGCCATGACCACCGCGTCGAGCGCGGTCGAATTACCGCCACGCAACTCGTTCCTGGCTGACTCGGTCTATCCGTTGGGTCACGGCGATTCCGGTCAACAGGATGCCCTTCCGGTGAACGGGCCGAGCGATCCAGGTCCGGAACTGGATGTTTCCGAGATCCAGTATGCGCCGACAGGTCCGGCGCAATTCGGCGCGTATACGTCGAGTCCCTATCCGGATGGCCGGCGCGTCATCTGGAGCAACGGGCTCGACCGGATCGTGAAGGTCGATTTCGAGACGTTCGAGATTCTTGCGACCCGTTGGGTCGAAGGGGCACGTCGCTGGACCGAAGCCGACGCGGAGTCGTCGATCTCCGGCTTCGAAGAGTCGAATGAAGGGATGTTCGCCATCTGGCAGGCATTTCAGGACGCCTCGAAATTACGCGATATTTCGAGCGTCTATACGGTGCTGGACGTGGACAACACCTACTTCATCGCGGACAAGAGCGGCACGATCACCGCCTATGCGGACGCGGATTCGAGTGACCCGGCTTCAGCGATCGTCGAGAAGGCGAGTTTTCGGTTGCCGGAGTTCGTGACGGGATTGACGGTCGGTATGAACATGACCTTCGATGGTTGGCTCATCGTGCCGACCGAACACGGTTACGTCGTCGCGATCTCACGTGATCTGAAGGAGCATCACGTCATCCGGATGCGACATAGCGATGGCGCCGAGGACAAGGCCACTCGGCCGACAGGATATGGGTGGGTTCGCAATGGCGTCGCGATCGACGAGGACGGTGGGATCTATATTGCTTCCCAGGAACACATGCACAAGCTGGTCTGGACGGGGGAACGTCTGTCGGCCGACGCCGGCGACGGCGCATGGACAGCTCGTTATTTGAACGGCTGGGGCCACGGTACCGGCGCGACGCCGAGTTTGATGGGCTTTGGTGATGAGGATCGGTTCGTTGTGATCACCGATGGCGAGCCGTTGATGAACGTCGTTCTGTTTTGGCGTGACGCGATTCCTGAGGGATGGGAGACCCTCGAGAAATCGCCAGATCGTCGCATCGCGGGAATGCTTCCCGTCGATATGGGCGACCCGAACCTTTCCGAAATTCAATCGGAACAGTCCGTCGTGGTGGCGGGGCAGGGGGCTCTCGTCGTAAACAACGTGCCGAGAAATGTGCCGTGGTACTTGCCGTCGCGTGCCCGTACTCTGCTCGTGAGTTATCTCGGAAGCAATCCAACCTATCAGCCCTACGGTGTCCAAAAATTCGAATGGGACAAACCTGCGCAAGCACTGCGCAATGCCTGGGTGAATCGAGACGTGAGTTCGCCTAGCTGTGTCCCCATCGTGAGTTACCCGAGTGACCGCGTGTACCTGATTGGCGCCCGCGAGAATCGCTGGACGGTCGAAGCACTCGAGTGGAGTGACGGTCGATCCGCTTTCCATTCCGTGATAGGCGGGCAGCGGTACAATCCGCTCTTCTCGGGAACGGAACTCGACGAGCTCGGCCGCGTTCACTACGGAACGCCATGGGGTCGTGTCCGACTCGTCCCCCGTGACTCGAACGATTGACATCCACAGCACGCATTGTGGGGGGAACTTTCCCGACGGATCGAATTCGTGGAGGCGGCAGGAGAGTCTGAGCAGATTCATTCGAATTTCGTGGTCGGATTGAAGCGCTTGCCGATCTGCTACCGGATTGCGCCGGCTGGTTGACCATCGTCCCGGCCGGATTCGGTGAGGACTAGAAGGTCGAAGGGATCAGGGTCGAAGGGATCGGGACGGGAATCGCTCGCGGCCGATAGAGATCCACACGTTCGCGCAGCATGTCGAGAACAGTGAGTGTCTCAGAAGCATTTTTTGCGAAAAGATTGCAGACATACGTCACCACCAGTTCGCCTGGAGAGGCGAACTGGGGATGTGCTTTGGCTGCATAGCAGAATAGATTCTGGTCTCTGCTTCGAGCGTGGCCGGGATCGGTTTCGGGAATCAGGATAAGCTCTTCCGGGTTCGACCAGGGCCCCTCTAGATCGCGCGCTGTTCGAATCTGGATCGCCGTAGTCGTCTCGATCTCGTCTGTGGATGTGGGGTCGCTGTAGACCGCTATCCAGATCCTCCTGAGGGAATCGAAGTGAATACTCATCTCGGAAGCATCGTCGTCCATCACGATCCTGGCTTTGCCGGGATCGAATCCGGATTTCCAGTTCGAATCTGATGCCAGGGTCTCGAAGGAATCGGAGAGATCGAGTTTCCAATGCACGAGCTCATCGAGTCCGAGCCGGCTCAACATACGTGGCGTCCGTCCATCACCGCGATCGAAAAAGGCAAAGGTGTAGAGATGAGAGCGGGTCGTGACGAATGCGCTTCCTGGAAAGGCATGCGTGTCGTTCGAGAGGGTCGAGATCTGAATACGCCAGTCAGTGGGTGCATCTCGATAGTTCTCGATTCGCGCCAGGTCCATCCCGATCAGCCTGAACGGAAGGTTGAAAGGTCCGCGGGGCTCGGAATGAGCAACCCGCAACAGGCCAATGAAGAGGACGTTGTGCGCTATGAATCCATCAAAGAGCCAATAGTAGGGAAGGCTACCGGTCTCCTCGATTGCGGCTCGAGTCCAATCTGCTTGGAGGTCCGGCACGAAGAACGCACGAGGCGTACCCCCTTCGTCATGCTGCCAGAAAGTTTCGAGGCTCCAGACTCCACCCGGCTCACAACGTGAGATTCCGATTGTGTTATGCACATAAGGATAAGTGCGCTCCCTGGGCGTGTTCGGATGCTGCACGAATGTGTCTCCGAACAGCCACAGACTGACGCGACCCTCGTCGATCGGGAGCGGCACGGAATAGGCTGCGTCTCCTCCGTACCATCCGTTGTGATCGGGGAATTCGGGGAGGCATTCGGACTGGACACCGGCGAATGATTCCTCCGGCAAGGCGAGGGGCGCATCAGAGTGAGGGATCGCCGCGGTGCAACCCAGTCCGCTCCAGGGCAGCCAGATGAGCGCCGCGAGTACAAGGATCGTTTTGAAGGGTGAAAATCGCATCTCAGGCGACTCGGAAGGTAGGTGGAGCCGTTCCAGTTCGCTCGAGTCGGGCCGGGAATCGCGATCTGAAAATTTGCGTCGATGGTCTCGTCCGACCCGATCGGGTCAAGAGTCCGATATCGGACTGATCTGCCGGAAGAGTCCGATACGATGTTTTGAAGGTTTCTGGCGTTCCCCATAATTTTGCTTCGCTACCTTTGCTTTCGGGGGATTCCATGAAAAACGGCGAAGCGCTGATCGGGTCGTGGAAGCTCGATTCTTTCGAATTACAGTCCGCGACCGGCGAGATCAGTCATCCCTACGGTCGCAAGCTGACGGGCTATCTCTTCTATAACGAAGATGGATACATGTCGGCGGCATTCATGAATGCCGACCGCGGTCGTATCGGTGATGGCGAGCTGTCCGAGGCAGCAAAAGCCAGCAACTACGACCACTTCATGGCCTATACCGGTCCCTTCGAGGTGAACGGCGACAAGATTACGCATAGCGTCGAGGTCAGTTCGCTCGAGGCTTTCATCGGATCGATTCAGGAACGTTGGTTCAAGATCGATGGTGATCGGCTCGATCTGCTGACGGCGCCCCTGGCCGTCGGAAGCGACGCGCCAGTCGGTCGACTCGTCTGGCACCGCGTCACGAACGCCAATCGGCCATTGTGACCTCGGAGCGAACGACGTCGGATCCGATCGCGATCGTAGGGATTGGTTGCCGCTACGCCGATGCGCGCGGGCCGGCAGAATTCTGGGAGATCGTTCGATCGGGTCGCAATACCGTTCGTGAGGTGCCACAACATCGCATCGACCTCGGTTACGACATCGATCATTTTTACGACCCCCGGTTGCGGATACCCGGCAAGATTTCTTCGAAGAAGGGCGGTTTCCTCGAACATCCCGAGCTTTTCGATCCGGCTGCGTTTGGCATAGCGCCTCGCGACGCGCTCACGATGGAGCCTCAGCAGAGGCTCATGGTCGAAGTGACCTGGGACGCACTCGAAGATGCCGGCATCGTTCCCGAGAGCATCATGGGCGAGCGAGTGGCAGTGATGCTCGGGTACATGGCCGAGGATTATTCGCGCGAAAGAACCGGCGTGGTGGGTGAGGCCTCGGTATTTCGTGGGTACGATGTCTTTTCGGTCAGCGGGATGTCGCACGCCGTCCTCTCGGGCCGCATCGCGTATATGTTGGGTGTAACCGGGCCGAGCTTTACCGTCGATACGGCCTGTTCTTCCTCGCTGATTACGACGCATCTGGCTTGTCAGAGCCTGCGGCGCGGTGAGTCCAAAATGGCGATTGCCGGCGGCGTGAACCTCTTTCTCTCTCCCGAGGGCAATATCGCTCTTTCTCGCAGCGGCATGCTCTCCATGAGCGGTGCCTGCAAGGCATTCGATGCGTCCGCGGATGGTTTTGTCAGAGCTGAGGGAGCTGGTGTCGTCGTCCTCCGACCCCTCGCGGATGCGCTGGAAGAGGGCAACCCGATCTACGCGGTCATTCGTGGAAGTGGAATCAGTTCCGATGGGCGCGACGGCGGCCATATGATGGCGCCCGGGCGTGGTGGGCAGGCTCAGGCCATGCGTGATGCCTACGCGCAGGCGGAAATTTCTCCCTCCGAGATCCAATATGTGGAGGCCCACGGTACCGGCACGATGATTGGTGATCCGGTCGAGATCGCGGCCCTGGCGGATGTCATGGGGCCGGGAAGATCGCCGGATCGACCACTTCGGGTTGCATCCGTGAAAGGAAATCTGGGTCATACGGAGTCGGCCTCGGGGGTGGCCGGACTGATCAAGACTGTGCTTTGCATCAAGCATCGTGAGATTCCGGCGCAACTTCACTTCGAGACGCCCAACCCGGCCATTCCCTGGGATGATATTCCGATTCGCGTGCAGAGCGAGACGACGCCGTGGCCTGGCTCGGGCCGCGCACTGGCTGGCGTCAATTCGTTCGGAATCAGCGGGACCAATGCACACGTCGTACTCGAAGGCCCGCCCGAACCCGCGGTACGCGAGACACTGGACACTGGTTCACGCCGACCGGCGCTCGTTCCGATCAGCGGCCACAACGCCAAAGCACTTCATGAAATGGTGGAGAACCAGTTCGATGTACTGGGTCGGTCCAGCACTCCGGGACTCGAAGACCTCGCATACACGCTCAGCCAACGGCGCACCCATCGCGCACATCGCCTGTGCGTCGTTGCCAGCTCGAAGGACGAGATGCGCAGAGAACTCGAGGCCTATCTTGCGGATAGCCCCTCTGCATCAGTGCAGTCGGGAATTGCGTCGCCCGGGGGCGCTCCAAAGATCGTCATGATCTTTCCGGGTCAGGGTTCGCAATGGCTGGGGATGGGGCGGGGGCTACTCGAGAAGGAATACAGCTTTGCCGATTCGATCGATCGAATCGACGCGGCCTATCGGCAGCATGTCGATTGGTCATTGCGAGCTGTGCTCGACGGCAGCTCCGCTGTCGACTGGACTTCACGACTCGATGTTCTCCAGCCCGTGCTCGTCGCAGTGGAGATTGCTCTTGCGGAGCTCTGGGGGAGTTGGGGAATTCGGCCTGATCGTGTGATCGGACAGAGTATGGGCGAAATCGCGGCTGCGAACGTCGCGGGCATTCTCTGCCTCGAGGATGTTGCGCAACTCGCGTGTCATCGCGGGCGAATCGTTGACAAAGCTTCGGGTCGCGGCGCGATGGCCGTCGTTTCGCTGTCTGTCAAACAGGTGAGCCCCTTGCTCGAGGCGCAACGTGGGCGCGTCGAAGTGGCCGGATCGAACGCGCCGACGACAACGATCTTGTCCGGAGATCGTGATGCGGTCATCGCGGTCGTGTCAGATCTCGACGCTCTCGGCGTATTCGCGCGACGACTCGAAGTCGACTTTGCATCGCATTGTTTCCACATGGATCCACTCCTCGAGCCGTTTCGAGCAGGTATCGAGGGCATCAAACCGGCACCCGCGCGGATCCCCTTCGACTCGACGGTGGACGACGGTGAGAAGTCGGGTGAGGATCTCGATGTCGACTACTGGGCGCGCAACCTACGAGAATCGGTGGCGTTCGAGCAGGGTCTCTCGCGATCGATCGAGGCCGGGGGAGAAATCTTCATCGAGGTTTCTCCGCATCCGACGCTTTCCCGTGCCACGGGTGAGATCGCGCAGAAACTCGATCGCTCAATCGCGCACGTCTCTTCACTCCAACGGGACCAGGACGAGCAGCATTCACTGATGACGTCGCTCGGCGAGCTCTTCGTTCGTGGGGCCAAAGTCGATTTCGAAACGCTGCAACCGCGCGGTCGCGTCGTAGAGACACCTCTCTATGCGTATCAGCGAAAGCGCTTCTGGTTCAGTGAGCGAAATCGATCACACACCTTCCGACCCGTCCATCCACTTCTAGGCACACGATCAGAGTCGTCGATCGATCCCCGACTTCATGCCTGGGATTTCGTGCTCGACACGGATTCCGCTGGCTTTATCCAGGATTACTCAGTGAATGGCCGGGGCGGCGCGCCCGCGGCGCTCTACCCGGAGTTGGCGTTGGCCGTCTCCGAGGCAATGTGGCCAGGCAATCCCGCCACGGTTCATCACCTCGAGCTGATCCGCCCGCTGAGCTTTGGTAGACATGGTCGGTGCTGGGTGCAGGTCAATCTCTGCGTCGAGGGCGAACGATCCGGTGAGCTTCGGATTTCGAGTCGCGAGAACGAACAGGCAGCATGGACCCTGCACGCGACCTGTCAGCTCGCACCCGCGAAGGCAGAGCCTGGGAGCCAGGTGCTCCGTGCGCGGATGAAGGCGACGCTCGATCGTTCGAATAACGTCTCTTTGCCATCGGATATTCACTTCACGGCGCTCGAGCGCTGTGGTGTTTCGCTGGGGCCGAGCTGCCGAACGCTTCGAGAGCTGGAATCCGAGCCGGCGGAGGGCGGAGGCTCGAGTGGTCTGGTCGCACGGATGATGTTGCCGCGGGTGAGTGAATCGGAGTGGTATTCCTATCGCGCGCATCCGGCGATTCTGGAAGGCTGCCTCCAGCTTGTGGGCACACTCCTCGAGCCGGCGGCGGCGGTCCGTGTGATGGCGCTGGGTGAGATCACCTTCAATGGAGAGCTGGGAAGCGATTGTTGGTGCCGCGTTAGTCGCCGAGAGAGTGGGCCTCTGGGAGATCGAGCGCCCGAAGTCGTGGTCGCAGATCTCGAGTTTTTCGATCGACAGGGTCTGCCCATTGGCTGGATCGAGGGCGTGCAGGTCGAGGCCCTGCCGGAGCAGGCAAAGCAGAGAACGGGCGTTTCGAAGGGCCTCCATCGCATCGACTGGGTGGCCACGGATACGGCGTCTGCCGAGACCAAACGAGATGTCAACAGGTGGATCATCGTTTCGGATTCGGCGGCGGAGGCTGCAAGTCTGACCGTAGAGCTCGAGAAGCAGGGTGATCACTGCTTTTTCTGTGAGAAGATCGAAGACCTAGAATCCCTCGTCGATCGTCTGCATGCCGACGCCCTGGCGCCCTGGGGCCTCGTCCTCCTGGCGTGGTCCGAATCGGGGTTCGATGGTCCTGGCGGGGCGCTTGCGCATCGAGCCTTCCGGATCGCTTCCTGGGCGGCTGCCATGCGAGACCATCGCGGAGACGCGTCTCAGGTCTGGCTTGCGACGCGTGGTGTGCAATCCGTTCGGACAGGGGAGGGGCGGCCGGTCGAAACAGGAACGCTCGTCGCCCGCGAGATCGACACCTTTGCCCGCTGTGCGGAAATGTTGCAATGCCGACACTTTGATGCGAGCGCACGTCTCGAATATGCCGAGCGCGTCTCCCTGGCTGTGCTGATGGGTCGAGGCGATTTGGATCGACAGTTCGTAGCAAGAGGTGAAGATGTCTTCGTACCTCGTTTGGCCACGATCGATCTGACTGTCGCTGAAGAGTCGGGTATTCGGAAGCGCTCTCTGGTTCCGGCGGAGGATCGAAATTTTCGTGCCATCCACACCGGGGCCGAAGGTCTCGATTGCCTGGCTCTAGCGGAGATCGAAGAGCCGGAATTGGTCGCCGGGAATCTTCTGGTCGAAGTGCGAAGTGCTGCGCTGAGCCAGCTCGATGTACTGACCGGTCTGGGACTCGCTCGACGTTCCGAGCATGGCCACGACGAAGTCATGCAGAATGTCGCGCGAGATTTCTCGGGTGTCGTCCGAGCCGTTCCGGATTCGACATCGGCCTTCGAGGTTGGTGACGAGGTGATCGGTATTCACGCGGGTGCGTTTTCACGAAGACTGGTCGTTCCCTCCGATTTCGTCGTTCGAAAACCGTCTTTCTTCGACTATCACGAGGCCGCCAGCGTGCCTTTCCCGTTCCTGGTCGCGAAATATGCGTTGCAGGTCGTGGCGCGTCTTCGCGCGGGCGAACGGGTGTTGATCCTGTCTGCTGCAGGCGGGATTGGACAGGCGCTGATCCAGGTTGCACGATCCGTTGGAGCGGAGGTGAACGCGACCGCCAGTTCACCCGAGCGGTGTGCGGTGCTTCGTGAGCTGGGCGCTCGAGTCCTCGATTTCGGGTTGGAGGGGACTCCATCCGACGGCGCGCCCGCCGAAGGGTTGGGCGATTTCGACGTCATCGTCAGTGCCAATTCGGGATCGACGATGCATGCGATGCTGGCGCGGCTGGCGGCAGAGGGGCGATACATCGATCTGTGTCCTCGCGCCCGCTTCGAGCGACCGGAATTGGGTGCACTTCGCCTGGGTGCGAATCGATCCGTCTCGGCGATCGATATCGGGGAGATGATCCAGACGGAACCGACTCTCGTTTCGGCGTTGCTCGAGCAGATCGCGGAAGATGCGAATCGCGGACGCGTACAGCCGATCAAGGCCACGGTCTTCAATGTTTCCGAGGGGGCCCGTGCCTTGCGCTTCATGGCCCAGAATCGTCACATCGGTCGGGTCTGCGTGGATCTCGCCGATGCTCGGCAGACCCTGGTACGGCCCGATGTGAAGCCGGGTACCGAGCTGGCAGGTCGCGGAGTGTTCGTTGTGGGCGGGTTGGGTGGTGGCGTTGCTGCTGGCGTCGCTGGCGACGTTGATGGCAGAACCGAATCGGACGGAAACGAACTCGAGATCGGGCCGGCCGTCGCGACCTGGCTTCGAGACCACGGTGCCGACGAGGTGATCGAGCTGGGTTCGAGAGAATCCGACGGGGTCGTGGCGACAATCCGAGAGCAGGGATTGCGACTGGGAGGCTGGATCCAGGTCGTCTCGGAGACCGATCGGCGCCCGGACGAGATCCCGCCCTTCTGGACAGCGGGACCGGTCGATTTCTGCGCACTCGTCTCCATCCGTGAGAGCGCTGGCGACGATCGGGATCGCAATCGTGCCTGGGAGACCCGGCTCACGATCGATCGGCTGCTGCTCTCGAATACGCGAGATGCAGATCGATCGATCGGCGTTTCGGTCGGTCGAGACGTCGCTCCTGAACGAGTGATCCAGGTGCTCGAAAAGGCGATCGTGGACGACCTTTCGGAGTCTCAGGTCGTGGTACTCAGCGACGACGATCTCTCTGCCCGTCTTGCGGAGACGCCGTCCCCGATCCTGGCAGAGCTTCGGCAGGGAAGTGAGAGCCGTCAGCGCTCCCACCTGCTGCGCGCGGAGCTCCTGTCGCTGACGCCACCGGAACGTCGAACGACGATGCAGCAATTCGTTTGCGAGACACTCGCCGGCGTACTGGGTCTGTCCGAGGAACAACGCCTCGCCCTCGATGTCGGGAGCCAACTCGATACGGTCGGCCTCGACTCGCTGATGACGATGGAGCTCTTCATGGGGTTGGGTCGGGATCTCGATCTCGATATTGCCGCAGATTGGTTCGACTCGGTTCCGAGTCTCGCCGCCATCGCGGGGGTTCTCGTCGAGCGGCTCGAGGAAGCGGCAAGCACCCCGGAGGACTCGTGAGTTCAGATCAGATGCGCTCGCTCCCCCTCGTCTATTCCGACCCGCGTGGGCGCGGCACGCCGATTCTCTTCATTCACGGGATCGCGCACAATCGCTCTGTCTGGGAGAAGCTTGCGAGTGAGCTTCCCGACGGGTTTCGTCCGATTTCGATTGATCTTCGGGGACACGGCGAATCGCCCTGGTCGATGGAGGGGGCGTACGATCTCCGAGACTACGCCGCGGACCTGCCGGCGCTGCTCGATGAATTGAGGATCGGCCGGGCCTACGTCGTGGCCCATTCGCTCGGAGGGAACGTTTCGACGCTGTTCGCGTCCGCAAATCCGGAAAGAGTGCTTGCGCTCGTGCTCGTCGATACCGGTCCGGCGCTCGATGCGACGGGCACCATTCATATCACCGATGAGATCGGGAACGCTCTTCGAAGTTACGCATCGATTTCCGAGTTCAGGGAACAGCTCGGTTTGATTCATCCAAACGGCGATCCGGAAATTCTCGATCAGCTGGCCCGAGCCAGTGTGGTCATGCGAATGGATGGTCGTTTCGAGCCAGCACTCGATCCGGGCGTCCTCGGTGCGGCGGTTCAGTCCACGGATCTCGTCGCGCTCGAGCGCGACCTCTGGTCGGCTCTCGGTGCCGTGTCCTGTCCCGTACTCCTCGTTCGAGGGGGTGTTTCGGCGATCCTGAGCGAGAAGGTCGCAAGGGAGATGGTCGACGAGGTCCTCGCAGATGGCCGACTCGTCACGCTGTTGGACGCGGGTCACGCCATCATGATCGATGAGGGTCCGGGCCTCGCGGCAGCGATCCTCGACTTCATGCCGGTCACGCCCGGTCTCTAGTTCAGTCGGAACCGACCGATCCATCTTCCAGCACCCTGGTGCGGGCTCGGTAGAAGTCATCGATCGGCCCGAAACCAGGCTCACTCTCGAAGGCACGTCGGGTCTCCTCGATGATTTCGTCGTTGCTCTTGTCGAGACTCCAGGTCTTGACCTGAGGCTGTTGGACGTGCCACGGAGTGTCACAGAATACTTCGAAACCATTTCCTTCGGGATCGGAGAAGTAGATCGACCAGGCATTGCCGTGAGTCAGCGGTAGGCGATTCTCGGCTCTTCCATCTTTTTCGAGTCGCTCGTTCATCTGCTTTACATCATCGAGCGAATCCACGCGAAACGCGAAATGATTGACGGAGTTCGGCGGATTCTCGTCCCTTGCCCCGGCCATGAAGGCCATCTGATGGTGGTCTGTATCCACCTGACTCATGAACACGATCTCTGGAGCATCCGGTCCGCCGAGCGGACCCCGATCGGTGATCTGAAATCCCAACACGTTCGTATAGAAGTCGAGCATATTCTCCATGTCGCGTACGAGAACGACGGCGTGCGACCATTGCAGTTTCATTCGGAGGTCCCTTCGGTTGCGGGGGATCATGACGAGACATGATATCTCTCCGATCCCGCAAGAGCGACGCAACGTGGCCCGGGCCCAAGGATTAGGGCTAGCCTCTCCTTGGGGGCGGGGAAGGCTTCCGTCGGCGAATTTGAAGGCCAAGGAGGACGCGATGTCCGCGCTGTCATCGTGGTGGGGGAACACGAGGCGGGTTTTCGCGCACGTGAGCACCGGTGCGGGTCGCCTGCTGTTGACGATCGCGAATCGAGACGAGAGCCGGGGCGCGCTCGGTCGGCATAGTTTCATGCTTGTCTCGTTGATCTTGCTGCTCGCGGCACTCCCTTTTGGGCAAGCGGTTTCTGGCGAGACGACGCGGTTTCCGCTGCTGTTGACCCTGGTGCTGATCTCCGCAGTCGTCGTCAATAGCCATCAGCGCTGGATTTTTTTGGTCGCTTCCATGATTGGAATTGCAGCAGCCGTTGGGCTCGGGTGTGGAGAGTACTTCGACTCGCATCCGGTCCGCATCGTCGGGGAGCTGCTCAGCCTGGCGCTGCTCGGATTCACGACGCTGGTGATGTTCAACAGTCTCATTCAAACGGGCCATGTGTCCCAGGACACGATCGTGGGCGGCATTTGCGTTTATCTGTTGATCGGCCTCTGCTTCGCGATGATTTTCATCTTGATGACGGATCTCAATCCGGGCGCACTCATGCAGGGCGATCAGGCACTCTTTCGATCGTCGTTCGATGGCAGTGCGCATGCGATAACACTTCTGTATTTCAGCTTCGTGACGTTGACGACACTGGGTTATGGTGATGTGATGCCCCAGAGTGATATGGCTCGAATGTTCGCTGTGAGCGAGGCATTGATCGGTCAGCTCTATCTTGTGATCTTCATGGCTCGACTCGTCGCACTCTATGTGGTCAGCATCCGACGCCGCATGGCATGACTCACGAACCGTCCCGGCGGCTTCGGATATTCGACCTGCAAGCGAGCTGCTGGAATTCTATTCTTCCGAATCGCGCGGTGAGCTAAACTTTAATCATGATTGATCGAGACGTTTCCCTCAACCGTTCCGTGCGTGTGAAGGCCGGGATGATTCTTCGCAATCGACGACTCTGGACCGCGGCTCTTTCAATACTTCTGCTGAGCGCCGTTCCCCTGTCCGATCCTGCTGCTGACACGCCTCCGCCGTTGCTGCACCTCGTATCGGATTATTGGCCGCCCTTTACGGCAAAAGAGGGCAGTGCGCGTTTCGCAATCGAAATCGTGCAGATCGCGCTGACCCGTGCGGGTCATGCCTCGTCGAGTGAAATCCTCTCCAGCGATTTTGCCCGGGTGGTCGAGCGGATCCGGTCTGGCGAATACGATGGCAGCGCTGCGCTCTGGAAGACTCCCGAACGTGAGGAGTTTCTGCATTTCTCGGTTCCGTATCTCGAGAACCGTCTGGTTCTCGTCGGCCGAGAGGGAAGTCTCGTCGAAGTGCGCAACATGTCCGAACTCGCAGGAAAGCGGGTCGCCACCGTCTCGTCCTACGCATACGGCGAGGTGCTCGCGACCACAACGGGCCCCGAGTTTGTCCTTGGAGACAGTGACGAGGCCAATCTGCGAAAGCTGCTCGATGGCAAGGTCGACTACGTTCTCGCCGACGAACTCCTGATCCACCATGTCTTCAAGAATCAGGCCGAAGAGGCTGAGAGAGCGCTCGAGGTTGGCCGTTCTCCGCTTGTGAGTCGCAAACTCTACTTCGCCGTCCGCAAGGATCTGCCAGATTCGAAGGAGATCGTAGAGGGTTTCGACAGGGAAATTCGCGCCATGATGGCGGACGGCGCCTACCATCGAGCACTCGATGTCGATTGGATCTGGGCGGATATCGACGGTGACGGCGCCAGCGAGCTCATTCTTCGTGGCACGCAGGCGGGTCTAGCTGCGCCAGAGGAGAGTTACAGCGTTATTTCAGGTGACGACTACTCACCGGTCGAGCCGCCTACCCGCTACGTCGTCGACGGCGTCGTATATGAAAACTGGGATGGTGTGCCCGACCAGTACAAGGTGAAGATCGATCGAACGCGCGCACCCGTCGAGCCAGTGGTCCCGCTCTTCCGCTTCTGACGACATTCAGGTCGAGTACGACGCCGGCCGAATCTTTTGGGAACTGGATGCCGTTTATCGGAGACGCAGGCAAGTGAAGATCCTGGGGAACCCGAGAAAGAGCGGTGAGGGCAGAGGCTCGCTCGGCCGGCACTCACGGATCTCCGCAATGTTGGTGGGCCCAATCGCTTCGCTCCCCACACTTCGAAGAGCGATGGCGCTCTGTGCGGCCATCGCGCTCTGTTTCTGCCTATCGACGAACCCCGTATCGGCCGAAAGCCCTCCGAATGACAATTCACCGGCGCAGCCCCGCTGGGCGGGGTCCTGGGACCCACCGAAGCCCAACGCCGATGGCTGGGACTGGGTTCGCCTGAAATCCGATGAATGGGTCAAGGGTGAGATCCTGCTCCTACGAAATTTCGATTTGAATTTCGACAGCGACGAATTCGGAATCGTCAAGTTCGACTGGGAGGATGTTGCGGAGATTTTCACCGAGCGAGTCTACATCTTCGTCCTTCAGGATTTGAGGACGAGCTACGTAGGCACGATGGTGATGCGGGATGATCGCGTTTCCGTGAAGGTCGGCGGTCGGATCGAGACATTCGATCGATCGCAACTTCTGGCGATCACGCCGAGCGCCGAACGTGAATTCAATCTCTGGAATGGGCGTATCTCGCTGGGTGTCGGATTCCGCTCGGGCAATACGGATCAGTCCGAGTTTACCGGACGGGCGAGTCTCGCACGAGAAGGCACGAATACTCGTCTCGGAATCGAATACAATGGGGAATATGGCTCTCTCGACAAAGTGAAGAACACGAATAATCACCGTGCTCAGACGACCTACGACTATTTCCTGACGCGAGATCTCTTCCTGACACCCGGCGACTTCGAGGCATACACCGACGAGTTCCAAAACATCTCGTACCGGTTGACGCCGACGGTCGGGGCCGGATATTTCCTGATCAGGCATCCCCGGATCGATTGGGAAGTACGGCTTACGACCGGTTATCAACATACGCGAATCGACTCGGCGAGAGCGGGTGAGAGCAAGACCTCAGAGAACGCGGCGACCGTCTTCAGCACGACCATCGATTCCGAGTTGACATCGAGCGTGGATCTGATTCTCGAGTATCAGCTCCAGTTCATCTACCCGGATACGGGGCGGACGAATCACCATGCGGTGTCGACACTCGAAGTCGAACTGACCTCGGTGATCGATCTCGATGTGAGTTTTATCTGGGATCGAATCGAGGACCCCGAGAAGGAGTCGGATGGCGACGCACCCGAGACGGACGATTTCCGCCTGACGGTCGGCCTGGCGATCGAATTCTGATCGCGAGCGCCAGGTGCTCTAGAGCCACCTTCTATTATTCGTCAAAGGAGAAATCTACAGCTTCCACGATCTCGTTCTCGATCGCCCTCTTGAGATGCTCGAGCAGGATTCGATGAACTTCTCGGACCACCGCGGCATTGGCTTGGGACGAGTGCCCGCTCCGTACGACCAGTTCGGACTCGACGTCGTCGAGATGCGCGCTCCGGTATGTCACGACGCCGTCGCCACCCTCCTCCTTGGTTCCCTTTCGGACACCCATGATGGAATGGGCGTGAACGCCGGGAGCGATCGGCAATGGAGCCAACTCCTTGATGAACGCGTTATCCGGGCTCATGTTCCCGATCGACCCCGTGCTTCGTTTGAGCCGGCGCTGGACCTCCGCTTCGGGGTCGTCTCGAAAGACGTCCTGTGTCGCATCGACGATATTCGCGGGCGACCGAACGAGACGGCCCATCAGACGCGCGAGACCGAGATTCGCGAGCCGGCTCCCGTGATGCGGCGTCGAGAGGAAGATCACGCGATTCACGAAGGGCGATGGGGCGAAGAGTAGGCTGCCCTCCAGAAGTTCGCGGTTCTCGGGCTCGAGTTCGATCTCATTCGGTGGCCGGTCGATCGCCAGATCCCAGAATCGCTGTTCAGGATTCACGACGAGCAACTTCGTGAGGAGCCCACCCTGGCTATGCCCCATCACGACAATGTCTTGCAGGACGGGATCCTGTCCCTCAGGATCGAGGGCGCCTATGAGATCCGCGATGGATTTGCGCAGGAGCCAGCCGGAGTAGGCGATCGGGTTGCCGGTGTTGTAGGTGAAGAGCCAGAACTGGAAGTGGCGTCGCAGAAGCGAATCGCTCCGCAGATCGTTCAAGAGATCGGCCCAACGTCCAGCACTCGACGCCGTTCCGTGAACGAGAACGACCGGAATCCGCCCGCGATGATAGGGAGCCAGCGAAACGATTCCGAGTCGTCCGAGAGCGAGGTCTCCCTGGAAGAAACCCTTGAGCTCTCGCTTCCAGGGAGGGGACTCGGTGAGCTGAAGCGCGAGTGCGGCGGTCGGTTCGGATTCGAGCGGAATCTTCTCATCGGCGATCGTGATCGAATCCGCGGCCGAGTAGGCGATCACAGAGAGATTGGCAGTGAATTGACCGCTTGCGAGATCCGCGCCGGGACTCTCGAATCGGAGCAGCGCCGTGACGGGCACGCGCACACCCGAAAAGATCAGCTCGTCTGCGATCTCGCCTTCACTTGAAACAGAGACCTGTGCGGCGAGAGGCGCTCCGAGGCCCGAGTTCCGGTATCGGTTATTGAGGCCCCTCACACTGAGATCGGCAAGGGAGGCGAAGCTCGAGAGATCTAGATTTCCCCAATGAAGACCCACCTCGTCGAAGTCGATCTGTAGCGTGCCAAAGGGGAGTTCGTACTCACCGTCGTGAAGAATGACCTCGCCCGTTTCGGGATCCGCCAAAGCCAGCGTCAATCCCCGATTATAGATATCGGCACTCAGTCGATTGCCTCGATCCAGCGGAGGCGCATGCGGCAAGCCTTCCTCGGGAAAGAGGTAGAGCCAGGCGTACATCGCCGCGGCGAGGTAATAGCGCCGGTCGCCCGAGCTGGTCGCGTAGGCAAACGCGAGCTCGGCCATGTCATCCATCAGGCTGGCACGTAACTCGGCGGTGAATTCGTCGGCCGGACGCATCCAGAAAGAATGCAGGTAGGTCAGTACTTCAGTTGGATCGTCTTTCCATGCTTCTTCCCGGCTTGTGCGGCGCAGAAGGATTCGAGCGTTCTCACTGAGCTTTCCGGTCGAAAGCACGCTCTGGCTGAACTGCTGCTGGGCCTTTCGAGACGAAATTTTCTCGACACCGATCGGGGTCGCACAGGCTGCGAGCATTGCGAGGCTGAGCGTTGCGGCAAGGTGCGCGAAGAGTCGACGACCTTGCGATCGTCTTAGTGGCGCCAATATTGCGACTCAAAAGTGGTCCGGTTCGTCACATGCTTTTCCTTGAAGTCCTCGAAGTCCTCGGTCGGATCGAAGTCGTACACGATGCCTGCGGCGATCGCCGCAGATTTCTCGTCGCGCCCGATTTCAAGGCTTCGCCTTCGTCTGTTATAGTCCGCCGAGCCGAGGGACGTCGACCGAAATCGCGGCCCATAGACCTACATTGGAGTACACGTGATCTCATCCCTGATTCAACGTCGTCCGCGATTCATTGGTCTTGTCGCGACGGCCCTGCTGACCCTGGCGATGGGCTGCCAATCGCTCTCGCTTGGGAACTCGTCGCATCCGGACGATCTCGAATGCCTGCATCGTATCCTCGTGAGCGGACAGCTCCGGGTCGGGATGACCGGGACGCAGCCGCCGCTGAACATGAAGAATACGAAGGGTGAGCTGATCGGGCTCGATGTCGAGTTGGCGCGCGAATTGGCCAACGCGATGGAACTCGAGCTGGTTCTCGTGGAGACACCTTTCGCTGAGTTGCTCTCGGATCTCGAGGCGAGCAAGATCGATCTGGTGATCTCGAGCATGACCATAACGCCCGCTCGGAATGCCCGCGTCGCGTTCGCAGGCCCCTACCTCATCTCGGGTTCGAGCCTGCTCACGCGGGAGGAGCTCGTCGGAGACCTCACGGATCTCTCCCAGTTGAACTCCCCCGAGCGTACATGGGGGGCACTCGAGGGCTCGACGGGGGAATCGTTGATACTCGATGCCTTTCCCCTGGCCAAATACACATCGATCGAGGATCAGGAGACGGGCGTTGCGCAGATCAGTCGCGGAGAAATCGATGGACTGATCGCAGACCTGCCCTCGGTGAGCTTTCAAGTCGCTCGCAATTCCGATCTTGGACTCGCCATGATGCCGGCGCCTTTCACGACCGAGCCTCTAGGTATCGCGCTGCCGCCGAACTCGCCGCTCTTCGCGAATCTCGTACAGAACTACCTCAATACCCTCGAATACACCGGCCGGCTGATCCAGATGAAGGCGCGCTGGCTCAACGCCGGCGAATGGATGTCGGAGATGCCCGGACACTGATGCAGATGCGATCGATCCGTTCCTTCCTGGTTTGCCTGCTCCTTCTGACCCTCGGAGCGAGCCTCGCTTGTTCGGGTTCCAAGGGACCGAAACGGCCGAAACGTACGGTTCTGCTGACCACCGGGGACGATGCTCGGGCAGGCCGGGAAGCCGCCCAATCGGTTCAGGCCGAAATCGGTCTGCTCGACAATCCGGAGCTCGTCGCCTACGTCCAGAAGATTGGCAAAAAGTTGTTGCGCGGCCTACCGAGGCGCGACTTCGCCTATCACTTTTCGATCGTCGACCAGATGGAGCCCAACGCCTTTGCATTGCCCGGCGGCTATATCTTCATTTCGCGAGGGCTGATGGCGCTGGCCAACAGCGAGGACGAACTGGCTTGTGTCATTGGCCATGAAATCGTCCACGTCGCTCGTCGCCACTCGGCACAACAGCAAGCCATCACGCGCTACAACAAAGCCTTCGCTCCTCGGTTTGGAGGCGCTCGCGAGATGGCCGCCTACGGTCGTGACATGGAGCGCGAAGCGGACGCCCTGGGTCAACAGCTGGCGGCGGCTGCCGGCTACGACCCGATGGGCATGTCGACTTTCATGCGAAGGCTCGATCAACGCGAGCGGTTGCTGATCGGCGCGCCGCGGCGGGCGACGTTCTACGATACCCATCCGGGGTCCCGAGAACGTGCGACCGTGACCGCGATGCGCTCCCGAGAGCTGCGTTGGATCAGGGATCCCGAACTCGGCGATACTCGCGTCCGGCTCCTGGATCATCTCGATGGCATGATCATTGGTGATCGTCCAGAGACGGGGGTCTTCGTCGGTCAGCTCTTCATGCATCCTGATCTCGACTTCGAGATTCGATTTCCGAAGGGCTGGTACACCCAGAATTCTGGTCGCATGGTCGGCGCGACCGCGCCGCGAGGTGCGGCGATGGTCTATCTGACGGCCGACATGCCATTGGGCGACCTCGTCGAGTTGGCCGACGGATTCGTAGTGAAGGCGAAGAATGACTTTGGTGTCAAAGTCACCGAAAAGAAAAAAATTCGTATCGGAGACATTCCGGCGGTTCGCTATGGCTTCGAGGGTGGTGGTGTATCTGCACGGGTGACGTTCTTTCCCTTTGCAGATATGACGTGGCGAATAGTGGGTGCAGCCCCATCCGTTGCAGCCAAACGCTACATGGGCCAGATCTTGCTGACCGGGCGAAGCTTTGGACCCATCAGTGACGAATCTCGATTGCAGATTCAAGTCAAGCGTATGAATGTCGTGCTGGTACGACCGGGAGAAGACGTCATCCAACTCACCGCACGAACGGGAAACGCCTGGACCGCCACCGAGACGGCTCTGATGAATGGAATGCTCGGGAACGAGGTCTTCGAGGGCGGTGAGCTGATGAAGATTCTTCGTGTCGAGGGCCTCCCGAAATGATCGGGATTCGATAGAGATTGCGCGCTGGTCGAGACGAGGCGATTCCCTGTTTTGATGCTTTCAGGGTATGCTCGGACGAGGCGTGAGTCCCGGGTTGGCCGTCGGTGTCGGCTCTCGATTCGAGGTGTCGATGAATGGCGGACAACTTCAGTGACGTTGATTCCGCAGGTGTCTATGCGGGCATGTCGCTCGAGGATTTTGGTGTCCGCGTATCAGGAAAAGGAGTTCAGAGATTGCCGCGAGATCAGCTGCGAGAGTCGATTCATCATCTGCAAGAAGAACTATCCGCTGGCGAACCGCTCTCGAGCGTGGATCGCGCACAGCTGGAGACGGTCCTTGGCGAGGTCTCTGAGATTCTCGACTCAGAAGGCGCCGAGGCTTCGGCCGAGGGCAAGTCTTTCAGTGACTTGCCGACGCTGGTGGAGCGTTTCGAGCTGACGCATCCGAAACTTGCCGTCGTGCTCGGACGAATTGCGGATTCCCTAAGTCAGCTGGGCATCTAGCCCCAATCCGCCCTCGGCGTATCTTGCCGTGAATGCGAGCCCGGATCGAGGCTAGGAGTTTGGATCGTTTTCGACCGGAAGGAATTTCTTGAGTGCGGGGTAGGCGACGATGATCCAGACGAGAAAGGGGAGGGTGTCGGAGATGATCGAGGGCACGATGGGCAGGGAGTTGCCAGGCTGAAGGAGTTCCGTCAGGTTCAGTGCGAGATGGCTTGTGAAGATCGAGAACAGTCCCAGGACGAGACCGATCGTGCGCCGCCGCAGAGTGAGTCCGGGCGTGACGAGTAGCAGGCTCACGAATGGCACAAAGTTGATGTAGCGCTGGCGAAGCGCGCCGACCCGAGCATGTTCGAAGCCGATCAGCTTGTAGATCGAGGGGGCCACCGCGTTCAAGAAATGTCCGTAATTCTCGCGTGCCCATTCGTTCCAGAACCATGTCAGCCCGATCGAGATGACACCGAACGCCAGAACGATGAGTATCGCCTTTCTCATCGGGGCACGAAGAGCTTGATCCAGCCGTAGAGCACACTGACGATCATGGCGATCAGCGTGGCCTGCCAGAAGTAGACGTGGAAAAAATCAAAGTAGTCACTCCAATAGCGACCGACGACGAGCAGTGTCGCGATTCGGAGGACATTGAAACCGAAGATTGCGGCACAGCCGAGCGGGACCCCCCAGAGCTTGGCGCGCAACGGTGCGGGGAACGCCAGCACGCAGGCCGAGTAGATCACCATTTCGAGAAGGCCTACGCACTCGATGATGATCAGGACAGCGAAACCATCCAGGGTGACCATTGCTTCACGCTGGGTTGTGAGGTTCGTAAACAAACTCACGAAGCTGTGAACAAAAAGTGCGGTGATCCGATCCAGCGTCTCCACGGCCTCCGGAAATTCGGATAGGAATAGGCTGAAGAGAGAGCCGCCCACCAGCAGATAGGCGATCATCAAGACCGGATATCGCATCTGGGGGTTGGCCCAGAGCGTACGGAGCTTGCGGGCGGGATTGGATGCGCCTTTAGCCGTCGACATGAAGTCCGCCCGGCCCCCTAGCCCTCTTCCCGGAGCGCTGAAGCCGTTCCGAGAATGACGCGAACTCCGTCGCCTTTGTCTACCCAGACGTCGCAATGTACGCGGGTCTGGGTCCCCTCCGGTTGTTCTTCGCGCACACGCGCATTGGCCGTCACGGTCTCATCGACCCAGAGGACGTTCGTGAGCTTCACGGACATCTTGCCGCCCTGCAACCAACCCATTCCGAACTGATCTTGCATGACCTGAGACACGAAGCAGGTCGACATCATTCCCTGGACGACGATGCTGGGAAAGCCGAGCTTCTTCGCCTCGTCCCGGTCGGTGTGATAGGTCTTCCCCGGGCCCGAAAACATCCAGCAGCGACGGTCGTCGATCAGCCTGGTGACGGAATCGAGATCGGGTCCCGTGGCAGTCGGGAAGGGCGGGCGGGGTTCTTTCTTCTCCGCCGTGGACTTGTCGACGACGAAACCCTCTTCTCCGGAGTCGTTTGACGATCTGGGCGGCAAGAATGACTGATAGGTTCGGCCGCGGACTAGCAGCTTGCCTTCGTCCTCTGCTTCGGCGCTCATGAGATCGGTCTCGTTCACGATCCAATCCCGCCCCCGCTTTTGATAGCGGTCGATGATCGTCGATCGGGATCGGATCTGAGAGCCGACGGGGATGGGTGCGAAGAGTTCCCAATCCTGCTGGCCATGCAGATTTCCGAACAGATTCTTCAGATACCACTCGCCCAGGAATTTGTAGCACTCCGAGTGGTAGAGCAGAGGGGGTGCGAAGCGGTCGTGTAGGGGGTGGTGGTCATCGAGCGCGTCTTGGTAGAAACGGACGGTTGTTTTGTCGATGGTATAGCTACTCGCTCCGCAATGTCTTCCAACGTAGGCGGGTTCGCCTATCAGATTCATATTGTGAGTCTCCCTGGGTGATTTGTGCTTGCGGAGCCAGACGGTCAATCGTAGCGTGGAGTTGCGATGCAGAAAATTCATCAGATCGATCGATTGCGATCGCTTCTTTTTGCGCCCGCGGTACGACCCGACTTCATCGAGCGGCTGCCAGCACGTGGCGCCGACGCGGTTGTCGTCGATTGTGAGGATGCGACCCCGGCGGGAGCCAAGGACCAGGCCCGCGCGAACGTGAGATCGATCGTTCCCAAGATCCTCGGACCCGCAAGCCAGGTCTTCGTGCGGGTCAATTCGGTCGCCTCCGAATGGTTCGAGGCTGATATCTCAGAGGGGCTGGTCGAGGGACTTGCGGGCGTCGTGGTGCCGAAGATCGAGTCGACGAATCAGGTCGACCGCGTTGTCGACGCGCTTCACCACGCTGGATATCCGCAAATGGGCATACTCGCGGGTATCGAGACGGCATTGGGCGTTGCTGACGCCAGACAGCTGCTCGCTCATCCATTCATCGTCGCCGCCTATTTTGGCGCCGAGGATTTCGTCGCCGACATGGGTGGGGTCCGCACTCGATCCGGAGACGAAGTCGTTTTTGCGAGATCGTCGGTGGCGCTGGCGGCGCGGTTGGCCGGGGTGACCGTGGTCGATCAGGTGGTCACCGATTTTCGTGATGACGAACGGTTTCGTGAAGAGGCGGCCGCGGCACGCGCGATGGGCTACCACGGAAAGCTCTGCATTCATCCGGGCCAGGTGGATCTCGCGAATGTCGCTTTCGTTCCGGCGCCCGAGGAAGTCGAACACGCCACTCGGCTCCTGGCCGCCTACGATGAGTCATCGGCCGCGGGTCTCGCTGCGATCGATTTCGAGGGCCAGATGGTCGACGAACCATTGGCGGCGCAGGCCCGTCGGGTAATTGCATTGGCGAATGGCGCTGGCTGATGACCACGGAGCGCCTTGTGGAGGACGTCCATGACTGATTCGAAGAGCGCTCGCCCGCATACTGGAAAGTGGTTCGAAGAATTGACACCCGGCCTGGTGATTCCCCACGCGATTCGCCGAACATTGACCGAATCGGACAACGTCTCGTTTACCACGATGACAATGAATCCTGCCTGGCTTCATCTCGACTTCGACTACGCGACGAACGAGACCGAGTTCGGTCGTCCTCTCGTGAACTCGATGCTGACAGTGGCTGTGGTGATCGGAATCAGCGTCCACGAAACGACACTGGGGACGACCGTCGCGAATCTGGGATTTCGCGAAGTGACCTTTCCGGCGCCGGTCTTTCATGGCGATACGATTCGTGTAGAAACCGAAGTCCTCGAACAGCGCGCTTCGAAGTCTCGTCCTTCGCAGGGAATCGTCACCTTCGAACACCGGGCCTACAACCAAACGAATGAATGTGTTTGTCGAGCGGTTCGTGATGCGTTGATGCACAGGTCTCCCAAAGACCAGGATTCGACGAATCAGTCGAAGCTGCCATGAGCGAGATCCTCTGGACGCCGACGCGGGAGCGAGCTGAGACTTCCCAGATGTGGGCCTTCGCGCGGGAAGCATCCAGGCGTACGGGGCTCGACCTGTCCGATTATTCAGCCCTGCATCAATGGTCGGTCGGTTCCCCGGAATCTTTCTGGGAGCTGGTCTGGGAAGTCTGCGAAGTCATCGGAGATCGCGGCGAGCGGAGTGGACCTGCTGCCGCGGGAGTAGGCGCCGAATTTTCAGAGGTGCGTTTTCTTTCCGATGCACGTCTGAACTTCGCAGAGAATCTGCTTCGACGAAGCGGACCCGAGACAGCAATCGTGTTCATCGGCGAGTCGGCTGAGCGCAGAGAGCTTTCGTTTGATGCACTACGCGAACAGGTCGCTCGAGTGGCGGGATGGCTTCGCTCTCGAGGGGTCGGCGTCGGCGACCGAGTGGCCGCCTGCCTCCCCAACCTGCCGGAAACGGTCGTAGCGATGCTGGCGACGACCTCCCTGGGCGGGATCTGGTCGTCATGCTCGCCTGATTTCGGAAGTGATGGCGTCGTCGATCGATTTTCTCAGATCGAGCCCAAGCTCTTCCTCTGTACCGACGGCTACTTCTACAACGGCAAGCGAGTCGAAACCCTCGATCGCGTACCCGAAATTCTGTCGGCGTTGCCAACAGTCGAGTGTTGCGTCGTCGTTCCCTATTCGGGAGATGGGGGAAGCACGTCGACGGCGACCTCCGATCGCGAGCAAATGACAATCGGTGAACGATCGGTCGACGTCGTTCATTGGATGGAAATCGTTCGGGCAAGCGATGAACCGAGGCTCGAATTCGAGCGCCTTCCGATGAATCATCCGCTCTTCATCCTCTACTCCTCCGGCACGACCGGGAAACCCAAATGCATCGTGCACGGAGCGGGTGGAACCCTGCTCCAGCATTTGAAGGAACATCGCCTGCACGTCGATCTCCGCGAGAACGATCGGTTCTTCTATTTCACGACCTGTGGATGGATGATGTGGAACTGGCTCGTGTCGGGACTCGCGACCGGCGCGACTTTGGTTCTCTACGATGGATCGCCTTTTCATCCGGACGCCAGGCGACTCTGGGAACTCGCAAGTCGAGAACGGGTCAACGTCTTCGGGATCTCGGCCAAATTCATCGATAGCGCGGCCAAGGCGGGCGTGTCGCCGCGTCGGGAGTTCGACCTCTCCTCGCTTCGTGCGATTCTTTCGACGGGATCACCGTTGTCGCAGGATGGTTTCGATTATATCTATCGAGAGGTCGCATCGGACGTCCATCTCGCTTCGATTTCGGGGGGCACCGATATCGTGTCTTGCTTCGTGCTGGGGAGCCCGACGCTCCCCGTGCGACGAGGTGAGATCCAGTGCGCCGGGCTCGGCATGCAGGTCGAAGTCTTCGATGACCAGGGTCATGCTCTCGTCGGGACACCGGGCGAACTCGTCTGCACGCGCCCCTTCCCGTCCATGCCGATCGGGTTCTGGAATGACCCGGGCGGAGCCCGCTACCGCGCGGCCTATTTCGAGCGCTTTCCCGGGGTCTGGTGTCACGGTGATTGGTGTCTCGCGACCGATTCAGGCGGATTCGTCATCCATGGGCGTTCAGATGCCGTCTTGAATCCGGGCGGTGTGCGCATCGGGACCGCGGAGATCTATTCGCAAGTCGAAGCCTTCGACGAGATCCTCGAGGCGATTGCGATTGGCCAGTCGTGGGAAGACGATGTCCGGGTCGTGCTTTTCGTTAAAATGACAGCCGGGTCGATTCTCGACGACGCCCTTCGCACGAAACTTCGCAGCCGAATAAGGAAGAACGCGTCGCCCCGGCACGTGCCCGCACGCATCGTCGAAGTCGTGGATATTCCACGTACCCGAAGTGGGAAGATCACAGAACTCGCCGTCCGTGACGTCGTGCATGGTCGTGAAGTCAAGAACGTCGAAGCGCTCTCGAATCCCGAAGCGCTCGAGTATTTCAGAGATCACGAGGAACTTCAAATCTGAAACTGCGGGAAAGGCTTGCGGCGGCGGATCCTTCTGGAGGGAAAATGCGGAATCAAAGTCGAAATCAGCGCACGCTTTCGATCCCGGGCGTCGGGTGATGGAAGAATTCATCCGGGTCCAGAGCGTCGAGGCGATGGATATGCTCGCGTTGAGCGTCGTCGTGCTCTTTCTCGGCATGTATTTGAATCGTCGGTTCCGTTTTCTTTCGGAGAATTATATTCCGCCCGCAGTCACGGGCGGCTTGATCTTTTCGGTTGCGACCTGGTTGGTGTATGACCAACTCAGCATTCAGCTCGAATTCGACATGAGAATCCGAGATCTTCTGCTGTTGGTCTTCTTCAGTACGGTGGGGCTTTCAGCAAGAGTCAAGACAGTCGTTGCGGGCGGAAAGTCGTTGGCCATTCTGGTCGGCGTAGCCGCGGTGTTCCTCGTGCTTCAGAACACGGTCGGTGTTGCAATTGCCCTGATGAGGGGGGCGCACCCGGCTTACGGGTTGCTCGCAGGGAGCATTTCCTTCGCGGGAGGACATGGCACGGCCATCGCGTGGGGTGCTGTTGCCGAAGAGGCCGGCTTCGCGCGTGCGGGCGAAATAGGGTTGGCCTTTGCAACATTTGGGCTCGTGGCGGGAGGGCTCGTCGGCGGCCCGATTGCTCGTCGGCTCATGCGATCGGGTGGCCTCGAGGGCTCAGTCGAAGAAGTGTATAAAGACGGACCGAAGATCGCGAAGGAACTCGCCGATCCGACCGAGTGGATCTATCCGGTCCTGGTCACATTGCTGGCCCTTGCACTGTGTGTGAGCTTGGGTGACCTGGTGAATCGCTATCTATTCATGCGGGATGTGCGGCTGCCAGGCTTTCTCACAGCCATGTTCGTTGGCATTCTCGTCACCAACTTTGCTGACACGATTCGACGACCGCTCGCTCATGCCACGATCGATCGTTTCGGCGAGGTCAGCCTGCATATCTTTCTGGCGATGAGCATGATGGCGATCGAGCTGTGGGCGCTCGACGACATGGCGAGCGTGATCATGATCGTGCTCGTGGCTCAGGTTCTTCTGATGACGGTCTTCGCCGTATTTGTCGTCTACCGGTTCATGGGTCGCAACTACGACGCGGTCGTCATTGCGGCGGGCTTTGTCGGGATGGGGCTGGGCGCAACACCCGTCGCGATCGCGAATATGAATGCAGTCACCCACCGCTACGGACCTTCGACGAAGGCCTTCCTCGTCGTTCCTTTGGTGGGCGCCTTTTTCATCGATATTCTCAATGCCGGAACGATCAACTTTTTCATCGATGTGATCAGGAACTACTTGGTCTGACGATTCGAGCCGAAGCGGTCACGCGTCGATGTCCGGGTCAAATCGATGCATTACACGAAGTGCGGTAGGACGCGCTCTGTAAACATTTCGAACGATTTGTCGCTGAGTGGGGAGAGAAGCAGATAGTCGAGCGGGACCTCCTCTTCGAGGTGCTGAAGAATATCGACGACGCGCTCTGGACTGCCATGGATGATGACGTCATCCATATAGTGTTCGACGTGATCGGGGATCTTGTCGTCCGAACGAAAACTGGCCAACGCTTGCTTCGGAATGTAGCCCGCGGTCCATTTCGCACCGCGCTCCGCGATCGCTGCTGCCTGGGCATCGGTTTCCGCGACGGCAACGAGTCTTGCGGTCGGGATGTCGCGCGGCCCGAGGTCGTGTCCCGCCTTCTCGAGACCGGCCCGGTAGTGGCCCAGCTTTTGTGCGATGTCGGAATGGGCCGAATGCGGATCCATCAAGATCGAGAAGCCGCGGCTGGCCGCCCACTCGATCGCACCGAGCGAACTTGCGGCCACCCAGGCCGGAGGGTGGGGGCGTTGACGTGGCTTCGGAAGGACTTCGACGTCCTTGTAGCTGTGGAACTCGCCTTCGAATGTGAGGCGCTCGTTCGACCAGGCCGCCAGTACGATTTCGACGGCTTCGCGGAAGCGCGCGGTACTCTCGTCTGGCGACACACCGAAGACGGACATCTCCGTCGGATCGAAGCCTCGTCCAGCGCCCCAGTTGACCCGGCCGTCGGTCAGGACGTCCAGCAAAGCAACCTCTTCGGCGATGCGGAGTGGATGGTAGAACGCCGCGAGTGTGACCGCGGTGCCGATTCGTAGCCGCTCGGTTCGAGAGGCGATATGCATGGCCATCAGATGCACGGAGGGGCAGACGCTGTAGCTGCTGAAATGATGCTCGGCCAACCAGACGGCGTCGTAACCCGTTTTATCCATGACCTCGATCCGGTTGAGCGCGCGGGTGTAGACGTCTTCGAGCGGGATGCTCCGATCTCGCCAACCAAAGAATTGAAGCAAGCCGATTTTCATTGATCTGACCTCCTCCCGAATCCTAGCGATTCTTTCGGCGGCTTGACGGCGTCGAGATCTCGCGAGCTGGAGGTCGAAGAATCAGGCATAATGAGCAAATGGATGCACGCATCAGTCTCATTTCTCTCGGAGTTGAAGATCTCGATCGTTCGATCGAATTCTATCGTGAGGGACTCGGGCTTCCGATGCGCGACGGACCGTCTGGGATTGCTTTCTTCACGACGAGTGGCACGTGGCTCTCGCTCTACCCGAGAGACAAGCTGGCTGACGACGCGCAGGTCGAAGCTTCGGGCTCCGGATTCAGGGGTTTCACTCTCGCGCATAACGTGAAAACCCGCGACGCCGTCGATGAGGTCATGCGCGAGGCGGTCGCCGCCGGCGCACAGATTCAGAAGCAACCGGTGGAGGCGAGCTGGGGTGGCTATTCAGGATATTTCCGGGATCCCGACGGGTTTCTCTGGGAAGTCGCCTGGAATCCCCATTTCTGGGTGGAGTGATCTGCTTTCCTGTGGCATCCGAAGCAGCGCCAGGAAAGGTTCAGCCCCAGGCTTCCGCTTTGTAGATGACCCGTCCATCGTCCTCGACGATCCACGAGACGATTGGATTCAGGTGGTAGGGGGTGGCACCGGGGCCGCGCGCGTCGATGAGCGCCCGCCGCGTCGGCTGGACATAGCCCGTCTCGTCAGTCGCGCGGCTCGATAACTCCGCCGGACCGCCCCTCCATTGCCAGGGGAGTCTGAAGCGAGTGTGGGCCTTGGGAAGGACGGGACCTGCGAGGTTCGCATCCTGCCAGCGCCGTCCACCGTCCGTGCTCACCTCGACCTTGACGATTCGGCCGCGTCCGCTCCATGCGAGGCCACGAATTTCGTTCCATCCGCGCTCGAGGGTCGAGGGGTAGGTCGGGCTGGTGATGACGGATCGAGCATCCATCGTGAAGCTGAACTGGCGAACTTTTCCGCCGCGAATAGGTTCTGTGTATTTCGAGGTCTCCTCTCGAGTGCCGAAGGGTCGATCGCTCACCTCGATTCGCCGCAACCATTTCACATTCGTGTTGCCCTCCCAGCCCGGAAGGAGCAGGCGAATCGGATACCCCTGCGCAGGCCGGATGGCCTCACCATTTTGCGCGTACGCGATGATCGCGTCATCGAGCGCCTTCTCGATCGGGATCGAGCGCGACAGCATTGCCGCATCGGAACCTTCCGCGAGCAGCCATTTCGCGCCATTTCGGTAACCAACTGCGCGGAGCAAGGTCGAGAGCGCGACTCCCGTCCACTCGCTCTGGCTCGTGAGTCCGCATAGGAATTGAGGCGTCGTCTCCTCGCCCGCATCGATCCGCAGATTTCCTGAACACTCGAGAAAGCAGGTTTGGGTGACCGCGGGAAAGCGGAGCAGATCCCCGAGCGTGAACTTCAGAGGGCGGTCGACCATTCCATGGATGAGAAGTTCGTGCCGATTCGGGTCGATCGTCGGGATACCGGCGTGATGACGCTCGAAGTGAAGATCGGCCGGCGTCAGACTTCCGTGAAGTTCTTGCAGAGGCGTGCCCGAGATTCGCCCGTAGGCAGCCAGGCGTTCCGGGGATTCGAAGGCAGAGCGCTCCCCGAGTGGAGAGGGGCCGATACCGGGAATTCGGGTTGGATCGGCGGGGCCGGCCGACTCTTCTTCGCTGCAAGCGAGCCCAGCGAATGCCGTTCCCGCCGTACCGGCTAGCGCGGCGAGCATCTGGCGGCGCGTCCAATCAGCCTTTGCGGGGCCGCGTCCGGGCTTTTCGTGTTGAGCGGCCCTTTGGTCGTGCCGTTGCACTCGAGCCGATTTATTTTCGTCGGTCGTCATCGAATCTGGGGTCCTCCTCGCCGATCGTCGTCAACGAATCGGTCTCGCGCAGGCATGACGATCGACGGGAGATTGTGCCGGTCGAGCGTCGCGCCTTCGTCGAACAGATCATTCAGGAAGAGCAGGTATGCCGTGAGTGCGTACACTTCATTGTCATCGAGCGAGCCCGGTCGATCCAGGGGCATCGCGCGGCGCGTGTAGTCGAATATCGTCGTGGCCCAGGGCCAGTAGTTTCCAATCGTGCGTCGCACGCTCCGGTCGAGCGCGAAGGGAAATTCGTCGTTCGGGAGACGCCCAGCGAGGGTGTCAAAGGGACCGTTGCGTCCGTGCGCTCCGTGACATCCCTGACATCTTTCGAAATAGAGAAGACGGCCTGTTTCCACATTGCCCGACCCTTCGGGCAAACCCTCTCCGTCGGGCATCACATCGACATCCCAGAGCGCGATCTCTTCGTCGGTGACCGGCCGGCCGGGGGCGGAGTGGCTGGGACCCTCGATGGCAGCGACCCCCGCCGGCTTCGCGTCTTGGGAGTCTTCGATCGAAGGTTCGCAGCCCGCCGTGACCAGCAGCATGTCCATTGCGATTGCGAATCGAATGAGTGCCTTCAGAGGGGTCAGATCGAGGCCGAAAGACGGACCGGGGTGCATTGATCCTCCTGCTGGGAGCCACGACCGAGCATACGCAATTATCCCGAAAGAGAACCGCTCGGCTCGCTATTTCCCGAGGTAGGACTCCAGACGATCCCCAAGCTTGTCGCCAAATTGTGCAAAGCGCCGGAGTTCCGCGGCCGGAAGGTCCGCCCATACTTCATTGATCGCGGTTTGCCGGGTGAGTCGCACGCGATCGAGAAGCCGCCGGCCCGCTGAGGTCAGGACATAGTTACGTTGACGACGATCTCCTTCGGCAATCGAAGATCGGATCAAGTCGCGTTCCAGAAGGCTGCGTACGAGTTTCGAGACCGCCGCGGGCGTGACTGAGCGATGCTGAGCGAATAGCGAAGGCATGAAATGGTCTGTTGCGATCTCTTCTAGCAACCCCCATTGACGAACGGAGAGTCCCGCCCCGAGGGCGATTTGTTCCCGGCGCTGATTGAATAGATCCGAAAGTCGCTGGAGGGCCTCGATGGCCTGATGAATTGTTTCCTGGCGTGTTGTCATTATGATTAACCTAGGTTAATAATTACCGAGAAGACAGTATAACGAAACGACCAGAACATCCACCCCGAACACGGATGCCACAGGCTTGGAGCATTCGTTGGTGATCGAGAGAAACGCGGGTTGGAAAGATTGAGTCGAAAGACCAACTTCAAGGGAGCAATCGACGGATGGGTATCAAGAGAAGCGTCCAACAGCAGTTTGGCCCGGTGGCCGACCAATACGCGACATTCGGCTATCACGCGGCGGGGCCGGATCTCGAGCCCATGCTCGAAGCGGGACAAATGTCGGGACAGGAACGCGTCCTCGACATCGGGAGTGGGCCGGGGCATACGGCGCTTCTGTTCGCGACCGAGGCAAGGGAGGTCGTGGCCTCAGATCCGACCGAAGCCATGCTCGACCAGGGCAGGCGGTTGGCAATTGAGCGGGGTCTCGACAATATTCGTTTCGAACGAACACCTGCCGAGAAGATGCCGTTCGCGGACCACTCTTTCGATCGAGTGACATCACGACAAAGCGCGCACCACTACGCTGATGTTCGCGCTGCGCTGCGCGAGGTGGCACGGGTGTTGTCTTCGAGCGGTCGGTTCGTGTTGATCGACACGTTCTCACCCGAAGACGACGAGTTCGACAAGTTCTTGAATCAGATCGAGTTGATCCGGGACTCGAGCCATATCCGCGACTACCGGGTTTCGGAATGGCGTGAGATGTTCGAAGAGGTCGATTTCGAACTCGAGGATGTCGCGGCCTGGGATATCCCACTCGAGTTCGAAGATTGGGTCACGCGATCGCGAACACCGGGTGAGGACGTTGCCGAGCTTCGCTCATGCCTCTACTCGGCGTCGGCGCGGGTGCGCGAACGATTTTCCGTGAATGACAGGGGAAATTGGTCCGTACCCATCGGACTCGTAGTCGGCACGCCGATGGGCTGATCCACACTGGCGATGGCTTTGACTATCGTCGCCTCCTATTCCCAGATGCGACGCGTTCTGTCTCAAGCTTGGCGCTCTTGAGATTTTTGGCCCCACTCATCGGGTATCAGACCGCTCGGGACGCGCTCCTTTTCATTTTCCTCACCGTCGATTCGTTGCGCGAGATTCCCGCGCGCCAGAACACGGACCAGATGTCAGGTGGCAGCTGACGAGTGCGCCAGTGGTCAGCCATTGCTAAGCGCGCAATGCCGTCGAGGGCTTTCCGTATACGCTCTACAGCATGCTTCACGGTCCGAGCCGCAATAGCTGTCACGATGGTGAGCGGACGCTCTCCGAGAAGACCGGCCACCAGGAATATGCGGTGTTATTCATCGAGAGGGAGTTCAAGAAGGAGCGTCTTCGCTACTTCCTGCCCGAGTTGGATCGCTGGTGAGCCGATCGAACGAACGAGGCCGATGCGATTTCCTGACGAATTGCACCGGCCTCGGGGTCGAGCACTAGAGGCAGTTTACTAGAACTTGACGTCCGCCTGGAGCCACCACCGCCAGACGTTATTCGGTATGACGGCAACGCCGGGACCAGGTGTACTGTTGTTATCAGAACCGTCGAAGTAGGCCACTTTGGTCAACACGCTGAGGTACTTGTTGATCGGCCGCTTCAGCACGACGTCGACTTCGTCACCGATCGAGTTGCCATCGTGGTGGGACCAGAAATGGTGATAGATCAAGCTGGCGTTGAGCTTCCAGGGAAGCTTCGGCGAAATGGAAGCAAAGAGATCCTGCAGCCCATCCAGCCCGCCGTTATTCAGGAAAACGTCCGCCCAGCCGTTGAACTTGTGCCCTGTGGCGAGCGGCGTGACGAATCGCCCGTCCCCATCGTCGCTACCGAGTAGCTCGTAACCGACGCCGAGCGCCCCCCAATCGCTCGGGGCCAATTTGAGCTGGCCCATGAAATAGTGGGTGTCGTAGTCGGCCGGGTTGTTTTCGTAGTCCGTTTGAAAGGCGTAGCTGGCTTCGTAGATCAGCTTGAGGTCATCGCTGATCTCGGAGTCGCCGTTGAGCCTGAATCCGACGGTCGCAGAGGAGTTTCCCTGCGCCCGATTGAACTCGAAGAGATAGGCGAATGCGCTGATATCCACCGCGTCGAAGCCCGTGTAGGCGGCGTGGATGACGTGGTTGTTCGTTCTCCAGTCCTTCTGAGCGGTTGAGCCTTGATCCTTATCGCCGAAGATTCGGCGTGCGTACCGCATGTAGGTGTAGTTGACAGTCAGATCCTCGACGCCCAGGGAAGTACTCCCACTGACGGCATCGAAGGTCTGCTCGTTCTGACGCCAATCGACGTTGCCGACGAAGCGGGCATCGTCGAGGATGATTCGCTGCCGACCCAGCGTAAGGTTGGTGTCGAGCCAGTCCTTGCGGTTTAGATTGAGAAAGACCTGGTTGACCTCGGTCTTGGTCGGATCTGCAATGACCGTTTTGCCGCTCCCCCCTTCTGTTCCATCGTTGTACTGCCCGCCCGCGACCGCGGTGATATTCTCACCCTCTGCATAGGCCATCAAGCCCTTCCACGGCTTGGTGCCGTAGCCGAGACGCGTGCGCAATGTGTAGGCCTCAGACCGATTCAGCCCGTCCGCTCCCTTGTTGTCCTGGTCAGCGATTTCGACCCGCAGCCGCATGTCGAGAACCGGCTTTCCGTGGGTGACCGCGTACCAGAAATCGTCTTCCTTCGCGTTCTCGCTTCCTTCTTCTTCTTCTTCAGCAGCAGCAGCCGCCGCGCTGCTGAGCAGGAAGATGCTCACGAAGAGCAGTATCGATGTGAAGATCCGGATCGATTCGATCCGCCATCCGATTTGATTCGCTGGCTGAATGGAACTCATGGTTCTCCCTCTCATTCTCTGTCTGCGGGCAGTGTAGTATTTCGGCCAGAATCGCCCCGTCGACGACAGGTCGGAATGCTCTCTATAGCGTGCCGGCTGCCTTTTCGGGCATGCCGCCAAGCATGACTATCTCCCCATCTTCTTTCTGGCCGAGACGAAGCCGTTGTTCGGCGTATTTACTTTATCCGCCTGGGCCGTTTGGCACATATTGCAGTTGTATCGCGCGCCGTACACGTCGTCGTTCTTCTCATAATCCTTGACGACCCAGACTATCGAGTCATCGGGATTCCCCTTACCCATGACCGGCGCCTTGAAATGGCTGTCCGGGAGCGGAACGTCCTCCTTCGACGTCGCATTTTCGGGGTGATGACATTCGAGGCATTCGTTGGCATCCATGGTGAAATGAACCTCGGCCCACGCGAAGGCCCCGACTGCATCGGTCGCAGCCCCCAATGTGTTCGGGTCTGCTGGCAACGACTCTCCCAGCTCGAATCGGCGAAGTAGACTGTCGGAAGTCGGTACAGCCAGTTCAGTGCCATTGGGTGACAGAGCGAGCGAGCGAACAGTTTGCGCAAACCCACTATCAGCCGAGGCGGACTCGACGAAGAGCGGCGGTCGAAGATGGCCGGTCGCGAGATCGTAGACATCGACGCGATCCGATGGAGTACCCAGCAGGAGTTGGTCCCGGTAGATCGCCAGGTCCAGCACCATATGGTCCGCCCGGACCGAGAGCATGGGACGGGATGCCTGGGCCTCGCTGGCGCTGGTCACGCCGACCACCATGGTCAGAAGAGAAAGAACGACCAGGGAGAACAACGATCGAATCGCATCGGGCATCCAGCCCAGTACGCGAGGCGACGCACCGAATGGCGGATGCCCGCCAGGCAGATCCTCCTCGCGCCGAATCGGCCTTGGGGCGCGTTCTAGCGCGTCTACAGTGGGCGGGTGCTCACTGCGAGCAGTGGCGGAGGAGAACGCTCCCCGTCATTGTTGATCGATGTGTCGGGGTGTCGAGGTGGCCGACCGATTCTTGCGTCATTTCGTCACTGAGGATGTGTCACAACACCCCGTTTCGGATTCTGACGGCTATCCAGAAGGAATATTGTGGTCGATCGAGTCGCTAGGCGTCGGTGACCCGATCGCGTAGATGCCCTGGAAGGGCGCACCGGGTAGGTCGAGGCCTCCGATTTCCCATTGGTAGTCATTCGACGTGAGGTTCGCCGTCATCGCGCGGAGTTCGTCCTGGCTGTAGCAGCGCAGGCACGAAACGAATCCATCCCAGAAAATGAAGAATGGAATGACCGGGACCAGGTAGGTCAGTGGAATCCAGCTCCAGCGAAACGGACGCAGAAACGGAACGAGCAGGAGTGCCATGAACGGTACGAAGAGCATGCTGAGCAGCGCAAGCGGGTGCCGCGCGACCGATTCGAAAATGGCGATGGATGCGCGATCCTCGACCGCATTCGCGAGAATCGCCGTGGCTTGTGCGGGGCGGAAATGGTGTAGACCGCTGAAGAGCGTTCGGAGCCCCTTCAGGTTGTCCGGGACGGCGGTGGCGTCGACCGGCTCGAATTCCGCACTGATGGTCGGGTTGTCTCTGGTGATGCGTTCGAAGGCGTTCTGGTTCGGGTAGAGATCGGTAAGGGTCGCTGTCACGGTAGGGCCTCCCTGGTTCGCGATGACGGCGAGAGCCGAAGGCAACGGCCCAGAGCCGCCCGAGCAGAGATCGACGATCTGGTCCTGATTGGCGCGTTGCAGCGCTCTCGCGAGCATGGGTGCCATCACGTCTCCGATGCGTGCGAGACGAGCCGCCAACTCGAGGTAGGCAGTCCCTGCATCGCGAATGACCCCGGGAAACCAGGGCTGGTCTTCTAACTCGAAGAGATGGAATCGACGCATTCATCCTCGCGCGACGGCGGCCGTAAACTGCGACTACAGGGTGTTGCTTCGAGAAGAAGGGGTTCAGTCTGTTTTCTTCTCGTCGCTAGAACCATGTTTCGGGATACAATAGAACTCCTGTGTATAGACAACACGCGTAGACACGAAGGAGAACAAGATGGCGGATATCACTGGAGGCCAGGCGCTGGCGCGCTGTCTCGCACAAGAAGGCATTCGTTTCGTCTTCGGGCTGCCGTGTCCCGAGGTCGATCCATTGCTGGCAGCCCTCGAAGAGAATGGGATCCGACATGTCGCGGTGCGACACGAATCCGCTGGCGCGCACATGGCGGAAGGTCTCTACAAGACCACCGGCCAGGTCGCGGCCGTACTCGGAAACCCGGGGCCGGGCTCCGCAAATCTCCTGCCTGGCGTGATTACGGCGCGCCACGAAGGTGTTCCGCTCATCGCGATTACGTCGCAGCATCGCTCGGGCATCGTCTACCCGTCGACGCCCGCGACTTTTCAGGGGCAGGACCAACTCGGAGTCTTCGCACCCGCCGTAAAATGGGGCGGGCCGATCTTCAGCCACGAACGAATCGCCGAAGTGACGCGTCTGGCGTTTCGCGAAATGTGGGCTGGCCGGCCGGGGCCCGTGCAGTTGGAAGTCCCAGGGCCGGTCTTGTACGAGACGTTCGATGAATCGACACTCGTGCTCGTTCCGCCCGACCGCTATCGACCCGGCCCGATCCTTCCAAACGAGGCACAGCTCGAGCAAGTGGCGGATCTCCTCGCGAGTGCGGAGCGTCCAGCCGTGATCGCCGGGGCCGGTGTAGATCGAGCGAATGCGAACGAAGCAGTGTTGCAGTTGGTCGATCAGCTCGGCTGTCCTGTGATGACGAGCATGGCGGGGCGCTCCGCAGTGCCCAGCGATCATGACAATTTCGTGTTTGCCTTCGGTCAGTCGGGTGATCTGGTTCGGCGCGAGGCCGATGTCGTGTTGGTCGTGGGCTCACGACTCGGGAATCTGGACCTGCCCTTCGACAAATACTGGGGAGATCCCGACGTTCAGCAGATCATCCAGATCGACATCGATCCAAGGCACATGGGTGTGTCTCGACCCATTGCACTCGGCATTCTGGCCGACGCACGTGCAGCGGTCGACGGTCTGGTTCAGATTCTCGACAAGCGGGGCGTCCGCCGCGAGAAGTCATCGGATCTCGAGCGCTACCGTGAACTCGATCGAACGGCACACGCGGCGCAGCAGGAGGCTGTCGCAGCCTGGTCGGGGGACGGAGTTCATCCAGCGCGGGTCATGCACGCAGTGGGGAATGTTTTTGGTCGTGATGCGGTCTACACCGCCGATGGGGGAAACACGTCCCTCTGGGCCGCGCTGGTACTGCCGCCGACTCGTCCTCGTTCCTATCACAATATTCTCGAGCTGGGCATGCTCGGAACAGGCATTCCCTCGGCGATCGGGGCGAAGCTCTCGAGTCCCGATCGGGACGTCGTGTGTGTCACAGGTGATGGCGCAGCGGGCTTCAATTTCATGGAGATGCAGTCTGCCGTGCGGGACGACATCCCGATTACGACGGTCGTTTGTGCCGAAGGTTCGTGGACGATGGAAGTGCCCAACGAAAAGGCGCGCTATGGCCGAACTTTCGGAACCGAAATGGGTGAGGTTCGGTGGGATCGCGTCGGTGAAGGCCTGGGTTGTGCTGGTTTCTTCGTAGATCGGGTCGAGGACCTCGAACCCGCCCTCGAGAAAGCACGCGCATCGAACCAACCGGCGGTCGTTTGTGTCCGTACCAACCGCGACGCGAATCTATCTCTACCGGCCGATGCGATGGGACGCTTCTTCGAGGTCTATCAAGGTCCGGTCTAGGGCTAGAGCCAGACGTACGCCCTACGGGACGTGTCTCGCGATGCATTCGATTTCGACGGCAGCGCCTAACGCGAGAACGGCACCGCCGACGGTAATCCGTGCGGGGGGTGTTTCCGGGAAGAATTTGGAATAGGCCTCGTTCATTTCCTGGAACGTGCTCATGTCCGCGAGGTAGACGCTGACTTTGACGACGTCGCTGAGGTCGGCACCGGCGGCCCGCAATACGGTCTCGATATTTCGCAACGTCTGTGTCGTCTGCGGCCCTGTTCCGCCCGGTGCGAGTTCGAATTTCTCGCCGAGCGTTCCCAATGTTCCCGATACGAAGATCAGCTCTCCGGCAACAGTGGCATGGGAGAATTGGGGCAGACGGCCCAGGCCATCCGCGATTACGGACCGGTTCGGTGTCATCGTCATTGTCCTCTCCTTCCCCTCTGCCGCGGCGACGCCGTGGAGGAGGGCGATACTACTCATGAAGCTGCCTATTCCGATACTGAAGAGCCTGAAAGAATTTGCGCGGTCACGTCGAGTCATGTCAGTTCTCATCTTCGGCAGGTCATTGGTTGTGGCACGGAAAAGCTAGCGCGGAGGCAGAGCAGGTGCAGTGTGGGTACTGTGTCGCGGCCGCAGTTGAAAAAATTGGCGAATCCTTCAATGAATCCATAGGTGGGCATCATGCGTCTATTCTCGAAGATCCTCGGAGGAGCCCTGGTGATCGCCCTGGTTCTGGCCGCAATCGCGCTCGTCCCGCCGCATCTGCAGATTCGGAGCGTGGAACCCGCACTGCCTGACGTCCCCGGGCTTCGCGCCCTTCTTTCGGTAGAGAATGGCCCTGTCGGTATCCGTTATGTCAACACCTCGAGTCAGGCACTCGGGCAGGGCGAGTTGGGACACACGGTGTTTCTCGTAGAGTGGGCGAACGGCAGTCTCTTCATGGTCGACGCCGGGATGGATCGAAAAACGGCGGTCGAGTTTGGCAAGTTGATGGAATCGGTGTTGGGCGCTGAAGAGGCCGTTTCGCATGGCACCATCGCCGAGCTATTAGGCGAGGACACGATGCGCGTGATGGGTGTTGGCTATACCCATCTCCACATCGATCACGCCCAGGGGACGGTGCCTTTTTGCACGGTGCGAGGTTCGGGGGCTTCGGTCTTCCAGACTTCCTGGCAAGCCGATCTTCACAACTTCAATACAGAGGAGAGTGCTGGGATCGTGGCCGATTCTTGTCTGGAACCGGGAATGCTCGGCGAGGGTGCCGTCATGGCGGTCGATGGCTTCCCGGGACTTGGGCTCGTAGCGCTCGGAGGCCACACTCCCGGTTCGACCCTCTTTGCAGTCGCGGTCGGAGACCATCTCTGGCTTCTTTCGGGCGACATCTCGAATTCGAAGACCGACCTGCTCAACGATATCGGGAAGGGGTTTTTCTACAGCTACCTCGTCGTACCGGAACACACTGGACGGAGCGAACTGTTGCGTCCATGGCTCGCCGCGCTCGATGCGAAGGCGGATACGACCGTGATCGTGTCCCACGATCTCCCGGACATCGCGGCGAGCGGAATGGCGGAGTACAGCCAGTAGCGGAGCGTCGAGGCTGTCGCCTACTGGCCCTTGAACTCCGGCCGCCGGCGCTCGCCCATTGCACGCACGCCCTCACGGAAGTCCTGGGTCTTTTGAAGCCTATCCTGCTCGGCTTTTTCTCGATCGGTGGCGACTCGAATCTGATCGGCGAGGTCCCCTCGTAGGGTTTCGCGGATCGATCGGATTGCGAGGGGCGCTGAGGTTGCGATCTCGACTGCCCACTCATGCGCGACGTCGCGCAGTTGATCCGCTGGGGCGAGACGGTCGCAGAGCCCCATCGCGTGAGCCTCTTCTCCGGGCACGCGTCGACCGGTGTAGAGCAGATCCATTGCGACTTGTGAACCGACCAGATTGGGAAGCGTCACACTCAAACCGAAACCATGGTGGAAACCCAGCCGGGCGAAATTCGCGCTAAAGCGCGACTCGCTCGTGGCGACGCGAAAGTCGGAGTACAAGGCCAGGCCAAGCCCACCCCCGATGGCCGCCCCCTGGATGGCTGAGACGACCGGTGTTTCGGTTGCGAATAGACGAACCGCCTCATCGTAGAGATGCACGTTGCTCTTCTTCCCGACAGATCCGGTCGTTCCAGAGCGTGGTGCTTCCGTCTGCGAGGACGGAGCCGAAAAGTTGGCGCCAGCGCAGAAGTGTTTTCCCTGTGCGCAGAGAACGACGGCGCGACATCGATCGTCCGCGTCCAGACGCTCGAGAGTGTCGGCAAGCTGACAGATGAGCGATTGATCGAAGAAATTCGCCGGTGGCCGTCGGATCTCCAGCGTCGTGACGAAATCGTCGCCCATTTCGATGCCAAGATCGCCGGTCTGCTTAGTCTCCGCCATATTCGGGTCTCCTCGGTCTATTCGAACCTATCTCGGCAGTCCAACCAGACTGCGAGAGATGATCATGCGCTGGACTTGTCCGGTTCCCTCGACGATATCCATGGCCTTGGCATCGCGATAGAGCTTTTCGATGAGATGGTCGCCGCGTGCGCCGACGGCCCCGAGCAGCTCGAGCCCTTGCGAGGTCGCTTCTTGTGCGACCTGTGCGGCCAGCGCTTTGGACATGGAAGCTTCGACGATATTCGGACGTTGTTCGTCGGCGAGCTGTCCCGCTCTCAGACAGACGAGTCGCGCCATGCGCACCTTGCGAGCAATGGCTTCGATTCGGTCGCGTACGCGTGAGTCTGCAAGGAGATCGTGCTCGCGCGCAAAGCGGATGACTTCATCGAGCGCCGCGCGGCCAATGCCCACTGCGTTGGCCGCGATCACCGGCCGTCCGGCGTTGAAAGTCGACATCGCCGCCTTGAAGCCAGCCTTGCGTTCGTAGCGCGTCTCGCCGCCGAGCAAGTTGGCCGCGGGGACCCGAACATGATCGAGTGTGAAGGACGAGGACTCGTATGCCTTGAGTCCCATCTTCTTCTCGATCTTGAACGGACCGAGACCTTCGGCCCCCTGCTCGACAAAGAAGGCACGTTGGGCTGCGCGTCCCTTCGTCGGGTCGAGCGTTGCTTGCACGAGAATCCAGTCTGAACGTGAGGCGCCTCCAATGAAGCATTTTGCTCCGTTCAGTATCCAACCATCGCCATCCTTCTGGGCCCTGGTCTGGATGGCTGCAGCATCGGAGCCGGCTCCCGGCTCGGTCATTGCGAAACACGCCCATCGCGGACGATCGGGATTCACGAAGGGACCGAGGTAGCGTTCTTTCTGCTCGTCGGTCCCGCTGCCAATGACGCTGAGCTCCGGTAGGCCGGGTCCGGGTCCGGCGATCATGACACCGCGGTCCCAGTAGGCGAACTCCTCCGCCTGGAGCAGTCTGGTGAGCGTCGAAGACTTGTTCTGGGATTTCGGCGCGCCATCAGGTCGCCAACGGGTTCGTCCGTCCCCCCGTTCGAGGCAACGGTCGAAATAGGCGTGTCCGACGGGGATGGGTCGAGCCTCGCGATCGGCTTCGATGCCAACGGGACGAACCTGCTCTCGTCCCCAGATTTGAAGTTTCGCTAGCGAGTCCCTTGTGGCCTGGTCGAGTGAGAAATCCATTAGAGCGCCTCCCCTATGCCGATTTCGAGGGGCGCATCACTCGTGCAAATCTGCTGGCCGGATTCCTCGACGGCGGCGTCGAAGCCACCGAATAACAAACCGAGCGCGCGTGCCTCGCGCATATGTTTCTCGACCGGATAATCGGCCATGAAACCGTGGCCGCCTAGAATCTGTACGCCGTTGGGGCCGATCGATCTCGATGCATCGATACACTCGGCAAGCGCCGAGGCGGCTGCAGCAGCTGCGGGAAGGCCAGCATCGAGTCGCCATGCCGCCTCGTGCACGAGCAGGCGAGCGCCGTCGAGTGCCATCTGCATGTCTGTAATCAGAAACGCCAGGGCCTGGTGGTGGCCGATCGGCTTGCCGAAGGCCTTTCGTTCCTTTGCGTATTCCCGCGAAAAATCACAGGCGGCACGCATGACACCGAGCAGGAGTGAGGCGACATAGAGACGGGCGCGGGCGCGTGCCCGAGAAGCGCCGACCAGATCCGAAAGGTGGGAGCTCGTTTGGGCGTCTTCGATGCGAAGCGCGCCGGCACCCGCTGCACGGAGACCCGCACCGCGGATCGGCTCGATTGTAAATCCCTCGTGGATGATCGCTGCCTGGTCAGTGGCCAGGACGACGATGGCGTCGACTTCGCTGGCGGGTACCCATGGACACGTTCCACTGACGCGATCCGCGTGGATCTGGAATTGGCCATCGAGATCCGTCACGAGGAGGATGCGGCCGTCGCCTTCGGTCAGCCGGGAAAGGTCGCCGCCCATTTCCACGATCGGATAAAGGGCGGGTCCAAGCCTATCCAGTGCAAGGGCCGCACCCGCGTCCGCTGCCCCGAGTTCCTCGTTCACCAACACGCGCGCGACACAGCCGAGTTCAGCGCCGCCCTCTTTCTCGGGCAGTTCGAGGCCCGCAAGACCGATTTCGGCGAACGCGCGTTGCGTCTCGGAATCGACTGCACGATCTGCTTCCGCGGTGCGCATGCGCGGCGCCAGCACATCCTCACCGAAGCGACGCGCGGTTTCGGCGATCAGCAGAAGGTCGTCGTCGGGGGTCAGGTTCATCGACTCATCCTCTTCTCATTCGATCCGTTCTAGAAACGATTCAACACATTGATTGAAATGGGCCGGCTGGTGGAAATTCACGGCATGTCCTGCATTCGGGACGATCACGTGCTTAGCATCTGGAATCTTTTTCGCCATGTAGCTCGAGGCTGCATGATACGCGCGGTCCTTCTCGCCAACGATCACGAGCGCAGGTACGGCAATTTTTGCTAGCGAATCGATCACGGAGCTGTCGCGCTGGGTCAGCATCCCGCGGGCCGCCATGGCGAGGCCCGCGGTTGAGGTGTGATCGGAGGGATCCATCTCGCGATTCAATTTGGCCAGGTGTCCGAGTCCATCCCTTTCCAGGCGGTTTGCCAGGCCCATGGCCATCTCGTTCCATTCTTCACGCGGCGGGTCGCTCTTGTAGCCAGGGCCCGTGTCTATGATGAGCAAGGCACGGACTCGCTCGGGATGTTGCATGGCAAAGGCGAGTGACATGTAGCCACCCAATGAGTGGCCGCCGATAATCGCGCGCTCGTGGCCGAGGGCATCGAGCAGCGCTGCCATATCGGCCACTGTTTCCTCGACGCTGTACGCGGCCGGCTGGCCAGGGCTATCGGACCGGCCATGCCCGCGCCTGTCCCAACTGATCACCTCATGCCGGTCACAGAAGGTCTCGGCCTGCCCGCGCCACATCTGTGACGTTGCCGCAAAGCCATGGGTCAACAGAACTGGCGGACCGGATCCGCGTGTCTCGTAGTAGAGAGACGACTCGTTTCTTTCGATCTTGCTCAATCAATTTTCCCGCGCAGAGGACACATCGGCCAGGGGGACGCGCATTCGCCCCTACTCTACACGACGGTTCTTCCTGTCCGACAGGCGTTTATTCGGGTCGGGTGGCTACGAGCCGCCAAGGCGATGGAAGACTGACTCTGGGGTGTCGCCCGATGCTTCGGAGGCGATTCCGCCAAGGCCGCGCGTAATGGATCGACAGATGCTCTCCGGGTCGGGGATGCCTCGACTCTCGAGTTCGGCGGGAAGGAGGCGCTCGATGACGACCTGGATCTGCTCCGGCGTGACGGAGCTCGCCGCAAGCCCCGCACTTTTCAGCGCAAGACGAATGGTGCCGCGTGCTTCGATGCGACTGAAGGTGGTCGCGCTCTCGAGCGCGTTGCAGACGTGGGTGAATGCGGCGGAGTCTGCCATCAGAAACTCGTTTCGGAGGCAGTGGAAGCGCCGAATCGTTCCTGACACGCGGCCGTCGAAACGAGATAGAGCGAGCCTGCGAGCGTAGCCATGCAATCTCCGGAGGTGGCGTCGACGAACTGATCGGCACAGCGGGACTCTGAGCTGAGGCGAGCTGTACGGGCCGAGGCCTCGTGGCGGGCGATTCTCGCGAGTGCGGGCCGCGGCGCCGAGGCGGAATTTCGTCTGATCTGGACAATCTTCTGTCACTAAACATTTAGTCTTGACTAAATGTTTATGTGAAGGCAGACTGCCTGACATGTCAACGAGCAAGACAAGCCACCCACCACTCGCTTCAGGTGCAGATCCGAGATCGAAGCCGTCGAGTGGAGCCGCACTCGGCTCTCGCAAACGTCGTAGTCAGGCCGAACGTACGGCCGAGACCCGTTCGCGCCTGATCGATGCGACGATCGACTGTCTCATCGACTCTGGCTATAGCGGGACGACGACCGTCGCGGTCTGTCAGCGCGGCGGCGTTTCACATGGATCTCTTCTCTACCACTACGGGACGAGGGAGCGACTGCTTGGCGCGGCTCTGGACGCCGTCTACGAGCGGCTACGCAGGCCCGTCGTCGAGTCCCTCGAGCAGCTTCCGTTGGGCGAGGAGCGTGTCGACGCGCTGGTCGAGCTGATGTGGGGTGCCTTCGGAGCCCGGGAATTCAAGGCCGTGCTCGAGCTCTGGCTCGCGGCATCGAACCAGTCCGAAGTCGGCTGGGCCGTCTGGCCAGAAGCCGACGACTTCGATCGCGCGATTCAACCTTTAGCCGAGCATCTCTTTCCCGACGTCGCAGAGCGAATGCCCGATTTCTCGCTCTACATCAGTTTGATCTTTCAAGTCTTGCAGGGAATGGGGCTGGCGCATGCCACCTGGCCGCATGATGAAGAGGATCCCGTTCGAGCGCGGGTTCGCGAACTCCTCGGTCGGCTCGTGCGCGACGCTTTCCGGGTATCAGCGAAATAGTCAGAAATGGGATCGACCATGCGAAGAATGATTCTGACGGCTGTATTGCTCGAGTTGGGCTTGTCCCTTCTATTGCTCGGATGCTTCTCGCCCCCGGACCTGCCGATCCCCGCACGCGAAGACGCCATCATTACTGGCGTCACCATCATCAACCCTTTGGCAACTCGACTGGCGGATCACAGCATCGTCGTTCGGGACGGATTCATACGGGAAATGCGGCCACGACGCGCGAGCGACCCGGAGCCGATCTGTGTCGACTGTTATGCCGTCCCTGGCCTGATCGACGTACACGTTCACACGCCGCCGCGGATCGTGTTGGGCAACCAACAGCTATTCGCGCTCCTCTACCTCGCGCATGGCGTGACGACCGTTCGCGACGTGGGTGAATCGGAACCCAGTGTTGCGGAACTGGCGGCTCGTCTCAACGAGGGGAGCATGGTGGGTCCGCGGATGCTTCGTTGTGGCCCGGTGCTCGACGGTGATCCGCCCGGCTGGCCGGTGGCGGAGGTCGTACCCGACGGTCCCACGGGTCGGCGTATCGTCGATCGCCTCGCAAAAGACGGAGTCGACTGTATCAAGGTCTACAACGAGCTTTCGCGCGAAGCATTCGATGGGATCGCAGCGGCGGCTCGACGTCACGAGTTGCCCCTCGTGGGCCACGTGCCCCACGCGGTCGGGCTCGATCACGCGACGGATCTCGAGGTCCAGCACATGACGGGGATCCCCTATCTCTCGCAGCCGCGTCCTCCCCTTGGTTGGGACATCCGTGATGAAGATGTTCTGTCGCTTCGAGACGATGAGGTCGAGCATGCTCTCGGAGTGGCGCTGACCCGGCGGCTTTCTTTCACGCCGACGTTGGCCAACTTCAGCTTGCGCCTGACGGCATCGGATCCAGCACGATTTCCTCCGAGCGTTGCTTCGCGAGTACTACCCGAGTATTGGGCCGACGCCTGGGATCTGGTTGCCGGTCACCCTTCTACCCCAGAATCGATCGAACAGCGTCTACGTGCAGTCCCGGCGATGCGCGCGCTCGTCCGTCGTGCCCACGAGCGCGGAATCGACGTTCTGGCGGGAACTGACACACTGATGCCGTGGGTTGTACCGGGTGATGCGCTGCATCGTGAAATGCTCGAACTCGAGAAGGCGTTGGGAAGTACGGAAGCAGCGCTGGCCGCCGCGACCGCAGTGAACGGTCGGCACCTGGCTCCCGGCGAGATCGGTCTGATCGCACCGGGGGCTCGGGCCGACATTCTTCTGGTCACTGGGGATCCGACCGAGCGGCTCTCTTCGCTCCGCGACTGGCGGATCGTATTCGCCGACGGTCGTCGCTACGACCGCGAGACGCTCGACAGATGGCTGGACGACTATCAGCAACATTTTCACAGTTGGTTTCAGCGCTACGTCATGGGCCCGGTTGCGGGTGTCGCCGTCGGCCTGTTCGAGCACAGCTGAAGCGCGCGCCCCGCGCGTTGACCGCGCGGGGCGCCAACGGCTTCATTGCATCTTGCGGTACATCGTCACTACGGCTGCACCGCCCAGGCCCAGGTTGTGCTGAAGGGCGATCTTGGCACCTTCGACCTGACGCGCGTCGGCTTGACCCCGGAGCTGCCAGCAGAGCTCTGCGCACTGGGCGAGGCCGGTCGCACCGAGCGGATGGCCCTTCGAGATCAGCCCGCCCGACGGGTTGACCACGACCTTGCCGCCGTAAGTCTGGGCCCCGGCATCGACGAACGCACCACCCTTGCCCTCTTCGCATAGCCCGAGCGCTTCGTACGTGATCATCTCATTGCAACTGAAACAATCGTGGAGCTCGACGACGTCGACGTTCTCGGGACCGAGACCCGATTGCTCGTAGACCTTCTGGGCAGCGGCCTTCGAGACGTCCGATCCGACCATTTTGATCATCGACTTTTCGTCGAAGGTGCTCGAGAAGTCTGTAGACATGTGCTGGCCGAGAATCTCGACGGCCTGGTCTTCGAGGCCATGCGCTCGGACGAAGTCCTCACTTGCGATGATCGCTGCGCCACCGCCGTCCGAGGTGGGACAGCATTGGAGCTTCGTGAGCGGGCCATAGACCGTGGGTGAGTCCAGGATTTCCTGGAGGCTGTACTCGTCGCGGAACTGGGAGTACGGATTGTTGACCGAGTGCTTGTGGTTCTTCCAACCGATCTTTGCGAATTGTTCGGCCGTCGTTCCGTAGCGTTCCATGTGTTCGAGGCCGGCATTGCCGAACATCTGGGGCGCGGCGGGGGCCTTCGCTTCGAAGCCCCGTTCCTCGACCATCACCTTGAAATGCTTGTCCATCGGCATGGTGCGATCGGTGTATTTCACACCGAGGGAGCCCTTTTCCATTTTTTCGAAGCCCATCGCCATGGTGCATTCGGAGAGGCCACCCTCGACGAATTGCTTGGCCATGAAGAGCGCGGTCGAGCCCGTCGAACAATTGTTGTTGACGTTGTAGATCGGAATGCCCGTGGTTCCGAGTTCGTAGAACGCGCGCTGGCCGCAAGTCGAATCGCCCGCGCAATAGCCGACCGCGGCCTGTTCGATGTCGTCGATCTTGAGGCCCGCGTCGGCGAGCGCCTTCTCGCCGGCTTCACGACCCATGTCGGGGTAGTCCCAATCCTTGGAACCGGGTTTTTCGAATTTGGTCATACCGACACCGATCACGTACGCCTTGCGACCCATTGAGGAGTCTCCTTTGGAGAAAGAGGGAGAAAAAGTCTGCGCAGCGCAGAGAGACTGCGAGCGAGGATCGAACCATAGCGACCCCGTCTCCGCTCGTCGTGGGCCCTATCTCAGGGCTACGCGGCAGACCCCCGCAACCTTCCGCGATGGCTACACTTCGAAAGCGATCGGAAAAGGCCGGCGGGAAAGCCGGAGGAGGGCAGCCAGCATGCGTCTCGGGATCAATGGGACCGGATTGGTTCAGCGTGCGTCGATCGACGCCATCGTGGAGGACGCTGCAACGGCGGCCGGAGATGGCTTCTCGAGTTACTGGCTGGCAGAGCATCCGACGGGGGGATTCGACGCGCTGACTGTACTCTCGGTCGTGGGCCAGCGAGTTGCGGACATCGAACTCGGCACGGCCATCGTTCCGACCTACCCGCGGCATCCGCTTGCGCTGGCCGGGCAGGTCTTGACGATTCGTTCGCTCATTGGAGATCGGTTGACGCTTGGCATTGGTCTGTCGCACGAAACCATGATGGCCCAACTCGGGATTGGCTTCGAAAAGCCGATTCGGCATCTGCGTGAATATCTCTCGATTCTGATGCCCCTGTTGACGGACGGGAAGGTCTCCTTCGATGGCGAAGTGCTGTCGTGTCACGCGGAAGTTTTTCAGGCGCCCGATGTGCCTTGTCCCGTTGTCGTGGCTGCGCTGGGTCCACAGGCGTTGAAGGTTGCTGGAGCCCGAACGCAGGGCACGACCCTTGCCTGGGTCGGCCCACGGACAGTGCGTGAACATATCAAGCCGACGCTGACCGCGGCCGCCGAAGCATCGGGTCGTCCGGCGCCCAGGATCATCGCCACCCTCCCGGTTTGCGTGACCGATGAGGTCGACTCGATACGCGGGCTCGTGACAAAGCTCCTCTCGAATTATGGGACGCTTCCCTCGTACCGTGCGATGTTCGATCGTGAGGGCGTCGAGGGTCCGGGGGAGCTCGCGCTCGTTGGCGACGAGTCATTCGTGCGCGCGAAGATCGAGGAACTGGCGGAGGCGGGCGTCACCGACTTTGCCGCGACGGAGTTCACGCCGACCTCAGCAGATCGCGCGCGTACTCGCGATCTGCTGAAGTCCGTTCTCGAGGAGTGAGCCATGCATAATCGGCCGGTCGGATTGTTTCTTTTCAGTCTGCTGGCTTGTCTGGTGGGCTGCTCGCCGGCGGAGCTCCCGACGCCGGATCAGCCGGTCCGTTCCGTATCGGAATGGCCCGCTTATGGAGGCGATCTCGGCGGGCAGCGCCACGCTGGAACCAGCGTCATTCGTCGAAACAACGTCGCCTCCCTCGGACATGCGTGGACCTATCGCCACGGAGACGTTTCGGGGAACGACGACGAAATTCCCAGCAGTACGGCCTTCGAGAACACGCCCATTCTCGTCGACGGCACGCTCTACTTCTGTACGCCCTTCAATCGCGTCATAGCGTTGGATCCGGTGTCGGGTACGGAGAAATGGGTTCACGATCCCGACATCGACATGACCGGCCGCTATGCCAATCAGCTCATCTGTCGTGGAGTGGCGGCGTGGTTGGATGAACAGTCCGGCCCCGAGTCGTCCTGTCAGCGCACGATCTTTACCGCAACGAACGACGCGCGACTGGTCGCGCTCGATGCCGGGACGGGCAAGCTCTGTCAGGCCTTCGGCACGAAGGGGGAGGTCGACCTCAACGCCGCTGCGGGTGAGCAAAAGTGGCAGGGTGAATATCAGGTGACCTCGCCGCCCGTCATGGTCGGAGATGTCGTTGTGGTCGGCTCTGCTGTGAGCGACAACGCGAGAATCGATGCGCCGAGCGGCGTCGTTCGCGGTTTCGATGCGCGGAGTGGACGCCTTCGATGGGCTTGGGACCTGGCTCCCCCCGACTTCGACTACGACAGCGGTCTTGTCAGCGATGCGGGCTACGCGCTGGGCACCCCGAACGTGTGGGCACCGATGTCGGTGGACGCCGAGCGTGGGCTGGTCTTCGTTCCGACAGGAAACTCGGCACCGGACTACTACCACGGCGAGCGCAGCAATATGAACTACTACGGAAGTTCAGTGGTGGCTCTTCGCGGTGAGAGCGGAGAGGTCGTTTGGCACTTCCAGACGGTGCACAACGATCTCTGGGACTTCGACGTTCCGGCGCAACCTACGCTCACGAGCATCGAGATCGATGGTGAGTCACGCCCAGCTCTCGTGCAGGCGACGAAGATGGGGTTGCTCTTCGTGCTGGACCGCGAGACGGGAGAGCCGCTGCTGGAAGTCGAGGAGCGGCCGGTGACGACCGCGGGTGCCGTTCCGGGCGAAGTGCTTTCAAAGACCCAACCCTTTCCTGCGATCCCGATACTCGTTCGGGATCAGATCTCACCCGAAGATGCCTGGGGACTGACACCGTGGGACAAGGGCCAATGTCGCGAACTGATCGCGTCCCATCGATTCGACGGAATCTACACACCGCCTTCGATCCAGGGCTCGATCATGTATCCGGGCAATGCGGGCGGCTCGAACTGGGGCGGCATCGCGGTTGATCCAGATCGTCAGCTGGCCTTCGTGAGGAGCTCCGACGTGCCTTGGATCGTTCGTCTCATTCCGCGGGCGGATTTCCAGGCCGAGCGCGAGGCCGATCCGAAGCATGAGTATGGGCCACAGATCGGCACACCCTATGGGCTACGTCGTGACATGATGCTGTCCCCGCTCGGTTTGCCCTGCGTTGGACCTCCCTGGGGCACTTTGTCTGCGATTGACCTGCGCACGGGCGCGATTCGCTGGCAGGTCCCGCATGGAAGTCTCCGCGATCTCGCACCGATTCCGCTTCCTCTCGATTGGGGGATTCCGGGGATCGGGGGGCCGATCGTGACAGATACGAACATCGTATTCATCGCTGCCGCGATGGATGATTACCTTCGCGCCTTCGACGTGGAGACCGGCGACGAACTCTGGAAGGGGAGGTTGCCGGCTGGCGGCCAGGCGACCCCGATGAGTTACCGCGTCGAGTTTGAAGATGGCAGTGTCAGGCAGTACGTATTGATTGCGGCGGGTGGGCATTCGCGTGCCGGAACGCGAATGGGCGACCACCTCGTTGCGTTTGCACTCGACGAGAAGCCGTCTTCGGAATAGTCGCCTAGCGCGTCGAACGGGCGATGGCCGAGAACTGCGCCGCCATTTCCTCGAGTTCGGCATCGAAGGGAATGTCATGGGGTGTGTAGCGGGGTGAGTACGTCCTCAGCAATTTTGGCAAGAGCCCCTTTCTGAGATCTGGTCCGGCTTCGCGCCGCCGCGCGCGAAGTCCAGCTTCTCCGCCGCAACGCTCGATGGCCTCCGGGTCGGCTTCGAGCATGTATCGCGTCACGCGGCGAATGAAGCTTGCCATATGCCACTGCGCGTAGAGCCCCGCAATGAGACGGTAGGCGTAGCCTCCACAGACATGCTCGTAGACGTCGAAGGCAACCGTTCGATGTTCGAGTTCTTCGACCAGGTGCCATTGGAACAGTGCTCCGACAGACGGATGCATATTGGGGTCGGGACCACGTTCGAAACTGGAACGGGCCACGGCAGTCGTGAGCGCCTCGAATCCTTCGGCGTAGGCGAGATTGAAGCGGAGAGAACGGGACTTCGAGAAACGTCGATAGTCGGCGTCCAGGACCTTCTCGAGTTCAGCGAGTTTTGGGAATCCCTGTAGCCGAATGGCATCGTTGAGGCGTATGTGCTGCCGATAGTGCTGCCCCTCCTGGGCGCTGAAGCGTTCGAGGTCATCGATCAGTTCGGGGTCGCTGATCTGCTTCTTGGCTTCCTTCATCGTGCGGATGAGGTAGGGCTCGAGGTAGGGAAGCAATAGTGAGAGCCCAATCATGATGTAGGACTGCTCTGGATCTCCTGCGACGACGACGGGATCGATGTCGGCCGGAAAATCGAAATCCATCTGACGAACGACGATGGGTTGGTGGCTCATTCGGACCTCTTCATCTTCTCCCAGACCATCTCGGGCTGGACATCTTCCCCGAGCAGGGATAAAGGGTGTTGCCGATCGACGTGGCCCATCACGTTGCGATACATCGAGTAACCGATCAGTTCCTGGAGTCGTCGCGGATAGCTCGCGACGACATCTCGCGGAGTACCGAGCATCAGATTCTGTTGCTGACGACACCATCCGGCTACATATTGAATCGAGAGGCCATAACGTTCTACGTTCGAAGTCGAGTTGGGCCCCCCTCCGTGCCACGTCGACGCGTGGAGAACCAATACGCTTCCCGCCGGCATTTCGGCCATCACGACGGTGTTTTCGTCTTCGGGTTGCGGCACGATCTCGGGCTTCAGATGCGAGCCGGGAATCAGACGCGTCGCACCGTTATCCTTTGTGAATTCCGACAGGGCCCATAACGTCGTGACCATCGTGGCCGGATGGGGACGAGGAAGGCTGATCATGCCGTCGTCGGCGTGCAGGAGCTGTTCGGTTTCTCCCGGACCGATGTGCATGGAAGTCGTGCCCGAAAGGAGGATGTCATCACCCAGGATGGATTCGACCGCGCTCAATATGGTCTCATTGGTGACAAGGTCCCTGAAGCGCGGGCCACGCGCGATCAGGTTGAAGATTCGTCGAGTCCGAAGGCCTTCGAATTCGTTGTTGCCGAACGCAATATCGAACTCACGCTCGACGCGATCGACTTCGGCAATGAGGCCTGCGCAAGTCGCCGTGTCGAGGACGTTGGGAATGATCGCGTAACCATGGGCGTCGACGAGCCCCGCGACCTCCGCTTTGAGATCGGCCGCGTCGGCCGGTACCGTATTCAGGCTGGCGATGTTCTTTGTGGCCATTTATGAATTCTAGCGCAGACCATCGAGAGGGTTGATGACTCGAACGGAACGTGAGCACGTCCTCGATCCGAACCGGACGATTACGATCGTTTCGGGGCTGCCTCGCTCGGGCACGTCGATGATGATGCAAATGCTCGACGCTGCCGGGTTGGAGGTGGCGACGGACGGTCGTCGCATCGCGGATTCGGATAATCCCAAGGGCTATTTCGAACTCGATACCGTAAAGCGTCTGCGAGAGGATTCGTCGTTCTTGCAGGCTGTCGTCGGCCAGGCGGTCAAGGTCGTTTCGCCGCTCGTTCCGTTCTTGCCGCCGGAGTATGACTATCGAATCATCTCGATGGAGCGCGATCTGGCTGAGGTCCTGACCTCCCAGCGCGTCATGCTTGATCGGCGGGGGCACAGCGACCTTCGTCAATCGGACGAAGAGGAAATCGCCGGGGCGTATCGTCACCAACTCGAGAAGGTCAATCTCTGGATGGCCGGGCAGCCGAACGTCCGCACTTGCTTCGTCTCGCATCGAAAGGCGCTGAACTCGCCAGCGGAAACGAGTTTGGCGGTTTCTGTGTTTCTAGATGAGACGGGTGCGTTCGCGGCGACGACGAATGGATCAAAAGCGCGTGAACTCGCCGCTACTCGCATGGCTGCGGTCGTCGATCCCCATCTGTATCACGAGTGCTAGTCCTTCGCCTCGAAGACTTCTCGATAGAAGACACCCGCGATGATTGCGCCCAAGATGGGGGCGACCCAGAAGAGCCAGAGCTGCTGGATGGCCCAGCCGCCTACGAAGATTGCGGGGCCAGTGCTGCGGGCGGGGTTGACCGAGAGATTCGTGACTGGAATTCCGATCAAGTGGATGAGGGTCAGACCAAGACCGATCGCGATAGGCGCGAAACCTGCCGGTGCACGCGAGTCGGTGGCACCCAGGATGATGAAAAGGAAGGCAAGGGTCAATACGACCTCGGCGACGAACGCCGAGCCGAGGGCATAGCCGCCTGGCGAATGCGCTCCAAAGCCGTTGGACGCGAATCCCGCAGCGAGATCGAATCCCGGTGCGCCGCTCGCGATGGAGTACAAGACGGCGCTGCCCGCGATCCCACCGACGAGCTGTGCGCCGATATAGGGAGCGAGTTCCGAGGCTGGGAAACGTCCACCCGCGACGAGTCCGATGGAGACTGCCGGATTCAAATGACAACCCGAGATATGGCCGATCGCATAGGCCATAGTGAGCACGGTGAGGCCGAAGGCGAGTGCGACGCCCAGGAAGCCAATGCCGACTTCGGGAAAGCCGGCGGCGAGCACCGCGCTCCCGCATCCGCCAAAGACCAACCAGAAAGTGCCGAATGCCTCTGCAATTGCGCGTTTTCCGAGACTCATGTCAATCCTCCCGATCGGAATTGCCCGACCACTGAAACGTATAGAAAAATTCGCTTCTCACCATGGATTCTAGAATGATCGTCGCCCATTCCGAGTGCCATGGCCATCCGATCCTCTCGACATCGACGGGAATGTTTAGCTGGGCGCATAGCCAGTTCGGGAAGCGCGATGCCCTTTGATGGAATTGACTAACTAATCACACCGTCTTTTCGATACGCGTCGATTTCAATCGAACTCAATCCCAAGCCAGTGAGCACGCGCTCGGTATCCTCCGCGTGGCTGGGAGGATGGCTGGAGGCTGGCAGTCGATCTCCGTGGAATCTGGCCGGGGATCGGATGATTCGCATCGCACCCATCGAGGGATGGTGACGGACTTCGACTGTGCCGTTCGCACTGAGCTGTGGTTGTGACAGCGTCTCTTCGTGATCATGACACTTGGCTGCGGGCACGTGGTTCTCCCTCAACCTTTTCAACACCTCGTCCGTCGTAAATTGTTTGAAGGCCTCCGCCAGTTCCTGACGATAGGCGTCCACATTCTTCATCAATGCCGGGATCGAGCTGAAACGCTCGTCCTTCAGCAGGTCTTCCTTACCCAGGGCTCGCAGTAATCCTGCTCTCTGCTGACCCGTCGCCGCGGAGCAGGTGACTTCACCGTCCCGCGTGCTGGAAAGCTCGTAGAGCATGTCCGACAGCAGCGTCTGAATCTCGACATCCTCATCCACCAGGGTGTGGTTCATGAATGCATCGGGAAAAATGAAGAAGAGCCCCGCATCGAGCATCGAGAGATCGATGTGTTGCCCCTCTCCGTTTTTCTCCCGAACCAGTAGAGCGGCGGTGACGGCCTGGCAGGCGGAATAGGCCGTGATTTTGTCGCAGATCAGGTTGCGAACGAATGCCGGTGTCTCTTTGCCCTGCGAAGCGGCGATACCCGCGTGCGCCTGTATGACCGGGTCGTAGGCTGGCGCATTGGCCAGCGGTCCATCCTTGCCAAAGCCCGATATCGCAACGTAGACGAGGCGGGGATTGAGGGCCCTCAGCTTGTCACTGCCGAGATTTAGCTTGTCCATTACACCGGGTCGGAAATTGTGGATGACGACGTCGGCTTCCTCGACCAGCTGATGGATCAGACTCTGACCGGCCGGCTCCTTCAGGTTGATCCCAATGGACTCCTTGCCGCGGTTGCAGTTGGCGAAGAGCGCCGAGATTCCTCCCTTGGCCGTCCCAATGTACCGCATGGGGTCGCCCACATCGGTGGGCTCGACCTTGATCACTCTCGCGCCCTGATCGGCCATCATCATGGCTGCGAAGGACGCTGTAATCATGGTCGAGAACTCGAGTACGGTGACATCTTCGAGCGGTTTCATCGCCTGGTCCTCCGGGAAATCAACTCATTGAACACGAGTTCGACCGGAATTCTGCGGAAGAACCCGGGTCTTCGAGAATAGCGTGTCTCGCACCCACGCTGGACCTTGCTGGCGGCGACGCCAATGAACGCAGCCAGTGGTTCAGCGGTGCGCTAGGACACGACGCCAAAACGAGCGGTATAGGCCAGCAGGAGCTGAGCACCGAAATACGCAGGAAGTCCCAAGGCAGAGTTCGCAAACCCGGATGAGACGAAGCGTTCGCGAGCTACGAAGACGTCGGAGATCCCGAATACGATTGCACCGATCGCCAGTATGATTGGGGCGCCGGCTGCGACGGCGCTGATCGATGCGATGACCATGAAGGAAATCACGCCGATATAACTGACGACCGCGATACGAAAATCGTTTGGGACGTGTGGATGGAGCCAGCGCAGCGTGATCACCGCAAGTCCGCCGATCACCAATCCTCCGACGAGGAGTCCAGTCCAATCGAGCCCGAGTTGGTAGAACGCGATCGCATACACGATGTGGCCGAGCAGGAAGGCGCCAATTCCAGCGAGAAATCCGGTTGATTGACCTGGCGAAAGGAGGCAAGCGTCCCCGATCCAGCACAGGACGAGTCCACCCAGCAGAATCTCGCCATAGCTCGATTCGAGTGCGCCACAGGCCAGAGCCATTGCCAGAAATGCCGAAGCCGCGGACATCTTTGCGGCGATCTTCGCGATTCTCGAATCGGCCCATTCCGCGACGAGAAGGCAAGCGACGGCTGAGGCGCAGACGACGATAGAGGGAATCATGCAAATGCTCCGTGCCGCTTCGGGTCGGTCATGGAAGGTCGAGAGTCCTCGCGGCAGCTGGATGCTAGCGTTTCAGGGTTCCATGCTCGGGAGGAGAACCGAATGATCAAAGGTTACGCGGGCCGCGTCCTCGAGATAGACCTGGCAACCCAGCGCTATTCGTTCCAGCCGCTCGACGAAGAGATCGCAAGACTCTACATCGGCGGCAAGGGCTACGGCACCCGGCTTCTCTACGATCGTACCGAGGCCGGTATCGATCCACTCGGCCCCGAGAATCCGCTGATCTTTGCGACCGGTCCACTGAATGGTTCCGTGGCGCCTCAGAGCAATCGGTTTGCGGTCGTCTGCAAGAGCCCTCTGACCGGTGGGATCGGCAATGCGACCTGCGGCGGAAACTACGCCTACGGCATGAAGCGAGCCGGGATCGACATCATCGTCGTCAGCAACCGGTCCGAGCGACCCGTTCGAATCGAAGTCAATGGGGATCGTGACGAGGTCGAGTTTCTCGACGCCGCGGATCTATGGGGCAAGGGCACCTACGAAACGCAGGAGATTCTCGGCAAGAAGAAAGCCCATGCTGTAATCGGTCCGGCCGGCGAGAACCAGGTTCTCTTCGCCGGCATCGTTTCGAACGAGCGGATTGCGGGGCGCACGGGCGTCGGGGCCGTGATGGGATCGAAGCGATTGAAGGCCATCAGCGTGACCGGGTCGCGCAAGCTCGAGATGGACGATCCCGAGGCGTTCAAGACGTATACCAAAGAAGTTCGCGAGATGTTCAAGGAACATCCGGTACTCGGAAGTTCGATGAAGCGCTTTGGGACCGCCGGTATCGTCAACACCACGAATGGGCGCGGCATGCTGCCCACGAAGAATTTTCAGCGCGGACATTTCGATGAGGCGATGACGATCTCCGGTGAGTACATGGAGGACCATGAGCTGGTCGGAGTGAAGAGCAGCTGTCTGCACTGCCCTGTGACCTGTGGCCGGGATGTCGAGGTAGACGGCAGGCGCGTCAAGGGTCCGGAATACGAAACGGTTGCGTTGATGGGGAGCAATCTCGAGATCGGAGACCTCAAGAAGGTTTCGGAGTGGAATTTCCTTGCGGATGACCTGGGGATGGACACGATCAGTCTCGGCGTGACGCTGAGCTTTGCGATGGAGCTGCAGGAGCGCGGCATGTTCGATGCGGGTGTTCGCTTTGGCGATGCCGAGGGCGTGAGCGAATTGATTCGAGATATCGGCCATCGACGTGGTGCAGGCAATGAACTCGCGGACGGCTCGAAAAGGATGAGCGAGCGAATCGGTGGTCATGAATTTGCCATGCACGTCAAGGGCCTCGAACTTTCGGCCTACGATCCACGAGGTTCCTTCGCCCAGGGTGTCGAATATGCGACAACCAATCGTGGAGGCTGCCATGTTCAAGGCGCGAGCATGTATCTCGAATCGATCGGTCCGCTCACGATCAATCCGCAGAACCTCAAGCTCAAGGCCGATATTCCAGTTCTGATGCAGAATACGGCGTGCGCGATCAACTCGATGGTGCTTTGCATCTTTACGACGTATGGAATGTTTCCTGCAGCCATTCACAACATGGATCCGAAATCGCTGACGCACCGAATGATGTCGAAGGCCTTCGAGAATTCGGGCCCGATGATGCGAATGGCGATGGGCATGAAGGGCAAGCCGATACTCTGGTTCGAGAAATGGCTGACCTATATCACGGGGCAGACCTTCTCTTCGGGCCACCTGCAGGAGATCGGCGGTCGGATCTTCAATCTCGAGCGGATGTACAATCTGCGCGAGGGTTTGACTAGCAAGGACGATACGCTGCCTCCGCGCCTCCTGAATGAATCGATCTACGACAACATGGACGCCGGCCATCCCCTGGCAGAGCTGTTGCCCCGCTACTACAAGCTGCGAGGCTGGAACGCAGATGGGGTGCCGAACCGCGACACCCTGGACCGACTCCAGATCAGTATCTAACCCGGCATAGACCAGTTGAGGAACGAATGATGAGTATTCGGGTCGAGTTGACCTACGACATGAGCAAGGCTCTGGGCCTTCAGAGTTTCGACATCGATTCCGCGGCGACCGTGCGAGACGTCGTGGAGCAGACCGAGACGCGCTTCGAACGGGGCGATGAATTCTCGAAGCTCGCTCGTCTCGCGGCGATCGCTGTCAACGGTGTACTGGTCAGCCACCGCAAGGGCATGAAGACCAGGTTGACGGATGGTGATCGAGTGGGGTTCGTGAAGGCTGCGGCCGGCGGATGAGCGATCAAACCGTGTCCAAACGAATCATCGTCGAGCCGAGCCCGACCGTCAGTCATGCCATCGAAACGCGGCGCTCGGTGCGGGCCTATCTGTCCGATCCGGTCCCCGAGGAGATCGTGCGCGAGATTCTCTCCTGTGCGAGTCGCGCCGCGTCTGGAGGAAACCTCCAGCCGTGGAAGGTGAGTGTGCTTGCGGGCGAGGTGCGTGATGCTTTCGTGAATACAGTCGCCGAGCGAATGAAAGAAACCCCTTTCGGCGAAGGCCAGGAGTATGCGATCTATCCTGCCGATCTGGAGGAGCCCTATCGAGGGCGTCGATTCAAGGTCGCGATGGACATGTACGGTCTGGTTGGAATCGAGCGTGCCGACAAAGTGGCGCGGGCACAACAAATGGCGTTGAATTTTTCGTTCTTCGGCGCGCCGGTGGGCATGTTCATCAGCATCGACCGCAAAATGGGGCCACCACAGTTTGCCGACCTGGGAATTTTTCTCCAGAACGTGATGCTCCTTGCGCGTGAGCGCGGACTGCATACCTGCGCTCAGGAAGCTTGGTCGACCTGGGGGAAATCGATTCGAGAGTTCACGAGCATCGGAGAGGACGAGATGGTGTTTTGCGGCGTGGCTCTTGGCTATGCGGATCCCGACGCCGTGATCAATGATCTCTATACGGAACGTGCGTCGGTAGACGAGTTCGCTCAATTTCAAGGGTTCTGACAAGTTCCAGAGGTTCTGACACGTTTCAGAAGTTCTGACAGCTCCAGAGGTTCTGAACCGGGCCGATCAGAGCAGCAACGCAACGAGTTCGCTCGGGGCATTTGCGAAGCGATTGGCTCCTGCCTGCGTCAGTTCTTCTGAGGATCCGTAGCCATAGAGCACTCCAATGGCAGAGACTCCATTGTCTAGAGCCCCGATGATGTCATGCTTTCTGTCGCCGACCATGGTCGCGTCGCCCGCGTCGATCTGAGTTTCTGAAAGCGCGTATCGAAGCAGTTCCGACTTGTTTGTCCGGGTACCGTTCAGCTCCGAGCCGAAGACGTCGCTGAAATAGTCGATCAGATCGAAATGCTCGAGGATCTGGCGGACATAGATCTGCGGCTTGCTCGAGGCGACGCAGAGCCGAACGCCCGCACTCCGTATCGTCGAAAGCGCATCATTGATCCCGGAGTAGGGCGTGTTTTCGTAGAGACCGACGCTCGAGAAACGCTCGCGGTAGTGAGCGACGGCCGCCTGCGCTCGATCGTGGCCGACCAGCGTCTGGAAATTTTCGAGCAGCGGCGGGCCGATACACCAGAGCAGGTCATTGGCTTCAGGTACGTCCACGCCGAGCCTTTCCAGCGCAAACTGAATCGAGCCCGTGATGCCGACCATCGGGTCGGTCAGCGTACCGTCGAGATCGAAGAAGATGGTCCGGCTCATGCCCAGAGTCTTAGCGCTGATTGGCCAGAATGGGGTGGGCGTTGGTCTCCGGGGTGGAATCGCCGGGGCCGTCGGGATGTCGTACGCTGGCTATCTGGTCGAAGTCGAATATTGGGCTCGCGAAACCAGGCGAATGGGGCGAAGGACGGCACAAGGGCGGAGGAAGAGGAAATGGCGGCAGCGACGAACGCACAGGGGCTCGATGTCATGCGGCTCTCGGGTTCCCTGGGAGCCGAGGTCCGGGGGATTTCTCTCGAGAAAGCGGGACCGGAAGATGCGAATCGAATCCGCTCGCTCCTGATGGATCACCAGGTTCTCTTTTTTCCTGATCAGCATCTCACGCCGGATACGCACATTGCGTTCGGCGAGCTCTTTGGTGAACTCGAGGCGCATCCGAATCTGGAGCTCGGTGGGGAGCGTCCCGAGTTTTTCGAGTTGCACGCCTCTGGTGGCAAGGGCGCGATCGCGGACGAATGGCACAGCGATCTCACCTGCCAGGAGAGTCCCTCGGTCTTCGCGATTCTGCACATGGTGAAGTGTCCGCCGGTCGGTGGAGACACGATGTGGTCGAATATGTACAAGGCCTACGACGAGCTGACGCCGCCGATGCAGGAGTTCTGTGAAGGATTGAGTGCACTTCACGATGCCCACCCGCATGACCATCCCGAAAGGATGGCTGTCCACCCGGTGGTTCGGGTTCATCCGGAGACGGGGCGCAAATCCCTCTTCGTGAACGAACATTTTACGAGGCGCATCGTCGAGCTGAGCCATGAGGAGAGTGAGGCGCTGCTCCGATTTTTGACCGGCTGGGCGACGAACGCCCGTTTTGCAATGCGCTATCGATGGTCTGAAGGCACGATCGCGATGTGGGACAACCGCTGTACCCAGCACTGCGTCCTCAATGATTTCGAGGGAGAGCGAGTCATCCAGCGTGTGACGGTGATGGGGGATTTGCCCGAGCCGGCAGCGGCGCCGCGTTGGGAACCCTGCATTCAACCGGTCAGTGCGGCGAGCCGCCACGACCGGCAGTTGAAGGCCTATCTCAAGAGTGTTGGTGGTCGTAATCGGACTTGAGCGGATCGAAGGGCCAGCTTTCGAAAGGAGCGATCTTCATGACACCCGACAGCCTCTTCATGATCTGTAACAACGGTGTGCTGCCGGCCTGGCTCCTGCTCGCGTTTGCGCCCTCGTGGTCATGGACCCAGCGTATCGTCCATCAGATCTGGATTCCGATCCTGCTGGGATGCGTCTACCTCGGCGTGCTCTTGACGAGCCCCGAGGCACCCGAGGGCGGCGGGTTCTCGAGCCTCCGCGGCGTCATGACGTCGTTCACGAGCCCCCATTTTGCCCTCGTGGGTTGGGTCCACTACCTCGCTTTCGACCTTTTTGTCGGCGCATGGGAAGTACGCGACGCGCAGCGCCGATCGATCTCCCATTTATTGGTCGTACCCTGCCTCTTGCTGACCCTGATGCTAGGCCCGGTCGGGCTACTCGCTTACCTCGGCCTTCGCTTCGGACTGAAGCGTGAAGTCTCTCTGGATGAATCGACACGATCGACAGAGGGAGATGCCAGCCATGGAAGTGAGTGAGGAAATCGGCCCCAAGGAAGCCAGGTTCATCGATGCGCAGCGGATGTTTTTCGTTGGGACGGCACCGCTTTCGGCGGAGGGACATGTCAATGTCTCGCCGAAGGGCTATGCGAGCTTTGCGCGGCTCGGAGTTCGGCGAGTCGCCTATGTCGACCTGGGTGGAAGCGGGATCGAGACCCACGCCCATCTGCGCGAGAACGGTCGCATCTGTCTGATGTTTTGCGCTTTCGAGGGTGATCCCCTCATTCTGCGGCTCTACGGCGAAGGGCGCGCCTATCAATACGGCACGCCGGAATTCGAAGCCCTGCGCGGTCATTTCCCCGAGATCGATGTACCTGTTCGCGGCATCATCGACGTCTCATTGACACGTGTCCAGCGTTCGTGCGGTTGGGCCGTTCCCAACTACGAATATGCGGGTGACCGCGATGTCTTGCGGAAACACAACGCCAAGAGAACACAGGCCGAGTTCATGGCGCGGCGCATCGAGTCGAATGCTTCCAGCATCGATGGCCTGCCCGGACTCGAATCTTCGGATTAATTGCCATCCATCTCTGCGGCTTGGCTCAGCCGAGCTGATTCAAGATTTCCGAATCTTCGGGGAAGCGGCCTTCGTCATGTTTCGAGAAGATGAGCTTTCCATCCACCTCGACGTCAAAAATTCCACCTCGACCAGCGATTAGCTCGGGCGTGATTTCGTGTTTCTGCTGGATCTTGGCCGCCAGACTGGCGGCCCGGGGTTTGAAGTTTCAACTCGCGCAGTATGTAATTCGGATGAGCATTTTTTCCTCCCGAGCCGGATCCTAGTTGAAGCGATCCCCTCAACCTTATCCCTCGTCGACGCCCTTGGGCGCTTGCTGCTTCATGAATCCGAACATGTAGCCCGCCACACGACGCATCTGGATTTCTTCCGCGCCCTCTGTGATGCGATATCGGCGGTGGTGACGGTAGATGTGTTCGAAGGGCTTGTGACGCGAATAGCCGAGCCCCCCGTGGACCTGCATTGCGCGATCCGCCGCGTTACAGCAGAGCCGATTCGACCAGTAATTACACATCGAGACCTTGTCCGAGACCGAGAATGCGCCGTACTCGTCCATCATCCAGGCCGTCTTGTGAATTAGAGCGCGCAACATTTCACACTGGGTCTGTAGCTCGACGAGTGGGAATTGAATGGCCTGATTGGTGGCCAATGGTTTGCCAAAGGGCTTGCGAACCTGGGCATACTCGACAGACTGATCGATGCAGAACTGGGCGGCACCGAGGCTCGAGGCCGCCTGGCGGATTCGGTTTTCGTTGAAGAAGTGCTGCACGACGGCAAGCCCCCGGCCTTCGCCGCCGAAGATCGCGTCGTCCGGGACCACGACGTCGGTGAACGACACCCGGCCGTGGTCCGTTGGCATGTTGAAGGTCCAGAGCATTTCTTCGATCTTTACGCCCGGCGCATCCATCGGTACCAGGAAGGCCGTGATTCCTCGGCCATCGCCCGCCTTACCACTCGTTCGAGCCATGACCATGTCGTACTTGGCCTTGTGGATCCCGGTATTCCAGGTTTTCTCGCCGTTGATGCGCCAGCTGTCGCCCTCGCGTACAGCGACCGTCTCCATATGTGTGGCATCGGAGCCATGCTCGGGTTCGGTGATTCCGAAGGCAAAGCCGCGCTGGCCTGTTGCCATGGCGTCGACCCATTCGGCCTGTTGGGCCTCGGTCCCGTACTCGAGCATCAACAGCAGGCCCACGTTGTTGCCTACGATCGAATGTTCGTTCTGGAGGTCATTGTGAAGTCCGAGGCCGCGACGTGCCAGATGCTCGCGAATGATCGCCATGCCGAGGTTGTTCCCATCGCGTCCGCCGTATTTCTTGGCGAGGGGATAGCGAAAATGTCCGGCCGCATCGGCAAGTCGTCGCGCCTCCGCAAGGAGCGCCTCCCATACTTCGTTGGGAAGCCCGCCTCGCTCCCAATCGGTGCGCGCATCTTCGCGGCGATGATCGAAGAAGCGGATATTGTCGTCCTGTTGTTCGAGGGGCAGGATTTCACGCTCGATAAAGGCATCGAGTTCATCGAGGTAGGCTGCGAGGTCTTTGGGGATGTCGAAATTCAAGGGGATGTCCTTCTGGTTGACGGGCTTCCGGGTGGTGGAATCGGCGTTAGGCATCTTCCGGGCGATTTCGTGAGAATTCTACCACGCCTGGCGCTCTGGTCTGATGGAATCTCTCTTCGGTCCCGCTACCCGCCATCTGCTATCCATTCTGTACTCTCAGGAGGCCGCCTGATGCCCGATTCACCGATTACGCACCGCAGCTTCGTTTCCTACATCGATCGTACCCGTGAGTACTATGCAGCACAGGGCTACGAAAGGCCCTACCGCTGGGCACACCATGCGTCCGTTCCCTTTGCGAAACTCGAGAAACCCCTCGCCGAGTCGCGTGTCGCGGTCGTCACGACCGCGAGCCCATTCGTCGATCCGGCTGCGCGCGAAGATGTCGTCGGCGACGGCAAGCAGGTCTGGTCGGGTGAAACCGCCGTCACACCGGATCGGCTCTACACCGATGATCTCGCATGGGACAAGGAAACCACACACACCAACGACGTAGAATCCTTCGTTCCGCTCGGTTCTCTGCGCGCGTTCGTCAGGGAGGGTCGCATCGGATCGCTCGCCAAACGCTTCCACGGTGTGCCGACGGACTACAGCCAGCGTCGTACCCTCGAACAAGACGCGCCAGAGATCCTCGCCCGATGCCGAGAGGACGCGGTCGATATCGCACTGCTCGTCCCGCTCTGACCCGTCTGTCACCAGACCGTGAGTCTGGTCGCACGCGTATTGGAAGAGAACGGCATCCCGACCGTCGTCGTCGGCTCCGCACGCGACATTGTGGAAGAGTGCGGCGTTCCACGTTTCCTCTTCACTGATTTTCCGCTCGGAAACCCGTGTGGCAAGCCAGACGACGGCATGATGCAGCGCGACATAGTCGGCTACGCGTTCGATCTTCTCGAAACGGCTCGCCTTCCCCGGACGACCGTACAGACACCGTTCATCTGGGGGGAAGACGCTTCATGGAAGGAACGTTACGCGCGGGTCGACGCGGAGGCTTCTGAGCGCCTTCGCCAGGCCGGCAATGCGAGGCGCGTTGAGCAGGAACACGCGAAAGCGACAGGCCGCGCCCGATCGACGTAGAGGGGTGGAGAGGGAGGTCGCAGAATCGGGCATTTCCCTGCGACGGTCCGGCGTGAGTCTTGATATAATCGTTCGTGATGCCCGACGTCGATTTTCGATCCGAATCCAAGTCCAAGGTCATGGCCCCGCGTCATGAAGAGCCCGTCTGGCCGGAGACGGCAGGCGGGGACGTCGTTTTCCTGATCGACGCAGCCAGTCGCTTCGAGACCAGACTCCTGCATGCCTGGATCGCGCGCCATCGTGCGGATTCCGCCGCTTCCGGCGCGAAGGTGGAGATCTTGACGCTTCCATCCTCACGTCGTCGACGTGGACGCCTGGATCCCGGATTGGAACCGATCCTGGCTTCGGGGGATGATCCGCAGTTGGTGCCGCTGCGCATTGCGTGGCTCGCCCCCGAACGAGAGGGCCGCCGCGAAGTCAGGCCTTCGGACTTGTTGACCCTGGCGGATCCGCGAGATCCGGACCGACTCCGCGAGCGCTACCTCTATTGGCGGACGCCCGAACGTTGTCGGATCGTGTTGGGGCAGTCAGCACCTGTTTCGGCGGTGCGCAGGCGTTGGCGTCGGGCGGCTGGAGCGGATTCGGGTAACACGCAGAGCTTCCCCGACTACGTTGCGCGGCAGGCCGCGTTGACACTGGAGCGAGCCGAACGACACATACGCGGTGCGCGCTACAAGGTGCCCAGCCTGGTTCGCGAGGACATCCTCGCGAGGCCCGCATTTCAGGGTGAGCTCCATCATCTGGCCCGCAAATTGGGTCGGACTGATGCGAGAGTGTTGGTTGAAGCGACAGCGGATCTTCGTGAGATCGCGGCTGGCCATACGCCGCTCGCGATCGACATCGTCGTCCGGCTCTGGCGCTTCATGTATTCCCGCGGCTACGACGAAAAGCTCCGTTACGATCCTGCCGAGCTACGAGTCGTGAGCGCGCTCGCGCAACAGCATCCGGTCGTTTTTCTGCCGTCACACAAATCAAACCTCGACCATGGCGTGCTGCAAACGATCCTGCACGAAAATGGCATGCCGCCCAATCATACGGCCGGCGGAATCAACATGAATTTCTTTCCGCTCGGACCGCTCGTGCGGCGGAGTGGGATCTTCTTCATTCGGCGTAGCTTCAAGGACGACGAGGTCTACAAGCTCGTCCTGCGTCACTACGTCGACTATCTGATCTCGAAGCGTTTTCCTCTCGAGTGGTATATCGAAGGGGGTCGCTCCCGATCCGGCAAACTCCTGCCGCCGCGCTTCGGCTTGTTGGCGTACGTGGTCGATGCCTATCAGCGAGGGCATAGCGACGATGTCTATCTCGTGCCGGTCTCGATCTGTTACGACCAGATCTCCGATGTCTCCGACTACGTCGCGGAGCAGCGCGGAGGCGACAAGGAGAGCGAGGGGTTTGGCTGGTTCGTTCGTTTCATTCGCAGGCTGGGGCGGCGTTACGGGCGGATCAATATTCGCTTCGGAGAGCCGGTCTCGCTGGCCACGTCGCTGGGGCCCCCGAATCCGGAGGCCTTGCCCGATCCGAACGAGATGAATGTCGAATTACAGAAGCTGGCTTTCGAAGTCTGTGTCCGAATCAATCGGGCTACGCCGATTACGCCGGTCTCGCTGATTTGCCTGGCCTTGTTGAGTCGGGGAGATCGCGCACTCACTCGAACGGATATGGTCGATGCGCTCGTGAACCTGCGGGGCTACGTGGAGCGTCGTAAGCTTCCGACGTCGGAGGAACTCGACCTGGATACGGCCGAGGGTGTCGCGCGAACGATGGACGCGTTGGTCGAGAGCGGTCTACTGACGATCTACGACGAGGGCCCGGAACCCGTGTATGGAATTGCGTCGGGTCAGCATCTGGGCGCCGCCTACTACCGAAACACCATCATCCACTATTTCCTGACGGGCGCGATCGCCGAAGTTTCCCTGCTCCGTGCGGCCGAAAAGGACGTAGAGGACAGGTCGGCGGCGTTCTGGGAAGCGGCTCTGGACTTACGGGATCTCCTCAAGTTCGAGTTCTTCTTCGCAGAGAAGGACGTCTTCCAGGCGGAGATTCGTCGGGAGCTCAGCCATCACGTCGTGGACTGGGAGGCGCGACTCGACGAGGGCGCAGAGGCGATTCAGGAAATATTCATCCGCATCAGCCCACTCCACGCTCATCGAGTGCTTCGCCCCTTCCTCGAGGCCTACCGCGTGGTGGGCGATGTACTGGAATCTCACGACACGGGGGAACCGATCGACGAAGCGGCATTCCTTTCGGAATGCCTGGGACTCGGCCATCAGTACACGCTACAGCGCCACATCAAGCGACAAGAATCGGTTTCAAAGGTGCTCTTCGGGACTGCCGTCAAACTCGCGCGCAATCGCGAACTCTGGGAGCCTGGTGAGTCGAAACAGGAGCTGAAAGACGCACGCAGGCGCTTCGCAGTGGAGATACGTGCTGCGATCCGCCGTGTCGACGCCGTCGAGGCGATGGTTCGAGCGCGTCTAGCGGGTCTCGCCCCCCCGGCCGCATCGGTCGCGACGAGTCGGAAGAACCCGACGGACACCTGATCAGATTTCCCACATGGAAATCGATTCACCCCTGGCGTTCAGCGAAGCAGCGCCACCATGTCGAAGACCGAGACGAGGCCAACCAACGGACCTTCGTCATTGTCCGGGTCGAGTACCAATACCCGGTGGATCCGATGCTTCAAGAAGAGATCCGCAATCTCGTTGATCGGTGTATCTCGGCGGACGGAAATCGCACCCGCCGTCATGACTTGGGAGACACTCCGCTGCGTCAGGCGATCTTCGAACTCTTCGATGTCCGTCATCCACTCTTCGGGCGCAAACGAGGAGCCGGCCTCGTAGTAGTGTAGATCCATGACGGCGTCGTCGTGTGTTTCATTCGCGATACGCAGCAGATCTCGGGCACTGATGACGCCGACGACGTCCCCGCCATCGTCGACGACCGGCGCTCCACTGATGTCCTCCTGGACGAAGAGTCGATAGACCGCCAAGAGTGGCGAATCCGCCGCCACCGTGACGACCCGTTGTTCCATGATGTCTTCGGCGACCGTCACGATGTACTCCTTCTGGGCTGAATTGGATCCTCAGCCTACATCATGTCGTCCCACGTGGGTTCTCAGGCCCGAGGAATAGTTGAGTATTGCGAAGCGATGGTGCATCCCATCGCTGCGGCACGCCCAGGCGCGAATGTGGCGGTTTGGCACAATCTGCCGGTCGATCTGTGATCCGAAAATATGACGCATCTCGCCTATGATCGGACCGAGACGGAGGAGAGACTCGATGAAGACGGATGTAGAGATTGCGAGGGAGGCAACGCCTCGCCCGATCGTAGATGTGGCTCGGGATCTCGGGCTCTCGGAGGAGGATCTTCACCCCTATGGTCGCGATGTCGCGAAGGTCGACCTCGGCGTCCTCGACAGACCACGTGCTCTGAAGGGCAAGTCGCGGCTCGTGCTGGTCTCGGCGATCACGCCGACCCCGGCGGGCGAGGGCAAGACGACGACCTGTGTCGGTCTGGCAGACGCACTCTCGCGAATCGGAGAGTCGGTTTGCCTTGCTCTTCGCGAGCCCTCGTTGGGGCCCTGCATGGGTGTAAAGGGGGGCGCTGCTGGCGGGGGTTATAGCCAGGTGATCCCCATGGAGCGCATCAATTTGCATTTTACAGGGGACTTCCACGCCATCACCTCTGCCAATAACCTGCTGTCTGCGATGCTCGACAATCATATTCACCAGGGCAACGCGCTCGACATCGATGTGCGTCGTATCCTGTGGCGTCGGGTTCTGGATCTGAACGATCGGGCACTGAGGCATGCCATCGTGGGGCTGGGCGGACCGACTCATGGCGTCCCGCGCGAAGCGGGTTTCGATATCACGGCCGCCTCGGAAGTCATGGCCATGCTGTGTCTGGCGACGGACGCAGATGATCTACGCGCGAGACTCGATCGAACCCTCGTGGCTTTCAACCGCAGCGGTGGGACGGTGACCGCAAGCGATCTGGGTGCGAGCGGAGCGATGCACGCACTACTCCACGAAGCTCTGCGTCCGAATCTCGTTCAGACCCTCGAAGGAACCCCCGCCTTCGTCCACGGGGGTCCCTTTGCCAACATCGCCCACGGCTGCAATAGCGTTTTCGCTACGCGGATGGCGATGCACACCGCGGATTGGTGTATTACCGAAGCCGGATTCGGCTTTGATCTCGGCGCCGAGAAATTCTTCGATATCAAGTGTCAGGGCGCTGGGCTCGATACGGCAGCCGTCGTGCTCGTGGCAACGATCCGTGCGCTCAAGATGCATGGAGGCTGTAAGAAAAGCGAACTGGGGGAACCGAATACCGAGGCAGTGAGACGCGGTCTCCCCAATCTGGAGAAGCACCTCGAAAGCATTCATTGCTTTGGCGAGCGTTCGATCGTCGCGATCAACCGCTTCGCCGCTGATACCGCCGAGGAAGTTGCTGTCGTACGCGAGTGTTGTGAGGCGCTTGGTATCCCGGTCGCGGAAACCGACCACCACGCACGTGGCGGAGAGGGCGCTGAGAATCTTGCCCGGACCCTCGTGCAACACGCAGAGGCATCGAATACGCCCTTTAGCCCGCTCTACGATTGGAACGACGATATCAAGGACAAGATTTCGGCCGTCACCCGAGCAATGTATGGAGCCGATTCGGTGTCCTACACCAAGAAAGCGCAACGGGATCTGCGCGAGGTCGAAAGCCTGGGCTACGCGGGGCTTCCGGTCTGCATTGCGAAGATTCCGGGTTCCCTGTCCGACGATGCCAAACTACGCGGACGGCCCCGTGATTTCGAGATCACAGTGAGAGGTGTTCAGGTGAACGCAGGTGCTGGTTTCCTCGTGGTTCTCACCGGCGACATCATGCGAATGCCGGGCCTTCCGCGACGTCCCCTGGCCGAATCGATCGATGTGGAGAATGGTCAAATTGTTGGCCTCTCGTAGCCAGCGATCATCGATCGATTCGCGTGCGGTTCTGCGCCTCTGACCGGGGGCGAAATGCCGCTCTTCATTCGCGAGTCTCGCCGGAAATACCGGGTACGAAGGTAGAAAACGGCACACGATTTGCTTTACTTCCAGCTACGGGATGAACCCGATCGGAGGACCGTCCAATGGCAGCCAGGAAATCGACCCGAAAAGTGGCGGTGAAGAAGAAGGCCACGAAAAAATCTGCTCGAAAGAAGACCGCGCGGAAGAAGGCAACGCGAAAGAAGGCTGCCAAGAAGAAGGCGGCAAAACGTTCCACCATCGACATCGTCGGGTCCGAGCTTCCCAAGTCGCTCAAGGCTTTTGGACGCCAGTGTCGACGCGATTTGAGTGCGATCGAGAAGCAGATCGAAATCGCTGGCAAGGATACGCGGCGAAGTCTGACGCGGATCGTGCGCGATGCGAGCCATCAGCTCGGCACGCTGGAAGCACGCGGCGAACGGGAGTGGCGCAAACTTTCACGTAACGCAAAGCGCGACATCGAGCGAATCGTTCGACGTGTGCAGAAGGCGACTGGCCGCTAGGTCACGCGGCGACAAATTCAGTCGAAGAACTCGAGTTCTCGCATGAAGCGAAGCATCTGCTCCAGATACTCGCCACGGTCGAGATGAAGTAGATGGTTGCCGGGGAACCAGTGAATCCGACATCGATCCCAATGGTCCCAGAGTAGCCGGGAATGTTTGGGCGGAGCCATACGGTCGCCGACGCCACCGATGATCATGAGACGTTCCTTGGCGATCGCTGGTCGATGGGTGAGCGGCGTCGTGGGCGCGAGAAGTCGACGGCCGTCCTTGATCGATAGGTCGAGTGCTGTGAGTCCCATCCGAATCGCGAGTCCCGTCGGCTGCCATTCGAGGATCAGGTCGAAGGGGCTCACGACCGGCACGTTGGGAATCGCGAACTGAAGACGATCTTCGACGCTGGCGAGCAGCGCTGCGGTCCAGCCTCCGAGGCTGATGCCCGTGATGCCTACCTTTGTGACGCCACGTTCTTCCTCGAGCCAGTCGATCAGGGCGCGTAGCTCGCAAACGGCTTGCGCCATGTGCTCGTTGATCGCACCGAGTCCGCAGGCAAAGAAGCCGTGACCGCTGTAGAGAGACCAGGGCTCCTGGCGCAATCCGTGATGGGGCAGGGTGTAGAGAATGACGTCGCAGCCCTTCTCGTAGTACGACTGCAACGCAAAGAAGCGTTCATTGATCCAATAGGGATCGGCCATGAAGCCGTGTACCGCGATGAGCGTCGGGCGCGGCCCGTCGCCCGGTCGATCGTGTCGCCAATGGCGTGCGCGCGCTACCCGGCTGTGATCGTGTCGATTGTAACGCTCTCGATAATTGGGGCTGAAGGGCTGGTAGGGCGACTCGAACTTGATGCCCTCACAGACGCCGTTGGATGGTTTGAAATATCCCGAGCGCGGTGAGTAGCAGGTGACATCAATTTTTTCAGAAGGCGGCGAAAACATGCCTGCGGGATCGTTTTCGACCAGGTCGAGATAGCTCTGCAGGTCTTGTCTGCTTTCTGCAGCCCGTAGCCCGAGTCGGCCATGCGGGAGTGGCAACAAGCTTGCGGGTAGGGCGGTCAGGCTGAGCAGGCTGGCACCGGCGGTCCGAATCGCGAGATCGCCGAGCGCGGTGACGTTCACACGGAGCCAGTCGCGCGGCTCCAACTCGAAGCCCTCGGGTCGCTGTGCAAAATTGCTTTCGAGGTTCTCCCACCAGAGGCCCTCGGGCATGATCGAAGGAGAGTGGGCAAACGTCTCATGAGCAATTCGCGAAACGATACTCGAACGTGGCATGAAGAGTCCTCGTAACGGACGGCTCGAAGCAGACAACCCTCCCCGTGAGAGCTGACCTTCTCGAAATTCTCGTTCCGACGATACATGGCGTTGGCGTCGTCGTGCTACTTCTAAGAGATGGCTACAGATGACGAGGGGGGAATCGAGGTCGCGGTTTCGCTCGAGCGCGGTCTCGGCGTCGTAAGCACATGCATGCTCGGGCTGGGCGCGATGATCGGGGCGGGCATCTTCGTCTTGATCGGACACGCATCTGCGCTTGCAGGTCCGGCGATCGTGCTCGCTTTTTTGCTCAATGCCGGTTTCGCTGTCACTGTGGGGGCTTGCTATGCAGAGCTTGCCGTTGCGTTTCCGCGGACGGGTGGTGCGTATGTCTGGGTCGGTGAGGCCTTCGGGCGACGGATCGGCTTCCTGGCAGGCTTCTGTTCGTGGGGCGCGCAGACGATCGCGTGTGCTCTCTACGCACTCGGATTTGGCATGTTTGCCGTCGAAATCGTGCGGCGTGCGAGTCCTACGACGACCTGGGTCACGCCCGCATCCGAGTCCGGTCTGTCTCCCCTCATTTTTGCGCTGCTGCTGCTGAGTTCGCTGGCGGCGATCAATATCCGAGGCGCCCGGGAAACCGGGCGCGCCGAGATCGCGATTACGGGTCTCAAGATCGTACTCCTCATCGCACTCGTCGCGAGCGGTGCCTTCGCGCTCGCTGGCAGCCCGGATCCGGTGGAACCGTTTCGCCCCTTCCTGCCCGAGGGCATGCGCGGTGTGTTGGCGGCGATGGGACTGATCTTCATCGCATTCGAGGGCTACGAGATCATCGCGCAGACGCGTGAGGAGGTCGTTGCTCCCGCGCGCACGCTTCCGCGGGCAATCTTCATGTCGATTGGAATCGCGTGCGTGCTCTATGTTGCCGTTGCGATCGCGATGTTCGCTGCGATCAGTCCGCCAGCCGGTGTCGCAGCGCATCAATATCTTGGCACCCTCGGTGAGCTCGGACTCGTGGAGGCGGCTGGGATATTGCTTCCAGCCGGAGACAAGGTGCTCCTCATTGCCGGTTTGGCGAGTACGGCGAGCGCCCTCAACGCGACGATCTACAGTGCGAGCCGGATCGCCCTCGCCATGGGCAGAGAAGGCGACTTTCCGGAGCGCGTTGCACGGGTCGATCCAAAGCGTCGTACACCAGTCGCTGCGATCGCACTCACCGCCTTCGCGTGCACCGCGGCGACGATCGTGTTGCCGCTGCCAGATGTCGCGGCTGCTGCGAACCTGCTCTTCTTCCTTGTTTTCATGAGCGTCGCCGCCGCTTTGATCCGACTTCGTCTGTCTCGTCCGGCACTTCCGCGCCCCTTCCGTGTGCCCTTCGTTCCGTGGTGGCCTGGCACGGCGTTGGTTGGCGGCGTCGTACTCTCGATTCCGTTATTCGATCTGAGCCCAGCGGGTTGGACCTTCGCTGGCGTGTGGGTCGCGATCGGATTCGCGCTCGCTCCACAAGAGGATGGAGCGAATGAGAAGAGCGGGGGGTAAACGGGAGAGCGACCGGCGCCGAGTGCGTGCAGGGTGGGAATCTGGGAACATGAGCAAGATGCGATGGTGGTTGTCATTAATGTCGATTCTCGTCTTGCTCGGCGGAATCGGCGTGGTCGGAAGCGATCGACTCGAACGAGACAACGATTTTTGCAACGCCTGCCACCTCCCCGGCGATACGCCACTGCATCTCGAGATCAGGCGGGTTTTCGATCGCGTCATTCCGCAGAATCTCGCTGGCGTACATGGCCGCGGTTGGGTGGAGGAGCGTGAGGAGCCAGACTTTCGTTGCATCGATTGCCACGCCGGCAGGGGAGTGCTCGAACGAGGCGCGGTCAAGATTCTCTCCGCCCGCGACGGTCTTCGCTACCTGATCGGCAAATTCGACGAGCCAGAGGAAATGTCTTTCGATCTTTCGAAGCAGACCTGTCGGAGCTGCCATCCCAGTTTCCGACATTCAGCCGCACCCGGCTGGACGCTGAGGGCCTACCACGGCGATCCAAACCACGATGGGGTCGATGCGCCCCGATGCGTTCGTTGTCATTCGGTACACGAGGCAGACGGAGATGCCTTCGCCTATTTCATGAATCGAGAGCGAGTCGACCAGCAGTGTCGCGAATGCCATGTCCCGGGCGGCCCGAAGCAGATTCAATCGTTGGTCGAAGCAGGAGAAGATCGCAGCGGGTGAAAATGGAGCTCCGACAGCCGGCTCTTCGACGCTTCCGGCATCAAGTTCTAGTCTTTATGGGATGAACCCGACACTTCCGACGATTTCACTCGTGAACTTGCTCGCGGCATTTGTCCCGAGCGTCCTACTGCTGGTGATCATGCACCGCTGGTCGTTGAAGGCGGTTTCCGCGCTCTATGCGAATGCCCGGATGCTCGCTCAACTGCTCGCGGTCGGTTACGTACTCACCTACGTGTTCGAGACCGATCGCCCGGCCCTCATCGTAGGTGTCGTTCTTGTGATGATCCTGGTTTCGGCATGGATCGCGCTTCGTCCTCTAGCTCATCGCGGGCTGACCAATTATTCGCTCGCGCTCGTTTCGATCTCAGCGAGCGGACTGAGCATGCTCGTGATCGTCACGCAGTGGGTCCTCGAGTTGCCGCGCTGGTTCGAGCCGAGCTTCGTCGTGCCGCTTGCGGGAATGATCTTTGCCAATGCGATGAATACCGTGAGTCTTGCGGCTGAACGATTCGAATCCGAACTGGGTCGGGGCGAGAATCGATTCGACGCTCGGCGAACGGCCCTCGACGCGTCGCTGATTCCGCAGATCAATGGATTGCTCGCGGTCGGGATCGTGTCATTGCCGGGGATGATGACCGGGCAGATCCTTTCGGGTATCGAGCCAATGGTGGCGGTTCGCTATCAGATCATGGTGATGTGTATGGTTTTTGGATCGGGCGGTCTTGGCGCTGCGGCGTACCTAGCGCTTCAGAGCGGGCGGTCGCAGCCTGATTCCGAGGCAAAAGGTCGAGCGCCGCATACCAGCGGTGGCGACTGACGCGATCGGCGGCGATTTACAGCGATGGAGGGCTAAGGGACGTCGAACTCGATCACGATGACCTCGAAGAGTCCTGGCGTCAGCATGCCTCTGCGCTCCAGGACTCGCCCCCCCTCTTCGACGCGAACCATGTAGACGCCCTCACTCTTGGCGTCGCCCGAGACGCTTGTTTCTTCGCAGCGTCCGTGAAAGTCGACACCGACTCGGTAGCGCCCGGCGATCGGGCTTGGGAAATAGATTGCTTCGACTCGTGGTGAAGGGTCGCTACAGCGACGATCGTCGAGGAGTCGCCCGCCGCTGCGCGTTGGTGTGTTCGCGAAATAGGCCGATTCGTGAAGAGGATCCGTGACGAAGAGGTCGAGATCTGCCACATCATCGAAGGCGAGTCGGACCAGCAGGCCGCTGGAGAGATCGTCGGGCGCCGGCTCGGCGAGCACGGCCTGGAGGCGGGTGAGGCGAGCGGTCTGCTCGGCATCGAAGTCTCGACTGCGAGCTTCGGTCGTCGACGGCGCTCGAACCGGCGCAATCGGACGTGATGGCCCGCAGGCGGTCGCCATGAAAAGAACTGTAAGCGCGAGCAGGCTACAAAGGGTGCGCCGCGTCGATGTGGGCGGGCATAAGCACCAGGTGATACCTTTTTGAACGTGGCGTCTTGCGGGGTGTTGTACAGGGTGCAATAGGCTCTGTAGTACGAAAGGATGGCTCGACATGTCTTTCCCGTTGATCTTTTCGGTCTCTACTCGGGTGGCTCGTTGGCGCTTCGGATGCGCTTCGTTGCGTTCCCATAGCCTATCATCGCTACGCGGATTCGGTTGCATGATCGTTTTGCTTGTGGCTGTCGTACCGAGCTCAGCGAAGTCGGCTGAGCAGACGATTCGCGGGCATGTGCGCGATGCTGAAGGGGCACCGATCGCTGCCGCCATGGTCTCGTTGCGTCAGGGTACGCCATTCCATGAACGAACAGTCTTTTCGGACCATGCCGGTGCCTATCAGAGCACATTGAAGGCCGGTGAGGCGTTTGCAGTACGAGTGCGACGCATCGGTTGGCGCGACCTTGGCCACGCCGATGTCGCGCCACTCTCAGAGGAGGCCGCGGCATCCTACGACTTCAGCCTCGAGCGCGAAACGGATGCCGCTGCCCTTGCCGCTCAGCTGCCCGCGAATCGTTGGTTCAGTCTTCTACTCCAGGAAATCGATGACGACGTGCAGCGCGAGGAATTCGTGCGACAGTGCACCTATTGTCATCAGCAGGGCAACGTCGCAACGCGTCGTTTGCGAAACGACGAAGAGTGGCAGAAAGTGCTCTCGTTGATGGCGCGCATGGGCGGTACGTTGTCACCGGAGCTGCGTGAGCAGATTCCGGCGTTGTGGCGACAGGCCTATGACCCCGAACGCTCCGTTGCGGCTCTGGTCGATACGACTCCTGGAGTTGAACTCGCAGCCGTGCCCGAAGCGAAAGTGTTGCGTGCCTCTGTCGACGAATGGGCGCTCGGGCATGAAGCTTCGATGCAGCACGATCTCGCTGTGCATCCCGACGGCCGCGTCTATAGCGTCGACATGATGCAGGATGAGCTCTATCGCTTCGATCCGAAGACGGAAGCTCGGGACTCTTTTCGCCTGCCACACGGCGACCTTCCCATGGGCGGCGTATTCGGCGCGGCCAGCGGTCCGCTCCCGCCCTATGCGAACTCGTATGTGGGTCCCCACTCTCTTCAGGTCGCGCCAGACGGGGCGATCTGGATCACCCTCGCGCTCGGCAGTCAGCTCGCTCGCTTCGACACCGGCACAGAAGAGTGGGAGATTCATGAGCTCGAAGAAGGCATCTATCCGCACACCCTGCGCTTCGACCATGAGGGCCGGATCTGGTACACGATGGCGGTCTCGAACCATGTCGGAATGCTCGATCCGGCCACCGGCGAGCAGAAGAGCATCAGTCTGCCCGCGACCAGCTTTGGCCAGGCTTTCGCGCTGCGCATGATTCCTATCGGACTCTGGCTGAGCCAATACATCGACATCTCTGGCATGGCCAGCGGTGAGGGCGGTGGAGGGGGCGTCCGTATGCCCGTTCCCTATGGCATCGACGTCGCGCCGGACGGCCATATCTGGTTCAGTCAGCTCAATGAAAACAGGATCGGCCGCATCGATCCAGAAACCCTCGACGTGGAGATGATCGAGACGCCCTTCAGCGCGCCACGTCGATTGCGTTTCGATTCACAGGGACGCCTCTGGATCCCGGGTTTCTCCTCGGGACTGATCTCGCGTTTTGATCCGGAGACCCGCGAGTTCAAGAGCTACCCACTGCCGATCGAGCCGCTCGGTACCGAGACACCCTACGCGCTCAATGTGCAGCCCCATACGGATTCGGTCTGGATCTGTGGCACCAACAGCGACAGCTTGATCCGGTTCGAGCCGGATCAGGAGGCGTTCACCGTGTATCCGCTGCCGACTCGGGTGACCTACACCCGCGAAATCGACTTCGATGACGAGGGTCGAGTCTGGACTTCCAACTCGAATCTTCCCGCTTGGCAGATCGAAGGCGGGATGCCCCGGATCCTGCGCCTCGACCCGTCGTTCGTACCCGCAGCCGCGAGCCAGCTGAGGGTGACATTGGTGGAAGAACGCTAGGCGGTCGACGCTTCGTCTTCCGTTGGCGTCATTGATCCAATAGCGAGGGAAGCCCATGTCCGTGGATCTACGAACGCGTTCGGATACCGACCAGGCTCCGGTCGACGTCGGGCCATTCTTTCGTGAAACCCTGCCAGGGCTGCTCGACGTCAACCATTCAATGCTTGCGTCGGGCGCGAGCGAACTGTCGCTCGACGCGTTCTGCATCGAGACGGACGGCGAGCCCTGGACGCTATCCTGGATCGGAGACCGCGTTTCGGTTTCGCCGGGGCACGACGGTCAGGGCCGGGTACGGCTGACCGCCGAGCAGCTCTCCGACATCGTGAACGACCAGAGTACGCCGATTGCCCTGATGAGCAACGCGATCCTGGATATGCCGGAGGGCGGCCTGCCGGACTTCCTGAACTGGTGGCTGGTACTCCGTTCGGTGATCGACGCTCGTCCGATTCACGCACGCGGCGATGTGAGATTCAAAACGGACGTTCGTCGGAGCTTCACACTGGACGATTCCGATGAGGAGATGCGCGCGTTTCTCGAGGACGCGGGCTACCTGCACATCAAAGGTCTTTTCAGCCGGGCCGAGATGGCGGAGGTCGAAGCGGATTTTCCAGTTGCCGCACCGCACTTCGAGAAGGGTGACCCGAAGGCGTGGTTCGCAACGACACGGGATGGAGTCGAGCATCTGGTGCGCATGGAGGGCTTCGATCGATATTCGCCGGCGACCGTGGCTCTGATCGACGAGGATCGCTTCCAACGCATCGGAGACATCCCTGGAATTGGACACGTCAGTGCACGCAAGCCGGGTGCTCGCGTCGGCGCGCTGAGCAAGCCCATCGGTGTTGTGAAGGGCATCTCTGATGTGCCTTGGCACAAGGACTGCAGCCTGGGTCGTCATTCCTATGAGTGCTGCTCCCTCACGGTCGGCATCTCAGTGACGGGTGCGGATGCGGAATCGGGACAACTGCGCGTGGTGCCGGGATCCCACCGCGCGCTGGTATGGCCGGCACCGTGTATCCAGCCTGGCCTCGACCTGGAAGCGATCGATCTACCCACTCGAACGGGCGACGTGACCGTCCATCTGAGCTGCACACAACATATGAGTCAGGCGCCGAGCGTTCGAACGCGCAAGGTGCTCTACACGGGGTTCGGTCAAAAGCCCGCCGATGCCGAAGCGGCCCAGCGAAATCGTCTGCGCCTCGATGCCGTTCGCAGCAAGACCCATACGAGGGTTTCACAGGAGCCCGGCTATCAGGGCGAATGACGAGCACGGCCGACCGTGATCAGGAACGGCATCCGACCTCGCTTTGTTTCTAGCCAAAGACGAGGCTATGCGGAAGCCAGCGAGCGTTCTCGCGAGTCGTGAAACGTTCTTGGTTGGTGAGGTGGGTGGCAGTCGCTTGGGAAACAAGCCGAGGACGCCCACCTGGGCGAGCGTCCTCGGTGAATCCTGAGCGGACTAGACTACGGTGATGTTCTCGGCGCGGGAGCCCTTGGGGCCCTGTCCGATTGTGAACTCGACCTGCTGGCCTTCGCGCAGATCTTCGTAGCGGACATCCTGGAGCGCAGACATGTGGAAGAAGATTTCTTCACCATCGCCCGCGATGAATCCAAAGCCCTTGTCCGTAAGTTTCTTGATTGTTCCTTGAGCCACGTTGGCCCTCCTTCTGTGTAGTAAGAGACGTTCCACGGGACCGAACCTTTTTGGCCCGGCACTCGCGGAAGTTGGCAGTTCTCTGTTGAGCTGTGGTTCGAATTCCAGTCGCCGCGCAGATTCTGTCGTTGGGAAACTGTTTATAGCAGTTAGCGGACGATCGCGATCCCTCCGATCGAAACTCCTTCCATTCCGGCGTTGAGCGACGGCCGTGAGGAGCGCTCCAGGCGAGTTGATTGGCTTTGAGTGAGAGCAGGACGACACCCGAGGGGACGGCTTGGCACCGGTCGATCAATTTTCGACCCACAGTGGGGCTGGATCGAGTGGCTCGCCGCAAAATGAAATGGCTCGGCCCGATGGCTTACGAGCGTGACGCCCACCTCTGCGGAATTCAGGTACCCTCGTCGGGCAATTCAGTCCGTTCCGATCCCACACAGGAGAACGATCAATGTCCAGCCTGCATGATTTCGAAGCGCCGTCGATCACGGGCGAGCCGATACGGCTCTCCGAGTTCGAAGGCCAGCTCTGCCTCGTCGTCAACGTCGCCAGCCGTTGAGGACTCACTGACCAGTACGCAGGTCTGCGTACCCTACACGACGACAACGATGGGCTCAGTGTTCTCGGCTTTCCCTGCAATCAGTTCGGTGCCCAGGAACCCGGAACCGACGCCGAAATTCTCGAGTTCGCCACTTCGAAATACGGGGCGAGTTTCCCGATGTTCTCGAAAATCGAGGTCAACGGCGACGGATCCAGTGAGATTTATCAGTTCCTCAAGGCGGGTCACCCCGACGAAGAGGGCAAGGAAGATATCGCCTGGAACTTCACTAAATTTCTGGTTGGGCGCGACGGGCAGGTGCTGCAGCGCTTTGCACCACAGGTGACGCCCGAGGAGATCGGCGAGGCGGCGAAGGCTCATCTCTAGACGATCGATCACTCGTCACTCATAAGAGAAGGATCGAGGATCCGTGTGATCTTCAGCTGGTCCTCAGTCATCCATGAAGGCTTCGAAGGCCTTTTCATAGTCCGGGTGCCATCGCGATAGAGGTGGTCGGTTGTGGATCAGGTCTCCCATGGCCCATTCCATCCGTTTGTTGTCGACTTCACGGCTGACGTCGTTGTCGGGACACAAGACATAGAATTCCCCACGGCCCACGGATTCGAGGAGGAAGTCGACCACCTGCTCTGCGGTCCAGGCCCCATCGGGTTTTTCGGGGAGGAACCGACGCATCATTCCGGTGTAGGTGAAGCCAGGAACCAGCAGGTGGGCGCTGACCCGACAATTCTCGGTGTTGCGGAGGCTGTGTTGCAGGGCTTCCGTCGCGGCTTTGATGCCCGCTTTGCTGACGTTGTAGGCGGGGCTTCCGGGGGGCGAGGTGATGCCCTGTTTCGAGCCGGTGTTGATGATCAGGCCGGGGGTTCCTTGCTCGATCATGTTGGGCGCGAAGGCGTGTGCGCCGTTGATGACGCCCCACAAGTTGACGCCGAGTACCTGTTCCCAGTTTTCGTATTCCGTCCAGCTGTCGGTTGGTCGACCGATGCCAGCGTTGTTCATCAAGACATCGACCTGCCCGTAGGTCTCGAAGGCACGATTGCGGAGCTTCTGAAGCTCGTCCAACCTGGAAACATCGGTTCGGATCGCGATGGCGCTGCTGTTGGTGTTGTTGCTGCTGACTTCGGTTACGGCCTGTTCCAGCTTCTCTGCATCGATATCGGCCATGCACACGCGCATGCCGAGAGCGGCGAACTTCTTCGCGGCGGCCAACCCGATTCCGTCGGCAGCGCCGGTGATGACGGCGACGTTTTCGGCTGCGAATGCGGGATGGGTACTCATGGGGGGACTCCTCTTCGGGTGCCCGCTAGAGGTAGCGCCTCTTCAGCCAGTCCACCATGAGCGCGTTCAGCTCATCGGGCTTCTCTTGTTGAGTCCAATGGCCGCATTCTTCGATCATGTGAATCTCGAGATCACTGCACAATTCCGGCATTCCTTCGGCGAGGGCGGGACGCAGCGCGAGATCCCATTCGGCGGTCACCATCAGACAAGGCAGCTCGAGTTTCTGGACGCCCGTGGCGGGAAAGAGCTCTCGGTTGCGATCCAGGTTGCGGTACCAGTTGATCCCGCCACGAAATCCGGTCGCCTCGAAGGTTCGGACATAGGTTTCGAGTTCTTCTTTGCTGAGGAGCGGTTTACCGATCGGCTCGGTCTCTGAGAGCCGAAGAAAGGGATTGGCATCCGCTTCGGTCATGCCCGCAGCGGGATCCATCAGCGATTCGCGGTCGGGTTTCTCTGCTCGGCGCATGAGGAGTTCGAAGCAGGGGCGAACCAGCTCGTCCATCACACCTTCCGCAATGCCCGGCTCCTGGAACCAGAGCAGGTACAGCTTGTCGGGGTTCGGGAAGGCGAGGCGAAGGAGGTCGGTCCCCGGAAAGAGCGCGTAGGGTGTATTCACGCCGATCGACCCGGCCGTGCGATCAGGATACAGGACCGGCATGGCCCAGCTGACCTGACCTCCCCAATCGTGGCCGGCGTAGACAGCTTTTTCGACGTTCAGCAGGTCGAGGATCCCCACGAGATCAGATGTGAGGTGCTCGAGATCGTATTCGCCAATCGGGGAGGGCGAATCGCTCGCCCCGTAGCCGCGTTGATCTGGCACGATGACCCGGAAGCCAGCCTCGACCAGGGGTTGCACTTGATGCCGCCACGAGTAGGCGAGTTCGGGGAATCCGTGTGAGAGAACGATCGCGGGTCCTTCTCCCGCGACGTGCACTGAGAGTTCGATCGGTGCGATCGTGTTTCCCGCCGCGCCAGTTCGCTCCGGCAGCTGCATCTTGACGGCGTCAGGCCACATTGTCATGGATTCTCTCCAGCTTCACTGTTTCCGACCTAACGTCCTATGCCGCCGTCTGCGGACCACGAATGACCTTGCCCGGTAGAGCGCCGGTTGCGACACCGTCTTCATAGGTCACTTCGCCGTTCACGATCGTCTTGAGATAGCCGTCGACCTTTTGAATGATTCTACGGCCCGATTTCGGCAGGTCGTAGACCATTGTCGGCGGATGCAGATGCAAGGCTTCGAGATCGATCAGGTTCAAGTCCGCTTTCATGCCAGGTGCGATGACGCCTCGATCCTCGAGGCCGTAGAGGGCCGCCGTGTCGTGGGTCTGGATCTTGACCATCTTCTCGAGCGGAATCCGGTCACCTCGATCTCGGTCACGTACCCAATGGGTCAACATGAACGTCGGCATACTCGCGTCGGCGATCAGACCGCAATGAGCCCCGCCGTCGCTCAATCCGAGGACGGTCGTCTCGTCGAGCAGCATCTCGCGAAGATGATCGTGATTGTAGAAGGCGTAGTTGCCCAGCGGCGCGAAGAGGTAGCCCTGGCCGTCCTGCTCGAGCATGAGGTCATAGGCGAGTTCCTGGGGTGTGACACCGAGCTCGGCCGCGCGATCCGCCACGCTTTGTTGCTTGGTCGGCTCGTAGTCCGGTGAGTCGTGGATTGGAAAGAACTTCGCGAAGTTGTTGAGAACGGCCACCAGGAAACCTGCTTTGGCAGTCGGATCTTCGGAGAGGATCTGCTTACGGACTTCGGGCTTGCGCAGCTCGGCCAACATCTCCTCATGGGGAAGGTCGGCAATCTTCTTGAACGAGGGATGGGTAATGAAGGGATGCAGAGAAGTGATGAAGCCCATCAGCATGCCCGTCGGCCGGCCGGGAATCTGGGGTCGAAGAATGACCCCTTCGTCTGCCAGGTCAGCGGCCTTCTGGAGCGTTGCGCGCCAGCCGTCCGGATCGAAGTCCGTTTGAGCCACGACGAAGGTGATCGGGCGTCCGGTCTCCCTGCAATATTGTGTCATCCAGTCGAGATCGGGGTCTTTTCCTTGATGGTCCGAGACCATCTCGAAGACACCGTGTCCCACTTCGCCGAGCGTGCGACCGAGTGCGAGCATTTCTTTGGCCGTCGAGTTGGTACCGGGAATCAGCTCTCCGGCTTTGTCGCGATGCAGGACTGTTCGTGAAGTCGAGAACCCAAGTGCACCGGCCTCGAGCCCTTCACGTGTGATGTCAGCCATTTCCTTGATCTCTTCGTCGGTGGCGATGTCGCGATAGGACCCTTCGTTCCCCATCACATAGGCGCGGATGGCGCTATGGGGCATCTGGGCTCCGATATCGATCGCACGAGGAAATTTTTCGAGCGCGTCGAGGTATTCGGGAAAGCTCTCCCACTTCCAATCGATCCCTTCGGCGAGGGCCGTGCCGGGGATGTCTTCGACCGACTCCATCATTTCGATCAGATTCTGTTCTTCGCCGGGTCGAACCGGGGCGAAGCCGACGCCGCAATTCCCCATCACGATGGTCGTGACACCATGCCAACTCGAGGGCGTGACGTAGGGGTCCCAGGTCACCTGCCCGTCGTAATGGGTGTGAACGTCGACCCAACCGGGGGCCAGCACGTTGCCGGCGGCATCGATCTCTTGTTTGCCCTCACCCGTCACTTCTCCGACGGAAACGATGCGGCCTGCGTCGATGGCGACATCGCCTTTGAATCGATCGTTTCCAGTACCGTCGACGATGGTGGCATTCCGAATCACGAGATCGTGCATGGAGGGTCTCCTTGGGTTTGGGGGGCGAATATCGCAAAATACTGATAGACCTGTCAAATGAAAGTTCTTTCACTTTGGCATCAGCTTCGGTAGCCTGCTGTCATGCAGATCGCCCCAAGTGTGCCAGAAACCAGACCCCGAGAGGCTGTAGGTCGCCGAGAACGCAAGAAGCTCGAAACGCGTAGTGCACTGCATCGAGCGGCTCTCGATCTCTTCGCGAAGAATGGATTTCGCCATACCCGAATCAGCGAGATCGTGGATGTCGTCGACGTGTCCGAGAGCACCTTCTTTCGATATTTCGACAGCAAGGAGGGCGTGGCGCTCGAAGGCATCCGTCAACGGGCCGAGGCGATCGTCGCCGCAGTCAGGGAGCGGCCCGTTTCGGAGTCGCCGATCGATGCCTGCCTTGCGGTGAATCGGAGCGATCAGTTGCCCGGCCATCGACTCCAGCAAGCAGATCTGCCCGGCCTGGAACTCTTCCGCAAGACTCCGGAGTTGGCCTCCCGGGCCCATCTCATGTTCAGCCAGATCGTTTCCGATCTGGCTCAGGATTTTGCACGCCGCCTCGGCAAGGATGCCTCGAGCCTCGAGGTTCGGTTGCAGGCCCATGCGGTCATCGCGGCATCGACCGTGGCCCTGGAAGTCTGGATCGAAGATCCCGCTGGGTCGGATCCCCAGAAGCTATCCGAGCAAGCGCTGATGAGGCTCCGTGATGGCCTTCAGTCGGATGTCGATTGATGTCGGAAGACGTGGACCTGAAAGACAGCGTAAAGGACATCGTCGTCGTCGGAGGAAGCATTGCTGGCCTGGCCGCCAGTCTGGCTCTTCGAGGCGCCGGCCATCGCGTACACATTATCGAGTCGGATTCGATCAGCGAAGAAAAAACCCCACTCGAAGCCTTCGAGCGCTGGGATCGTCGCGGTTCCCCCCAGGCCCGTCACACCCACGCCTTCCTGGCTCGGCTTCATCAGCTCATCAAGCAACACGCGCCCGATCTTCTCGATCGCCTGCTGGAGGCGGGTGCCGAGGAACTCGAGTTCAAGGATCGAATTCCGCCGACGATCGAGAATCCAGAGTTCATCGCGAGCGACGATGAGATTACGATGATTGCATGCCGTCGCATCACCTTCGAGTGGGTCCTGCGGCGCTATCTGTTCAACGACCTGGGCGTCACGAGCGAAGAGGGATCTGTCGTCACAGGTCTCATCCGAGATGAACGAAGCGGCCGAATACCGCGAGTCTGCGGAGTTCGCTATCGCGACGCCAACGGGCTCGAGAAGACACGATCGGCCGATTTCGTGTTGGACGCGAGCGGTCGGCGTACGAAATGTGCGGATTGGTTGAAGGAGATCGGGTGTGCTGCTCCACGAAAGGAGAGCGAACCTTGTGGGATCGTCTATTCATCGCGTTTCTATCGGCTGCAACCCAACGCGAAACAGCCGTTTACTTCGGGCTTTGCTGGCGGTGACCTCGGATATCTGCGCTACGGCGTCTTTCCCTGCGATTCGGGCCTCTTCTCGCTGATCATCGCGGCGTCTCCCGAGGATCGCGGCATGCGCGCACTCAAGCAGAACGAAGGATTTGAAGCGGCTCTGCGCGTACTCCCCATGAGTCGCGAGTGGCTGGTGCCAGGCCTTTCAGAACCGATCGGTGACGTACACACGATGGCCGGGCTCAACAACGCACGGCGCCTGTTCATTGCGGATGGCGAACCACTGGCGCTGGGCTTTCAGCCGATTGGTGACGCCCTCTGTCATGCCAACCCACTACTGGGTCGAGGCTGCACGTATGCCTTCATCCAGGCCTATCTGTTCACAGACGCGATGGCAGCGCATTCGAATGATTTGCGGGAGTTGGCCTTGTCCTTCGATCGCGGGGTGGAGGCAGAGATCATCCCTGGTTACGAATTCATTCGGACTGGCGATCGAAATTTCATTCGCAACGAACGCGTTGTCCGAGAAGGCCGGGATCCGCTCGAAGTCGAACCGGAAACCGAGGAGGAAAAGCAGCAGATTTTTCTGGGACGCCTCGTGCGTGACGGTTTCGTGCCCGCCATGCAGACCGATATCCATGTGTTACGTGCGTTCACCCGTGCAATGAACGTCCTCGAGCCCATGGAGAAGATGTTCAAGGACCCGGACATCATGGCCCGAGCCATGAAGGCCTATGGGGAGAAGGAAACGCGAGAGAAACCTGTTCTTGGGCCGAGTCACGACGAGATGGTCGAGTTGCTCTTGAAGCAGGATGCGGCGCCCTGAGCGAACCCTTCGAGTCCCTATGAATGCTGGGGCGATGCTCTCGGTCGATGTCGTCGGCGCGAGCGTTCTTGACTAATAGGCGTCGCTGACTAATAGGCATTGCTGACTAATAGGAGTAGCCGACTCGAAATCCGACGCTGCGCGGCTGGTCGATCGTGTGCACTCGATAGATCGACTGGAGGACTTCCTGGTTCGTCTTGGTTGACTCATTTTCGAGATTGCGTGCGAAAATCTCGCCCCAGAATTGTTCGGTGATCGAGCTCCAGATGATCCGAACGTCCGTGCGCGTATAGGCGGGTGTCACGTCCTTGGAATTGCCATATTGCCGGAAGGCGATTTCGTCGCGGTAGTAGACGTCGACTCGCGGGGCGAGGCTTCCCCATCGACCGATGTCGAAGGTGTATTGCGCCCCGGCGGAGACCGTGAATCGAGGGCTGCGGGGCAATCGATTTCGATTCAAATTGACCTGCGCAACCCGGTCGGCGGGATTGAGCTGGCTGAAATCCTGGATCGGTCTCGTCGGCCTCGAGTTCAAACGAATCAGGCTCTTCGCCTGCTGAGCCTTCGATCTGGGCCAATGCAGGAGGGACGGCCGATGCGATGATCGCCAGCTCGACGGCCAGCGTGACTCCCAGCGTGAAAAGGAGGCGCATCGGCGGTCGTCGTATTCGATTCGTGTGATGGCTCTCTGGCGAGTTCTCCCCAAGGCTCTCTTCTGGTTCCAGAATTTCGTGATGGAGCGTGTAGAACATGCAAGTATTCTCCAGCTGTCCGATACTCTTGGAGCGAATTTCAAAATGCGATGGTGAACTATTTCTGTTAACTAATATTTCGTATCGAAAATTTTGTAACGACACCAAAGATTTGCAGAACTATCTCGAAACCGGACCTGGCTTGCGCTATCGCGCGCAAGCGTGGCAGCGCTCACGCTATGGCATTATGCGATGCGACTAAGACTAACGGGGCTTCGGCTCGGGGTGGAGTGATGAGAAGGAGCCGAGATGGCCATCCAGTCACAGAGCCGCGAGGCCTTGCGCGAGCTGATCGAGCTACTACAAGAGGTCGATCAGCACTGGTGCAGCGAAGAGCGCAATCTGGCTTCCGCCGAAGATGTTGCCGGCTCTCATCGAGCACTGATGCACATCCTGGAGGCCGGGCTAGTTGGGTACTTCGAGCAGGACGCGCGTACGCCGGACTTTCGGCGCATCGTTACGCCGAGCCGCAAGCTCACGGGAGACAACAGCGATGCCATCTACTTCGATGCCCCGCTCGATCCTCGCTACGCCTATGTGGTTCGCGGCAATCTGAATCAGGCCGTCTACTTCTCGATGACGATCGAGGAGGGTGCCGCGGACGGAAATATCCCGACCGCGACCTGTGGGGTCATCAACGATCGTCAGATCGATGTCGACACCGACGGAAATTTCAGCGTCCATCTCGGCGGGCAATCGCGGGACCGGAACTGGTTGCCGCTGACCGAGAAGGCATCTCGGGTGACGACTCGCCACTACTTCGAGAATGCAGTGCCTGCGGCGATGGATCCGCTACTCGAACCGATCATGCGAATCGAATGCATCAGTGAGACCGAGGTGCCGCCGCCTCCGAACGACGAAAGTGTGAGCGCCGGCATTCGACGCGTGTGCAACATGGTCCGCACTCGCACGCTGGAGATGCCGCAGCTTGCTGGCGCCGAGTCACCCGCATTCGTGTCGACGACACCGAACACGTTTCCCAAACCGCAGCCACCCGGTACTTTCGGCTTGGCCGCCGCGGATGCACATTATTCGATGGCGATCTTCGTGCTCGCCCCGGACGAGGCGCTCGTGATGACCGGGCGATGGCCGGACTGCCGCTTCGGAAGCGTCTGTCTTTGGAATCGCTTTCAGCAGACCTTCGACTATCTGAATCGCGACGTGTCGCTGAATCGTGCCCAGACGCAGACCGATGAAGACGGTCGCTTCAGCATGATCCTGGCCCATGAGGACCCGGGCTTGCCCAACTGGCTGGACACCGAGGGGAATTCATTCGGCCTTGTGTTCTGGCGCTTCTTCCTGGTGGAAGGGGAGGTTGAAACGCCGCAGGCCAAGGTGGTCAAGCTGGCGGACGTTAGAAATGCATAGTGCGCCGGGTCACCCTGCCCATGGCAGCAAGGGCCAGTTCAGTCGAGACCGCCCTGCCCAGCGTCCACGACGACAGGCTCGAGGCTTCGGTGTTCCTTCGGGATCCAGTCGTTCGATCCCTTGCGAATATTTGCGAAGACCAGCTCGGGCAGGCTGACGAAGGTCCCCCGTAGACCGCGAACCAGGATGTCTCCGCGATCGAGCGGAGCCGCCAGGACTCCGAGAACGCTCTCGCCCAACGCGGCCACCAGATTCACTGCCCCGAAAAGTGGACGCAGAAACGGGGTGTCATCGGTGAAGAAGACGAAGAACGAATCATTCGCGTTTCGATGATAGGTCGTCGACGTGAAAGTGTTGGACTCCCGCAGTGCCACTCGAATCGGGCTCTCTCGGTTCTTCATTGTCTGCAAGCGCAATTGGCGGTACGAGAGGATCGTCTCTCGTTGGATGACTCGATAACGTCCGTTGACCTCTCGCGCCGACACGAAGGGAATGAAAGCCAGGCTGTATCGGCTGCCGACATAACCACCGAGTCGCTGTTCCGAAATTTCGACAGAGTTCTCGAAACTGTCGTTCAGGGTCTCGAAAATCGCTGTTGCACAGTTCTGGCTGAAGAGGTCGTAGCGATGGAGCCGCCGCATAGCGCGCGAGTAGGACCGCTCCCGCTCTCGCGCGTGTTTCAGGTCTTCTGAGAGTTGTGAACCGGAGCGCTGTGGCCAGAGTGGAACCCGATAGGGCGCGGCGAGCGTGGGCACGAGATGGCCCTGCGCGACTCGAATCGAAGGCTGACCGCGCAAGCCGCGCAGCATCTCGAAATAGCGATTGCTTCTCTCCTCCAATCGTTCCCATGCAAGCTCGTCCGGAGCGGCGGCGTTTCGGAAATAGGCGCGCGACGCCTCGAGCTGTTTCTGGTTCTCCGAAAGCATGATCCCTTCGACATCCCCATGTTGATCGATCTCGACATGACCGAGGTCTTCGGACTCTTCGGGAAAGGTGTCGAGGAAGACGAGGCGCCCGCTCGCGACGGATTGATTCAATGCCGATAGCCTCGCCATTCCGACCAGAAGTGTCTGGCCCCAATCCGGACGTCGGGAAGCAGCGAGCTCCACGAGCTGTCCGGTCAATTTCTTCGCATATCGCGCAAGCACCTGGATTTCTTCGGAGTCGAGCACGAAGGAGTCGTGGAGTGGAGCGTGATGAGTGGTGGTAGCGAGAGGACGCGCCTCCTCTAGCGTGTCGAGTGCCGCCAACCCGGCAGCCAGATCGACCCAGCGGTTCGAATAGGCCCGCGCGAAGGCCGGGTGGTCATAGGCCGAAGTCGGAACCTCGGCTGCCCAGCTCGTCGGGTCCTGTTGGGAAAGAGCCCGCATCTCGTCGGTCAGGGCGAGCCGGCGATTCGCCAGATAATCGGGACCCTGCACACGGGCGATGTCCCGGCCCAGGGAAAGGAGGGTGGCCGAGCGATCGTCGGCGGTCGAAGGAAGCGGGTCAAAATAGCCGAGACCCGGAACGGTTAGGAGTCGTTCATCCGGTTGGCTCGATGGATATTCCTCGCGATCGTGAAGCGACTCGAGCAATCGAAGATCATGGGCCAATGCGTCCTCGACGCGGAGCTGTGCCTCTTGTGCTCGATGGCGGGCACGGAACCGAGCGACGAGGTCGGACAGACTCTCTTCCGAGACTCCGATTCGCGTCGAGTGAACGGTCCGATTCCCGAGCAGAGCGTATGTATAGAGGAAGTCGTGCGCGCGCTCGCGGCGCAGCACGAGCAAGCCTGCCTCGTTCTGAAAATGGTAGACGTCCTGTCCGAAGCGGACGGCCGTGTGCCCGCCGCTGGATCCGCCTTCGTTCGACTCGATATAGAAGTAGTCGAAGCTTGCATCTTCGTTCGCTCCGGCAGCCGTCGTGGCCGCCGCGATGACAACCGTGATCGCGACCAGGCAGCCGAAGACGAAACCCAGCGGAACGAATCTATTCCGATTCCGGTTGCGCCGTCTCCTGATACCCAGTGCGCAGTTCGTTCTGCTTGCCAAGGTCGTCTCCATAGAGATTCTTGGAGAAGCTCGTAAACGCTTCTTCCTGCATGCCGGCAGTTCCGGCCCCACGACCGATCGCCTGGTTGGTCATTTCATCGGCCTCCCAGTTCGTGACTCCGTATTCCTTCGCGATACTGGATACGGAAGTGCGAAATGCGCCGATGTCGCCCCCGGTCTTGGCATAGGTGACCGCCAACTGGCTGACGTCCGACTGATAACGAGCCATATCCGCAGGCTCTTCAGGCTTGTCGTCATCTCCGCTCGAGGAGTCGGAAGAACTCTTTGAGGGGCTGCTGATCGAATCCGAGATCGACTTAGAGCTATCCGAAAACGAGCAGCCGCTGAGCGCGGCGAGTGCCAATGCTAGAAACACAGAAAGAACGATACGCATCCCGATCTCCTCGACGGTTGTTTTGAACGGGGAGACAGTAGCCCGAAATCGAGCACGTGCCCCAATCGACCTGCAAGCTCTGCAGCGATCAAAGGGGCGATCTAATGCGACAAGCCCGCGGCGTCCGAGAGAAGCCCCGCATCGATCTCACCATTCTGACTATCAGTCGTTGCAGTTACATCGCCCTCGGTCCAGAATCTCATGATACGCAGCTGCCGTCACGGGGGAGGCGACGCCAATCCGTTGCGCGGATGATCGGAGAATGATGTGAGTGGAGAGCTCTGGAGTAAGTCAGCGACGGAACTGGCCGAGCTGATTCGGAGAAGGGACGTTTCGAGTGTCGAGGTCGTCGAAAGCCATCTGAGACGAATCGAAGCCGTGAATCCCTCCGTGAACGCAGTCACCATCGTGTTAGGAGACTCCGCGCTGGAAGCAGCCAAGAAGGCCGATGCGAATCCAGGTACAGGGCCGTTGCACGGCGTTCCGTTTACCGTGAAGGAAAACATCGACTGTACGGGTTCGGCGACGACTCAAGGTGTGCCAGCCCTCGCGGAGTCCATGCCGCTACGCGACGCACCCGTCGTGGAGAGAATGAAGGCAGCGGGTGGAATACCGATTGCCAGGACGAATTTGCCCGAGTTCGGTCTGCGAATCTCGACCAGCAATCCTCTGCGAGGACGGACTCTCAATCCCTGGGATCCAACACGTGTGGCTGGAGGTTCCAGCGGTGGTGAAGGCGTTAGCCTTGCGACAGGCATGAGTCCGATCGGACTGGGAAATGACATCGGCGGATCACTTCGAAATCCCGCCTACTGTTGTGGTGTCATTGGCTTGAAGCCGACCACCGGAAGAATTCCCCATGCTTCTTCGCTCCCGCCCGAGAACGGCGGGCTCGCCGAGCAGCTGATGGCGGTGGAGGGACCGATGGCCCGCCACGTGAAAGATGTTCGGCTCGGCTATGAAATCCTCTCAGGGCGAAGCGTTCGCGATCCCGTATCCGTCGACGTGCCGCTATACGGTCCTGCTCCGACTCACAAGAAGGTGGCCCTGGTGACAGAGGTGCCGGGTGTCGAACTCCCGGTATCGACCGTGGCAGCGGTCAAGCGCGCGGCTGCCGTTCTGGAGGATCAGGGCTGGAAGGTCGAAGAGGTGAGTCCGCCGGAACTCTCGCAGGTCACAGATGTCTGGGCGCAGATTCTGACGATGGATATTCGAGTCACGCTCGAGCTGTTGGGTCCGGTGATGTCGCCGGAATCACAGCGGGCTCTGCGTGAGCTCATCGAAGAATATCGTCCTGAAGAAGTGATGATCCCGGTGGTTCACGGGGAACGACTCAGACTGAGTCGACTCTGGTCCGAGTTCTTCGTGGACTACCCGATCGTTGTTGGCCCCACCTGGACGGACATTCCCTTTCTGCACGATGAGGACATTCAACCCGGCACTGGCAGCAAGATGACAGTCGATCGTCTTCGCTTCATCACGCCTGCAAACCTCCTGGGTATTCCGGCGATCGCCATACCGACGGGCGTAGCCGATGGCCTGCCAACGGGCGTGCAGATCTATGCGGATCGCTGGCGGGAAGACCTGTGCTTGCTCGCTGCCGAGACGATCGAGGCGGAGATCGGGCAGATCTGCCCGATCGATCCAGTCACGGCTCAGTGAGAGACCTGGCGAGATTTGGCCCGAACTTGAATCATGGCTTCTCGAGTTGATCTAGAAGCCAGTTGTGCATCTGCCAGAGCTGGGTTTCGAGGTGCGATCTCCGGCCGGGTCGCGCGAGGCGCGATTGTGCGCCCGCCCAGCAGTAGCGGCCGGCTGCCATGTCCTGCTGATGGACGACATCGAACGTCTCGCGCAGCGTGTTGGCGACTTCTTCCGGGTTCTCGTGCTGGTCGATGTTGGGATGGGCCAGGAGCACGTAGCGAAGCCGGTGTTTGTCGTGCGATTGTGGAATCAGCTGTAGGTATCCGGTGGACTCGGGCAACATGAAGAACATCGTGTAGGGGAAGATCGTGACCAGCTTCAGGCAAGAGCGTTGGCGATCGGAGAGTCCCGCCGGAGGCGGGAACGCGGTCGGGACGGGGCTCCCGTCGGCTGTCGGATTTCTATAGAGAGAGTAGGGGCCGCGAGTCGGCTCGATTTTCGACATGGCTGCGGGCAGAAAATCCTCGAGGAGATTCTGGTGCAGCCCCAGATGGTGGTACGACTCGGAGCCCGCCTCGACACTGATCTTCCAGTTCCAGTCACACTCGTATTCGAGTGTCCCGATCGTACGCAGGCGATCGAGTTCGTAGGCTTCGACGAAGGGGTCGAGCGTGGCCAGCTGTGGAGCGAGGGGCTCGGCCTCAGGGTCGAGGTTGACGAAGATGAAACCACCCCAGAGCTCGACTCGAAACTGCGGCAGACTCCAGTCCTGCTTGTTGAAATCCTCTGCCTCTTCCATCCCGGGTGCGCCGATCATCTTTCCATCGAGGTCGAACGACCAGAGATGAAACGGACATTGGAACGATCGCCGATTGCCACAAGGCTCGGTCTTGAAGGGAAAGGTCGAGTCGGCATCGTGTCCAACCAACAGCATCCAGCGATGGGGGCAGACATTGGATAGCGCCCGCACGATCCCGTCCTTGTCGCGTACGATGATCAACGGCTCGCCGAAGAGATCGATCGCGAAATAATCGCCGGGGTTGGAGACCTGCTCGGTCCGGCCAACGCTGAGCCAGCTTCGGCGGAAAATGCGCTCCTTTTCCAGTTCGTAGAACGCGGGATCCGTATAGCACTGCGCCGGCAGCCAGGAAGAACGCTCGGGCTGTTCACGAACGGCAGCGATCTCGTCGGATGTCATCAGGTCGATCATGAATGTCTCTTCTCTTTAATTCGATTCAGCCTCGAGATGCAACGTAATCATCAGCGATCTCGATCAATCGCTCACGACCGAAACTTTCGTCATGCCCGCCATGGACGACTTCTACGGGAAGCTCGCGCAACCGCTTCATGGTTTCCACATAGGTTGGAATATCACTCTCGGGGAGGTCGTCGAGAAGCGGTCCATCGTAGATGGCATCGCCTGAAAAGAGAGTTCCGGTTCGCGCCTCCCAGAGACCGATGCTTCCCCCCGAATGGCCAGGCAGGTGGAGGATCTCGAAACGGCGATCGCCCAGGTCGACCGGGTCGCCCTCGTCGACGACGAGCGTTGGGGCGACCGACTTCGTCTGAAAGGTCGCCGGATCGAAGCCGGAATAGGGAAGGGCGTCGACCAGAGCTTCGCCTTCGACGGGCATTCCCATTGCGGCCAGACCATCGAGAAATTCTGAAGGAATCCTGTCCGTCGCCAGTGCACAGAATTCCCGGTAATCCGCCATTTGTGGTGCTTCGAGTCGATGCATCAAGCGCGTCTCGAACTCGTGAAAGCTTCCGACGTGGTCGTAGTGGATATGCGTCGCCAACGCGACGAGCGGTTTGTCGATCAGATCAGCGATCTCATCTCGCAGGGAGGCAATGCCGAGACCGGTGTCGATCAGCAGATCCCGATCACGTCCGCGGATGTGCCAGATATTGCAGCGCAGAAGCGGATGGGCGTAGGGCTCGCGAAGAAGAGTCAGTCCGTCTCCCATATTCGTTCGTTCGAACCAGCGCGAGGCGATCTTCAGTTTCATTAGCGCGGAAACAGAAGTTGGACCTGAAATCGGGTGGACCAGTCCCCGCCGAATTTGGTCTTCTCAGCATTGTAGAAGGCCTGGACAGAGAAGTTGACTGGCTGCTTTCCGAATTTCTCGACCTTTCCGACTCCCCCGCCTACTGGAATGGTCCATGCATCGTCGTCTGCCTCCCAGTCGGCCGTCATGATCGGCGAACTTACGATGTACCAACCGTCGGCGAGATTGTAATTGACGAAATACTGGAGGAGGAATCGACTGAAATCCTCGCCCTCGAGACTCCAGATATTGCTGACGATCGCCCCCGCGACGATGGGGCCTTGAATCGTCAGAGCGACGGCGCTCAGACCCATACCCCAGGCATCCGCGCCGAGCCGATCGTCCGAAGCCGTTGGGATGTTGAAGACCGGCCCCGCGCCCCAGATTAGACTTCCGAAAGCCGGTTCCTTCGGTGAGAGAAAGGGTGTGAAGGTCGTATCGCCGATCCCCGTCTGTCGATCCTGTCCGCGGACGAATGACGGCTCCGAAACGATGGGGAAGATCGTTCGTGTAATCAGGTTCCACTCATCGTTGATACTCAGGGGAATCACCGGCTGAATATTCATCACATTCTGTGTTCGTTCGCGAGGGCCGGAGTTGTAGCCCGTGTTGTTTTGGAAGGGCAGCGAGATGAGATTCGCGACGGGGTTCTGTGTTTTCTTTGCGAGGTCTGACTCGGAACCTTCCTGCGCGAAACTCGTTGCGTCTAGAAGCAATAGAATCGTGATACTGGACAAAATTCGGACTGCTAAGGATTTCGCGGTAGAAAGCTTCATGATTGCCCTCTCACGTTTATTTGGTCAGTTCGAGCGTCGAAGGGTGGGAGAGTTTTTCGATTTCCAGCTGCCGCTTCGAGAAGCCCTGCTCATGCGAGTATCGGAATAGCGCATCCGAAGCGACTGATCCGAGCGCGATTTCTGGATCCGGATCCATTCGATCAAGAGCAGAATAGCTATTCTGGCTATTCCGATCGACCTGTCGCACTTTTACCTTCCGGCCGTTGAGAGGCTGCAGCGGGCGATTGTTTCCAGTGTAGAACTTTTCGAAGGTCTCGATCTGTTCCTGGGAAAACTCGATCGACTCTGCAATCACGACCCAACGCACCTTCTCGCTACAGGGCGGAGTCGTCAGGGAGCCTGAATAGCGAAACACGTGGACCGTATTCGGAAGGAGTGCTCCGGGCGAGGTCTCCACATCCTCGTGGTGATCGATCAAGCCTTCCTCTTCCGGAATATGCGCCCAGAGCTTGGCCATCGTCGGATGGGCAGCCCCGCTTTCGATGAAGATGCCGACTACCGCGAGTTCTCCCGACTCACTCTGATGCACGGCGTGTAATTCCATCGGGAATCGGCGGCCGTCGAGGGTATGCTCGCTCGGTGCATGGAAGTGGTACTGCATGAGCCGGAAGCGTCCGCCGTCGAGATCGAGCGTGCTCTCGCCCTCAGGATTGACCTGGATCGTGTGACCGCTGTTGACGACATCCACGATGTGACTCTGTCGTACGATGCGTAAAGGAGAGGCACGGTAATCGAAGGCGATGCGAGCGTTCCCTGGCATCGCGTCGCTCGCAAGATCGCCTTCTGGATCTTGGTGCAGATCGATTGGCGACTGCTCACGCCCTTCTCCGCAGAGCGCGAACTCTGGGGACAGTTCGGCCCACTGCGCCGGCCCTTCACCTTGCGCGTAGCTCCAATGGAGGAGATGCTCGTCATCGCTCGCCGACGCCACGTTCCAAACCGCAAATATTCCGACCGCGAGCCATGCGAATCGACGCATATACGCCTCCTTGATTCCTCGGCAGGATGATCATTCGTTTGGAGCCAGAATGCGAATCCGCCCCCTCGCCAGGCGGCGATGCGCTTCGCCATGTCGGGTCAGTCGTGTCACGCATCGCGATTTGATCCTCTGCGGGCGAGCGACTTCTCTAGCCATCCACCCTTTTGACGTTTGGTCAACGCCTGCAACATGGCGACGGCGGCTCGTGATGAAACCCGCTCGGCCATGAGGTCGCGATAGATCCGATCGGCCTCTCTTCTACGCTTGATGGCATCTCCTGCATCGAGAAAGCCTTCGAGATGGCCGAGAAGTGCGCCAACCCAGCGACCCTGCTTCTTGTCGGACCGTCGTTCCGACTTCACCGACTCGGCCTCGGAGGGTGATTCTGCATTCAGACGATCTTCGATCTCGCGGATCCGACTCTGGAGCGGAGCATTGTGTAGGGCGTCATTCGATTCGAGTTCCACGAGGGCGGATCTCAGATGCTCATGGCAAATCACCCCGAATCGCGGCAATTGAGCAAGAGATCGCAGACCCGATTCCAACCGATTCGGATCGCCTGAAACGAGATCGCCACAAGCCGTCACGCAGCTGTCCCAGGCCACCCATCTGTACGCGAAGTCGAGGCCGGTCCCCTTGATGTTCTGGCATCCCATGATTCGGGTGGTGATTCCGGGAGGGAGTTCTCTCGCGATTCGGCCGATCGTTTCGTCACCCGTCGAATGTGAGTCCCAGATGACGACGATTTTCGCCATGAACCAATCGTGGAGCATGCTTTTCAGCTCGTCGTCGAGCCCCGCGTTGGGTGATTCGCCGGCTTTGCTCAGGCGGTCACGAAAGCCATCGAGGTCACTCAGCTGCTGTCGCAGACGATCGACATGGTCGATGAGGTCTTCGGCGGTACCGGCTTCGACCAGTTCGAGAAGGGAAGAAAGTTGATGCTCATCGTCGATGGCCGCCTCGAGTTTGTCCCGGTCGCTGTCGACCCCGATTCCATTCAGCATTGCAGCCAGCCGATCAACCAGACTCGAGCGATCCCGCGGAGCGCGAAATCGACGCACGAATTCGTCGAGCCGCGCACCAGGATCCGATGAGTCTTCGGACCAGAGTGTGACTTCCTGCGCGTAGACATCCCATGACTCTTCGAGATAGGCGAGAAACCCGTTCAGGTTAGTCCCGATCAGAAAATGTCGATCGGCCATCGCATCCCTCACCAGGATGTCCGCGAAGACTCTCGATCTGGGAACGCGATCCTCTCTATTATTCACCACTGTGGCGAGCCAGGTACCGGGCTCCTCTTCGGGATCGTGGGTGTCGAAGCCGGTGCGCCGCCAGCTCGCGAGGAATCCGAAGCGCTCGTTCGCGGCCTGACCGCTCACGAACTGTAGAGTCCGCGTTAGAATCGGGGCGGGATCGTAGACCTTGAGCACCCCGAGGTCGGGGACGACCCGATCGGCCATTTCCTTCAGAGCGAAGTCCCCGCGAATGCCGTAGCGGCGCGCGATCTCGATTACCAACGCGATGTTCGAAGGATGTTCTTCGTACGGAAAGCGAGCGAGGACGTCTTCCGTGGGTAGACCGGCCTCGAGCCATCCCACTTCGGTGAATTGCGTACCTCGTTTTCTTGCGGCCTCACGAAGGATCGGCATCATGCTCTCCTCCGTCGTGACGAGTTCGGACGCCTCAGGAACGAAGCGAGTCATGACCTCGGGAATGTCGATTCCGGCAGGTCCCTGAAGGTCTTCGTGATCGGGGTAGGTGTTCGTGATGGTCGCGAGATCGTCTCTCATCCAGTCACGTTGGAGAACCTGGACGTAGTCCGGGGTGAGCGCCATGCACTCCCAGAGGAAAATATCAGCGTCGAGCCCTGCTGCGATCTTGATGACGTCTCCCTGTTCCCAGATAGTTGCTTTGTCGTACGGTCGGAAGAGGAACATCTCCGTGAGCTGGCCGTAGCGTGGGCCCGCCACGAACATCGCTTCGGTTCCGGTCGTCTTGGAGAAGACCGAGTATCCGAGTGCGTTGAAGAGCGCAGCCTTGATGCGCTCGGTCCCCGACTTCCCACGCGTTCCCCATCCGCCGATCATGACCGGAATCTTCTTTCGCGCTCGGACGATGTCGCGCGTCGACTTGAAATGTCGCCCGAGAAAAAACGCAGACGCAGCGAGGATGAAGATTGCCAGTTCGAAGATCGTGTTGCCGTAGACGGAATGAAAATAGCCGTAGACCGTTGTGATCCAGTCGAGGTTCATGGCGCCTCCTCGAAGAACCGCATAACCGATTCGTCCGACGAGGTCGGGGCACGCTGATCATCATGTGGCCTGATCCGGATCACAATTCCCAGTTCGCGCAACGCCTCGATATATGAACTCGCGTGGCCCCCACGATCGGCACGCCAGTTCCGGAGTCGCGCATAATGCAGGAACTTCCGAGTCAGAACGGATCGGGCGTGGAAGCGAGCAAAGAGCGCGTGTGGCGAGGTTATTTCCGTGACCCCCTCCGCCGTGTAGATTTCGAGGGTCTGGGCTTTAAACCCTTCGTCGAGACTCGAAATCACCTCGTCCACGAGGGGGAGATAGGGCCTCCATCCGTCCTCGTCCTCGATGAAGAGGGGTTCGCCGGGTACGGTCGTCTCGGAGAGCTCGGAGAGAATCGCGGAAGGCGCGTGCAGGTCTCCGCGGAAGACGCGACCGATCGTATGTCGATGAGCCTGCCGCTTGTCCGTGGCGGGATTGCGAAATTCGTGGAGGAATCGCCAGAGTCGAAAGCCGAAGCGATGGCCGCGGGTGATCCGGATCTGGCGCCCACGCGTGTCCGCGAAAAGACCGAAATCGAGTTCGGCCGCGACCGCCATCAGGCGCCCGATCGTGTCCCGGGAGAGAGGCCCCAGCGCCTCACGCGAGACGGATGTTCGTCTGCGCGGACGAGTCTCGTCTCTTGCCCGCTCGATGATTTCGAGCGCCGCGCGCCGATCGGAATCTGCGCGACTCCATAGTCGTTCGCGTGTGCGCGCGGCGGCGCGTCGGACGACGAAGGATTCCGCTCGGGTATGCAGCTGTTCCAGGGAGGAATGGATCTCGTGGTACCAGATCTCCGCGCTGTCTGTATCTCCGGCGATCAGCACGGTCTTCTGGAGTTCGTCGGCGATGCGAAGACCCGCTCGGAGCACATAACTGTCTTCCTCGGACTCGAAGACATCCTCGAGGAGAGCTCGAAGGGGAGCGAGTTCCTCGCCTGCTTCGGCAAGAAGCGGTAGGGAGAGCAGACCGGACGCTCTCACTGAAGCTGATCCATCGTCCCGCGCCAGGCGGCGGATCACATCGATCGATTTCTCGGGACAGCCGCGGACGATCGAGCCCGGCAGCTCTTGTCGAACATAGGCGCTCGGATCGGCGAGGATCGGCTCGATGCTGTCCCATAGCTCTGGTTGATCGCGTAAGTGTGACGCGACGAGACGAACGGCCCTGCGACGCACGAAGAGGTCATCGCCCTCGCCGGGTTCCGAGAGTCGCTTCTGGACTGTCCGGGCGAAGATCGTGGGGGAAGTGTGTAGGACAAGGGCGAGTGCCTCGGACTGGATCCAGATGTTCTGTCCAGGGTCGAGCGCGGCGCGATTCACGAACTGGACCAGCTGGGCTGCGACGGCTCCGATCTCCTGGCCTGGGGGCAGAGCCGTTAAGCATCGTGACAGACAACGAAAGGCCTCGATTCGGACACGCTCATCGCCGACGTGTGCGAGCAACGGCGTCGCGAGCGATTCGACTTGAAAGCTTCGAAAGAGTGGCAGCGCGTCGTTCGGGGCCGCTTGGCGCATCACCGCCGAGGCGACGGATCCGAAGCGCTCGATCAAGAAACCGATCCGTTGCTCTGCGATCTGTTCGCGCCGACCGAATCGCTCGACGACAGCGTCGTATCCGAACCAGCGACTGAGAGCCCTGCGATCCTCGCGCAGCGCAATGCCCCGGGAGCCGAGTTGCTTCGCGAACTCCAGAACGATTTCGTCGCATTCTTCCGCGCCGCTGGCATTCTGGTAGTTCGACGCGAAATCGACGTAGCTCTGACGGAGTAATGCGAGCTCCTTGGTGGCCCGCTGGGCGGTCTCGAAGAGAAACGCCACGACGGCCGCGGAGTCGGGTTCCGCGGAATCGATGCCGGACGCGAGGAGCTGTTCTTCGATCTCGAGCAGCCGACCGGCCTCGACGCGTAGCGCAAGCGGCCGCAACCCTTGTGACAAGAACTGTGCGAGGCTTCGGGTCGTCAACGGGCACGCTCCCGGCTCGAGTCCGTCTGACGACGACGCGAGAGATCGCGTTCGTTTCGGAATCTCAGCGTGTCGGGCGCAAAATCCCTGAACCCACGTTCGCGGCCGAAATGAAACGAAAGCGAAAGCATCAGGCTGGTCGTACTTCGAGAAATTTCGTGGCGTGCCTCCACGCCCAGTTGCCAACGACGTGCCAATCGCAACCATCTCTCGAGCTGGACACCCAGGAAGATGTCGTATCGATCGATGCTGTCGCTTCGGTCGCTGTCGTCAAAATAGTGGCGCCAGCGATAGCCCCCATCGATCTCCAGTCCATGATAGAGAACCGCTCCGGCAAGACCCATGGAAATTCGATCGGGTGAGCCGATGTTGAAGTCTTCGTTCGTTTGGATACCGATGTCGAGCTTGCCGAAGACGTCCCGATAGGGACGAAGCGTCAGTGAGTCTTTCAGGGTCAACCCATAGAGATGGTCGGCCTTGTAGGGGGTGAAGACGTCGCGATCGATGTTCTCTCTGGGATATCCATTGCGATCGCCCAGGCTCAACCAACGAGCGAAGAGGCCGATCGCCGGTCGGTGCCGAATCTTCGCGGTGATCGAGTGCGGCAGCGCCGCTTCGACATTCGCCCCGAGCAGGGCTTCGAGTCGATTCGGCCCGTCCGTCGGCGGTTGAGCGACCGTGGTCACGGTCGCTCGCCGTTCGAGTCCGCGCCAGATTCCGAGCGTGGGCCAGATCCATCTCCCTCGTCCCCCGAAAGTCGGTCCTCCGTTCTTCCGAGGGCGAGCGAAGAGATCACCTTGCGAGTAGAACCCCCAGGACTCGTTGCGGAACCGATGGGTCCCGCGCAGCTCCCCCATGTCTTCGCTGAATTGCGAACCAGGCTCGTCGTTGTCGATTCTTCTCGAGAGGTATTTGACGGTGGCGGTCCATGTCCCATCCTCGAGTCCCGCCCGGATCCGCTCTGGATGCATGTGTTCCGGTTCAGGATCGGGCCCGTCGAGGGAGGCGATCGCGAGGGGAGTATGGACGGCGGGCGGTCGCGGTGGAGTGGGCGCACGCGCGGGGATGTCGTCGTCTTTGCGAACGGTCTTCGCGACTCGATAGAGCATTTCCGGGCTGCCCTCCGAAGTCAACTCGATGAGGGAGTCGCCTGGCGGCAGTGATCGGTAGGAAGTGAGCGTCACGCCTTCAGATAGTTGATCGATCCGGATTCGTCTCGGTCCCGCGACCTGGAGGACGAGCGGCGATTCGGGCTTGGCGACATGGTAGGCGCGATTGCGTGTCGGGTTGATCGGACGTCCGTGCTCGAGGACGCGAACGCCGATCGTTTGGCCAGTGGGAACGGAGGGTGCGCTTACACGGATCGAATGCGCTCCGGCCGCGATCTCTAGTTTGACAGTCGCAGCATGCTGGCTTTCGTCGAGGTGGACTTCGTTCCGAGGGTCCCCGTCGACTTCGATGAGAGCGGATGCTGGCCGTGCCGTTTCTGCGCTTCGGTGACAGTTCTCGATTTCAATGCTGACCGTGGCGGGCGTTCTGTTGTCGAGGGCCACTACGATCTCCCCGGACTCGCGGAGGCGATCGCTCTGACGGCAAGACGGGCTGAGGAGGGGCCACGACTTGCGCGAGCCGCGGGTAAACGGTGCGCCGAGGGGCTGGGGGACGAGCCGAACGCCCGCGCTCTCGACGACCTGCGTGACTCGCTTCCAGCGGAAGCTTGACATCGCCTGGTCGTACAGGCTCTGGATCAGTGGATCGGTTCGGGAAAGGTCCGCCAGAGCACCGATTCGAGTCATCCTTCCGTAGGGCTGCCGATTCCGCTCCGAGATCAACCAGGAATCCCGAATCACCTCCTCGGGACCGAGTGCCGGTCGAAATTCTTTTTCTATCTTCGCCTCGGCGGGCGGAAGCTCCGCCGCCGGAACGAGGCGAGGCCACGCGGCATCGATCCCGTCAGGCGTGGGTTCGTCGAAGAGCCTGGGATCGAAGGCCGCTTGCAGATCAGCGACGACGACGCTCGATTTCGTGATCTCCGGTATCGCGAAGAGCGGCCGCGAACACACATTCAGTCGACCTACGGAGCGGCAGCCGATGCCCGAGGTCGCCGGCGGCGGTGCGTTTCCTGCGAGCCAATCGAGTGCACCCGGGCTGAGGTTCGGAAGGATCGCGAAGTCGAACTGGGCCTTTTCCTCGAAGACTCGGAGAAGGCTCGCACCACGCGGGTCGAAAATTTCGATCTCGTGAATTCCCGGATCCAGGACCAACGTACTTCGAGACAATGAGCCGATACTTTCAGGCCCGTCGTCCGATCTCTCGATTCCGGTCGAGATCGACGCCCCGCGGAGCGGTGATCGCCAGTGCCTTCGATCGGTGCGAAACGTTAGCCAGCTCGGTTTGTTCCGAGGGGACGACGCCGTGACGAGTGGTCGTGTGTCTACTCGCAATGTCGTTGGTCCGACGACTCGGATTCGAACCGGTCGATCGGGCGTCGACCGGGCCCAGCGAGAGAAAAGGCCGAGGGACCTGGATCGGAGACGCTCGCCGCCGTCTTCGGAGACCACCAGATCCTCGGCCGGCTTCCAGACTCGCCGTCCCGGCAGACTACGCCGCCACCCAGCCCAACGTTGCAGGGCCTGGTGTCGCTCTTCGGACGATCCGTCGACGAGGTCGTCTCGAATGGAGAGCGCACGATCCAGGGCTGCGAGGGCAGATTTCCCCGCGTCATCTGCGTCTCGCCATTGGCGTCGAGCCTCACCAAAATCGCCCGCTTGTTGGGCGCGATATCCTTTCCATCGGTTGGCCGTGCTGGTCTCGTGTTCATCGAGTGATTCTTCGAACGTGGTCCACCATCTTTTGAGATAGGCCGCTTCCGTGCGACGCACGGGGTCGTAGTGTGTCGCGGGTAGGATCAGATCGAGGCGGAGAGCCAGAGCCCCATTTCCTTTCTCGAGCGCGAGAGAAGACAAACGTGCAAGCGCATCGCTGCGGGCTTCGTCGCGAGCCGAAATGGCGCGTGAGGCGAGCAAGCCTTCGAGCGCGAGCGCGTTTCCCTGCCGGTGGTAGATCTCCGCAAGTCGATCCAAGGCTTGCGAAGCAAGGGCCTCGTCGCGCCCATGAATCATTTCCGCCTTCAGGATCGTGGCGGCTAGTCTCGATTCACCGGACTGGAGCAAGGCATCGACGGCACGCAGTTTTACTTCGCTCGCCGTGTCGCCTGGCCCAGCGAGTGCGATCTTCATCCACGTCTCGTAGGCAGCGAGCCAATATTCGGCCCGTTCGAGCTCTTCTGCCCTTGCTCGTAGTTCCTGAAGGTCGTCGGATTCGACGAGTTCCGTCGGGGTGAAGACGATGGCCTCGACCTGATGGCGGAAATCGACGTTCCGTGCTCGGATCATGCGGAGTGACGGAATCCAGTGGTTCAAGAGTCGCGCCGAAGCGGCGCGTTGCCACGTCGACTCTCCCGCGGCGTCGCCTACGGTCGTTGCAAGGGGGGCGGACCCGTCCAGAAGGTCGTCGAGATTTTCGAGTGCGGCGGAAAAGAGGCGTGTCGCAGCGGGTGGGCCGCCGAGTGCACTCACCGCTGCGCGGTACTCGGCTTCGTTCATCGAATCCCGACGCCCGACCCCGTAGGCCAGCGCAACTTTTCGACCGTCGCAGTCAGCCGACCGAACTCGAACGACGTCCGTGGACTCGGGGAGTTCGAACTCGGCGCTCGAACTCTCGGAACTCCACCCGAGGTTCGCCACTGCACCCGGAATGTCGCCGCTTGCTGTCTGGAGCGAGGTCGCGACTTCGGGCGCGCCGACGTCGAGAAGCTTCGGAGCGGGTGTCGTCCCGGTATGGAGACGCACGTGCCGATCCCCGCCCAGGTCGATCGTGAGCCGGCAGCGATCGCCCACCTCGCCGCGCGGCTGCAGGGCAAGGCGGAGTCGGCTCGCCGCCGACCTTTCCGGCAGGAAGTAGACGAGCTCATCCTTCGGTTCGGGAAGGGGGACGAAGCGACCGGAGACGGTCTGGCGTCTCAGGGACGTCGCATGTTGATCGCCTAGCACGTAGCGATCGCGATCATCGACCGGTGAACGCAGGCCAGACGTGATGAAGAGATAGGAACGCGATTCTTCTGAGCTCAGAGTCTCTCCTCTGCGGGCAAGGAGTCCTCGATAGCCGATCTGACCTATGGCGAGTGTCTGGGCAAACCTTCTTAGGGAACGAAGATTCGGCATGGCGCGGGCTTCGGCGATTGCACGATCCGCGGCCAGAAGGCCCGCGTCGATCTGGCGATTGTCGCGGGCAATGCGCAACAGGGCTCGCTGATGAGCGTTGGAACGCGGATCCGAGATGGCATCCGATTCGAGAGTCGACCACTCCGCGAGCCAGGCAGATTCCTCGAGCGTTGCTTCGGCATCGTCGGCCCAGCTCGCTCGAAGCTCGTCGAAAGGCCCGAGTAGCCTGGCGAGGAGTGGCGCGTCCGTTCGTATCGTGAGGCGTTGGGGGCCTGCTGGGATATCGATGTAGCTTCGCATGAGGCGCCCAACGACGCGCGTTCTCGCAGTCACGGTCGAAAAATTGCGAACTTCGGGATAGGCGACGAACTCGCTTTCGCTCGAGCGCTCGCCCGTTCGAAGTTCGACGCGATAGCTGAAACGGCGGTCCGAGACCTCGTGCGGATAGAAGACCCGGTGCTCGAGCAGGTACCGATGGGGGCCATCTATTTCGACCGTTCGTTCTTCGCCGGGTTTGAGTTCGTAGAGGGGACCTGCTTGGGGTTGCAGGCCAAGCGCGAGCGTTCGGCGTACTGAGCCGAGTGGGATCGACTTGCGTTCGAATCGAATATTGACTCCGCCGTCTCGGCGTGAAACAAAGAGGGCGATCCGAATCGGATGTTCCGCTGCAACCGAATGGCGAATTGCCACCAGGCGTGTGCCCCACATCGAGAATGGCAATAGCATCTGGTCACGGATCTCTGTCGTCTCGGCGACCGCCTCTGCCCAGAGCCCCGAGCCGTTCGACGTCGACCATTCGAGCATGTCCAGTTCTTCGGCGGGGCCCTGGACGAGCATGGAATCGCCCGTCGGCAAGATCAGCCGGACCTCGTTGCCGGGTTCCAGCTCGACGAAATGGGTGCGATCGTCGAACGAGTAGCGTGGTTCGATGCCGCCAACCCAGAAAGGTGGCCCTTCGATGTTGAGCCATGCCACCGGATCTGCATACTGCGAAGACAGACTGAGCCGGCGGGTATCGATCTCGGCGCTCGGTAGCCTCGGGACCGCATGCGAAAGAATCAGTGCGATCGATAGGAGAGGGAGGAACGACAGACGTCTCATCGCAACTCTCCCTCCATGCAATCGATCAGCGATCGTCTCGTATCGGAGTCTTCGAGCAGCTTCTTGCGAAGGGCAAAGGAGAGTTCGAGATGGAGGAAATCTCTTCTGCCCCAGGCGCGTAGCACGGCTGCTATCTGGTTCTGCGTTCCTCCGAGTTCGCTCACCTCGGTCGGGTAGACGAGTAGACGATCACCCAGTTCATGTTCGAGGCAGCTTGCGGCGTCCAGCGTCGACTGATGTGGATCATTCGATCCTGAGCTGAGAATCGCTCGAGCTCTTCGCCCAGCCTCGGTCGAACGCAGGTAGGGAGCGAAGCCGTGAAGTTGGATCATCGGCCCCGGGAGCCCCAGAACCGAGACTGCACGCGCGAGTCCCGTGAAGTAGTTCTCGATCTCGGCATCTTGATCCACTCGCTCGGATTCGTCGTCTTCTGTCGGCTGTCGAGGAGTCGTATTCCAGGCGACGGCTCTGAACCGACCTTCCTCGGCGAGAAGCACCCCGATTTCGGCCGTGAACCGATCGTGGAATCCATGCGGGATCAAGAGTATTGATCCCTGGGATCGAGTGGGGCATAACAGGAAAATCCCCCGCCCCAGTCGGGCGTCTGCCTTTTCGAATAACAGGTGGCAAGGATCGCCTTGAAGTCGAATCGACTCAGTCACGAATCCATGTTCTTCCCATGCACGCAGCGTACCGGCCGCCATCGTCCGATCCAGCCCGCGTGCAAAGAGCAGTTCGACCTGCGCGATTTCGCTGCCGGGTAGAATGGATGATTTCTCGACGCGACTCGAACGCAATCGTAGGAGCAGGTCTGACGCTTCCTCCTCGGCACCCAAAGGCGCCGCGTTGAAGATCATCATGAGAACGATGACCCTGACGAGCCAGTACGCCATTAGACGGACCCTCCGTCGACGTGGGCCGTCGTCACAGGAGATTTCGTTCGTGTTTGGTGCTGCTCGAAAGCGGGGTCGTTCACGATGAGCAGCACTCGCTCTTCGTAGTCCTGGTTCTCGACGCCCTTGGGGCCGAGGGCGTGCCAGGCGAGGCCGGCGAGAGCAGTGGTTTCGAAGGGCTCGAGCCAATCACTCGGCACGGCGAAGCTACGAGCGAGTTGCTCGCGTTTGCGGCGGCTGAGCCGTTGCCAGGCTGATTTTGCTTTTCTGGGAGAGAGCTGCGTTCGCTGATAGGCGCGGGCGGCGATCTCGATGATCGAACTGTCGCGTTGAGCGATTCGGATCCGGAGGCGGCCCGGAACATCGAGGTTCGGTGCCTCGATCCAGAACTCGACCGAGTTGCTGCCCGGCAGCTGAGTGTCAGCGTAAGACGTCTTCGAGATCGGCAGCGTTCGATCCGCTCGCGTCGGATCGCTCAGAAACGAAATTTGTGCACGATGGTGATAGCGTCCACTCTGAATGACCTGGCCGGAAGAGTCCAGTAGCTCGTAGTCGATGGCATAGCGTGTCGAGTTCTCGACCGGGTGGCTGAAGGCGCAGTTACTCAGGATCCGTACAGGACCTCGCTCGGTGATCCCGAACTCGAGCCACTGCGAAGCCGAGACGCGATAGGCGGTCGAGCGAGAAACCCGGACTCCGTTCGGGCCCGCCAGGAAATCCGTGGTCTCCAGCCATTCCAATGTGAGATGAATTGCGGCACCGCCGACCGCGACCAGCACGAACAGAAGTAGGGAATGGCCGATGATTCTCATCGCGAGTCTCCCCATGCAAGCCCGGCTACGCGACCCATGGCTCGTGTTCGGGGAGAGATCCACAGGATTGCGAAATCTTGCTGTGCCCAGATATTCGAGTAGAGCGACGCAGCTCGGACACCGACCTCGTATCCCGCGGTCTCCCGTTCGCCCTCGACCATCCTCGGTTTCATGCCATCCGTTTCGAATGCATCGAGGAGCCGTCGAATGAGAAGTGATTCGGGCGGCTTTCCAACCCCCTTTCCCGCAATCGCGACGAACACGTCCGCTTCCGGCCAGGCTTCCCCATCACGCGAGCGGAGCGCGGAAATCTGCGCGACCAGTGCGGCTTCGTGCCGGGATTCTCTCAGTATGACCTGGGTGGCCAGATTGATCAGGTTGTTGGAGTTCGCGGTCGATCGAAGGTTTGCGGATCCATCGGTGTTCGAGAGCGCGTGTGCGCCCGCGGACAGCAAGGCCCGACCCCGAAACCGACCGAAGAGCTCGATGGCCGATTCAAAAGTGTTCTTGTCGAGCAGGGGGCGTGGTACCTGGAAGATGTAGGGTGCTGCCGGGCCGACGCGAAATACGTGTGTGCCCCAGGAACGGCGCTCGTGAGGCTCTTCGGCCTCGACGAGAATCGCATAGCGCTCGCGCGTGTCGGGGTCGTCGAGCAGAAGCAGTCGATACCCGATCGCCCTGGCCGCAGCTGCGACCGCATTCAGAGGATGTCGTTCTGCGAGATTCTGATCTGAGTCTTGATCTGGATTGGCATTGGAGGTCGGATCGACGATCCATTCGAAAAGCGGTGAGAGGATCTCTTCGTCCAGGTAGAGCAGGTCTTCGACCCGCAGCGGCTGATATCCCTCACTCGCGCGGCTTGCGATTCGACCTCTGTTCGCCAGGAACCACGGTTCAATACGAGTGCTGATGTGTTCCACTCGGGCGACTCCGGCTGCGGTCCCGCTGAGTGCTTGTGCGCGGACACTCAAGCTCGGAATGTCGGACGGAGATAGGACGAGTTCGGCAAAGCCTCCGCGTCTCGCGTCTCGTTGGCGGTTCTCGCCGCGGAGATGCTCCCAATGAAGTTCGAGGTCGCCTAGCAGAGCCTCGAGTTCTCGGAGTCGAAGTGCCTTCGGAATTCGACCCGTCACGTAGAGCGAAGGAACGAGATCGTTCGCGTCGGAATTCGACGCCGGTCGGCGCCGGGATCGGATCTGGACGACGTTTTCGTGGGCGAGTTGTAGATGGAAGGCCTGGAAGATCGTGTTCTCGGATCGCAGTACATCCGCCGCTGGGCTTCCACTCACGTCTCTTCTCGAGCCCGCGATCGCGAGAGCGCGAGCGTCGAGACCTGAGAACAATGCCGCTGAGGCCAGATACGACGCAGGCTCGTCCACCGGAAGCGGGGATTCGAGCAAGAGGCCGGTTTCTGCAGATGGGTCGATTACATAGGCCCCCCAGCCGCGGACCGGTTCCCTCTCCCGAAGGTACAAGAGTCCCTCGGATGTTCGGACGAGTTGATAGTTGGCCTTGGAAAGATCTCCGGGGGCTCGATGGAGGGCTTCCGGTGATCCTTCGAGTATCGCCGCGACTCCGCTTCGGAAGCCGTCGATTTCTACGGGCATGGGGGCGGGCAGTGGCTGGCCGGTGGCCGGTCGGTACAGACGCACACGATCGCGGATGAGCCATTCCGCGATCGACTCATTCGACGGTTCGAAGACTTCCGTCACGTCTGGCTTAGCCGCTTCGAAGAGCCCGATCGAAATACGTGGAACATTCGTAAGCGCCAGCCCAAACGTGGTCGCGAGAAGGATCGAGACGAAAGACGCCTGGACCGTGACACGGGTGAACTGGATGGCGATTTCGCGCTCGTGCATCTTCAGCGCCATCAACGTCGACAACAGGTACCCGTATCCGAAGACGTCCGTTGCGTCGATGTCGGGCGTCCAGAGCGACATCCCGTGGGCGAGAATGATCTTCCATATAAATCCGACGTTGAAAAAGAAGGCGAGCTTTCTGGCTCCTTCGATGTTGAAGTTCGCGAACAGATTCGTTCGAAGTAGGGCACCGGACACGAGGAGGATCAGCAATGCTTCCAGGAACGACGTGAAGATCACGCTTGGCTGGTACCACTGGAGCGCGAGAAGGGAGGGGACGAGGATTCCGTTGAAATCCCAGCCGTAACGAAGATTGAGTCGCGAGGCGATGAAGCAGGTCGTGATCAGAACGATGTAGGCTTTGGGCGCCGCTTGGATCGAGCCTGCTACGTCTTCGTAGACGTACTTGAGGTTACTGATCGAAAAATTGGTGGCTTCCATCAATCCGAATCGCACGATCACGAAGGTGCAGCCCACGGTGACGGCCAGGCAAGCGGAACCGCGCAGGTATCCGGGCTTCCAGAGCTGATTCGCAGTGAGTGCCACGACGACGAGGCCGAAGCTGTGTAGCTCGTTCCTGTAGTCGATCTGCAGCCCCCATTCGTTTGCCAGATAGAGACCCAACTCTGGGATGAGCCACAAGTCGAAGACCATTCTTGCGGCGACGCTGGCGAGAATGAGCGCGAAGAATCGATCACGCCCGAAGAAGCTCGACCAGACTCCCGCCTGCGATAGCCGTTCGGATATCATCCGGACTAGCAAGTAGGCAACGACGGCCTCGATATAGATTGCGACGGCGGCCCATGGCTTGGAGATCAGCAATGGAACGAGATATCCGGGCACAACAACACCCGACAGGGTCCACCCGAAACGAAGATTGAAGAACGCGGTGACCGCGACTCCCGCCCAGACACAGGTGATCACGGAGCTCGCGAGAGCGCCTTCCGGAAACACCGGGAGCGGCCAGAAATCAAAGATCACGGAGGATGAGATTCCTTGGTTTGCGGTGGACGTTTTTCATAGCGCCCTCGGCATGACGAGTTTGATGCTGATGCCTTCGCCGACTTCGCTGTTGATCGTGAAATCGGCGCCGGCGGACTCGGCTTCTGGCAACGCCCGCCGAATTCGCGTGAGATCGGCGAGGGAGCCATCGTCGATCTCGGAGAGCCCCTTGCGCAGGATGTTCGAGGGCATTCCGTAGCCCTGATTGCGAAGGTCGTATTCGATCCTGTCCGGGAGCTCGACCAGTTGCAGGATGAGTGTCGATGAATCCGTCGCATCCCGAACGAGCAAGGAAACGCTCGCATCGAGCAGGTCGCGAAACGATGCCTCTGGGGCTTCGACGAACACGGGTCGTTCAGGCCGATCGAAGACGACGGATATGCTGCGTTGGCGGCATTCAGCCGAGTGTCGCTCGGTCGCAAGCTCGAGCGGTCCGCTCGCCTCGATCAGACCTGGATTTGAATCGCCTGGCTGGGGTGGGTTTGCCAGGCCTTCCCGAAGCGCACTCACGGCTTCGCCGGCCGACCGAGCCAGTCGAGCCATCGAGGTCGTGTCGGTTCCGGTTTCTCTCGAAAGTTTGTCGATCGATTCAGAAAGGCGGCTGATCTCGAGATTCGCGCGTTGTGCAATGGGTGCGACGCGCGCCCGATGGCGATGGAACTGATGAGCCACTTCATCATCGATGATCTCGACGAGAATTCCCTGGAGCGGGAAAGGACGAGAGGGGTCTTCGATTTCGGCGGCTGGTCGATTCAAGGGTGAGACATGAAGCGTTCGGGTGTGGCCATCTCCAAGTGGCCTGACGGGAATGACGTGCTTGCGATCCTCGATGAGGATGCGCCGGAACATCCCACGCGTCCGGTCGAGATCGAACCCAGTGAGTTCTGCCATGAATTCCGACGGTCTGGAATCGGCGAGGGAGAGACCGTACTCGGTCGCAATGGCCTGCATGCGAGCGTTCGATTGCAGTACGAATCCGGAGAGATCGAAGACTGCGCTCGCAACGCTTCCGTCGTCGACGATCTTCTGCAGAGTTCCGATCCTTCGATAGAGAGCCTCGGCGTTCGATTCCAGTCTTCTGGCCTCTCCGTCACTCGCCCGCCGGGCCGGATCGTGGCTTGCGAAGGTCGGCGGAAGAGCGTCGGCGCTCGCGCTTCGTAGCCACTCTGCAAGCAGGCGTCCTGCCAGGGGGCCGATTTCGCGAAGCGATCGAAGAGTGGCCTCTTCCTGCTCGGGGCCGTACTCGGCGGATTCGACGGCACAGAACCCCAGCCATCTCCCAGCGTCGGAGAGTGGCAGCAGAAATTGGACGGATCGAGGCGAGGACGCTTCGAAGAAGGGTTGGGTCAATTCCAACACCAGATTCGCGCGCATGACCTCCGGGAAAGGATGGTCCGAGAGATCGTGAATTCGGTCCGAGTCGATCGTGCAGCCTTCGGAGTACACTTCGCTCGCGGTTTCGCCGTCGCGAGAGACCTCAACGAACATGAGACGTTCGATCCCAACACTCGTCTTCAACAATTCACCCAGGCGATGCCATGCCGTGTTCGATTCCGACGGGCGGCTCGGCTGTTCTGGCAGGGCACGTACGAGTGCGGACGTGCGGCGTGCGGCGCGGCGTAGTTCCCTGCGTTCCTCGATATGCCGTGTGGCCAGGACAAAGAAGCAGGCGAGGGGTTGCGCCGTAATCAGCTCTACGAGCGGGAGTTGAAATTCGAGCAGTCCGAGGCTCAGCCATGCTGCTCCCATGTAGCCGACGCTGGCCACGCATGAGATCGAGAAGGCTGCTCGGAAGGAGATCGTTTGGCCTAGCATGGCTCCCAGGAGCGCTGCGACGGCTGTGAGCACAAAGGATAGGGCTGTCGATCGTGTCAACTCGGACTCGCGCAACAATGTGTCGAGCACAAGCCCGCGGTAGTAGAGTTCGCTCAGGAGCGCGCGATCGCCTGAGAGCGGAGTGGCGATTCCTCGCACGAAGGGATCCGGTCCGGCGCCGATCAGGACTGCGTGGTTCTCTACCAGCGTCAGTAGCAGATCGCCCGTGACGACTCGCTCGAAGTCGAGCGTTGGAAGTCGGTGGTGTCCGCCGCGAAAGTCGATGCGTAGGGGACCGTGATCGACTGAGGTCGGTTTCGCGCCTGCGCGCGATGCCAGAAGGGATTCGAGTGCCGGGAGAACCTGATTGCCGACCTGTACGAAGAGCGTCTGCGTCCTCGATACGCCGAACTCCAGTTCGGGAATGCCCAGGACGCCAATCCTGTTCGACAGCGGTCTGTATTCGTCGGGCAGTTCCTCGAGGGTCCCTTCGACGCCACTCTGGCTGGCCATCCCGCTGCCACGAGAAAAGCGCCGGCCGAATAGCACGTCATCGTTCTGAAGAGCGTCGGCGATCAGCTCTGAGGCCGCGGCGGGTAGGAGATCGATTGCAATCTGTCGCGCTCCGAGATCGCGAAGTCGTCGAATGGCGAGAGTCAGGTCGCGCACGGCGTCTGGGTTGTCCGAATGTTCGGCGTTTCTCAGCGCGACGATGATCTCGGGTGGAATTTCGACGACCAGGACCCGAGACTCGGGCAAGGAGACTGGGGCATGACGTATGAGCAGGTCGTCGAGCATTCGGCTCGGATGATCAAGGGGGCCGAGCTGGGTGAGCGCGGTCGCGATGAAGGTGGCCGCCACGGCCGCCACCACGACCGGGTAACGAGAGACCAGCGCATCAAAGGTCTCGGATAGGAAGTAGAGAAGGATTTTCACGGTGAACTTTGGCGCGAGGCAATGAATTTGGCCGGATCCCGGTGCCTTGCGTATGCGAGGAGGGCTACCTGCGTCTGTTCTGCTTTTCGGTGAAATTT
>CBFDDD010000002.1:0-167507 GCA_965603475.1 uncultured Myxococcales bacterium
GATCGCGTGAGTAGCGATGACGAGAATGGCAGGCTGGAGTGAAGTTGGAATTGGCCAAGGTTGAACAGTGGAATATCGGACTCTCCGCAAGCGCGGTGGCAGCGTCGTATGCGCTCGCGACGCCGCATTTTGCCACGAGTCTCGCCGCTGGGGCCTTCCTCGAAGCGATCAACCTCGGCGCGATCCATCGTGCGGCACAGCGCCTCTTCGCAGGTGAGATGATGTCTCGTGGTTGGGTTGGCGGATTGTCGCTCCGGTTCATCATTCTCGGGACTGCGATCTATATGACGATGCAAGCGGGTGCCAATCCGATTGCGCTCTTGATCGGACTGTCGATCGCGATGCCGGCGACGCTGATCGATGCCTGGCTGAATCGACCTCCAATCCTCGATCCGGCCACGCTTCCCGTCTTTCTCGACGATGGGATCGACGAAGACGAAGACGATCGACTCTGGAAGGTGGGTCGCCTCTTTACTTCAAAATTTTCTGATCGACCCGAAGACGTCGATTTCATGACTGTGAATACCCAGGAAACTGACAACACCACCGACACCACCGACGGTGCCGACATTGACATTGACATCAACGACGAGACCGACGAGAGAACCCGATGAACGCTTTCGAAAGCATTGCACATCAATTCGAGACCGAATGGATCTTCTTCTCCGCGCTGTTTGCGGCCGGGCTCCTGGTGCTCGCGGGCCTTTCGGTCAAGCGGGCGGTCGCCGGCGAGAACGGCGGTGTGCTGCCGGATGAGGGAGTCACACTCCGAAACGTCATCGAAGTCATCATGCAGGCACTCGGCGATCTGGGGGAGACGACGATCGGTGAAGACTGGAGACGTTATTTCCCGGTCGTTGGCTCGATTTTCTTCTTTGTCCTCGTCTCGAACGTGATGAGCCTCGTTCCCGGGTTGCTCGGCTCGACGAGTGACGCGAATATGACATTCGCCTTGGCGATCATTTCGTTTGGTGTCTACAACTTCGTCGGCATCAAGCAACACAAGTGGAAATACATCTACCAGTTCATGGGCCCAGCACTATGGAATCTGGAAATCGGCGGAAAGCATTACCACGTACGAGTGCTCACACCGTTCTTTTTGCCTCTCGAGATCGTGCTCCATCTCGCGCGAATCTTGACGCTGGGTATTCGTCTGCTTGCCAATATGTTCGCCGATCATAAAGTGGTCGTGATCTGGTTGGGAATGGTCCCGGTCGTACTACCGGCGATATTCATGGGCCTCGGTTTGCTGGTGAGCTTTCTACAGGCGTTTGTTTTTGCGCTTCTCACGATGATCTACATCGGACAGGCGTTGGAGGAACCGCACTGATCGGCGGTTCAAGGGTTTCGTAAGGTTTATCGGACGGAGACAGGCTCCGTTCGTCGGTCTCTGTTCATTCGACCCACCCCGGGCGGGGGAGCCAGGAGGGCTCCAGGGTCTCGAAAAGAAGGAAAATCAGAATGCGTCGTATCGTCAACGTCCTCGTATGGACAATCGTCCTCTTCCTCGCTCCGGCTGCGGCCTTCGCTGCCGACGGTGGTGCTGGCGGTGGAATCGGTGGTCTCGGAATTGGAGCGGGCCTCGCGGTCGGCATGGCCGGACTCGGCTGTGGCATCGGTCAGGGTCTGACAGCAGGAAACACAACGGCTGGTATCGCACGGAATCCGGGTGCGGCCGGCGCGATGTTCACAAACTTCATTCTGGGCATGGTCCTCATCGAGTCGATCGCCATCTATGGCCTCGTCGTGGCGATCATGCTCCAGGGTTTCATGGGCTAGAGCAGCCGTCGCCCGTTGCCGCTGGTATTGCACTGCAGCTGTAGCGCAGTGATGGCGACTGCACGGTCTGGGTTGGCCAGGCCGTTGATCATGCTGTCGAAAAGGGTGAGGGGGTTCGTGAGAACCCCCCGCCCTTTTTGTGTTTGCGGCACGCTTCGTCTTCATCTCGACCCCGACTTTTATCCCTCGATCCCGCGGTCTGGTCGAGCGGAGAAATTTCAAAGAGAAACGCCGGGCGGAAGCTCGAGCCGGATTTCACCCCGTAAAAATGACCCGACCCGAACCCTGTGCTTCCACCCGGCGATCTCGACCCCGCTTTGCTCCCGGTCCCGTTAGAGGAGCGCGGCAGGCATCGCCCGAAGACGACGTGCAGGTTGGATTGCGAACTCCGTACCAAGTGCGCAACGTGCGAGATCGGGCTGAAAGCAGCTCAGTCGTCGCGAGAGCGATACGATTGAGACAGGCTGAGCGCCAATGAGTGCGCTCGTTCTCGGGGGAGCCGTGAAGCACGGGACACTGATCGTGTTCGAAGGTCTCGATGGCTGCGGAAAGTCGACGCAGCTGCGTCGTGCAGCCGAGACGTTGACCAATCGGGGACTCGACGTCGTCGTGACGCGGGAGCCCACGGATGGTCGCTGGGGTCGGCGCATTCGCGAGATGGCGCGATCGGGCGATGGCGTTGCGCCCGAAACGGAACTCGAATGGTTCTTCGAGGATCGTCGAGAGCACATGCGCGAGGTCGTCGAGCCTGCGCTCGCGGCCGGGCGCATCGTCCTGTCGGATCGCTCCTATATCTCGACGGTTGCCTATCAAGGTGCCCGCGGGCTCGATCCGGCAAAGATACTCACCGATAGTGAAGCCGAGTTCGCCCGGCCCGATCTGATCCTGCTATTCGAGCTCTCCGCGAAGGAAGGGCTCGCACGCGTGCACGAACGGGGGGGGGAGGGAGAGCCGGTCTTCGAGAACCTCGACTTTCTCGAACGTGTGGCGGCGGTATTCGAGACGCTCGAGCTCGATGGACTCCAGCGGATCGATGCGAGACGTAGCGAGAATGAGATTGCGGCGCAGGTGTTGGAGATTCTCGATCTGTTTCTCGGTTGAACGAGATCCGACTCCAGTTGATCGAGCGGTGACAGACTGAGATTGGTGCGGCGCAGAGATGCGAGTCTTCGTTGCACGCAATCGATTCGATTTCGATAAGCTCCGCCAGCAATGGAAATGCTTCTGATCCGACATGGTCTTCCGATTCACAAGTTCAACAGCGACGGTACGCCTGCTGATCCGCCGCTCTCGCGCCTTGGTCACGAGCAGGCTCACCTTGTAGGTGAGTGGCTGGCGGAAGAAGGGATCGATCGGATCTATTCGAGTCCGATGCTGCGCGCGCGCGAAACCGCCGAACCCCTGGCAAAGCAACTGAATGTCGAAATCGAACTGGAAGGGCGGGTCCGGGAATTTGACGCCGATTCCGACGAATACATTCCCATGGAAAAACTCAAACGCGATCACCCCGAACGATGGCGAGAATTCGTCGCGGGGGGATATGCGTCACAGAGTGATTTCGAAACGTTCGTTTCGACTGTGACGGCAGGTCTGCAAGATCTGATCGACACCAACTCGGGAAGAAGGATTGCCGTCTTTTGCCACGGCGGCGTGATCAATTCATGGGCGACCCACATTCTCGGAATGACGCCACGGTTATTTCTGGATGCGGGCTATGCGAGCGTGAGTCGGTTCATGGCGGCCAGCACGGGCGAACACAGTGTCTCCAGCTTGAACGAAGTTGCTCACCTGCGATCCCTTCGACATGGAGCGGTCACTCGCTGATTCAGATGCCGTAGTCGACGTCCCGTGGCTCTCGTCTATTTGCCGACCTTCTTGAACTTGAGCGTCCAGCGGTCCGTGTTTCCGGTTACCGTTTTCCGCCCCACCTCATAGCGAAGCTCATCATCGGGCCGGGCATGCAGGGTGGCGTAGTCGACCAGCTCGAAACCAGCGGATTGAATTTCCTTGATGGCTTTGACGGGGTCGAAGCGGCGTCGATTCTCTCGGGTGTCGTCCTCCATGTGTCGCCGAGTATGGTCCACGACCGCGTAGATTCCACCTTCCTCGAGCGCCTTGTAGGCCGCCTTGTTCATCGCCATTCGACCAGCCAGATCGAAATTGTGATAGTTGCGAAACGTCAGAACCATATCGGCCTTGCGGATGTCGATCTCCGCGTCCTCGATCGTGTAGAACTGTGCGTCTTCGGGGCGATACAATTTCGCGTCTGGCGCGAGCACCTTGACCTTGTCGAAGCCCTCGTTGATCAACAACTTCTCTTCTACCCGGCCGGTTCCGTAAGCGATGGAGAAATCACCGTTCTCTCGCATGACTGGCGCCAATATGCGTGTGTACCAACCGCCGCCGGGCAGCAACTCGACGATTTTCATGTCGTCTCGCAAGCCGAAGAACATCAGGGTCTCGATCGGTTCTCGGTTCTTGTCCCGCTCGATGTCTTTCTTGGGGCGACTCTCGGCAGCCATGGCCGCCTCGATTTTTTCTTTGGTGGCTTCGAAGTCCTCGGCGCTGCTGCTGAGGCTGATACCCAAGAATCCAGTCGAGAGAAGAGCCAGAATGAAGATTCGGTGGATCGAGTTGTTCATGAAATTACCTCGAGACGACACGGCTGGACGCCAACGTCCTCACCTTGTCGTGGGTTATCGGTCAGATTCGTAATCAGAAACCATTCGTGCGGAGCGGGAGTCGAAAGACAAATCGAGTTCGTCACTGTTTTGCTGGTGGCCTCCTGCTTTCCTCGCGGAAGCGCTGATCCGCTTCCAGGTAGATCGTCCTACCAGCCCAGGCGACCAGCAATGCACTTGCAATCGTGACTGACCACGGTAGATGCGTTCCCTCGAGATTCATGCCCGGCAGCTTCATTCGACCTTCGAGCGCGATCGAGCCGAGTCCGATCGAGGCCCAGATGGCTGCAAGGAGGATCGAGCCGAGGACCGAGCGGGTCGCGATTCGAACGATACCGAGTGCCCAGCCGAGACCGAACGACGCTATGGCTGCGGCGAGGAATCGCGTAAAGCCGGCAATCGGAGCCGGCCGCAATAGCGTCCATAGAAGTGCGACCATCGTGACGCCACGTAGTAGGCCGAGGCGTTGGACGAGTCCTTGTTGAATCACCCCGCGAAACAAAAACTCCTCGACCACAGGCGAAATTCCGACCATGACGACGAAAGCAGAGAGGAGGCTCCAAGGGTCATCGGGGTTGATGAGTGGGGCTGGCAGCTCAGAATCGGTCCCAGCGCCCTCATCCTGCTGGTCTTCATGCGTCTCCGGGTCGTAGTCTGTTTCCAGTGCCGATTCAGTCGATTCCCTATCGAAGGAGTCATCCGGATCGAAACCGTCACTGTCCGGCTGCTGTGTCGAAATCTCGATCGGACTCCCGCTGCTCGACCAATCGGCCGCGAAGTTGTCGAGTTCGCTGACGAGCAAGATCGCTGGGGCAAGGCAGAGAATCGCCGGTATGCTCTTCGAATCGAGCGCACGTAGGCCGAGCCTTTCAGCCTGGGGTTCGGGGACTCGTTTCGCGCCCATCGTCGCGACCGCGCCCACGCCGATCGCCTGTCCAATCCCAACGGCGGCGAGCAATCCAAAGTCGATGAATGCGACCCCCGTGAATGCAGCGGCCAACATGGCCAGCAGTGTCAGCGTAAACGCGCTGCGTACATCGGGATAGGGTTGGTTTGGATCGTTTTCGGGTTGTCCCATCATGCAAATGCACCCGCGAGCGCGCGTCCGGTATGCGAACGTTCGCAGCGGGCGATCTCTTCGGGCGGTCCGACGGCGACGATCTCTCCGCCGGCGTCGCCACCCTCCGGTCCGAGATCGACGATGTGATCCGCATAGCGAACGACGTCGAGGTTGTGTTCGATCACCACAACCGTGTTCCCGCGCTCGACGAGGCGATCGATAAGTCCAAGCAGCCGTTCGACGTCGACAAAATGTAGGCCGGTCGTCGGTTCATCGAGCAGATAGAGTGTCTGCCCCGTGCTCCTGCGAGCGAGTTCCTTGGCGAGTTTCATACGCTGTGCCTCGCCTCCAGAGAGTGTTGTCGCGGATTGACCGAGGTGGACATAGTCGAGTCCCACATCTGTCAGCGCCTTGAGCGGTCGGGCAATCGTAGGAACATTTTCGAAGAGTGCGAATGCTTCCTCGACTGTCATCTCGAGTACGTCGGAAATGCTCTTGCCGCGATAGCGGATGGTCAGCGTTTCACGGTCGTAGCGCCGACCGGCACAGACTTCACAAGGGACGAAAGCATCGGGCAGAAACTGCATCTCGACACGAATCGCGCCGTCGCCCTCACAAGATTCACACCTGCCGCCCTTCACGTTGAATGAGAAGCGTCCGCTATTCCAGCCGCGTACGCGAGCCTCGGGGACCTGGGAATAGAGATTGCGGATACCGGTAAAGGCACCGCTGTAGGTCGCAGGATTGCTGCGCGGGCTGCGTCCGATCGGGCTTTGGTCGACATCGACGACCTTGTCGATGCGATCGATGCCATGAACTACGCGATGGGCTCCCGGCTCGCCGAGAGCGCCGTGCAGTTCGGCCGCCAGGACGCGGTGAAGGGTGTCGTTGATCAATGTCGATTTCCCGCTTCCCGAGACACCGCTCACGACGGTGAGGCAGCCGAGGGGAATTTCGAGGTCGATGTCTTTCAGATTATTCGCACGACAACCCTCGATTCGAATGACGTCTGTATTCTTGGGTTGCCGACGTGACGGTGCCTCGATTCGGCGTCGGCCAGAAAGAAACTCTCCCGTCGTCGATTCGGGGATCGTCTCGAGATCACAAGGACTGCCCTGTGCGACGATGTGTCCGCCGTGGATGCCTGCACCCGGGCCGATGTCGATCACATGGTCCGCGCGTCGGATCGTTGCTTCGTCGTGTTCGACGACGATCAGACTGTTTCCGAGGTCACGTAGACTTTCGAGACTCTCGAGGAGGCGTTCGTTGTCGCGGGGATGAAGACCGACGGAGGGTTCGTCGAGGATATAGAGAACCCCGATCAATTGGGCGCCGATCTGGGTGGCGAGCCGGATGCGCTGTGCCTCACCGCCAGAGAGAGTCGCGGCGGGACGATCGAGGCTGAGATAGCCGAGGCCGACTTGTTCCAGAAAGCCCAGGCGCTCCCGAAGCTCCGTCTCGATTCGCTCGGCGACGCGCGCAAGATTGCGAGGCAGCTTCAGTGTCTCGAAGAAGGCGATCACATCCGAAATCGCGAGTGCGGTGAGTTCTGGGAATGAGCGACCGCCGATACGCACATGCCGTGCTTCTATTCGCAGGCGTGCGCCATTGCATTCGGGACAGACTCGTTCACCACGGAATTGCGATAGCGCGGATAGCGCGCGCCCACCGCCAAGTTCGAGGCGACGCCCTAGATCACCGAGCACGCCATCGAAGGGCCGCACGATCTTCTCGGCGCTCTTTGGGCGGCGGCTACGTCTGCGACTTCGAGCGACGATCGGAACTTCGAGTTCGAGCTCGAACGCCGGGTCGCCCACCATGATTTTCTCGCGCAAACGCTTCGGCAGTTTCTTCCAGGGCGTTTCGAGCGAGAAGCGATAGTGGGAGGCAAGGGTCTCGAGTAGTCGCCGGTAGTAGCCTTGCGATTCGTCGAGATTCCAGGCTTCGATCGCCCCTCCGGCAATCGAGCGATCCTCGTCGGAAACGATGCGTGCGGGATCGAATACCTGCTGATTTCCTAGGCCGCTACAGGCCTTGCAGGCACCAAAGGGGTTGTTGAATGAAAAGAGGCGCGGCGAGATTTCGGGAAACGAATTCTCACAGGTCGGGCAGGCACCGGTACGAGAAAGCCACCAGGATTGTCCACCTGCGACTTCGAGCTCTTCTGTTCCTTCCGCCCCTTCGACGAGGTCGATCAGCGCGAGGTCATCCGCCAGGCGCAATGCGGTCGAGAGTGATTCTGTGAGTCGCGCGCGCACGCTTTCCTTGACGACCACGCGATCGATGACGATCTCGATGTCGTGTCGCGCGCCGCGGGTAATCTCGATCTCCTCGCTGAGGTCGACAATCGTGCCATCGATGCGTGCCCGAACGAAGCCGTCGCGTCGGAAGCGGTCGAGTTCCTTCTTGTACTGCCCCTTTCGACCGCGCACGACGGGGGCCAGGATCTGGATCTTTGTGCCTTCCGGAAGAGCCAGCACACGGTCGACCATCTCTTCGAGGGCCTGGCTCGAAATCGGTGAGTCACATTTCCAGCAATAGGCTGTGCCAGCGCGTGCGTAGAGCAATCTCAGGTAGTCCGCGATTTCCGTGATCGTCCCGACCGTGCTTCGTGGACTGCGGCCGACGCTCTTCTGTTCGATCGCGACGGAGGGAGAGAGACCGTCAATCGATTCGACATCAGGTCTGTTCAACTGATCCAGGAACTGCCGCGCATAGGTCGACAGACTCTCGACATAACGTCTCTGACCCTCCGCGTAGAGCGTGTCGAAGGCGAGGCTCGATTTTCCGGAGCCGGAGGGACCTGTGATGACGACAAAGCGGTCGCGCGGAATGCGCAGATCGAATCCCTGTAGGTTGTGGGTGTGCGCACCGTGCACGACGATCTCTTGGGGATTGCCACTTCGCGCAAGTGCAGCGATCGTATCGAAGTCGCGTCGTTGCCGGTTTTGTTCCGACTGTCTGATGGATCCTGGAGATGCGTCAACCACCAAAGCCGGCCTTGCGCTCGACATAGGTCTGGCCGCGAAGGACCTCGAGCCATTTCACATACTCGATTTCGGTCTTTTGTTGATAGACCATATTCTGGAGTTGGCTTTCGGCCTCTTCGTACTCGATACGTTTGAACTCACGTCGATCGACGAGTTGGAGTAGATTACAGCCAAAGGGCATTTCGACGACCGGACTGAGTTCACCCGGTTGGAGCTTCTGAACAGTGCTGGACATCCATCCGGCGAGATCGGCAGAATGGATCCAGCCGAGGTCTCCGCCTTGATCGGGATTCATGTCCGATATGCCCTGCGCGATTGCGGTAAACTCGATCTTGCCGGATTCGATCTGAGCGCGTGCATCACGCACGATTTCGCATGCAGCTGCATTCGAACTTGCTTTCGGGCCGTCCCCCATCACAAGAATGTGTCGAAGGTAGACTTCTTCGCCGCCAGCGGGTTGCTTGCCGAATTGTTCTTCGTAGAGCGCTCGGACTTCTTCTTCCGTGACCTGGACCCGTGAACGGACCATGGCGTTGACGACTTTGCTGCGTTCGATTTCGCCGCGAATCTTGGCTCTGTACTCGTCGATGCTCAGCCCGTGGCTAGCGACGCTCGAGAGCAACCGCTCGACTGAGAGTCCGTTGTCCTCCGCGATGGCGGCAATGGCAGCATCGACTTCTTCGCGATCGGCCCCGAGCTCCAATCGCTCGACGACCGAGCTGAGCAGCTGAGTCTCGATCAGGCGTTCCAGCGCATCTTTTCGGACCAGGGCGATCTCGGCCTCCGGAGCGCCCGCCTTGCGCATTCGCTCTTCGACAGGGCCCGCGAGCTCCATCACTTCGGATATGAGGACGACCTGATTGCCGACCTGGGCCGCAATGCCTTCGACCCGTCGCTCTGCACTCGCGGTCGAGACCAGCCCCGTGATGGCCGCCGCCGTGATGCACAGCAGAAACGACCGCAGACGTGGCGTCAGCCACGATCTCCAAGAAATCGTGAACGGTTGCGAAACGACCAAGAATCGGACCTCCGGGGACTCGCGGCCCCTGGGTCACGAATCAGGCTGGGATGGTAGCGACGCTCGTCCCGCCCGTCTGGTTCATGGGGATGGCGCTGGGGATTTCGGCTGAGATCCAGCACGAAGGATCGACCGAATCGCTATCCAGGGTCGGCAACGAGTCGACCAGCAGACTGATGGTGGCCGCATCGATCGCGTCGCTGGCCCAATCTGTAAGTAGCGCCCCGAGCTGGGCCTCCGTTTCGCAGTCCAGAATCGGATGGGCGCCTGGAAGCTCCCTGGCGAAGGCGAGAAACAGGGCATGGGTCGGCACGCCGATCCGTGAGGCGCAGGCCTGGATGAGTTTCATTGGGGCGAACAGACCGAGGAGAGAGGGCGGCAGCGTTTCGGGTTCGAGATCTGCGACGCCCTGCAGGAAGATGTCGCGTACGTAGACGGTGCGACCCAACTCGCGAGCACGCGGGAAGAAGCCTTGTCGATGCAGCCGGAGGTCGAGCAAGCTCGATGCGACCTGAAGAATTTCGATGTCGGGATCTTCGAGCGCAGCCCATGCCTCTTCGGGCGTCGCAGCCAAGACGCCCAGCGAGCCGATGCGTCCAGCGTCGCGTTCTGCGAGAAGTCCGCGCCAGAGGCGGCCGCCGCAGGCATGGCGATGTGCGAAGTGATGAAGCATGAGGACGGGGAGTACGTCCGTATCGAGCGCCCGGCGACTGGCTTCGAGGCTCGTCGAAAGTCGATCGAGCGTGTCGGCGATGCCCAGGCCTTCATGATGCGCATCGGGGTCGAGTCTGGTCACGACGCGCCAGCCCTCCTCGGCTGTGGTCGCGCGACCGATTCGCGCTTCGCATTCGCCGTAGGCACGGGCGGTATCGATCGAATTGACGCCCGCTTCCCTGGCACGTTCGAGAATGGCTACGAGTGCGGTCCCGTCGGTTTCGCCACCGCGATTGGTGATGCCAATACGCCTGGCCCACTGGGCGCTACCGAGGGTCAGGCGGCGCGGATCGCGGGTTCGCATCCCCTGCCAGGTCGAGAGATCCATCCTGCCCCCGTCGTCCATCACGCCTCCTCCAATGCCTTTGACTTGATGTGTCGGTTCATAGCGGCGATCTCCGGATGCTCATCGAGATGAGCCACCATCGTCGGGTAGTCGATCGTCGCTATTTCGAGACCGAACACACGAAAGGCGCTGCGCGCCATCGCCAGGTCTTCATAGGTATCGATCGTCCACCGCCAGTTGGAACGATCGGGCCAGGTCGAGGGTGTCGGGACTTCACAGAACCTTCCGCAGCCAGCGCCGCTTCCGGATCTGTTCGTGGCGAGCCAGCTCGTGACGTGAATACGGTGATGAAATTGGTCCTCGGGAATCTCCCTGTCCGCGCGTTCGAGCGCGGAGAGGCGAACCAGTTCGACGGCATACCCGAGCGGCAGGCCCGGGGAAGTCGCGCAGGGCTCGCTCGCGTTCTCGGTTGAATCTGCATACGCGACTGAATCGACGACCGGCAGGCCCCCGCGCAGCCGAAGCGCGTCCGCACGTTTCGATTCGTCCGTTGCGTCTCGCGCGTCGAGCAGGAGGTTGATGAGTTTCGCGTCGAGAAAGGGATTATCCGCCGTCACGCGCAGGATCCACTGTGCTCCGGACTCCATTCCAATCGCCAGAAATTGCGACAGAACGTCGGTCGGTTCACCGCGAAAGACCCTTAGACCGAGTTCGAACCCCCAGGCCTCAGTCACATCGTCTTCGGGGTCCGAGCTGGTCGCGAGCCACCATTCATCAACCCGCGCCGGAACGATTCGAGAGACGAGCTGCGCCAGCAACGGGCGACCACCGAGGGGCGCGATGATCTTGCCGGGGAGCCCCTGCGAGCTCATCCGCGCCTGGATGACGCCAATCGTCTTTCCCAAAGCCCCGCCCTCTTCAATCTGCCGAGTGAACTACGAAAGAAGTTCGATGCGAATGTACGGCCACTGGCTTCATTTCGATTCGAAACACCGTTTGCCACCAGGATCAGACACGATCTGCGCGACGCTGATCGGCAGAACACCGGCAGAAACTTCACAGAAATCACGCGCGACCCTGTGAAAGACAGGCAGTCGCTCTAATTGATCATTTATGATATAAAAATCTAAATCAATGCAGGCAACTGGAGTAGTCGCATTCTGAAATTCGGTCGATACCATTAATGATTAATTAATCGGAAATGGAATGGGTCAGCTGTGCCGCGTCCGAAGCTCGAGAACGCTGAATCCAGACTTCTCTCCGCCGGTCTGAGCCTCTTCGCTCGACACGGTACCGAGCGCGTCAACAGCAATACCATCGCGCGGCGCGCTCGATTGGGAATCGGCACCTTCTACAGTCATTTCGCTGACAAGCACGCGCTATTGCGAGAGATCGAGCTACGAACACTGAGCGGGCTCCGCCAGGCCCGGGTGCGCGCGATCCGCAAAGCCGGCGCCGACCCGACTGATCAGGTCCGTCGGGCCATCGAGGCGGCCGTCCTCTTCGCCGAGCGGCATCCCGAGGCGTACCGAGTGACCTTCGGTCGGGAACGTGCTGGGGCCGCCAAACACGGGCCGATCGTTTCGGAATCCAGCCGACCGACGGCTGAGGCGCTTCGTGGATTGCAGCAGGCCGGACGGCTTCCGCCAGAACTCGACGCGGACCTCGCGGCACGTGCCTATCTTTCGATGGAGGTGGGGACGCTGCTGTGGTGGCTGGAAGATCAGAGTCGAGCGAGCCCGTCGGGGCTCGTGGATACGCTCGCGCATCTACATCCAGCAGCGAGATGAGATCCAACCACGCTCTCGCGTCGCAGCCTCAGATCGAGCAGAGCGAAGCAGAAGAAGCCGAGATCTCCCGCTGCGGGAGCGCTCCGCGTCGATCCCACAGGAGCGAGTCGTCCCTCGAACGGAACCGGCAAGACGAGCGCAGTTCAAGCAGATTCACGAACGCCCCGATAAGAAATGCATGCAACGTTTTCTCTGGATCGGCCTGGTTCTCTGCCTCTCGACCTCGAGCGGCTGTATGGTCATAGACGAACTCGATTCGGCGGCCGCGCTGCTTCCGGCTACGGGCAAAACGAAGGACGCTGGAGCCGATGGAAAGGACGAATCCGTCGCTGTGGCGACCTCTGGCGCTGCGAAAAAGAGTGCGATTCTCCAACAATCGAAGGAGTGGTGGAATCGTGCGACTTCCCTCGCGCCCACGGGTCTAGAATCGAGCATCGTGAGCTGTCGGCTCCGCGAGGGGACACAGTTCATGTCGAAGGACGATTGTTTGAGTCATGGCGGAAAGCCGGGGAGCGTTTCCGGCTAGCCGCGGAACACGAGGCTCGCGCGCGATTCGCCAGGCCGTCGACTATTTGCCTTTCAGCAGATCCTTCGCTTTGTCGACCACCTTGTCGACCGTGTCTTTGACGTCGGCGACCACCTGCTCGGCCTGCCCCTCACGCTTCAGCTTCTCGTTTCCAGTCGCGGAGCCTGCGGCTTCCTTGAGTTTACCCTTGGCCTTGTCGATCTTCGTATTGCTCATCATCGTTCTCCTGTGTTTGGTGTTGAGTTGCGTTGGCCTGTGTTCGACGAAACCCGAAGCTTCGGCCGGCGGGCTCTGGGGCGCAGAACTGTAGCATGATGGGAATCTCGAGGGGCGGCGATCAGACGCCTTCTGCTTGCTTGCCGGTGATACACCGTCCTAGGGAGCTTCGATGCCTGTCGAGCGGGTCGACAGCCACTCCGAGTGAATGGGAGCCCGGTTTTCGATCCATTTGGTCTCCGAAATCCTGTACGTATCGCGTAGGATGCGGGCATGAGAATTTCGACGCTGCGCGGGCCTCGGTTGTTGGGCTGGCTTCTGGCCGTGCACTCCCTCGCCGCGGTCACGGCGACGACCGCGGATGCGGTGCCGGGACCCTGCACCGTGGACCCCGGACTGCCCAATCCGATCTACATCGAACTCCAGACCTCGATGGGCGCGATCGCGGTTGAACTCTGGCCGGAAGTCGCGCCCTGTACCGTCAACAACTTCCTCGCCTACATGGAGAGCGGGCGCTACGACGGCACCTTCATCCATCGCACGGTGGACAATTTCGTGATCCAGGGTGGGGGCTACGCCTACGACGAAGGCAGCGATTCCTTCGCAAGCATCGTGCGCGATCCGGCCGTGGTCAACGAGCCCGGGGAGTCCAATCTTCGCGCGACGATTGCGATGGCTCGAGTGGGCGGGCAGGTGAATAGCGCGACGAGTGAATTCTTCATCAATCTGGCGGACAACACGTCCCTCGATACGGTGGACGAGGGCTTCACGGTCTTCGGCGTCGTCGCGGAAGCGAGCATGAACGTGGTCAATGACATCGCGATCCTGCCGCGCGTCGACGGCCGCTGGGCGCTCAACTCGGCGTTGCGTGAGACATTCAGCGAACTGCCCGTGCTTGTCGCACCGACGGACCCACCGGGTGGTTTCGGCTGCTTCGATCCATTCGCCCTGCCCGAGAATGGACTCAGCGGTTGGCTACGTGCCCTCGTCGATGTCACCGGGAGCTTTCTCGAACCCGACCCGCTCACGGGCGGGCCCTACTATTATATGTCGAATAGCTGTGACGGGAGTGGCGCGACGGCTCCCCCGAGTGTTCCATGCTCCACCGATCGCGACGTCGCCTATGCGAACGGTATTGGATGGTTCCTGGACACGCCGATGACCTGCGAGCGAGTCGCGGAATCCGAAGAGTCCCTGGCGGCCAGGCGCGACTCACACCACCCCCAGGTGACCGCAAATCTCGTCGAGGTCACCACGATCTACATGCCCGAGCCGACCCAGGGAGCTCTGGTCCTCTGGGCGCTTGGCAGCGTCTGCGGGTTGGCTTGGTTGCGGGATCGAAGTCGACCCTGTGATGGCGACAATCTGTCAATATGAGGACTGAGGCGGACCGAAGCTGTGGTTTGGAGGAGCACGTGGTGCGTAGTCGATGGAATGCACGGTTTCCGGTGCCTGCAATCCTGTGCATCTGCCTCTGCATCATTTGCATCGCGCCCGTCGATCCCGCGCTGGGCCAGAGCCTAACGACTCAGCAACCGCCAGGTTCAGCCATTCGGAAGGCCCGCATCGGCCGCAATCTAGAACGTGTACTCGAACAGAAATCGGATTCGCAATGGATTGCGATCGGCGTTGCCCTTGGTCGCGACGATTTGCCGGCGGCGTCGGGCAAGCCGCGTAGGGCGGCCATTCAAGCGCGTCAGCAACGTGTCCTGAGTTCGTTGGCGCGTGGCAGCTTCCAGCTGAAACGCCAGTACCGCTCGATCAGCGGGTTCGCTCTCTGGGTGCAACGGTCGGCGATCGATGCTTTGTCCCGACATGCCGAAGTCGAATTTCTGTATCTCGACGCGAAGGTGCAGGCGGTGTTGTCGCAAGGCGTGAGCCTTGTCGGTGGCGACACAGCGCACGCGCTCGGGTACACAGGATCCGGCGTCAAGGTGGCCGTCCTCGATACCGGAATCGATACGAATCACCCCGACTTGATCGACGACCTGGTTGCCCAACACTGCTTCTGCGACACACACCCTTCGCCCACCCGGGGCGGGTGCTGTCCGGGCCGTAGCGGCGAGAGTACGAGCGCTGAAGACGACGATGGGCACGGAACCAGCGTATCGGGAATCATCACTTCGAGCGGTGCCGCCGCTTCGGTGGGGGTGGCTCCGGATTCGGAGATCGTGGCCGTCAAGGTGCTCAGCAGTACGGGCTCCGGAGATTTTTCTGATATTGCCGCAGGCCTGGATTGGATCCTGACCGAGCGTGCGGTGATAGGCGGCCCTGTAGAAGATGTGCGTATCGTCAACATGAGCTTGAGCGACGGCGGAGAGCATTCGAACGCTTCTGCCAGTCCTTGTGTTGGGACGAATACAGCGAATGCGATCGTTGCTCTGCATGCAGCCGGTGTTGCTGTATTCGGCGCGTCTGGAAATGATGGCTACGACGACGGAATCTCCTTTCCGGCGTGTGTGGCGGAGGCGATTTCCGTGGGTGGCGTTTACGATGCGTCGCTGGGCTCGGTCTCCTGGTGTGGAAACGCCAGCTGCACGACGACGCTGTGCACCGACAACGCGACTGCGCCCGATGACTTTGTGTGCCATTCGAATAGCGACGAGCTCCTTGACCTGCTGGCCCCGAATTTTCGAACGGTCACGTCGGCGATGGGCGGCGGCACGGTCGCCTTCGGCGGTACTTCCGCATCGAGTCCCTACGCGGCTGGCGAAGCCGCTCTGCTCCTCGACGTGGACAGTACGCTCACGCCCGAAGAGATACGTACCCTGTTGACCAACCACGGTCCGCAGGTCATCAATCCCGACAACGGTCTTTCATTTCCGCGCACGAATGTCGGGGCGGCGGTCGAGTCGATCAAGCCCTCAATCTGCGGAAATTCGAACATCGAGAATGGGGAAGACTGTGACGATGGAAATACGTTAGGCGGCGATTGCTGCTCGATGAGCTGTTCGTTCGAGGCTTTGGGAAGTGGTTGCGACGACAGTGACGCTTGCAGCGAGGCCGACGCGTGCGATGGCTCAGGCGCATGCCTCTCGGGTAGCCCGTTGATCTGCAACGACGGCCTGTTCTGCAATGGCGTCGAAAGCTGTGACTCGGGTCTCGGGTGTCAGAGCGGGTCCGCACCGGTGACCGACGATGGCATCTCATGCACAGAGGACAGTTGTGACGAGGCGAACGATCTCATCGTCCATGTCGCGAACGATCTGTCGTGTGATGATGGAGATGCCTGCACGGCCGAGAGTTGCGACGAATTCCTCGGATGCAGGAGTGAACCCATCGAGCCTTGTGGGGTTGCGTCGGTCCCGACTGTTCGTCCCAACGGGCGAGTCTTGCTCGTTCTGCTCATGCTCGCCGTCACTGGCGTCTTGCTGGGTTCGAGGCGGGGCGGGACGGGCTGAGCCTTCTGGAATAGTAGGAGGACGAGGAACAAGAATCAGTCGGTTGCACGCCGGTCGTGGAAGGCGACCGCAATGCGGCCGGGAGGCGGCACGTAGGGCGGAGAAACTGCCGAACGCTGATACTCGAAATCGCCCCGGAATGGGGCCGCCAGGAGCATCCATCCACCCGCAGTCGCAGCCGAGTCACCGGGAGCGACTCTTCATGAGCGGCGCCCCATGGGGTTAGGGAAGGGGGGATTCGGCCAGGCGCGGCAGAATTTTCTTTTCCGACGCGGGCCAAACATGTAGGATGCGAAGTTCAGCTGAAGCCTCGAAGGTCACATCGGACCAGGGGAGACTTTTCGTGCAGCAAGGACAAGGAGCAGGACGCACCATGAAGATTTCGATCAAGGCCCTGGCGATTGTGATTATGGCCGGATTCGCACAGAGTGCCTCTGCGGCGGCTCCGGAGCGGCTATTCCTACAGCAGGTCTCGACTCACAGTGCGGTGGTGAAGTGGCGCGGCGGTGACGGCGATACGGTCTGTTACAGCCGCAAGATCAAAAACTTGAGCAAGAGCAACTGGCCCGATTGCGTCACCGGCGTGGCTACCGAGGGCGGCCACCTGGAGGCGTACCTGACGGATCTCGATCCGGACAAGGACTACTTCTACTCCGTGGGCGGCCACATCGACGAGGGCCAACACTTCAACACGGCCCCCAACTCCAACAAACCGCCCAAGGACGGCAATACCCACATCCTGATCGTCGGCGACTCGGGCACGATCACCGACGGCGTAGACGATGAGCATCCCGACGGTGAACACCCGGGCGAGGCCCAGGCCGTGCTGGATGGCTATTACCTCTACAACGCGGAGAACGGCGGAGAGGACGTCGACATGTTCCTGGCCCTGGGCGACAACGCCTACGAGGCCGGCACCGACGAGGAGTGGCAGAAGTCTTTCTTCGAGCTCTATCCAGACATTCTCCGGAGCGCGAATGCCATCACCACGATCGGCAACCACGAGATGGGTTTCGGTCCGATCCAAATTACGGGATCGATCCTCTGTGCGCTCCTCGAGATCCCTGCAGAGTTCTGTCCCTTCCCGCCCGACTTTCCGGTGCCAGTCACCATCGCAGGAGGCAGCTCGTCCTCCGATCCGGCCAGCTATGACGGCGACGACGATGACGTACCCGATGGGACCGGCATGCCCTACCTGGATATCTTCAGCCAGCCGAGCGCGGGAGAGAGCGGGGGCGTTCCGAGTGGCACCGAACAGTACTTCTCGGTCGACTATGGCAGCGTCCATGTGGTGAGCCTCGACACGCAGCTCACGGCTCGAGACGAGACGGCCCGCGCGACCATGATGAACTGGCTGACCTCGGATCTGTCCTACAACACGCGGGATTGGACGATCGTCATCTTCCACCACCCGCCCTACACCAAGGGCACCAACCACGATTCCGACGATGCGGGCGCCTCACCCATCGATCGGCCCGAAGCGGACATGCGAACCGAATTTACGCCGATCTTCGAGGAGTACGGCGTGGACGTGGTCTACAGCGGACACTCTCACTCCTATGAGCGATCCTACTACTTGAATGGTCACACGGGGACCTCGGATACCTTCTCTGCTGCTGAGCACGCGGAGTTGGTCGATGGGGACCCCGATCACCCGGCATCGGGCCGCGCCGGCGAGACCTACCAACAGCAGAGTCCCACCAGCGGTGGCGTCGACGACCGGGTCGTGTACACGGTGGCCGGCAGCTCGGGCAAGGCCAACAGTGGTGGCGACTCGCTCGGGATTACCGACGACACCGAGTGGCTACGCCACGCGGCGCATATCGAGCAGCCCTTCTCGGACACGAAATGCGCCGAGCCCGAAGGCTGTCGGGCGGATCTGCGTGGACTGGGCGTCCAAGGCTCCGTGGTGATCGACGCGAACGACGATTTCCTTCGCGCGCGCTTCGTCGACGTGAACGGGGATGTGCTGGACGAGTTCACCATCCACCGATAGGTTGATCGAGGACCGATCGAATGGGCCCCGACGGGCTCATTCGATCGGCTTCCGTTCCGATCCGCCGAGTTCCTGCCCTAATGCGCCGAACCGCACTCCTCGTGTCGTTGATGCTTGTCCCTTTGAGTCTCGGTCAGTCGGCATCGGCTCACCCTGGCGCTTCGGCGACGATCGAGCACTACAGCCACGAGATCGAAGACGACCCCAAGAATCAGCGCCTCTACATCCTGCGAGGCATCGCTTATTCGAACGACGCTCTCTACGACAAGGCCCTCGCGGATTTCAAACAGGCCGAGAAGCTCGGCGACCCCGTGCTGGTGAGCTGTGACCTCGGTGTATTGCACTACCGCAAGGGCGAGTTCGAGCTGGCCCTGGGCTCTCTGGATCGATACCTCGAGCGAGTTCCGGCCGGCGGTCGGGGCTATTGCCTCGAATACCGAGCGAGAGCGCGGAGGGAGTCGGGGGATCTTGCGGGCTCGATCCGCGATTTCCGCCGCGTGATCGAATTGGAGCCGCGGCCGAATCCAGGCCACTACGTCTCAGTGGCGACGATGCTGAGTGAATCTGGCGAGAGCGGCATCGACGAGGCGCTCGCGATTCTCGACGCGGGCATCGCGAAGCTGGGCCTGAACCCGCAGCTGCAACATCACGCCATCGAGCTGGAGCTGAAGCGCCAGCGCCCCGACCGGGCACTCGCGCGCGGCGAAGCCTTGCGTCCGATCCTGGGCGACTCGCCGGAATGGAAGGTCGACATGGCAGAGCTCTACTTGCTCAGCGGAGCAGGGCCGCAGGCCGACCAGATGCTGAAGGATGCGAAGGCGCAGCTCAAACTGCTTCGCAAGACACCCGCTCGGCTGCGATTGGGGGAACGGATCACGGCGCTGGAGCGCCGGAGCGCGCTCGCGAACGAACCACAAAATTCGATTGACGGCGATTAGGGCGATCGGAATGGAGCTCGCCCGGTGTCGCGATGATGCGCCCTACGATTGGGCCGAGAACCGGGGCCGCAGCCACATTGGGTGCGGCCCTTTTCTGGGTGTACCGTCGCGATTCTCTTCTTTCGAGGGGACACGCACGCATGAGAGTTCTGCGTTCATGGGAATCTTCGCGTGACGATGGAAGATGCCCGAACGGATCAGAGATTTCGTGCGGACGACCATCAACCTGACATCGCCGGGTTCCGATTCCAGACGTCGCGATGCAAAGAAATTCTCGGGCAACAAAAGATTCACTCGCAACGTTTCGCGAGTATATGGCCCTCGAGCGCCGTCGAATTTCAGGCTTGTCGCCCGAGGATTGGGAGCGTTGGCAGACCCTTCGCAAACGGCTCGACGGCGTTTTCGGAACGTTCGAATCGCCGGGCTGCAGCGGCCGGCGAGCCACGCCACGCGTCCCGACCTCGCTCGTCGTTCAATTCGAGAATCTTGGGGAGATGGGAAGTCTCCTGATGACCAATATTTCGCGAGGAGGGATCTTCGTGCCGATCGAGCGACCCGCTGAGATCGGTACGGAGCTCAAATTGCGTATCCAGGTCGCTTCTCCATCCCGAGAGATCGTGCTGGTCGGCGAAGTCGTATCCACGAATATTGGCCCCGATTTCGAGGTCCAGCGACGAGGGATGGGTATTCGCTTCAAGAGTCTCGGCGAAAGCGATCAGGCCCTCGTGGACGAGCTCTACGAGCAACAATTCGAGCGGCATCTCGAGTCCGATTGAATGATCGAATGGGCGTATGCCCAGAATGGGTGTGATTTGCGTCCTGGTCGCTGGCTTATGATCCCAGCGGATACCTTCCAACACGTGGAGATCGCACATTCTCTGCTCGATTCCGTCCCGCGGTCGTTGAAAGGGAACAGATCGGCTCTCAAGTGAGCCCCCAAAAAGGGCGAAATGGGAAAGAGGAGATCCCTAGGAGGGGTCCTCACGTGATCCAACCCAAAACCTTCTCCCTATTCCCGCGAGCCGCCGACCGGCTAGCCAACCTGGCGTACTTGCTGGGCGCAGTGGTTCCGCTTTTTGTACTTGGAATCGTGATCGAGAGGTACGTCCTTTCGCCATTCCAACCTGGAGAAGGCGAAGCCCTGAGTCTCGGCGCGCCCGCTACTCTGGCTCTTTTCGTCAGCATCGCGATGCTCTCGCTCGCCTGCTTCCTCGTCGTGCGCCGTGTCGTAATGACGACGATCGAAGAAAATCGCAGCCTCGCGCTCTACGATTCCCTCACGGGTCTACCGAACCGGCGCAGGTATCAAGAGCGACTGGAGAAGGCCATCGCTCGAGCGGAATCGACCGGAGAACTCGTTGCCAACTGCTTCATCGACCTCGACGGATTCAAGCGGGTCAACGACACGCTGGGACATCGGGCGGGTGATCAGCTTCTCATGCAGGTCGCTCGTCGAATCCTGACTGTGGTTCGGCCAAGCGATTGGTTTGGACGACCGTCTACCGATTCGAACGAAGGCGATGTTCCCGTCTCGCGCCTGGGTGGAGATGAGTTCACACTCATTTTGACAGGGATGACCGTCGAGCAGGATGTTGGCCGAGTCATGCGCCGGATTCTCGACGTTCTGAGCGAGCCTTTTTCGCTGGATGGTCAAGAGGTCCGGGTGACGGCGAGCATTGGAATCGCCATCTATCCAAACGATGGCGAGGATGTGGATAGCCTTCTCAGGAACGCCGATACCGCGATGTACAGTGCGAAAAATCATGGGCGCAACAGCTTCCAGTACTACTCCAGCGCAATGAACGAAGAGTCCGAGAGCAAGCTCGAGCTCGAGCGGAGGCTTCGAAGGGCCATTGCCAACGAGGAGTTCATACTTTGCTTCCAGCCGGTTCGGGAGACCAAAACCGGAGAGACTCATGCGGCGGAAGCGTTGATTCGCTGGCAGGATCCAGAGCTCGGGCTGATCGCGCCTGATGAGTTCATTCCGGTTGCAGAGGAAACCGGAATGATCGTCGAGATCGGGTCATGGGTCCTGAGGACGGCCTGTGAGCAGGCGCGCCGTTGGCAGAAGGCAGGGTTTCGCCCGATCCGAATCGCAGTCAACGTTTCAGGACACCAGATTCGAAGGCGGGAGTTCGTCGAAGAGGTGGCGGCCACTTTGCGGGACACGGGTTTGAGTCCGCAAGATCTGGAACTCGAGATTACCGAGAGTACGATCATGCAGGAGGACGAAGCGACGGATCGCGCCTTCGTCGAACTCGACGAGCTCGGCGTGTCGGTTGCGCTCGACGACTTCGGAACCGGCTATTCCTCTCTTTCCTACCTACGACGGTTTCCCATCCATCGCTTGAAGATCGATCGGTCTTTTGTGGCTCGGATCCCCAACGACCCCGAAGACATGGCCGTCACTGCGGCAATCGTTGCGATGGCGCACCAGCTGCTTCTTCCCGTTGTCGGAGAGGGCGTGGAGACGATCGAGCAGGCGCAATCCCTGACGGAGATCGGCTGCGACGAGCTTCAGGGCTATCTATTCAGTCGACCGCTCGACGCGTCCGAGTTCGAGCGCTTCCTGACTCTCGAGAAGGATGACGAATTCGATCAGTTATCGAAGTAGCGAGCGTTAGTCACGTTGCCCTCGCGAAACTCGATGATCGCCGTGTAGTCCCTTCTCGGCCCCGATCCCATGCCGACGCCACCGCCCACTCCAGTACCACCACCATAGCTTCCGCCGCCCAGGCCGACCGAAATTCCCGGTCTGGATCGGGTGTAGCCCCACATGACCGTCTCACCCGTATCGTCGATTTCGTTGGACGTTTCATCGGGTTTTCCAAGGGCCATCCGGACCATGTCCTCGTCGTAGCCGACATCGACCTTGCCCATTCGAAGATTCGACTGGACCTCTTCGGGGTAGGTATCGAAGAGTGACTGCTTCTTGCTGATGCGTGAGTCCGGCGTGGACGCGCAGGCCGTCGCCAGAACCACGCTCATGGCGATGATCAGAAGAGTTCGGGATGTGTTGCGATTTTTCATGGATTTCTCCCCGATTCAAATGAAGTCTCGACGCACTTTGTCGAATTCACATACGGATTTTCAGGGGCTCTTCGTGTCGCGGTCGAAGAGCGCGAGCAAAGCCGGCGCGAGGAGGACATCCGCGAAGAATGCCGTGACGACCGCAAAGCTCACGAGAATGCCCAGGTTCGTGAGGTTGTGCATGGACGAGAGCACGAAGCCAAGGAACCCGGTCGAGAGCACGACGGTCGTGATCAGCATAGCGCGACCGGCTGTGAGGAGTGTCGTTTCGACGGCACTCTCGAGATCCGCGCCGTTGTCGCGATAACGCCGATAATTGTGCATGAAATGGATCGTGTCATCGACGGCCAGGCCGAGGGCAATCCCTCCGACCATGAGTGAGAACGCATCGAGCGGCAGGCCAATCATTCCCATCAGCCCGAGGGTGAGCACGATCGGCGTCAGGTTCGGGATCATCGCAAGCAGACCCATGCGCAGACTGCCGAGCAACAGAATCATGAGTGGCGTAATGATCGCGAAGGCCAGCAAATAGGATTGAGCCATACTCGTCACGACCGCTGTGATCGCTCGGACCAGCAGCGCGAGTATGCCCGTCATTGTCGGGTTTCCGACATCTTCGAGGGTCGTCGTGGCCTCCGCCTCGGCGGAATCGAGGAACTCCGTGTATTGGACAGCGTCTCGCCAGGGCATGCGGATCGCGATCCGCGCGATCCGAAATTCACTGTCGACCAGTTCTTCGAGGTCATCCGTGCCGGTATTCTCGAATAGCAGGAGTTCCTGGGAGACCAGGCGAGCATCTGCGGGGATCGTGTAGGCGTCATCACGATCCTCATTGAGGGCACGGTTGATCTCCTTTACGACGTCGGCGAGCGAGATGGTCTGGCCCGCGACGAGACCATCTCGACGGTTTTGCTCGAAGCTCTCTCCGAGCTTTGCCATGCGCCTGAGAGTGTCCGGTTGCCGGATGCCACCGATCTCGTCTGTTTCCAGCAGTATTTCGAAGGAGACCGACCCTTCGAGGGTGTGATTGATGTATTTCGTACCCTCGACGATGCTCGAATCGGCCGGGAGCCAGCTCAGAGGGTCGTGCGACAAATTTATGCGCGACGCTCCGATTGCTGCGGTGATAATCAAGACTGCCGACACGCCTACGATCATGCGTGGATTTTGGGTCGCGAAGCGTCCCAGGCCCGTGAGGGCTCGATCCAACCCGTTCTCTTCTTCGTAGTTCGCAGTGCCCCGGGGCTTGCCGAGGGGGACGAGCTGGATCAGGGCGGGTAGAAGAGTCAGGCTCAGCGCGAGTGCGATCATGACACCGATCGGCGCAAAGAGCCCGAGCGCCGCGACGGGCGCGATCCCCGCGCCCGCAAAAGATGCGAGACCCGCCGCGGTCGTGACGCTGGTCAGAACCAGCGCCAATCCCGAATGGCCTAACGCGTGAGCAAGGGCATCTTCGCGATTCTCACCCCGGCGAATACGTTCGAAGAAGATCGCCAGGAGATGAACCGCATCTCCAATACCCACGGCGAGCAGAAACGAAGGCAGGATCTGGGTCGGCACGTGAATCGAAGTGCCCGACCACCCCATCAGTCCGAAGGTCGATGTGACCGAGAGCGCAACGACCATGAGTGGTGTCACGACCGCGGCCACGCGACGGAAGAGAGCGAAGAGCAGGATTGCGATCGAGACGATCGCCAACCCAACGAAGCGTGGCATGTCTCGCAACATTGCAGCCGAGATGTCCTGGATCATGATCGTCGAACCCGCGACGTGTAGGACGAAATCCGGCCCCTCGAATTCGGCGATGATCTCGTGCAACGCGTGTACGAACTCGGACGTCTCGGCGCTCGACAGTAGAGGTGCGGGCTCGTCCGATTCGTCGCCAACAGCGTCGAATCCGGCCAACAGATCGTCTGTCGACCCGATCGAGGTATAGAGTTGGAGTTCGAGCACGATCGTGGTGACCGCAGCATCCGGGGATATCACGTTGTTGCGAAACAAGGGGTTCGCGAGTGCTCGTTCGCGGAGCGTCGCGAGTCGTTCTTCGTTCTCGGGCCAGGGATCGAGGAAATCCTCGACCAACAGCGTGTCTTCTTCGCCGCGGGTGTCGCGTGCGTTGACGAGACTGGTGACCTCGACGACGTAGGGGATCCGTTCCTCGATCGCTTCGTGAAAGGCTCGTAGTTTCTCGAGAAAAGCGAGATCGAAAACGCCAGCGGCCGTCCCTCCCGACCCCGGTTCAGCAGAGATGATCACGCGCTCATCGCGCCCGAACTGTTCACGAAACGAGTCGTAAGCGACTCGGACCGGATCATTTGCTTGAAGAAAGGCTTCGAAGCTGACGTCGACGGTGACTCGCGGGATTCCGGAGATACAAGCAACGGCGAAGGCGAGGCTCGCAATCAGGATCGCTACGGGTCTCGCTGAGACGGTTCGACCCCAGTTTTCGAAGCCCCGCTCGACTCGATCGCGAAATCCCGTTGCCATCGCACGAGCATAGCCAGCACGCGCTTGTCGCGTTAGCTACCCGAGAGTTTCCTGAGCAGCGATCTCGTCGCGTCGAAGAGTGCGGCCGGCCCGCCCTCCGGTCCCGGCGCCTTCGCGATCAAGCGCTGCTCGGGTGTGACGCGAAGTCCTGCTCGGGCATGTGACAACAATTGCACGAGTCGATCTGGATCGATCTGACTCTTTGAGGCGACCTGCAGAACGATCTCGCCGCGGGATACCTCTATGCGTACGATTCCAAGACGCCGTGCAGCGATCTTCAGCCGGATGACTTCGAGCAGATTCTCGGCCTCGCCGGGTAGCCGTCCGAAACGGTCGAGCAATTCGTCGCGAATCAGCGCAACCTCGTTTTCGTCTCGTGCGCTCGAGAGTCGCTTGTAGAGGACGAGTCGTTGGCTCACCTCCGGGACGTAGTCTTCGGGCAGCCTTCCAACGACCGGCAGCTTGATCTCGGGATCGATCCATTCTTCGTGGGCCTGGCCACTGAGTTCTTCGATCGTTTCTTCGAGCATCTCCATGTAGGTCTCGTAGCCGACCGAGCGGAGGTTTCCGGACTGTTCGCTTCCAAGCAGATCCCCGGCGCCTCGAATCTCGAGATCGAGGTTGGCGAGACGAAATCCGGCGCCGAGCTCCGAGAGATCCTGAATCGCTTCGAGCCGCTTCTGGGCGTCGCCCGAGAGCGAACCGAGTTCTGTCGGGACGAGTAGATAGGCGTAGGCTCGCCGGGAACTCCGACCGACGCGACCTCGAAGCTGGTAGAGCTGTGCCAAGCCGAGGGCGTCTGCGCGGTTGACGAGGATCGTATTGACATTCGGCATGTCGACGCCGCTCTCGATGATCGTCGTACAGAGCAGCACATCCGCTTCCTTGCGCAGGAAGCCATGAATACGATCCTCGAGTTGCCGTTCCTTCATTTGACCATGTGCGACCATGACGCGAACTTCGGGCACGATGCGACTGAGCATCTCATGCATCGCGTCGATCGTACGGACGCGGTTGTGCAGGAAGAAAATCTGGCCACCACGACGGATTTCACGAAGAATCGCTTCCCGGATCAGTCCTTCGTCGAAGCGGCAGACCTGGGTTCGAATCGCGAGCCGATCGGCGGGCGGAGTTTCGATCACCGAGAGGTCTCGAATTCCGGTGAACGCCATCTGCAGGGTTCGTGGGATTGGCGTCGCTGTGAGCGTGAGTACGTCGACGGTCTTTTTGATTTTCTTGATGCGCTCTTTGTGCCCTACCCCGAAGCGCTGCTCTTCGTCGACGACGAGTAGCCCCAGATCATTCCACTGTACGTTCTTCTGCAGAATGCGATGGGTCGCGATGACGATGTCCACGCGACCCGTCGCGAGACCCTCGAGGGTTGCGCGGGCTTCTTTCGGCGAACAGAAACGGGACAACATCTCGACCTGGATCGGCTGGTCTTTGAAGCGTTCCTGAAAATTTTCGAAATGTTGCTGACAGAGCACCGTCGTCGGAGTCAGGACGACGACCTGTTTGCCGTCGAGTGCCGCACGAAGCGCGGCGCGGATCGCAACCTCGGTCTTTCCGTAGCCGACGTCACCGCAAACCAGGCGATCCATCGGCTTCGAGAGCGCCATGTCGGCGAGTACATCATCGATGGCCAGCATCTGGTCTGGTGTTTCTTCGTAGGCGAATCCCGCCTCGAATTCTTCGAGCGCGGTATCGCGTTCAGAAAAACTGAAGCCCGGTGCAATCTCTCGGGCAGCGTGGAGCGAGAGCAACTCACCAGCCATGTTGCGAAGGCTCTTCTTGACCTTGCCCTTGGTCTTTTCCCAGGTCTCACCGCCGAGTTTGTCGATGCGAGGCTTGACGCCATCGGCGGCGCCATATCGCTGGACGCGGCTCAAACGGTCGACGGGGAGAAAGAGTTTGTCGGCCCCGAGGTACTCGATCGCCAGCAGCTCGCTCGAAGTCCCGCCGGCCTTCAGTTCCATCAGTCCGCGATAGATTCCGATGCCGTGGTCCGCGTGGACGAGGAAGTCTCCAGGGGCGAGTTGGGCGATGCCGTCGAGCTTCTGTCCTTCGCGCCAGCCGGTTCTTGTTTTTCGGCGTTCGCGAATTCCGAAGATCTCTTCGTCCGTGACGACGGCCAGCGCCTGACTCGGCCATACGAAACCCTCGCTGAGATCGGTGACTCGAAACTCGAGACGACCGGGAAGCGACCAATACCAGACTGGTCGCGGATCGGTTGCGACCTGCCCCTCGAGCTCGTATTCGCCTAACAAAGAGTGAATTCGTTCGGCACTCGAGAGCGAACTGCAGGCGATGACGACGCGCCACCGTTTCGACAACCAATCTCGACATCGATCGACCAGTGGAGCCAAGGCATGTTCGAGGCTGCGACTCGTTGTGAGTTCTCGTCGAAGCTCGTCCTGGGTTTGTGTCTCGAGGCGGTGGCGGCCGGTCTCGTCGGCGCTGAGTTCGATGTCCAGGCGTTCGACGCGAATTGCTGCTTTGGCCTCGAGCGCGGCGGAGACATCGCTTGTCGTCAGCAAGAGGGATTCGATTGGAACAGTCAGGCGTTCGCCGGCCGCCGCATCGAGATTCGATGCGATCTCGTCGAAGATCTTCTCGAGACGTAGAGCGCCTTCATCAGGCTCCTCGACGATGACGAGGGTCTCGTCCGGCAGGTAGTCGAAGAAGCTCTCGAGGTCAGGCTGGATCAGCGGTGCCAGTGACTCAGCTCCCGCTGGCAGGTGGCCCCGAAGAAGGCTGCCGACCAGGCCGTCGATTTCGGCCGTTGCGATTCCCTGGTCCGCAGCTCGTGCACGAATCTCATCGGAGTGTTCGATGATGTCCTCGCGATCGAATAGCAGCTCACGAGGGGGGGGGAGCAGCGCGGTCGAACATTTCGTCTGCGAGCGCTGGCTGGCGGGATCGAAGCTGCGAATCGAATCGACTTCATCGCCCCAGAGTTCGATGCGGAGCGGTTTGACGAGTTGAGGAGGAAAGACATCCACGATGTCGCCGCGCACCGCGACTTCCCCAGGCTCTTCGACGAGCGCCATTCGCTGGTAACCGAGGCCGACGAGTCGAGCAACGAGGACGTCGCGATCGAGGGACTCGGCGACGGAAATACGGACCGTCGAATCCCGAAGTCTTTTTCGAGAGGGCACACGAAGCGCGAGCGCCGAGCGCGGTGCAATGATGATCGGAGCCGCTTCGTCCGAACCGAGCAGGCTCTGGTCCAGGCGATGAAGGATCTCCATGCGTTGGCTGACGAGGAAGGGCTGAGGTGAGAATCGATCGAAGGGCAGCGTATCGTGACGTGGAAAGGCGCGGATTCGCGTCGCGTCTTCGCGTTCTCCGAGCAAACCTCGCAGCGACAGGGCGGCCGCATCGGCTGACCGCGAGTGCGCGGTCACGTAGAGGATCGGCCGGTCGCCGTGTGCCCGGATGAGGTGGCTCGCTGCGACCCGGTTGGCGGCCCCACGCAAGCCTGTCAGGCGAGCGAAGTGTCCCGCTTCTCGTTCTTCGCGCACGAAGCGATCGAAGGGCGTATCACCGCGTCTGGGCGCACCGCGGCGTCTAGGCGTGCTCGACCCGGCCGTCCCGCTGGTCATGCTCGAGTCGGCTTTCGCCTCGGCACTCATCTTCGCTGGCTTCCTCTCGAGGTGACGGCCCCAGAAGTGGCCCCACGAAAAACACCGAAAGCCCGGTTCCCGAATTTCGGGGACCGAGCGCGACGCAGTTTAGGGACCTCGCTCGAAATGGCACACCTTCCGATGCCTTCGCGCGTTGCCGGATGACCGTCGTCGGTTGATCGGTCGATCGAATGCCGAATCAGCGGGGTGACGACGATCGGACTCTTCGGATCAGGTCGAAAGTCTCGGATGCCGCGCGTTCGGGCACGTGCCGTTCGAGGTAGAGGGTCCGAGCTCCCGCGGAGAGCCGTTCTGCCAATGCGTCGTCGTCCGCCAGCCGTTCAATCGCATCCGCCAGCTTCAGGGCGGGTCGATCGGGGGCGCAGATCAGACTGTTCCGTTCATGCGTAAGGCCCCATTCCTGCTCGTGGAACGCCACGACCGGGGTGCCGGTCGCCAGGCTGTTGACGAGTTTGATCGGAAATCCGCCCTCGGCACGGCGCGTCACGAGGCTGGCTCGTGCGGCAGAGAGCAGGGCCTGCATCTCGGCGCTGGATTCGACTCGTCGAAACTCGACACCAGGCAGCGATTCCGCCCATCCGGCAGCTCGTCCGTCCCACAAATCGGGGTCGGTGACATGCTGACCGTTGGCAGGGGTGGAGTCTTGACGGCGGGCGTGGCGGCTACGGTGGCGGCCGAGGTGGTGACTTGCGATGACGATTTGTGGTGGGGATTCGCTTCGCCTGGCGAGCTCGGCCGCGGCCGCCGACAGGATGTCGAGCTCCTGGTAGCCATCGAGATTTCCGGAGTAGAGGAAGAAGCGCCCCGGGTCGAGCGCATGCCGAGAGGCTACTTCTATCGGGTCCAGAGGCACGGAATCCAGCTTAGGGTCGGGAAGCGGTGGCGGTATGAGCGCGCTGGGTGCCTGCGAAAATTGACGCATGACGCTGGCGGCAGAGTGCGTCAGGCAAATCGATCCATCGACGCGCTCTGCGATCCAGCGGTCGATTCGGCCGCCCACCCGATCAATGCGTTCTGCGATTGGTCCTGCTGCGGCGAATGTACGGATAGAACCCCAAAACCCCTTTCTTTTCGGACCTTTGAGATACGCCGAAAGTTCATTCTTCAGGAGCGTATGGACACAATAGAGAACGGGCGGACGACGATTCGGAAGCGAGTGAAGAGCAACTAGAGTCGCTTCCGCGTTGTGCGTCAAGATTGCGTCATACGCGTCATCTCGTCGGGATGACGCAATAGCGTCACGTAGCGTCATGGCCAATCCCAGGTCCCCCAGTGTCTTGGCCCAACTCAGCCCGGAACGCAGCGATCGTGGTGAAGTCCATTCAGGGGAGGTCAAATGTTCGAAGCCGTCTAGCGCCCGCCAGCGCCCCAGGGACGGCTGGTCCCGTAGGCTCCTGTCGGTGGGGTTCCCCTTCGAGCTTTTTGTGGCATTGGAGGCGTCCGACGCATAGGTCAGAAGGGAGACCTCCGCGCCAGCCGCTCTGAGCGCGATCGCTTGTTCTTGAAAATAGATCTGGGAACCTTGATTGTGGGGATAAGGAAACGCGCCTACGAGCAGAAGCCGCATCCGCGCTAGCGAGATGCGCCGAGTTCGGGCGACGATGCGCGTCGAGCCGGTCGAGGCGAATCGCTTCGGTTTCCAGCAAGTCGGAGTTCGCTGTAGAGCTGGGAGAGTTCGATCATTGCGCGCGCGATGACACGCGGGTGGGCTCCGGACTGGCGCCCGGAGCGTCGGCGGCGATGGCTCACGGGAATCTGCTTGATGGCGAATCCGGCGGCGCGCGCGCGCACGAGGATTTCGGTGTTGACGAACGCGCCGATGGACTCGATCGGAATGGCATCGAGTACATCGCGGCGGAAGACCTTGAAGGCGCAGTCGATGTCACGAACGGGCAGGTCGAAAAGCAGCCGCACGAGTCCGCCCCAGACCCAGGCGATCAAACGCCGAATCCAGGGATCCCGCCGTGGGGCGCGAAAACCCGCCACGATGTCGAAGTCCTGGGCGTGTTCGAGGAGTCGTTGAATCTCCGTCAGATCGAATTGAAGATCAGCATCACTGAAGAACACGAGATTTCCATGGGCCTCGCGCAGACCGGACCGAAGCGCCGCACCGTAGCCGCGGTTGGCGGCATGGTGGAAGGCTCGAATGCGCGGATCGCGCGCCGAAGAAGCTGCCAGGAGTTCTGCGCTCCGGTCCTGGGAGCCGTCATCGACGATCACGATCTCGAAATCGAGCGCGAGACCTTCGCCGATCAAAATCGCGCTCTCGAGCAACGCCGGAAGATTCTCCGCTTCGTTGAAGGCGGGGAAGACGAGCGAAAGCGCGGGAATGTTTTCGTTCATCGCTTCCTCCTCCCTCGAGCCGTGCGTCGGCCACACAGTCGTGTGCCCGGGCACGAAGGCTAGGACGATCGTCCGGGGTAGCCAAGTCGGGGTGGTTCAGCGCGACAAGAACGCGTCGATGACATCGCGATGGGCGGGAAAGTCTCGATGGAGTTCCTCCGCCGTGTTCATCGCGAAGTCAGCAAAATCGAAGCCTGGCGCCACGGTACATCCCATCAGTACCCAGCCTCCGATTGGACTTGCGGCCTGCACCACACCGGCGGGAACCATCGCCTGGGGGAGTTGCCCAGCGAAAATCTCGCGACCGAGGGTGAGCATCTGGTGCTCACCGGCCTGGAGGAGGTGAAGCTCGAGAGCGGCCCCAACCTCTCCGGCATAGAAATGCCATTGTTCATCCGATTTCACCACGTGCCAGGCGCTGAACTCGCCTTCGGGCAGTAGAAAGTAGATCGACGTACTGGCTGCGCGGCGGCGGTCGCCGACCTGTACCTGCTGTGGAGACCGGTAGATTTCGCGGTAATAGCCGCCCTCGGGATGAGGTTGAAGTTGAAGAGCTTCGATACAGCGAGTCGCGTCGGTCAATTTTGACTCCGGGTTCGTGTGCCTACTCGATGTCGCCAGGCGCGCGAAATTCTTCGACGGCGGTTCGCCTCGCTTGCGGCTTGCATGAAAGAAGAACTCGCTCAGGCCTCGCGAATTTCGAGTACCGCCCACTCGTCCCCAAGATCGCGGGTTGCCAGCGCACGAGCTTCCTCTTCAGACTCCGCGGCCAGGGACAGAACTCGACTGCGCGGTCCACCCGTCGCTTTGCAGCGGATGCGAAAGACCTTGGGTTCGATCGAATCGATCGGGTGGATTGCGTTCTCTTTGCCCGGTTGGGTAGGCGCTTCCCGTGCAGTCTCGGCCTCCGGGCCGATGTCGCTCGATGTGATTCCCGCCGCCTTCAACAGTTTCGCATAGGCCTGATCGGCATCGGTCAACATCGCACCTGCGATCCAGACCTTGCCGTTCGTGCTCGGACTCTTTTCACGCCGGATATGCCAGATTTCGATGTGAACCCGGGAGACACCGGTTCCGGGAACGTCGATCGAAATTTCGTACTTGTCTTTCGGCTTGAGCCAATCCGGCGAGATGAGGCAGAGCCCTTCCTTCGACACGTCAACGATACGTGCGGCGATCTGTTGGCTTCCCTTCGCCACCCGACATCGAAGTCGACATGGCGCGCGCATTGTCTTGCGTCGTTCCGGCATTCCGTCCCTCGATTGGCCCGGGCTGGCCCCACGTGCTTCGATTCTGGGCGTCGAGTCGAGATCAGGAAATCAGCCCTGCACGACGGTCATCAAGTCACACTCTGGAACTCGTATCGGTCGACACCCGTTTACTATGAGTCGTGTGCTGTGTCGTAAGCGAAATTTGATGTGGAGATTCCCACTCTCATAAAAGCGTCCGTTCGTTCCGGATTCCCCCCCCCATGTGGGGGGCGAATCGTTCGATCCGGACTACAAAGGTCGCGTGTAGATCGAATCGTGGCTAGTCGAGATATCCCAGTGCTCGTAGGCGTTCGGCAACCATCGCTTCCTCCGCATCGTCGTAGGCGACAGCCTTCTGTCCCGTGCCTTCCGTCGAAGCCCAGACGAGTCCCATTGCACCGGCGATCCAAGGAGCCACTTGCGTTAGGCGTTCGGGAACAGCTTGGCTGTCCGCACCGGGTCCTACCGCTATCCAGATACCCTCGTTTCGATGGGTTCCGTTCATGCCGCGTCCCCGCCCACCCGCAGCCCCGTCGCTGTCGAGGATTCGAAGCGATGGAATGCCCGCCCCCTCTTCGCCGCCTTCCGCCCACGGGGTCGGCACGAGCGAGAGGCCGTAGCCTGCGTCGAGAGCGAGTTCCACAACGATATCCGGCGCGCGCTCCGAGTACTGTCCGCGATGAACCTGTTCACGCCGCAAGGCGCGTCTGACGACCGGGTCTCCCGACGGCAGACGCCAGGCCAGCAAGGCTTCGATCACGCGATCCCGAACGGATTCGTACTCCGCGGGCGCAACGCAACCTTCGGCCTCGCGTCCTTCGAGATTGATCCAGATGCCCGGGTTCGTGTTGGCCTCTTCACTGAACGCCAGGGTTCTGCGCCAGTCAAAGCCACCGAACCGCGCACGGCTCTCGAGTTCGGCGGCGGCAGCACGCGCGCGGCGAAAGAGCTGCTGGGCAACGGCTGGGGGCAGCCATGCAAGAGCGTGATCTCGAAGCTTCCTCGCGAAGCGATCCACGAATCGACCGAGACCGACCCTTCGATGTAGCAGTCCCTGCTCTGCCAGGTATCGATTGAGGTGAACGATCTTGTCGGAGGCGCCACCCATTCCGTGATCCGACATCACGAGGCATAACACGTCGGATCCGACGGCGCTTCTGAGCTGGCCGCATGCCTCGTCGAGCCTTCGATATACCTTCATCAGAGCATCACGCCGCTCGGACGAGGCCGTTTCGTCGTGACGTGGCGAATCGGGGTCGTGATCACGCCAATAGTGGTGTCCGACGGTGTCGCTCTCGGAGAAAACAATCATGGCGAGTGAGGGTGGGTCGCCGTTTCGTTGTGCACGTACCTGTGCGAGCGCTTCGAGGGCAAAATCGCGCTTGCGATCGATGCGCGAAAGCAGCGTCTCCGAGGCGCGTTCATGGAAGTCGTCGGCGTGTGAAGACTCGTTCAGATCGGGACGCATCCATGGCCCCGCGATCCTGGCAATCTCTCGATAGAGCAAGGGGTCGCTTGCGCTTCGCTCATCGGTTCCGGTCGAGACCGGCGCATCGAAGCCACAGACCAACAGCCCATCGAGGGGCTCGGGCGGATGCGTGGCGGGCATTCCAAGTACGAGAACGTTTCCTCCCGCGTCGCACACGCGTCGAAAGATCGAGGGTGCTTCGCGATCGGTCGAGTTGATGAAGCGCAGCCGGTACTCGCCCGGCGTCTTCTGTGTGAAGTCGAAGATCCCGTGGTCTGCGGGCTCGAGACCGGTCATGAATGAGGACCACGCGGGAAAAGTCACGGGTGGCGTCGTACTTGCGAGGCCCCCTGCCCGACCTTCTTTCATCCAGGCAGCCAGATTGGGAAGCAGACCCTGTGCGGCGAGCGGCCGAATCACGTCGAAGGTGGCGCCATCGAGTGCCAGCACGAGGATGGGGCGAAGCTCGGCCGGATTCTCGGAAGGGCCGTCGGGCGGGCGCGTCACAGACTTCCTCCGCTAGCGGCGAGTGGTTCGATCGACCGGACCTATAGACCGGACCCATATAGAGTGTCGCGCTAGCGCTCAAGTTCCCGCAAGATGGCGTCGGTCAGTTGAACGGTTGTCGCCTTGCCGCCGAGATCGCCCGTGTGATTCGCGGGGTTGGAGAGAGCGGATTCGACGGCGCGTTCGATGCGCGCGGCGGCGTTGGTCTCGCCGAGATGCGCGACGAGCTGTGCGGCGGATCGGATCACGGCGGTCGGGTTCGCCTTGCCCAACCCGGCGAGGTCCGGGGCGCTGCCATGGACGGCCTCGAACACAGCACATTCGTTGCCAATGTTGCTTCCGGCTACGACGCCGAGGCCGCCGACCAGACCCGCGCCGAGATCGGAAAGGATGTCGCCATAGAGGTTATCCATGAGCAGAATGTCGAATTGCTCGGGCCGGGTGACGAGCTGCATCGCGCAGTTGTCGATGATCAGTTCGCGCAACTCGATTTCGGGGTAGTCGCGGGCGACGCGCCTGGCGCATTCGAGAAAGAGCCCATCCGAGAGTTTCATGATGTTGGCTTTGTGGATGGCGGCCACGGACGGGCGACCCTGCTCGCGGGCGAGCTCGAACGCGTAACGCGCGATGCGCAGGCTTGCAGATTCGGTGACGACCTTCAGACTCTCGACGACACCCGGTGCCACTCGGTGTTCGAGGCCGCTGTAGAGCCCCTCGGTGTTCTCACGAATGATGACGAAATCGACGTCCTCGTAGCGCGAGGGCACGCCGGGAATCGTTCGGATCGGGCGGACACAGGCGTAGAGATCGAGCGCCTGGCGCATCAAGACATTGGCACTCTTGAAGCCCCCACCGATGGGCGTGCCGATCGGGCCCTTCAGAGCGATTCCGGTCGTGCGGACCGAGTTCAGCACTTCGTCGGGGAGCGGCGTGCCGTGTTTGATGAAAACGTCCGCCCCGGCCTCGACGCGCTGCCAGGCGATCTGGACGCCGACTGCGTCGACGACGCGGACGGCTGCGTCGACCACTTCGGGGCCGATTCCGTCGCCGGGAATCAAGGTCGCTCGGAACTCCATCGATACTTCCTCCATAATTGGGGCTCAATTGATTTCTTGTCGGCGGATCGAGCCCCGCGATTCAATCTGGGGCTGAAAACCTTCGATTATTGTCCGCTTTTCACCGAATTCCGGTGATCCACCGAGGTTCCGGCCCCGGCCGCGTGCTAGCCTGCCGCGTTCTCGAAGACAAGCCACCCGTTCAGGCGGGCCCGTCTCGGGAACCACAGATGCGAGAATAGTGTTAGATCGCCCCTCGTGCGCGGCCACACTCCCTGAATCCCCCGAGATTCTTCGGAGTTCGATCCCGCCATGAGTCGCATCGACCGCGACGAACCCGCTCCGATGGACGGAGGGGGTTCCAATCCGGACGAGGAGATCCCCAATATGTCCATTGAACTACTTTGCAAGAAACTCGGCATGAGCCGGGTCTTCGCCGAATCGGGCGAAGCCGTGCCGGTCACCGTGCTCGAAGCCGGTCCCAACACGATCGTTCAGAAGAAGACCGCCGAGAAAGATGGCTATGACGCCGTCCAGCTCGCCTTCGGTGACCGCCGTGCAAACCTCTTCTCCAAAGCCGAGAAGACGCACTTCGAGAAGAACGGCGGGAGCGACCCAAAGCGCTGGCTGTCCGAGAGTCGTTTGACCGCGGAAGAAGCGGCGGACCTCGAGTCCGGCGGCGAGATCAAGGTCGACATCTTCGAACCCGGCCAGCGCGTCGACGCAATCGGTACGAGCAAGGGTCGCGGCTTTGCCGGTGTCGTGAAGCGCCATGGTTTCGCAATCAAGAAGCGTACCCATGGTACGCACGAATTCTTTCGACACGCCGGTTCGATTGGCGCGGGCGCGAGCCCCGGCAAGGTCATCAAGGGCATGAAAATGGCCGGCCAAATGGGGAACGAGCGTGTCACCACGCGAAACCTCGAAGTCGTGCGCGTCGACACCGACCGGAACCTGCTCTTCGTTCGTGGCGCGGTACCCGGCCACAACAATGCGCTCGTGAAGATCCGCAAAGCGATCACGGGATAGCCAACCCGGACCAGCGGATCGCCGAAATGCGCTCACACTGGTTCTGGGCGAATAACGGGCAGTGAGACCTACGATCAGCTGCGTGCGAGGCCGTTCTGGTCCAATCGCCAGCGCAGAATCTCGATGCGGTCCTGACCGAAGAAAGGCTCGCCCCCGAATACGAGGGTCGGCACACCCCACTGTCCGGACTCTTCGAGCTGTCTCTGGTTGGCTTCGATTTCTTCCAGATGGTTTCCGCCCTCGATCGCCTGCTCCATCTCAGCAAGGTCGAGTCCCGCCTGGCTGGACGCTTTCGCGAGATGATCGCCAGCATGCCAGGCGTCGCGAGATAGGAATAGGGGCTTCGAAAGGACCAGTACGCATCAACGGCTCGCGACATCGGAATCTCCCTAGGGCACCGGTCACGTATGAGCGGCTGCGACTTCGTCGAGATACAGCAAGTTTCCGTCGGGATCGGCAACCAGAGCCATGAAGCCACCCCAGGGCTGCTTCGTCGGCTCCATCGCAAAGTTTACACCGAGTTCTGTCAGGCGAACGTGTTCCGATTTCAGATCGGAGACCGCCAGACCAATTCCCGTGTGTCGACCGATCAGGTCTCGTTGGTCGGGGCCGGGGAGCGCCAACCCCATCTGGATGGGACCCGCCGACAGAGACGCGTACCCGTGTTCAGCATCGGAGAACTTCAACTCGAGACCGAGCTTCGCTGAATAGAATTCGACTGCCTGATCGAGGTCACTCACAAAGAGATTCACGTACGCGACTTGCATGGAGTTTCCTCAGGCTGTGCGGAGCTTCAGCCGGTGGGGAGCTTCAGCCGGCGGAGAGCCTCAGCCGTCGCAAAGGCGATGGTAGGCGAGCGTGATCAAGACCAGGCCAAAGGGCAGCGTCAGCAATGTTCCGAAAACGACGGCTCCACCGATTCCGCTCAAGACGAGCAGTATGACCAGAAATACGGCGGAAAGTGCGAGATTTTCCGTGATGATGGAAAAGCTCTTCGCCATGCCGCCGGTTGCCGTCTCGTTGTCGATCGCGATCGCCGGAAACGTGAATACCATTGCGAGACCGAAGAGCAATCCGGGCAAGACGAAGAGCAGGATTCCGATGGCCACACCCAGTCCGATCAATAGCGAGGCAATGAAGCTGTCACCGAATTGAGAGAAGCCATCGAAGACGTCGGTCGGATTGCCCTCCTCGCCCCGACGGCGCTTCTCGACGAGCTTGATGAAACCGACCGTGACTGGACCGGAGAGCAGGCCGAGAGTGACGATCGAAGTTGCGATCGTCACTAGTCCTGCGAGTACATAGAGAACGAAGTCGTTCTGGAAGAGATCCCACGCTTCGCTGAGCGTGTCCCGTACGACGTCTTCAGCTTGTATCGGTTCGGTCATGATTGCCTCCGATCACGTTTTTCGTTGGCACCGATGATAATCGATATTGTCGATGTCGAGGGTATGGACACGGCCCGCCTCGACAACGGCTTCGGCGATGGGGAACCTGGAATAACCACGGCGCGAACCCGAGCTTCTTGCCAATGCGCGTGGGGTCGATGAGGTGTGCGACCTGCTCGAGCGCGATCTCGTCACCGACGAGAGCTGAATTCGAAACCGCAGAGTGGCCCGCACCACCAGCGCGAATGGGCGCATATCTCGAGTCGACTGTGCGCTGGTGATGGCTGCGCCAACATCACAGTACACCCCCTGATTGGGTGTGGGGATGAAGGATCAAATTTTCTCGAAAAAGCAGAATCACACTGTGTTCCCCAGCCCTCGACTGTGAGTCAATTTCCGATTGTCTCGCCCGGAAAGATGCATTGAAGGGTCATTCTGGACGCCTCTTCGTTCGCACGCGAAAACTCGATTCAGAGACTGATATCGTCTGAAGCGCATGGCTCAATACAAACGAAAAGATCACCTTCACCAGCGCGCCAAAAAGGAGGGTCTGCGCTCGCGAGCGGCCTACAAGCTCGAAGAGGTCCAGAAGAGCCACAGACTCCTTTCGAAGGGACAGCGAGTGCTGGACCTCGGCTGCTGGCCGGGAGGATGGCTCGAAGTGGCGGCGGGCCTCGTAGGGTCTGGCGGCAGCGTCGTCGGCGTCGATCGTGCCGAGGTCGATCCCGAGATTCCGCTGCCACAGGTCAAGGCACTCGTTGGAGATCTCGAAGCCCCGGATATCGCGGAGCTTCTTCGTGAAAGTCTCGGCGCAGAGCGGGCGGACGTCGTGCTCTCGGATGCCGCACCGAAACTCACGGGTATTCGCGAGACGGATCGGGCGAACGAAGAGCGACTGCTGGAAGCCATCGAAGCGCTGCTTCCGCAACTTCTCAGGGTCGGCGGTTCCCTTCTGATCAAGATCCTCGAAGGGCCGGAAGCCCAGGCGATCGATCGACGATTACGAACAAGTTTCGATCGAGCCAAAACGCTGAAGCTACGATCGACACGCAAGGGCAGTAGCGAGCGCTATCTGATCGCCCAGGGCTACCACGGCGACGCCCCGCCAATCCGTTAGAATCGGCGCCCGTTCTTGTCGCGTCTGTCATCGACTCAGTGATCGACTGTCTATATCGACACCGACAAGACAAGATGAATCAATTGGAGATGCGACATGTCTAGCCCCCGTCCCTTCCAGATTCTCGGCGTTCAGCAGATCGCGATCGGTGCGCTCGACAAGAACAAGCTTCGGCGATTCTGGGTCGACATCATGGGACTGCGTTTCGGCCATTCCTACAAGAGTGAGAAGGAAAACGTGGACGAGGACATCTGCGAAACCGGTGCCGGCCCATTCACTGTCGAAGTCGATTTGATGCAGCCGATCGATCCGAACAACCGTCCAAAGGTCCACGAACCCGCGCTCAACCACATCGGGCTCTGGATCGACGATCTACCGAAAGCGGTCGAGTGGCTCGAGGATCAGGGCGTCCGCTTTACGCCCGGCGGCATTCGCAAAGGCGCGGCCGGATTCGACGTCTGTTTCATTCATCCGAAGGGCAACGACGAATCTCCGATCGGTTCCGAAGGCGTGCTCGTCGAACTCGTGCAAGCGCCCGACCACGTTCGCCAGGCGTTCGAGCTGATCGCGAACGCCTCCTAGAGTTCGGAGTGAGTGATCTGTTAGGGGTGGTCGGCTGCCGGCTCTGCCTTGCCACGCCCTGGATCGGGTATCGCCGGTCCGAGTAGGACGGCGACCCATTGGGTCGAGGGCCGACTCCCAAGGGTAATTCGGACAATCACTGTGAGCGGGACGGCGAGGACCATCCCGACCGGCCCCAGGACCCAGCCCCAGAAAACCAGGGATATGACCACAATCAAGGGCGAGAGACCCATTCCCTCGCCCATCACCCGGGGCTCGAGGAAATTTCCGATCAGGATGTTGATACTGACATAACAGAGCGTGACAAGGGCGGCAGTTTCTGTGCCATTGTCGATGAGCGCCAACGCAACTGCTGGGATCGCGGCGATGACCGAGCCGACGGCCGGGACGAAGTTCAACAGGAATGCGATGAGACCCCAGAGTGGCGCGAATTTGACGCCGAGGGCCATCAGCGCACCGTAGGCGAGAAGGCCCGTGAGTATGCTCGTGAGTGTCTTGATCCCGAGGTAGCGACGGATCGACTCCCCGATTTCGGCCATCTGGCCTTCGATTTCGGGTGAGGCGCCGAAAGCCTCGCGCACTTTGTGTGGAAAGCTCGAAGCCTCGAGCAAGATGAAGCAGACCGTGAGAAAGAGCAGAAAGGCATTGTTGAGGAGCGAGCCGAGATTGCCCGCAAGATTGCCCACCAGGCCGAGGGCGGCCTTGGGGTCGAAGGGATTCGTCTCACTGGTCGAAATTCCAAAATCGATTCCGAAGTCGGCCAATGCCGCCGTGATTGAGGTGATGACGAGTCCAAAGCTTTTCTGATAGTTCGGGAGCGCGCGGGTGAATTCGTTGATCGAGCTGCTGACGAGTCCACCAAAGAGTGCGCCGATGCCCAACAGTCCGAGCAACACCACGATCAGTGCGACCGCTGTGGGAAGACCTCGATCCTGTAGCCAGAACAGCGCAGGTGCGCAGAGCAGGCCAATGAAACCGGCAAGCAGAAAGGGCACAAAGAGGGAACTCGCCGCGCGTAGACCGGCCACGACGACGACGATTGCTGCGAGCGCCATCAAAGCGTTCGTGGTTGGATGCGCGACTGGAAGCGTCGAAGGGTTCGCCGAAGTTGTCGACGTCGTATGCAGGGGATCGGTCGCCACAGCGAAAGGATGCCGCGCCTCGCGCAGAATCGACAGGGGGCGATGTACCGGGGGCGATTCCCGGGCCGCAAGCCGCGTGCTAGCTTCGAAATTTCGCGGAGGCAGAAGATGGACAAATCGGCTTGGGAAGCCTTCGATCTTGGTCGATTGGTCGAAAAATGCGCAGCCAGGGGAACGCCCTACCTCGAGTTCTTGCGGGTACCCCAACTTTCCTGTGGAATCTACGCACTGGCCGCCGGCGCCAAGGATACCCAGTCGGCCCATGACGAGGACGAGGTCTACATCGTTTTGAAGGGCCGTGCGGTACTGGTCGTGGATGGCGAGGAGACCGTGCTGGCCGATGGGTCGATCGTTTATGTCCCGGCCGACGTTCCACACGAATTCATCAGAATAGAAGAAGATCTATCGCTGCTCGTCCTATTTGGCAGCGGCGGGCCCTCGGGCGCCGAAGTCTAGTCGCGATCGCCCGAATCACGCGCCCGAATCACGAAAGGAATTTCGTCTATGGGAAAGAGCATGGACCTGAATGAACTGATCGAGATCGAGGCGATCAAGCAGCTCAAGTACAAGTATATGCGCTGTATCGATATGAAGCTCTGGGACGAGATCGCGACGACGTTCATTCCCGAAGCGACCTGCTCCTACAGCGCGGGGCACTACAGCTATCAAGGGCGTGATGAAATCGTTGCCTGGCTGAAAAAGGGAATGGACCGGGATGGTTTTCATTCATCGCATAGCGTCCATCATCCAGAGATCTCGCTGACGGGACCGGGCACCGCGACGGGTATCTGGGCGCTCGAAGATGTCGTGGTCGATACGGATCACAATATCCAGATTTCCGGTGCGGCTTTCTATCAGGATCGGTACCAGAAGCGTGATGGAGCGTGGTTGATCGAGCATACCGGCTACGACCGCGTCTTCGAGCAGATCGAATCGCGCAGTGACCGACCAAGCCTCAAGTTGACCGCATCGATGTGGACGACCGGTGGGGCGAGCGAAATCAAGGCCTGAACTCGGCGGCGCTGGGGCACTGGATAAGTATGGCGAATCTAGGTCGTGGTCCTGAAACTGCCGAGCGCGAACGTCGTGCGGCATCGCGGTCGTGTGGCAGCTGTTCTCTTTGCTGCACTGTGTTGCGCGTCGACGAACTCGGCAAGCGCGCCGGAGAGGACTGTCCGCACCAACGTGGCGAGAAAGGCTGCGCAGTCTACGAGACGCGCCCTCCGATTTGCCGAAACTACCACTGCCTGTGGAGGCAGGGGGGCCTCGAGGAGGACGAGCGTCCGGACGCGACGGGTGGCGTCGTCGATCTCGAAACGGTCGGCATCGGTTTGCGTCTCGGTATTCGTTTGCAGAAGCTCGAGCAGTTCGAACGATCTCCGAAGCTCCTCGCGATTGCTGAGCGCTACCGAAGCGAAATGCCGGTACGCGTCACGGATACGGAGGATGTGATGAACCCGGATCGACCCTTCGAAGTGCTTCTTCCAGAAGGTGTTTCACATCGTGTCGAAGGTTCACGAATCGACGTCTATCGCGACGGCGTTTTGATCGAAGAGAGGGTTCTGCCGTGGGCGGAACGCTGGGCTCGACAGGGTTTGATCTGGTGGCGCAACCGTAGGTTGCACTGAAATTCACCCTCGGGCCCGATTCGCGTTCCGGCTCACTGGCTTCCTATCGGAACTGCTTGCCCCCGACGCGTTTTCATCAATCGTTTACCGAGCTGGAGCATCGACGATCACAGGTCGATATACTGAGTGCGGAAGCATTGCGTTTGGTTTGGTGTCTGGACGGACGATGAGATCGTTCGACGCAGAGGACCGCGATGATGAACGTCGACGAGAATGCCAGGAACGAAAAGGGCGCGCGCGGTCGTCGAATCGCCGCGTTTGTCAGGCACGGCCATTTCGAGCGGCCGGAGGGCGTGGCCAGCGCCCATTCGCTTTTCCCGCTGAGCGAGCGAGGCCGTGAACAGGCGCGAAACGCGGCCGATCCGATACTCGAGTTGTGCGAGGAGATGGGTCTCGAACTCGATCCACGTATCGAGGCCTCTCAACTGTTGCGGGCCTGGGAAACGGCGAATCTGATCGCCAAGTCGCTGGAGACGCGAACCGGCAAGCGATTCCACGTGCTGCAAAGAGATGAACTCGTCGAACGCGGTCTGGGTAGCTGCGCAAACATGCCCTTTGATGAGATTCGGGCGATGTTGGCCGCAGATCCGCGCTTGGGAGTGCTACCCGAGGGTTGGCGACGTATGCCGGAATTTCGCTTGCCCGTCCAAGGTGCTGAATCGTTGATGCAAGCCGGTGCGCGGACTGCAACGCGTGTTGCGACGAGTCTCGATTCGATTCCAGCCGAGGACCCGAGAGATCTGATGCGTCTCTTCGTGGCGCATAGTGGTTGTCTACGACATGCCGCCGTGCAGCTCGGCGCACTCGACGTTCGCGTCGTGCCCGGACTCTCGATGGATTTCGCTCAGTCGGTGTTCGTCGAGAAGCTCGGGAACGGCGACTGGATTCATATCGCAGGCCAGTTCAAGAAGCGGCTTCCGGGGACTTGATCTCTTCTGCGGCGTCTCTCGCGATCTTCCCGACATGTCTTGCATTGAGATGCCCCACATCGTACATCCAACGCACGGTATCCCTGTAGCTCTCGCGCGCACTGCGAAACGACACGCCCAGTTCGCGGGTCGCCTGCTCGCCGCTGCAACCAGGCCATTGGGTCGCGAATTCCATCGCGTCGCGCGTCAGCGGGAATGAAAAATCGTAGAACCATTTGATCATGTCGCCGACAGATCCGAGCGCACGAAACAGCGGTCCTGGTATGGGGAAGCGTCGAATCCGGGTTTCTGTGACCTCATCGAGAATCTTGTAGGTGTCGGGCCAGGAGAGCATGGGTCCGGCCGCCGCATAGCGGCACGCGCCTTCAGGCCGTTCCAGAAGTACAGTGTGTAGATTCGCGAGATCTCGTACGTCGACGATCTGGAAACCACTCGATGTATTGACGCCGGTCTGTCTGAAGAAGCTATAGATCGCTTGATTGGCGTCACTGAGCCCGGGATCGTCGGGCCCGATGATGGCGGTCGGATACGAGATTCGAATGGGCGCACCGTCGGCCTGCATGCGGCGGACCTCGTGCTCGCCCTGTGCCTTGCTCTGCGCGTAGGCGGTCGTTCCCGTCGCGATCGGCATCTCGTGATGAAGTGGACCACAACCCGGGGTGAAGAAGACCGATATGCTCGAGACGTAGACAATCGAGGGCAGCCCCCGCGCAACCGCTCCGCCAACGACGAGTTCGACGCCGCGACGATTGGTCTCGAGGATCCGTCGTGCCATCGATCGCTTCATGTCGACGAGCGCGGCCCCGTGGAAGACTGCATCACAACCCTGTGTTGCGCGTTTGACGGACGCTTCGTCGGTGATGTCGCCGACGATGACGTCCGCGTTCGGAAAACCGATGTCGAAGGGATCGAATACCCGGCGAACCTTTCCAGCGTCGCGGACAAGAAGCCGAACGGAATGGCCGGCCGCCAGGAAGCGCCGAACCGTGTGGGAGCCCGCAAAGCCAGTTCCGCCGGTGACCATCACGCGCATCGACAATCCACTGCCTCCCCAGAGCCTCTTTCGACTCAGTCGTTCGGCGCTTTCTCGGTTGAGCTCGTCATGGCGTGCTCCAGCATCGAAATCTTTGGCTGAATGAAAATGCCTTGGGCTTCGGCACAGAGCCGGTCGCCCTGGTGCATCGTACCCTTGATGAAGGCCTTGCGACCCTCGTGGCGGTCGATCCAGCTGCGCATTCGAATGCTTTCGCTCATCATTGCTTTCGTGTCGTCGGCTTTCGCGATTTCTGGTCCATCGTGCAGGACGGGACGGGGCGGGCGTGCCGGGTCCGCATCATAACGCGTTCGGTGCGCTGCGGACGGCGTCTGGGTCATGCAGCGGGGTTTGTCAGACCGAGCTCGGAAAATCCAGGTGGCGCTCATTGATTTCGTTCGGGATGCTGAAGACTCTTCGTGACACACAGATCGCGGGTCTGCCCCGCCGGAATTCAGCATGTATATCGGATACGACGACGATCAAGACGAACTACGTCAGACGCTTCGCGCCTACTACGATGAACTTCTGACCCCCGAAATTCGAATCGAATTGGCTCACGGCAAGGGCGTGGGTCCCACGATGCGCAAAGTCGTTCGTCAGATGGGGAGAGACGGTTGGCTGGGGATCGGCTGGCCGAAGGAGTACGGCGGTCAGGGTCGATCCGCAATCGAACAATTCGTGTTCTTCGATGAGTCGATGCGCGCGCGTGCACCCGTTCCAATGCTCACCGTGAACACGGTCGGTCCGACCCTCATGCGACTCGGAAGCGAAGAACAGAAAAATTTCTTCCTTCCCAAGATACTCGCCGGCGAAATTCATTTCTGTATCGGTTACAGCGAGCCGGGTGCGGGGACCGATCTCGCCGCGCTCACGACGCGCGCCGATCGGGATGGCGACGACTATATCATCAATGGTCAGAAGCTTTGGACGAGTCTCGCCAGCGACGCCGACTATTGCTGGCTGGCGGTACGCACTGATCAAGACGCACCCAAACACGGCGGGTTGTCCATGTTTCTCGTCGACATGAAGACAGAGGGTATTAGGATCGATCCGCTCGATCTGCTCTCGGAGCATGACATCAACGCCGTTTTCTTTGACGACGTGCGTGTGCCGGCGGCAAATCTGGTGGGCGGACTGAACAAGGGCTGGGGCCTCATCACGAGCCAACTGAACCACGAACGCGTCACGATTTGCGCACCGGGTATGGTCGAGGGTGCATTTGAATCAGTCGTTGAATGGGCGGCGCGAACCAGGAACGCCGACGGCATTCGCATCATCGACCAGGAATGGGTTCAGATCAATCTCGCGAAAGTGAAAGCCGGGATCCATATTCTTCGGTTGATGAACTGGAAGGTTGCATGGACGAGCGCCGAGGGAATGAAGATCAATGCAGCGGACGCATCCACGATCAAGGTGTTCGGGACCGAGTTCTTTCTCGATGCCCTTCGACTGATGATGGAAGTGATGGGACAGCGTGGGTATTTGTCCAGTGAATCAGATGAGGCGGTCGCTAGTGGAATCGTCGAGACGCTCTATCGAAGTCTCCTGATCCTCACCTTCGGCGGTGGTACGAACGAAATCCAACGTGATCTGATCGGTCTCTTTGGACTCGGGCTTCCTCGCATCCCTCGAATGTAATCGCGATCTGTAGGCCGATTCAGAAAGCAGGACGAAATGAATTTTTCTTATTCCGAAGAGCAGCAAGCGATCTTTGATCTCGCAAAGCAGATTCTCAGCGAGGGAACACAGCAGGCGCGCCTACTCGAGATCGAGCGTTCCGACGGGCCCCGCTTCGATCCCGAGCTCTGGGCGAAGCTCGGCGAGGCGGGTCTTTGTGGATTGGCTGTACCGGAAAAGTGGGATGGAGGTGGTCTCGGATTCCTCGAGCTTGCGGGCGTAATGGAGCAGATTGGACGTACGACAGCGCCCGTCCCCTTCTTCGAGACCGTCGTGCTCGGGGCGCTTGCGATCGCAGAGTTCGGCAGCGAAGCCCAGAAAAAGGAGATTCTGTCGGAAGTCGCTGCGGGTCAGCGGATTCTGACTGCGGCGCTCGTCGAAGTCGATGCGTCGAGTCTGATTCCCAACGCCCTGGCGCGACGGGTGGGCGATGGTTGGCAGCTCGACGGAGCAAAGGCCTATGTACCGGCCGCAGAGATCGCGGATCAGATTCTCGTGTCTGCGACGACCGACGAGGGCCTCGCGGTTTTCATCGTCGACCGCAGCGCTCCGGGCGTCACCCTCGATGCGCTGGCGACGACCAGCCAGATGCCCGAAGCGATGATGAAACTCGAATCCGTCGGGCTCGATTCGGCAGCGCTCCTCGGAACGCCCGGCCAGGGAGGCGAGATCATCGAATTCATCGAACTTCGAGCCAACGCAGCTCTATGCAACCTCGCACTGGGTGTGTGTGAAGCCGCACTCGAACAGACCGCCGAGTATTCGAAGACGCGTAAACAATTCGATCAGCCGATCGCGATGTTTCAGTCGGTTTCCCACCGGGAGGCCGATGCCTATATCGACACTCAATCGGTTCGACTGACCGCGCTCGAGGTCGCGTGGATGATTTCGGTCGGTCGCGACGCCCGTGAGGAGGTTGCGATCGCAAAGCATACCGCGAGCGAGGCAGGTTATCGCGTGACTTTCTCCGCGCAGCATATTCATGGTGGGATCGGGGTCGATCGTGAATATCCGGTTCATCGCTACTACGTGTACGCTCGGCATCTAGAATTGATGTTAGGCGGACCGACTCATCACCTCCAGCGACTCGGAAAGTTGATCGCCGAAAACGCGGCCTGAACCGATGTCGACCATGGAATCGTTGTGTCGAGAGCGCGTTGATCGTCCAGTCAGCGAGTTCTTCATCGTCGGCTGTCCGCGCTCTGGCACGACCCTCCTGCGACGGATGCTCGATTCACATTCCGAAATCGCCGTCACGCCTGAAACCCATTTCGGCGCGGACTACGTGAGGAAGCGAGATCGATTCGGAGGCGAGGGAGGCCTGTCCGCGAGGTGCGCGTTGCTGGACGAATTCTGTCGCTCGGCTTGCTTCAGAGAGATGGCGATCGACGAATCCAGATTTCGCGCTCGGGCTGAGTTTGATCCGGAGGATCCGTGGTTGCCGTTGCGAATCGCCATGCAGGACTTCGGTCGACTTAGAAAGTCGACCATCGTTGGGGAGAAGACGCCGAGTCACGCGGTTCAGATCAAGGCACTTTCAGAGGCGTTTCCAAATGCTCGATTCTTGATTCTGCGACGCGATCCGCGCGCAGTTGTTGCGTCCTGGCATAAAACGACGTGGTCGAAGAGAACGTCGACCGAGGTTTCGGAAAAATGGAGGCGCTATTCGCAGGCCATGCGCCGTGCGTGTCGCTCGCTACCCGGCCGCTGTCTCGAGGTCCGATATGAAGAGCTGGTTTCGGATTCGACAGTCGAGCTGAAAACAATCTGTGCCTTTCTGGGCACGACCTTCGATCCGAATATGTTGTTCTACCACGAACGAGGCCCGTCGTCTCACGATGAGGGCGTGGACAACGAATTGACGTTCGAGCCTCCGAATCCATCGCGTATCGACGCGTGGCGGGCAGAAACGCCCGCCCGTGAATTGCGTCGGATCGAAGCGATCTGCAGGCATGAGATGGCCGTGTACGGATACCAGCGAGAGACTTCGGGCCGGGAGCGACTCGCAATGTCGATCACGGTCCTTCCGGTGCTATGGCGAAAGCGAGTCAGACGGATGCTGAGAGAGCGGAGGACGGAGAAGCCGCACAGCGCGATCTGAGTCTCAGTCGGGGACGGGCTGCCCATTCCGCTCGAGAAAATCGCGGATCAGCCACTGGGAGATACTGATCTTGCCCGGAAACCCGACGGGCATCGCGTCCGCGGCGAACCAACCGGCTTCCACGATCTCCTCTCCGTCGATCGCGATCTCGCCCGCGTCGTATTTCGCGCGAAATCCGAGCATGAGAGAATTGGGAAAGGGCCAGGCCTGACTCGAAAAATACTCGACGTCCTTCACGACGATCGCCGTCTCCTCGAAAACCTCGCGGATGACGGCCTCTTCGGCGCTTTCGCCCGGCTCGACGAATCCGGCCAATACGCTCATGATGCCCGCCGGAAAATGCGGTGATCGTGCAAGCAGGATCTGATTGCCCTTCTCGACAGCGACGATCATCGCCGGAGCCAATCGCGGATAGGTTGGAATCTTGCACATGGGGCAGATTCGCGACCGGTCGCCGGGGGAGAGTTCCGTCGGTTCGGCGCAAGCGCCGCAGTACTGATGCGTCCGATCCCATTCGACAATCTGAACCGCTCGGCCAGCAAGCGCGTGGAGCATTTCGTCGAGTGTCCCAAAGAGCATGCGGAGATCAGCAAACCTGAAGCCATGCTCGGCCTTCGCATCCTGGGGTAGCTCGGCGGAATAGCAGTGACGTCCGCCGAGGTCGCCTAGGTACTGGGTTCGCACTGCCTCGACCCCTTGCGCGTCGATCTCTTCGACGCTGGGCAAGCCAAGGTCGCTCGTCACGAGCAGATCGCGTCCTCGGAAGGCAAAGAGAATCGGGTTCTCACCGGGGCTCTCTGGCGATCGGTGATGAGGAATGAACGGCAGCGGGAAACGAGTGGAGTCGGCCATTCTCTCAGCCTACCGGACTTGGCCGGTGGCCACCGCGGGTCCCGGATTGAATCGTTCTCCGAGGCCTCGGCCGAGTCCCGGATCCACCCATGGGGCGATCACACAGGAACCCTGAGGCCGATGCCCCGCGCTCTGATACTCTAGCGGTCGCTCAACCAGAAGAGCCGAGGAGACCGACCGCCAAATGAGCACCGCGAGCAAATCCCGACTGCTGATCCTGCTTCTGATCGCCGCTGTCGGTGTCTTTTTCGTCATGCGCCTGTTCTCCGCGGCGGCGCCCGTCGAGATCGCCCCGGGCAGCACTCTCGTGATCGAGGTGGGCGGGAGTTACGTCGAAGCGCCTGGTGCGTCGCCTCTCGCCCGGCTTGCTGGTGACGAGACGCGCCCGTTCATCGATCTTCTTTCGTCATTTTCGGTTGCGGAACGCGACGATCGAATTGCCACCGTGGTACTCCGCGTCCAGCCTCTCGGGCTCGGTTGGGGTAAGGCGGACGAGATTCGTGAAGCCATCGGTCGCCTGCGCGAGAAGGGGATCCATACCGCCGCCCATCTGGAGATCCAGAATTTTTCGGCGAACAAGGAACTCTTCATCGCAAGTGCGGCCGACGAGATCTTCGTTGCGCCCGGGAGCGCGGTGCCGCTCGTTGGAATGGCGGCAGAATATATCTTCCTTGGCGGCTTCTGGGAGAAGCTGGGTGTCGAGTTCGAGGTTGCGCGCGCGGGTCGGTACAAGAGTGCGGTCGAAACCTTCGCGGAACGGACGATGTCTCCGGCCTCACGCGAGATGGCGGACTCGCTTCTCGACGATACCTACGAACGATTCGTCGAGGCGTTGGCATCCGGCCGTCAGCTGTCGACGAACGAGGTCATCGAAGCGATCGATACAGGTTCGGTCCGCAGTCAGAGGCTCGTTGACCTTGGCCTGATCGACGGTGAGATGCATCTCGATGAATTACTGAATCGCTTCGGTGATGAAGTCGTCACCCACGCGGAGTATTCCAAGGTCGATCCAGAGCATCTCGGCTTCGAAGCAAAAGCCGAGTTCGCACTGATCTACGGTACGGGCACTGTCGTGCAGGGTGGATCGGGCGACTCCTTGCTTCGGTCTTCACCTGTTTTTGCCTCCGAGACCATTTCGCGAGCGATTCTCGAGGCGGCCGAAGATCCGAAGATCGCCGCAATCGTGCTTCGCATCGACAGCCCCGGTGGCTCGGCTTTGGCATCGGAGTTGATCTGGCGTGCAATCACGCGTGCGCGGGCGCTGGGCAAGCCAGTGATTGCCTCCTTCTCCGATGTCGCGGCCTCGGGCGGCTACTACGTTGCCTCGGCGGCAGACGTGATCGTTTCAGACCCTGGAACCCTGACCGGTTCGATCGGGGTCTTCGCGCTTCGGCCAGCGATCGGCGGGCTGCTCGAGAAGCTCGAGATCGGGATCGATTCGATCACGCGGGGTCAACATGCAGATTTCCTTTTGTCGACCGAGAAGATGTCACCGGCATCGCTGGCTCGACTTCAGACTTCCGTCCTCGACACCTATCAGCTCTTCCTCACGAGGGTGGCGACGGGTCGCGACTTGTCGATCGAGCAGGTCGATGCGATCGGACAGGGACGCGTTTGGACGGGTCGGCAGGCCCTGGAGGTGGGGTTGGTCGACGAGCTCGGCGGACTCTATACCGCCGTGCGTCGGGCCAAGGAAGCGGTCGATCTGGCGGCGACAGACGATGTCTATCTGATCCCATACCCGAGACGGAAGTCGCTTTCTGCCCAGCTGGTAGGTGCCTTCCAACAGACGATGATCGGTATCGCGAGTCCGGGACTGGCGTGGTCAGAGGGTCTTCCAGCGCCCTTGCGTCAGATCGCGGATTGGACTCGAGACCTTCCGAGGGGAACGCCGCTATTGATTCCACCGGCGATCATCGAAATTCACTGATTCTCAATCGAGGTTGATTCTTGTGACGTTGCTGAAAACGGATGACGGCGTTTCGATCTACTACGAGCACCATTTACCGGAGGGCCCGCCCCGTTCGACGGTCATCTTTTCGTGCGCCTACTGTACGACGCATGAGAACTGGCGCGGTCAGGTCGAGCCGATCGTCGCCGCAGGGCATCCGGTCGTCCTCTGGGATCTTCGAGGCCACGGAGACTCCGAGGCGCCGGACGCTGCGGATTCGTATTCGATCGAGCGCGTGGTGGCGGACCTGATGGCCGTGGCCCAGGCGACGACCCCCGACGCGCCCTTCGTTGCCGCGGGACTGTCCTTTGGCGGACTTGCGTCGTTGCATTTCGCCGTGCGCCACCCCGAGCGGGTGGCCGCCTTGGCACTCATCGACTCGGGGCCGGGATTCAAGAACCCCGAGGCAGCAGCGGGCTGGGCAGCGCAGGTCGAACGCACGGCGAGCTTTCTGGAGAAGCGTGGCTTCGAAGCCTTCGTGGCCGGAAGGGCGGGAACGACCTGTATCGGGTCGAAGCCAGATCTGCCTGCTGCTCGCGCGGCTGGCCAGGCGATTTGTGCACAGTCTGTGGCCGGTGTCGCCCGCTTTGGTCGTGAAGTTTCGGGGCCCGCGCCACCAGTGATCGACGAATTGGCCCAGTTGGATGTGCCGGCGCTGGTGATGGTCGGGGAGAACGACAAGCCCTTCCGGCGAGCCGCAGAAGTCATGGCGGCCAAGCTCCCGAGATCGCATCACGTGATCATCCCCGGCGCCGGTCATATCGTGAACATCGAAGAAGCAGAGACCTTCAATCGTGAAGTGATCGGCTTCCTGGGCACGCTCGAGTAGACCGTCGGACCATCTCGTCGCCATCCGGAAGGCCTCGAGTCGAGTTCCAGGGCAGTCTCGTAGGCCGCGCGCGCTTCGCCCATGAGACGAGTGCGCTCTGTCCCGCTCTTTTCGGCGAGCAGCGTCGGCGCTCATGCCAGCCGAGTTGGCGTTGATCCGGTGTCGAGAAGAAATGATCCCGTATCCAAGAGGCGCACAAGCGAGGTTAAGTTCTTGGTGTGTTACTGAAAATTGGAATCTGACGAGTAGTCACAAGTTTCGAATCCAAAGATTTGTGCCTGCGGTTGCGAAAATTGTTGCCACCTACCCTCGCTTTGGTGATAGGGTGGTCATGATCCATGTGTTTCAAACGCGTGAGATCTTTTTACTGTCGTACTTGACCTTTGGGAAGGGGTTCTATCGATGACGCGGTTGCGCTTACGTTCGCTCAAATTCTGGCTGTCGCTGAATGCGGCTTTTCTACTTTTTGTTCCGGCGGCCTCGGCTGTCAATATCGACTGGGTGACTGTGGGGGGAGCGGGCAATACCTGTGACACCCAGAACCAGGGCTGCTTTGGCGCCGTGGCGCAGGAATATCAGATTGCGAAGACGGAGGTGACGAACGCCCAATACGCCGAGTTCCTGAACGCGGTAGCGGCGACGGACACCAATTCGCTTTACAACGGAAACATGGGAAGTACTGGCGGAATCACGCAGAGCGGTTCCTCAGGAAGCCTCACCTATAGCACCATCGCCGGTCGCGAGAATCTGCCGGTGAACTACGTCTCGTTCTACGACAGCCTGCGCTTCTCGAACTGGCTGCAGAACGGCCAGCCGACGGGGGCACAGGGGAACTCCACGACCGAGGACGGCGCCTATACGATCACGTCGGCTGGGATCGCGGCCAACTCGATCACGCGAAATGCGGGAGCGACTATCTTCTTGACCAGCGAGGATGAGTGGTACAAGGCGGCCTACTACGACGCCTTGTCGGCGAGCTTCTTCGACTACCCAGCCAGCACTGATGTGCAAACCACCTGTGCTACGCCCAGCGCCGCCTCCAATATTGCGAACTGCGGAGGGGCCCTTGGCAGCCCGATCCCCGTTGGGCTCTACGCCCTTTCGGCCAGTCCGAATGGCACCCTGGATCAGGGCGGAAACGTCCAAGAGTGGAACGAATCGGTTCTCAACACGTCGTTGCGCGGCACCCGAGGCGGCAGTTTCGCCAGCGCGGTGGCAACCCTGGGAGGAGCAAAACGGAACGGCCTAGACCCGTCTTCGGGCGAGCGCATCAACACGGGATTTCGTGTTGCGGCGGTCGTCCCCGAGCCCGGCACAGGCCTGCTCGTGATGACAGGTCTGATCGGCTTGGCGTGTAAGAAGCGTCGCGCCTAAGCCTCTTTTACTTTGCCCTGCTTTTCTCTACCGGCGAGCCCGCTTTTGCGGGCTCGCCGCATTTTGGAGAAGGGCCCTGATGCCGCTCCCGAGCGGGCCATCGCTTCGGCTCCATCGTGAGGTTGCCCGCGCTATCGTGGCGAGCGAGCCCACCGAAGGATCTGATCGAATCAGTTCGGGAGAGTCAGCAATATGGACCGTCATGTGCTCGCGGACCGGATCGTTGTCTACTGCGATACGGTCGTAGCCTTCTCGGTCGTGAATGGATTCGCCTTCCTGATCGCATTGGGTGAGCCCGACATCCGATGTTCGATTGCCCGAATCAGCTGGGTCGTCGGTGGTTTCAACCTGCTCTTTCCGATTCTCAGCACGACTGCGCTCGTCTGGCTTCGTCGTATGGAAATCCGCTTGCGTGAAGGCGAGAGTCCGGAGGCGCTCGTTGCGCATTTCTGGAAGATCGTCGTTCGCCTGCGCATCGGTCTGGTATGGACCTTCAGTATTGCCGTACTCGGCGGACTCTATGCAGCGACGTTCGACACCGCCTGCATGGCGCTGTTGCAATGAGTCATCCGCGAATCGAAATCAGGATCGACCGGAGCCGCTGTGTACTTTGCGGCGAACCCAACGAATGCGCGCTCGCCCGGGATGGAGCGGATGCTGACGAGCCCTGTTGGTGTGTCGACGAGTCGTTTCCGGCCAACTTGCGCGCTCGGGCGACGGATCAGGACGGAGGCGACAGCTGTATCTGCTTTGCCTGCCTGGCAAAGGATCGTCGGGAACAGGGCTAGACCCGCTTCGATTCCTTTTCGGCGATCCGCTGTACTTCACGCAGGCCGCCGGAGATGTGGCGGGCGTTCATTCCGGCGCGACGCATCAAATCAGCGAGGTGTGCGCTCTTGAGGCCAAATTCGCAGTAGAGCACGTAGCTCTGCCCGGCGTCGAAGGACGCGTAGGCGCGCAGGGCATTCGAAAAATCGAAAAACAAGGCGTCTGGATAGTGCCAGGAATCGAATGCGGTCTTGGATCGAAGATCGATCACGATGTCCCTGGATTCGAATGTGCTCGCGACGAGATCCTTCGCATCGAAGGCGTCGAGATCGACGTCCGCGAGGATGAATTCACTGCGGGTGTCGAGGGCTTCTTCGAGGACGGCGGGATCGAATCTGGATTCTTGCTCCAGTATATCCGCGAGACGCGCGCTTGTTGCGGGACGACTGGGAACGATGGCGCAGTATTCGCCGACCTTGGCCGAAAGATCGTGGGTCCCCACGATTCTCGATTCGGCAATGATTTCATTCTTGTTGTTTCCGACGAGGGGGCGAAGAATGGGGAGCTTGGCGCCCTCGGCGATGACCGAAAGGTTCTGCAGGGTCTGGGAAGAAACCTGACCGATCGCTTCACCCGTCACGATTGCGGCCGCATTGTATTTTGCTGCGACTGCTTCCGCGCCTCGCAGCATCATTCGCTTGAGAATGATCTGCCAATAGCGCATCGTGATCTTGTCCTGGATCTCGCGACTGACTGCATCGAAGTCAATGGCGTGGAAGCGTGGGCGCGTCCCGCATTGCCAGAGATCGGCCAGTCGTTTGGCGATCGTCAGGGTTTCGAGGTGATGTGTACGGCCACCTAGATTGCAAAATACATAGTCGAGTGCGACGCCACGTCTCAGCAGGCGCCATGAGGCGACGGGAGAATCGAAACCACCCGAAAGCAGACTGACCGCACGACCTTCGGTGCCGAGTGGAAGCCCACCGGCAGCACGTTCGGTTGCGACGAAATAGTAGGCGTGAGCGGCGTCGACCTCGACGAAGATTGTTGCCTCGGGATTCGAGAGGTCGACTCGCGCAGCGATTGGACGCAGTGCTTCACCGAGGTCTCGTTCGATGTCAGCCGATCGAAGCGGAACCTGGTTGCGATCCCCGACCCGGCGCGCTCGAATGGCATAGCGGCGATTTCGGACGTGGGGTTCGCCAAATTTCTGGCCTGCGCGAACGACATCTTCGAGGCAAGACCATTCTTCGACGTGGGTGAGGGATACGGATTCGATCCCGAAAACCCGGGCTAGACGCGATGCCATTTCGTCGTCGCTGGGTCCGGGGCCCGGTTCGAATTCGACGAAGATGCGATTGTGATCTCGCAGCACGCGCGCCTTGCGCCCAGTCGCCTTGATGGACGCTCGCAGATTCTCGATCAGCCGCGAGGTCATCCGTCGACGGGTTGCGTCGCCTTTCGTCGTCAGGTCACCACTGAATCGAAGCAACAGCAGCCGCTTGGAGCTCGCGTTCGAAGCTGCATTTGACGTGACGTCGTCGGTCGTCCTGGTCGAATTGCTCGTCAATGGGAACTCCGGTCGGGTCGCTCGCCGATGCGGTCGGGGCCAAAGCGTCTCGCAGGCCACCAGTTGACGGCCTGAATCAAGGCCGCGATGGCGAAGAAGACATGGTAGACCAGCCGTCGGTCCGTCGTCGCCCCGAGGCCCAGCTCCAGGCTGAAACCCACGACAAGGGGCACGATCGCCGCGATCAGGCCGACACTGACAGCAGCGGCGACGAGAATACGTGCGGGTGATTCGACCGGGGTCAGCTTGAACAGCACATGGGTATCGGCCATGCCAAAACCCGCCGACAGGATCGCGTAGGCGAAAAAGAACAACATCGCCGCGAAGAACGCGCTGTCGCCGCTGCCCGAAATCGCAATGAGTGACAGGGTGAGGAGCGCGAGTCCAATCGATGTTCCGCGAAAGACGATTGCCGCGCCGCGATGATCGATCACGCGGCCCCAGAAATACAGCGACACGAGGCCGCCCGCGAAGTTTGCGATCGTCGTGGCGAGGAGCTGGGCTTCCGAGAATCCGACTTCGCGGCGCAACATGACCAGTGCGAAGGGTAGAACGGAGGCCCGAAGTGCCTGTCCTGACGATACGGTCGCGAGTAGCTGTCGCAGGCGGGGACTGTCGCGAATCAGTTTGAAGGCTTCGCGTACGCGTATGCCCTGGCCCGTCAGTTCGCTCTGCTCGGGCATTCGGGCGATCAACAGGAAGCGGACTACACCGAGCGCGAAGACGACCACGTAGAGCGGCGCGAAATCGCCGGGCGCGCGCGCTAGCCAGAAGGCCGCGCCGAGATAGAAGAGAATCAGGGTCGAATGCCAGCCCGAGCGTAGAAGACCGAAGAAGCGACCAATACGCGCGGGATCGACATACGAGCGCAGCATCGGGAACCAGACCGTACTCGAGATGCTGATCCCCGCGGAGGCGATGGCGAGCGACGCGAGTGCGATCCAGGCCGGCCATCGGGCGCCCGCCTCCGCCGCTTCGCGAAGAGGGGTAAATGCAAGCAATGGCAGCATGCCGCCGACCGCGAGAAGATGTCCCCGCGTGAGAATCGTGCGCTTCGGAATCCGCGCGACGCGGCGCAGGGTGGGAAGTTGGAGGAGATTCGCACCGGTTCGGATTGCGCTCTGACCCCCGACGACCGATTCGCCCGCCCCGAGCGCGAGCAGGGCGAGGGTGGGGAGATGCTCGCTGAGCGCCATCGCGAAGGCGTTGCCGGCGGGATGGCTGAGCATCGCCAGGCGTCGGCCGCGTGCGCGATCGGCCTCGGACAGCCTCTCGACGGAAGGATTTCCCGCGGAGCTTTCTCGCATCGGGCCCCCCGCCATCCTCGCCTCCCGCAAAATTTCGCCCGACCCTGCAAGGGAGCGATGTGATGCGGCATCATACCGGGCGATGAATCGTCTGCGACTCTATCGGCTGTTGATGGGCACCCTGGGTGTCGCCGTTCTGGTCTTTGGCATCGGACTCGTCGCCACTTTCGTTCTGTACCAGCGGCCCAATTCCGTTCCCGCGATTCCGACCGGGCCGGTGGGGCATTATTTCGTCGCGTTCGCCGGCTGCGCGTTGATGGGCTGGGCGGGAGGTCTGATCGGCGCCGCACGCGACCCGTTCTCCTCACGCACTGTGGGAACGATGACGGCTTTTGTGATGGCCTTGATGGCGGTCATTCGAATGCTCGCCTGGTTCGTCGGTGATTACTGGGCCTGGCTCGGGGATCTGCCGCGCACGGAAGCGAGCGCGTTTCTTCTCGTCTCGCTCGCTCTCGTGTGGCTGCGTCCAACTGTGGCGGAGGCCGAAGCTGGATTGGCGGCCACCGGAGGGAATTCCTGATGATATTGCGTGGACTGGCAACGCTGATCCTGGTCGCACTCTTTGCGTTGAACCTGGTCTTGCCGACGAGTTCTTTCAGCCATCGCGGGTCCGAGAACAAGATTCGGGCCGACGTGGCAAGCCAACTGGCGATTGGCCAGCAGCTTCCGCCACTGGAACTCGTCGGATTCGATGGACGGGCGTACACCCGTGAAGATCTGCGCGGTCATCGCGTCCTGCTCACCTTCGAACGCAGCGTGGACTGGTGACCGTATACCAAGGCGCGGCTCGTGGAGCTGCGAGAAATTTTCGAGGCAACGCCCGACCTGCGAATCATCTGGGTGATGTCGGACGCACAGATCAACGACCGAAGTCGGATCTTCATCGATGAACTCGGGCTGGCGGACCGGATTCTCTTCCTTTCCGATCCGAAGAGTCAGCTCATTCGGGATCTAGGCATTCTGAAGGAGAACCCCGAAAGCATCGAGGTAGGGGTACCACACCCCACAACAATCGTGTTGGACAAGGCTGGGATCGTACAGTTCGTGGACGTGCGCGAGAACTACCACTTCTGGCTCGATCCTGCGGCGATGACTGACGTTCTTGCACGGATCGAATAGGTGTCCGGCATCACACATCGCCCGGATAGGCTGCATATTCTTTGCTTTCAGACGGTTAATCCCGGCGTGACCTACTGTCACAGTTGCATGTCCCGCCGTGAGCCCCCATTATCTCGTCCTAATCCCGAACGGCTGGTCGGGCGATAAGAGAAGAGACAGTTAGTTTACTACGCGTACGTATTTACAGAAGATCGATGAGAAGGCCGGCTGTGTTTGATGCACGGAGCGGAGCTCGTCGTGGAGGCAATGACGGAATCATGAAACGACGAACTTTTACTTCGACTAACATTCGCTGGGTCCCCATTTTTCTCGCAGCGCTTCTCGCCTTCACGGCGGGATGTGCCTCGACGCCGGAACCGGTGGATGAGGAGCCGGGTGAGGCGGTCGATAGCGAGTTCAATGATGCTGCGAATCAAGCGCCCGAGGTCGTGGAGGACACGAATGTCTCGAACAGTTCACTCAAGATCGCTCCTGTCTACTTCGATTTCGACAGGTCCGAGATTCGGTCCGAATTCGAGCCGATCCTGGGTAGCGCCGCGAGGGACCTCAAGGATCGGAACGCGACAGTCGTGATCGAAGGCCACACCGACGAGCGTGGATCCGCTGACTACAATGTCGCCCTCGGGGAGCGTCGCGCTGGTGCGGTTCGCAAGTACCTCTACAACCTGGGTGTCCCGATGAATCAGATGACCATCGTCAGTTACGGTGAAGCACAGCCGGCTGTGAGTGGCACGGGCGAGACCGCCTGGCAACTGAACCGTCGCGCCGAATTCCGGGTTCGCTGACCAGCGACGGAAAGAACCACAGACGGGGTTGGCCCGTATTGGAGCCGGTAGGTGCCTTGGGGTGCCTACCGGCTTTTTCGTTTTCCGACCGAGAACCGCCGAACTCCCTTGGCTCTGCCAGCCACGCGGTGATAACGTAGGTATCCGGGTGCAGAGCCGCGCCCGTAGAACCAGCCCGAAATCACTGCGACTCAGCAAGATGGAGACCCCCCATGCCCCTTCACGGTGGAAAACTCGCGGCCAAGGCCCTCAAAGAAGCCGGCGTCGAAGTCATCTTCACACTCTCCGGCGGCCATATCATGCCCCTCTATGACGGGTGTATCGACGAAGGCATCAAGATCGTCGATGTGCGCCATGAGCAGGCTGCGGTTCATGCTGCCGATTCATGGGCCCGCTGCAATCCGGGCAAGATCGGCGTTGCGGCGATCACGGCCGGTCCCGGGGTCACGGACGGTGTAACCGGCATCGCCAACGCCTGGCGCGCAAATTCTCCGATCCTCATCTTTGGTGGTCAGGGACCTTTCGAGAACCTTCGCCGCGGTTCGCTGCAGGAGATGGATCATCTCGGTGTGGTTCGCCCGATCACGAAATACTGTGACGCGATCTATGAGACCAAACGGATTCCGGAATACATCGAATTGGCGGTGCGCCATGCAGTGTCCGGTATTCCCGGGCCGGCCTATCTCGAGATTCCGATGGATATCTTCATGGGTTCCGTGGAGGAAGAGGTCGTCATCCCGAAGATTCGGACCGAGCCGCCGCGGCTATCGCCCGACCGGGTCGAGATCCAGAACGCGATCGATATCCTTCGTACGGCGGAGCGACCGATGTTGATGGCGGGAACCAGCGTCAAGTGGTCGAAGGCTGGCCCGGAGATGAACCGGTTCATCTCCGAGACGCACATGCCGACCTACACGAACGGCATGGGCCGCGGCAGCGTCCCGCCGGACTCGCCCGAATTCCTGAGTCGCTCGCGACGCGATGCGCTCCAGAAAATCGACTGCATCATCCTGGCCGGCACGTTGCTCGATTTCCGAATGCGTTTCGGACAGACCATTCCGGCCGATGCGAAGATCATCCAACTCGACATGGACGCGACGCTGATCGGTCAGAACCGTCAGACAGACGTTCCGCTCGTGGGCAACCTCGCCTGCTCCTTCGAGGGAATGCTCGAAGAGATGAAGAGCCAGAGCGTCCAGCTCGACTTTTCGAGCTGGCGTGACGAGCTGCGCGAGATCGAAATCGAAGCAGAGAAGAAGGTCGAGGCGAATCTCAATAGCGATGAGGTTCCGATCGATCCGCAGCGAATGTGTCGCGAAGTTCGCGATTGGCTGGAAACGCTGAACGACCCGATCGTCATCGGCGACGGGGGTGATATCGTGGCGACGGCCGCGAAGATTCTTCCAGTTCGTAAAGAAGGAGCGTGGATGGATCCCGGCCCGCTCGGGACTCTCGGCGTCGGTATGCCCTTTGCGCTCGCGGCTCAGCTCGCCCATCCCGATCGGGCCGTCGTAATTGTCTACGGAGACGGCTCCTTCGGCTTCAACGGCATGGAATTCGACACCGCCGTACGATTCGGTCTTCCGATCATCGGAATCGTCGGAAATGACGGCGCCTGGGGCCAGATGATGCGACCGCAGGGCGCAATCTATGGTTGGGATCGACTGGAGGGCGTGCTCCTCAATCGAACCCGCTACGACAAGGTGGTCGAGGCGCTTGGGGGTCATGGTGAATACGTGACCGAGCCCGATAAGTTGCGGCCCGCGTTCGAACGGGCGGCGGCTTCGGGTTTGCCTGCGTTGATCAATGTCGACATCCGACAGGATCGCGAGTACAGCGGCGGGATCTACGTCTAGCGCTTTCGCTGTTTTCGCGATGGGCTTTGTGATTGGATCACGCCCGGAGGAGGATCCGCCTTGGAGTTTCGGGTCGAGCGTCGTGATCCCGCATCCATCGGGCTCGCGCTCGACGCTCTGGCTCCGTGGCTCGAGGTGGTTGGGCCCGTGGCGGTCGTCGATCTCGAAACGACGGGCCTGCCGGAGAGCCGTTCCGCCGAGATTCTGGAAATCGGAATACTGCTACTCGAGCCGGGTCAAACGACCGTTGGCGTAGCCAACTCGCTGGTGAGACCGAGCCGCGGGATTCCCAGCCTCGTGAGCCGCTTGACCGGGCTTTTCGACGAAGACGTCAGCGCCGCACCCACACTCTCGATGATTCGTGACAAGACGCGCGAAATCCTCGATGGGCGCGTGCTGGTTGCCCATCAAACAGAGTTCGAACGGAGCTTCCTGAAGCGCGACATCGATTCGAGCTTTGGGACTGCCCTCTATCTCGACACCCAGGAGATTCTCTCCCTCACGCATCCAGACGCGCCGGATCTCAGACTGGAGACGTTCACGCGACTCTTGCTGGGTCGGGAAGAACGTCACCGTGCACTCGAAGACGCGGTCGATGCGGCTTGTGTTCTCGCCGAACTGGCGAAGCGGGCGAGTGCGGGCGAGCGCCGGTATCGCGAAGCAGGTCGCATTCTCGACCGACATCTCGATCGATCTCCCTGGAGTGCGTTGTTGACACCGAAGGTTGCCCGAGCGGACTCGGATTTCGACGCCGAGGACTTCGCCGACTATGCGAAAAACGCTGCATCAGCGGAGTCGATCGAGGTAGAGGATTCGGACGAACGATTCCTGCAGATCGGCGAGAGCGACGAGAAGCCGGTGCCATTCGAGGTCGATGCGATTCTGCAGGCCCTCGCTGATCCGGAACGCGGTGCTAGGCATTTTCCCGGGTACTACGTACGTGAAGAGCAGCTCGAACTTGCACGGGAGTTCGTGACCGTGCTTGCGGACGGTGGTGTCGCGAGGCTCGAGGGTGGGACGGGTGTTGGTAAATCCCTGGCCTATCTCGCAGCGGCGATTCCGTTTGCGGTCCAGCGCTCGCAGGAGGGCAGCAAGGAGCCCGTCGTTTTGTCGACGCGAACGAAACTCCTACAGGATCAACTACTCCAGAAAGACATCGCTGCAGCGGCGCGATTTCTAGGTTATCCGGAACTTCGTGCGCTCTCGATCAAAGGTCGTGCGAACTACATTTGCGAACGTCGTCTGTCGGCGTCACTCGCTGAGGCCCGCGATCCCGGCCTTCTGGACGATCTGCTCTCGGACTACGCCCTGCTCGAGGCTTGTGCCCGTATCAGGCCGCACGGTGAAGTGGGTACGATCCCGGCCGCGCTCTTGCGGCGACATCCGAGACTTCGCGAATTGTTGCGGGCGAGTGTCGCGGCTCGGGCGGAGCAATGTTCCCGAGAACAATGCGCACACGAGCGCGAGTGTCCGTTTGGTCGACATCGGAAGTCATTGGGGAAGGCGCATCTCGTCGTTGCCAATCATGATCTCCTACTGCGCTGGCCGCCCGACTACCCGAGCTTCTCTCACGTCATCATGGATGAAGGTCACGAGGTAGGCGGAGTTGCGGAAGAAGTCTATGCGCTGAGAATTCGGCCGGAAGATGTTGCAGAACGACTGGACGAGCTCTTTGGAAAGCCTGTTCGAGGCGGGCAGAGGCGTTATGCGAGTTCTGGACTCGTTGCACCGCCTGATTCGCGCGGCGAGGAGACGGCCCTACGTCAGAACCGACGCGACCTGATGCTAGAACTGACTGGCCTCGGCCGAACCATGGCGGATCGCGCCGACGCGTTCGGAGGCTCTGAACTACCGATCGATGCCTGGGAGAAGAATCCGACGGCCGCTGCGATCGCTGAGAGCGCTGCGACACGGCTGGAAGCTCTGGCAGATCAAGCTGGGCGTGAGGGTCCGGCCCGGGACTCAGGGCGCGACGATGAGGCGGAGGAAGATAGAGAGGAGGACGCGAAGCGCGCGATCGGTGCGCATAGCGAAGCGCTCGTGGATGCCGCGCACGGATTGCGGACCGCATTCGGATCCGACAATCAAGCCTACGTGGGCGCCTTCGAAGGGCTGGAATCTCCATACGATCACTGGTCGCTCGTCCTGCGGCCGGTCGCACCCGGCGAGGCATTTCGAGAGCAGTTTCTCGGACGCGTCGAGAGTCTTGCGATCGTTTCGGCGACGCTCTTCGTCGGGGGCGACGATCATGCGGCGCTCGGTGAAGTCGGTCTCGGCGAGCGTGATCTTCCAGATAGTTGGAGCCGTGCTGTGGGTTCACCTTTTCCCTACGACCGTGCCATGCGTGTCGTGGCGATCGATGGCGGTGGGGAGCTCGTCGAAGAAACGGCGCAGACGCTGGCGATCCTCGCCCGCACTCTGGGTGGGCGAACGCTCGGACTCTTCACGAGCCTTGCCCGGATGCGCGAGACGGCTGATCGATTGAATACTCTGCTTGCGGGAGAAGGAATCGAGGTTCTGCTTCCTCGTCGAGCGGGCGATGATCCCGGCGCACTGGTGGAACGCTTTCAGAAGGCGCGGGGGGGAGCAGTTTTGTTAGGCGCGCGTCGTTTCTGGCAGGGAATCGACGTGCGCGGCGACGATCTACAAGCCGTCGTGATCGAGAAGCTTCCCTTCGACGTTCCTACGGAACTCCGGCGTCGACGGGACTCCCGTCTACGTGAAGCCGGGGAAGACCCGTTCACGCGCTCTTCGCTCGGACGAATGCTGCTGCATTTGAAGCAGATGATCGGTCGGTTGATTCGGAGCGAAACCGATCGGGGGATCGTCGTCATCGTCGACGCCCGTCATGACCGAGGTTATTTCCGTCGCCTGCCGGATGCGTTGCCGGACGGGACGAAAATCGAAATCGCCCCGAGAGAGGATCTACCTCGAATCGCGGACGAGCTGGGACTCGGTGGATCGAATTGAGTAGTCGAGCTGCATTTTTTCTTGTGTCGCGAGAACATCTTTCTGTATGGGTTAAAAAACCTACACAATGGTCTGATAGTGATTGACGTAGGCTGACCATGGGTCATGCTTGGGAAGCAGGGGTGATGTACTTCAAGAATTTGCGAGAGATTTGCAGTTCGGACCTCCATCCACCGCTATTTTCAAGCTCAGGCCTCGCTCTTGCGTGGCCTGTGGGCGACCGTTGCAGCCAGCCGATCCGGCCCAGGAGGGGTGGGACCCGCCCGGAAAGCTGCGGTCGTCGTCGCCTGAGCTCCGCGAGATTTGAGCGCCTGCGACCGGGACTGTCGTCGAAGCGAGAGGCGAACCGAGAGGCGATCGGTTCAGCAAGCGCGAATTGAAGGGGATTCTCTTGGGCAAGAAGCAGGCTACGAACGATTCTGGAGAACATTTTCCGAGCAACGAATGGGCATTGATTCTTGGTGGCTCGAGTGGGTTTGGTCTTGCGACGGCGAAGCGCCTTGCGCGTGCCGGACTGAATATCCTGATCGTTCATCGGGATCGTCGCGGAGCCATGAAGGCCATCCAGCCACATTTCGATGAGCTGGCCGAGTTCGGTACGGGACTTCATATCTGGAATGCCGATGCCATCAGTTCGGACAAGCGATCGGAGACGATCGACTCGATCGCCGAGGCGATTGGACCCGACGGCCGCATCCGGGTGCTGCTGCACTCGATCGCCTTCGGGAATCTAAAACTCATCGCGCCCGAAAAACTCGAGAAACGCACGGCGGGTCCGAATCTCGCCAAGAGGCTCGGAGTCGATCCCGCGAAGCTGACCGAGATTGCCGACGAGCTCTTCGATGAAGGTGAGGACGGACTTCATCCTCTGACGTCGGCCCCCAGCTATCCCGATAGCTCTTACCTGGACGAGGAAGATTTCAGTCGCACGATCCTGGCGATGGGTACCAGCCTGCTGGGTTGGACCCAGGATCTTTTCAAGCGGGGCCTTTTCGCTCCTGATACTCGAATCTTCGGGCTGACCAGTGAGGGAAACGAGGTCGCCTGGCGAGGCTATGCAGCCGTTTCCGCGGCGAAGGTCTCTCTCGAGGCACTCTCCCGATCCATCGCGATCGAATTCGGTCCCTATGGCATCCGCTGCAACGTGATCCAGGCCGGGGTGACCAACACCCCTGCCCTTCGCGCTATTCCCGGCAGCGATCAGCTCAAGAGTCAGGCTCGACTTCGAAATCCCGGCTGTCGACTGACCACCCCTGAAGACGTCGCGGGCGTGATCTTCCTGCTCTCACAAGATGAAGCGAGTTGGATCAATGGCGAAGTCATTCGGGTCGACGGCGGGGAGCATATCTCTGGTGCGACGCGATGATGACGGATAGCTGAGGGTACAGTCTTGAGCTTGAACCTGTTGGGATTGGGTCATTTCCATCCCGAGAACGAGATAACGAATCAGTTCCTCGAGGACCTCGACATTGGCACCAATGACGAGTGGATTCTCGAGCGAACGGGCATTCGCAGCCGCAGAACAGCGCTGCCCCTCGACTATATTCGGGAGACGCGGAACAAAGATCCGCGCGCCGCGGTCGAGTCCGCGGTGATCTCCAATGCCGAGTCCGGCGCTCGGGCCGCCGAGATGGCGCTTTCCCGCGCCGGAATTGCTGCCAGCGACGTCGGACTCTTGATAGGCGGTGGCTGCGCGCCGGATACAGTGACGCCTGCAGAAGCCTGCAATATCGGTGCAGCGCTCGGTGTCGAAGCACCTTGTCTCGACATCAACTCCGCGTGCTCGAGTTTCATTGCGGGTATCTACATGCTCTCGATGATGGATCCGACAAAACTGCCTCCGATCGTTCTGCTCGTCACAGCGGAGCCCATGACGGGGACAGTCGACTACAGCGATCGCTCTTCAGCCGTACTCTGGGGGGATGGTGCCCTCGCTGGGGTGCTGTCGACCAAGGAGACTGGGCGCGCGTCGCTCGTGGGCCAGACACTCACGAGTAATCCCGCCGGCCGAGAGAAAATCGTCATTCCTAGGCTCGGCCATTTTCGCCAGGAAGGTCGGACCGTTCAGAGCTTTGCGATTCGGAAAACCTCCAACCGCTATCTCTCTATGCGAGAGTCCTTCAGGCAGGACGATCGGGCCTTTCACTTCGTGGGCCACCAGGCAAATCTACGAATGCTCGAGTCCGTGTGTCGTCGCTGCGAGATTCCCAACGACCTCCATCATTCCAATTGTGAATTTTTCGGCAATACGGGGGGCGCAAGCTCCGGTGGCGTAATCTCCCAGAACTGGGACAAATGGACCCCAAGAGACGACATCAGCGTGGTTGGTGTCGGTGCGGGGCTGACCTGGGGCAGCTATCTGATGCGCTTCAATGAGGACGACTGAATAACGATGCTGACCCATGCTGAATTTCTTGGCCGCAATGCCTTCACGAAGCCGGATCTGCTGGCCTTCGCCTACGGCCGTCTGATCGAGAACCCGCCGGAGGGGTTTCGGGCGCGTCTACCCTTGCCGCCGATGCTCATGGTCGACCGGATCGACCATATCAGCGCCGACAAGAGCCGAGGCAAGCTGAGTGCCTCGCGCGATGTCCAGCTCGATGATTGGTTCTTTCATTGTCATTTCCTCGATGATCCGGTTCAACCTGGATGTCTCGGACTCGACGGAGTCTGGCAGCTGCTTGGCTTCTATTGCAATTGGCGTGGTGGAGTAGGGACGGGTCGCGCCCTAGGTTGTGGTGAGGTCGAGTTCTTCGGACAGATTCGGCCGCATGACGGAGTGATGCGCTACGAGGTTCAGGTGAAGCGATACACCGAGCTCAAGAATGCGGGAGCCTCGATGATCATCGGAGACGCCCAGGTTCTGATCGACGATGAGGAAATCTATACGGTGAAGGGAGCCCGGGTCGGGTTGTTTCGAGACATCGACTATCCGGATTATCCCTATGAATCAAAGAATGCCCACGGCGGAAGGAACGAAGCATGAGCGATCAGCCTGTCGCCCTCGTGACCGGTGGCGGAACCGGAATTGGTGCAGCCTGTTGTCGCCAGCTGGCCGCCGAAGGCTTTCGAGTCGGCATCCACTATCGATCGAGTGAGGAAAAGGCCAAGAAGCTAGCCGCCGAGCTGGATGGTGCGTTTACGATCAAGGCCGATTTGATGGATTCGGAGTCTCTGGATGCGCTCGTGAAGGAGCTGAAAGAAGTGGCCGGCCGGATCGATGTTCTCGTCAATAACGCGGGATACAACATCAATGCGCCGATGCTCGCGATGAAACTCGACGAATACGATGCTGTGGCCAGTGTGGCGCGAGGCACCTGGTACCTGACGAAGCTCGTGTTGCGCCGGTTCATGTTGCGAAAGGGAACGGGGCGCGTCATCAATATTTCGAGTGTCGTGGGTCATACCGGTAATCCAGGCCAGATTCCGTATACGATGGTCAAGGCCGGCCTCGATGCCTTCACAAAGTCGCTCGCTCAGGAACTCGCGGGTCGCGATATCCTTGTGAACGCGGTCGCACCGGGCTTCATCGATACCGAGATGACGGAAGAACTACCCGAAGAAGTGAAGGAGGCGATTCTGTCCAAGATTCCCATGGGCAGAACCGGCAAAGCCGACGAGATTGCGGATGTGGTCGCGTTTCTGGCCACACGCGGAAGCTATGTCAACGGCAGCGTGCTTCACGTGAACGGAGGCATGTACGGTGGGTGATAGCCTGACGAGGGAAGAAGTACTCGCGATGGTGCCCCAACAGGAGCCCTTCCGTTTCATCGACGAAATTGTCGAACTCGACGCGGAGCATATCGTGGCGCGGCATACATTCTCGCCGGACGCTGACTTCTATCGTGGTCATTTTCCCGGCAACCCGATCACGCCTGGCGTGATATTGATCGAGACTGCGGCTCAAGCCGCAGTGGTTGCATTCGGCATCTATCTCTACGCACTCGAGACGTCACGCGAGGATGTCGACAAATTGCTGACGATTTTCACGGACTGCAATATCGACTTTTCGGGCACGGTCCGGCCGGGAGATCGCGTCGAGACGACCGGACGAATCAAGTTCTTTCGCCGCAAGAAGTTGCGAGCGACCTTTGAGATGACGATCGATGATGGGACAGTCGTTTGTTCAGGAGAACTGTCCGGAATGGGAGTACCGAGATGAGCGCGAAGGACGAAAGAACGCGCGTTGTGATCACGGGTCTCGGTGTAATCGCCCCGAATGCGAACGGGGTTGCCGACTTTGATATGGCATTGCGCAAGGGTCAATCCGGGCTGAAGCACCAGGAGAAGATGGCCGAGGCGAAATTCGGCTGCACAGTCGCCGGGACTCCCGTTGGGGTGGACGCGCTTTGCGACGAAACCTTCACGCAAGAACAGCTTCTCGCAATGAACATGAATCAGCGTTATGCGAGTCTGGCAGCGATCGAAGCCTGGGAGGATGCCGGTCTCGCGCGACCCACTGAAGATTCAGATGAGGTCGACTGGCGAACCGGAGCGATTCTCGGCACGGGTATCGGCGGAATGGACACGATTGCCGAAAAGGTCGTTCCGTTTACGGACGCAGGTAAGGTTCGAAGGATGGGATCGACCTGCGTCGAGCAGGTGATGGCGAGCGGAATTTCGGCTCGTCTCTCGGGGTTGCTCGCCCTTGGCAATCAAGTGACGACCAATTCCAGCGCATGCAGTACCGGCACTGAGGCGCTTTCCATGGGGATGGAGCGAATTCGCGCTGGGCTCGCGGATCGCATGCTCTGCGGTGGAGCCGAAGCGGCGAGTCACTACATCTGGTCGGGCTTCGACGCGATGCGCGTACTGAACCGGGGCTCGAACGACGAGCCGGAGAAGGCTTCACGACCCCTCAGCGCTTCGGCCGGCGGATTCATTCCGGGTTCGGGTGCGGGTGTCGTTCTACTCGAGAGCCTCGAGAGCGCGCAGGGTCGTGGCGCACATATCCATGCTGAACTGATCGGCTCGAGTTTGAACTGTGGCGGCCATAGAATGGGCGGCAGTATGACGGCACCCAATCCGACCAGTGTTCAACGATGCATCGGAGATGCGCTGGCCGATGCGGGCGTCCATCCCGATCAGGTCGATGCGATCAACGGTCATTTGACGGCGACGGGTGCGGATCCCAAGGAGGTCGCTGCCTGGGCAAAAGCGCTCGGACGGGCGCCGGGAACCCTGCCGCCGATCACGGCGACCAAGAGTATGATCGGTCATGCTCTCGGAGCGGCTGGGGGCATCGAATCCGTTGCTTCTGCTTTGATGGTGGAGCGCGGGTATGTGCATCCCAGCATCAATTGTGAGGATGTACATCCAGATATCGAGATGCACGCTGCGTCGATTCCGCATAGCGCACTCGACTTGCCAGATCTCGACATTCTGGTCAAGGCGGGTTTCGGTTTCGGAGACGTCAACGCCTGTCTGGTTTTCAAGCGCTACAAGGCGTAGCGCTCGTGCGACTCGTCAGAAGGCGAGCCGAAGAATTTTCTGGGACGAAGTATAGGAGTGGAAGTGATGGAACAGTCGGAAGTCATGGAGCGAGTGGTCAAGATTCTCACACCGTGGGTGAAGGATGAGGCGGCGTTGGGCAAGGTCTCGATGGAGACCAATATTCTCGAAGACCTGAAGGTCAACTCGGCGCGACTCGTCGATGTCGTGATCGCCTTCGAGGACGATTTCGATATCGAGATCGCTGATGAGGACGTCGACCAGGTGAATACGGTCGGTGACGCGGTCAACCTTATCTCGGGGAAACTCTAGTCCGATATCGGACCTGATCGGGCGAGATGAACTGCGGGCGGATCGTGTGACTGTGGCCAGAAGACCAACAGTCAAGAATTCGGGGATGGTGCGACGACACGCGCGGCAGCGTGTTATCAGCATGATTGCGGCACCGGTATGGCTTCTACTTCCAGTGCTCGCGCTCCGATTTTATTTTCGATACCGGATCGCGAATGTCCAATCGGTTCGAGCGCAGTACAGGCGAATTCACGCCGAGTCGAACGCACCGATGCTGATCTGCGCAAATCATTTGACGCTGATCGACTCCTTTCTTGTCGCATGGGCGTTGGGATCGGGGTTCTATTGGCTTCGCCACCCCGATGAGTTGCCGTGGAACACGCCAGAGAGCACGAATTTCGGGAAGACCCGGATTTCACGGATGCTGATCTTCGTCATGAAATGTATTTCGATCACTCGGGGTGGTCCGCGCGAAGACGTTGGCGTTGTCCTCGAGCGCGTGAAATATCTGCTCTTGAATGGCGAGACCGCACTGCTCTTTCCCGAGGCGGGGCGAAGTCGATCGGGTCGCGTAGAGGAAGATGCTGCTGCCTGGGGCGTTGGTCGCGTTATTGGCGCGGTTCCTCGCTGCCGCGTGCTGTGTGTCTATCTGCGGGGTCGCCAGCAAGCAACATGGAGCGATACTCCAGCAAAGGGCGACACGCTGGATGTGTCGCTCGTATGTATCGAGCCAAAGAGCGATGCGAAAGGCGTACGTCGCTCTCGCGATCTAGCCAAACAAGTGACAGGTCAGCTGGTGAGGATGGAGGGAGACTATTTCGATGCTCGGCAATGACATCGTTGATCTCCGGGATTCCGATGCTCGTCCCGAGAGCTTTCGTGCGCGTTTCGACGATCGCGTCTTCTCCGCCGAGGAGCAACGTGCGATCGCGCAAGATTCGAATCCTCTCGCGCGCCGCTGGGCCCACTGGGGAGCCAAGGAAGCGGCGTACAAACTTGCGAAGCAGTTTGATTCGAGATTCGTGTTCACTCCCGGACGACTGGTCGCTCACTATGTCGACGACGAAAACAATGTCGCTTTGTCGCGCCGCGTCGTTTCTCGACTTGAACGGCGAGGCGAGCTTGAATTGCCATTCCCACTCCCGCAAGGAACGCGCATGCTGGAGTTGCGGAGCTTTGAAACCCCCGATCGAGTTCATGTCGTCGCTGTGCCCCAGGGTTCGGATTGGGGTGCTGTCGAAGTGGCTGTAGAGGCGCTCGACCGCAACTCGGATGACCCGAGCGTGGCGGTTCGCGCTTTGGCGATTCGTGGGATCAGCCGTAGCCTCGGCATAGCGCCAGGGCGACTCAGTATCGGTCGTGAGGGTCGAATACCCACTGTTGAACTCGATGGGTTGCGAACTCCCCTGTCTCTTTCGCTCTCCCATCACGGGGGTTGGATCGCCTATGCGATGAGGCTTCGGATGGACTTTCAAAACCAATCGATCTGGACCGAAGACCAGACAGATTCTGCTGCCCGAGCGGCGGGGGCGGTGTGGACTCCATGACGAGTGAAAAGCCGGGTCTGCGGAAAATCGAACGTCTCGCGATCGTCAATCGAGGCGAAGCGGCTGTTCGATGTCTTCGCACAGCAAAAAGTCTTCGCGAATGCGAAGGTGGCGGTCTCGAGATCATCGCGCTGTATACGCCGCCGGATCGCGATGCGCCATTTGTGAAACAAGCCGATCGGGCAGTCCTACTACCCACGGAAAACGGCGCAGTCGCGGCCTATCTCGATCATGATGCGCTGCTCGCGGCATTGCGCGAGGTTGGAGCCGATGCTGTCTGGCCTGGCTGGGGTTTCGTTGCTGAAGATCCGGTTTTCGTCGACAGGCTGACGAGTGAAGGAATCGTGTTTCTCGGTCCAACTGCCGACGCTATGCGAATGCTCGGCGACAAAATCACTTCCAAGCACCTCGCGGAAAAGGCCGGTGTACCGGTTACGGAATGGAGCGGCGGCGAAGTCGTGGATGAAGCCGAAGCGCTCGTGCATGCCGAGCGGATCGGTTTTCCGGTCGTGCTCAAGGCGACCGCCGGCGGCGGTGGCCGCGGTATCCGAATGGTCGAGAAAGCGGGCGAGCTCGCCGATGCTTTTCGGTCCGCTCAGTCGGAAGCGGTATCGGCGTTTGGCAACGGAGCACTCTTCGTCGAATCGATGGTTCGCGATGGCCGCCATATAGAGGTCCAGATCGCGGCGGACCGTCACGGCCATGCGCTCGCCGTCGGTTGTCGCGACTGTTCTGTCCAACGACGTCATCAGAAGGTCCTCGAAGAAGCTCCGCCTCCCGGCGTTTCAGACGACATGATTCGGCGGCTGGAAGAGTCGGCCATTCGACTGGTCGAACACGTCGGCTATCACGGAGTCGGTACTGTCGAGTTCTTGCTGACAGGTGATGATTTCTTTTTCCTCGAGGTCAATCCCCGCCTTCAGGTCGAGCATGGCATTACGGAGCTCATCGCGGGTATCGATCTCGTCGAACTCCAGATCCGCATCGCACGCGGTGAATCGATCGCCGACACTAGGGTTCAACAACGGGGGATTGCGCTCGAGGCACGCCTCAATGCCGAGGACCCCGATGAGGGTTTCCTGCCTTCACCCGGTCGGATCGCACTCTTTGAGCCCGCCCTCGGACCGAATACTCGCATCGACTCCGGCGTCACGACAAATAGTGTTATTTCTTCGGAATTCGATTCTCTGATCGCGAAGGTGATCGCGAGTGGTGATGACCGGGCAGAAGTGATCGCGCGACTTTCCTGCGCGCTGCGAGATCTCGAGCTGGTTGTCGAGGGCGGTGCAACCAACAAGGGCTATCTGCTCGATATCCTCGCGAGTGACGATTTTCGAGCAGGCGGCGTAGATACCCGCTGGCTGGATCGTTGGGGCGAAGATCGACAGAGCATCACGCTTTCGCATCCCGTCTTGACACAGGATGCCCTTGTCGCCGCGGCGATTCTCGCCTATCAGCGAACTCGCGCGACACTGCGCACGGGAATATTCGGTGGACGAGGGAGTGGAGATCGCCTGCCTTCTTCCGAGGGTCAGCAGATCGATCTTACTTTTGGCACGGAAAGCTATCGGCTCAAAGTCTACGCGATCGGCTCCTGGCGGTATCGAGTCCATCTCGAAGGTGCCGCCGTCGGTGCGACGATGCGAGAAGAGGGGGCACATGCCGGCCGTCTGATCATCGATGATCGTATTCGCCGCATCATCCACGACGTCAATGATCGGGGATTGCGTCTCGAAGTAGATGGTCATCCGTTGCGCTTCGGTTCGCAGACTGCAGGCCAGGTTCGCTCGAGCACGCCCGCCGTCGTCGTCGCCATCCAGGTTGAGGTCGGCCAGAGCGTTGCGGTTGGAGATCCGCTCGGTCTACTCGAAGCAATGAAAATGGAAATTGGATTCCAGGCACCGGTTGCGGGGACGATCAAAGAAATTCTCGTCCAGAAGGGACAGCAGGTCGCCGCTGGAGACCTGATTCTGGTCATCGAGGAATCGGCGACGGACGCAGAAGACGCGCCGGCACGTACCCGGCTGAGTCTTCCGGCCCAGGTCGATCCGCTCGCGCGGCTCTTCCAATCGCAGACTCATGAGGATGGTCATCGCGTGCTCGGAGCACCCGACCTGTCGGCTGCGGACCAGGCAGATCTTGCATCGCGGCGGGTCGCGATCGACGCGGCTCGGGAGGAGATCCGCCGGGTTCTTCTTGGCTACGACGCGAACCCAGACCGTGCCGAATTGCTCGCATCCTTTCTCGAAGCGCCTCTCCCGGAGACCATCTCGGAGAGTTTCAGTCGCGAGCTCGCAGAAATTCGCCATGAGGTCACGACCTTTGCGGATGTCGAACAGCTCTTCATCCGTTCCCCGAACGCCTCGATTTCGGGACAATCCGGACCTTCGAACGCCGCTCGTCTACGCATGTACCTGCGGCGGATCGAGGCGGAAGGGTCCGGGATCGACGAGAGTTTTCTTGATCTCGTACGGGCAGCGTTGTCGCATTATGGTGTTTCAGACCTCGCCCCGACCGACGCACTGAGCCGTGCGTTGCTGCGTATCCTGACGTGCCAGGTAGACAAGAAGCTTCGCCTCAGCCTGATCCTGGGGGTTCTTCGTCGAATTACGGTTTTGGCCCAGCGAGGCATCTACATGGGTGACGACGACCGTCTCGCCCGCGCGCTCAACCGTATTGCACGCATGCGTCCCCAGGTAACGGATACCGTTGCTGATGCAGCACTCGAATCCGCCTATATGGTGTTCCTGCAGCCCGGCATCGAGGAGCGCGCGAAGCGGTCGTCCAGCACAGTCGAGGATTGGCTTGCCGCTGCAGAAGTGGACCTCATTGCACCACCGGCTGGTGTATTGCTGGAAGTCGCATCGTCGCCACGACTCGTCTTCGAGAGAGTGGGTCGCTGGATTGGGGGTTCAGATACGAATCGTCGGGCCATCGCTCTAGCGGCTCACGTGCAGCGTCGATATGCGCCGTGTACCCCCGATGCGTATAGAGCGGTACGCGTCGATGGAGAACCGATTCACTGCGTGGAGTACAAAGACAAAGGCGTCGTTCTGGCGGCGACGGGCGGAGCATCGGAAACGAGCCTATGGATGGATCGTCTCGTACGTGGAGCCGATTCGCTTCTCGATCGCGATCCGGAGACTCCGATCGTTGCACTCGAGTATCTGATGCCGGCCGGCGACGAACTCGATTGGGACGAGGTCATGGGTGCGGTCCAGAAGGCTTATTCGGACAGGGAGCTTGGCTGGCGTATGACAATCGGTGTTCTGACACCGGATGGAGAAGGTGACGTCTATCGAACCCTCATTAGGCGAGGAGGTCGGCTCGAGATTGCACTCGAACATCACGACCTACATCCGGAAACCGCTGGGCGGATCGCGCTCGATCGATATGAAGCTTTTGATCTAGAGCGACTACAGGCCGAAGAGGGGACCTACGCCTTCTATGGCCGCGCACGCAATGTGCCGGGTGACGAACGTGTGATCGTGCTCGCGGACGCACGAGATCGTTCGCCCGAACCGGGTCGCGAACTCTATCACCATCTTGCGACCTTCGAGCGAGTCTTCAATCGCGCAGCCAGACGCCTCCGCACGGTTCTTCAGACCCATGACCCACGTCGCCGTCTGCAGTGGAATCGCATCGCGATATTCATCGCTCCGTCGATCTTCGTCGATCAGGAAGTCGCGAGTGATATCGCGAGACGGCTCGCGCCGGCGACTCGACATCTGGGCCTGGAAAAGGTCATCGTCAAATTGAATCGACTCGATCGGGAGAATCCAGACCAGCCCGCCGCGCCCTGGGAACTCGTGATCACGGACACAGGAGAACAGCTCGAAGTCGTCTGGCGAGAGCCGCATAGCACGCCGCTGGCGCCGACGCAGGAATACGAGAGAAGGGTTGTCGCCGCTCGCCGAAGAAAGCTGATCTACCCATACGAGATCGTGAAGATGCTCACGAGCGAGGCGCCCGACGGATCGCGTGCCGACGGGTCTTTCGAGGAATACGACCTCGACGAGCAGAACCCGACCCCGGTCGCGGTGAGCGTTGCGGATCGTCCCTATGGTCAGAATCGCTCTGCGGTCGTTTTCGGTCTGATTCGTACGCCCACCGAGAAGGTGCCCGAGGGCATGTTGCGCGTGCTCGTGCTTTCGGATCCAACCATGGGAATGGGAGCGCTTTCGGCTCCGGAATGCGACCGATTGGTTGCAGCATTTGATCTTGCAGAGAGTCTAGGCGTGCCCCTCGAGTGGGTACCTGTGTCATCGGGCGCGAAAATCGCGATGGATAGCGGGACCGAGAATCTCGACGCGACGGCCCGTGTCGTTCGCCGTATCGTCACGTTCACACAGAGCGGTGGCATCGTGCACGTGATCGTGCAGGGCGTCAACGTGGGTGCGCAAAGCTATTTCGATGCTCTCGCAACAATGCTGACACACACGAGTGGTGTGCTCATCATGACGCAGAATGCATCGATGGTGTTGACCGGTCGTGCGGCACTCGAAGCGTCGGGTGCCGTTTCCGCTGAAGACGAGATCGCAATCGGCGGATTCGAACGGATCATGGGTCCAAATGGTGAGGCGCAGTACTTCGCGCGAAATCTCGCCGACGCCTATCGCATCCTCTACGACCACTATCGATATACCTACATCGTGCCCGGAGAAAACGCTCCGCGTCCCTTCGTGACGACCGATAATCGAACGCGATCGGTCGGGGATTCGTCGATTGCGAGCGCTGATTCCGATGGACTCGCAACGGTTGGTGAAATTTTCGACAATGAGACGAACCCGGGACGGAAGCGCCCCTTCGCGATGCGCGGCGTGATGAGCGCGTTGATCGATGTCGACGGCGGCCATCTCGAGCGCTGGAATGCCTGGGTCGGAGCGGAGACTGCAATCATCTGGGATGCACATGTCGGCGGGCACCCGGTTTCGCTGATCGGAATCGAAAGTCGCAATGTTCCGCGGGACGGCTACCGCCCAGTCGATGGACCCGAAAGCTGGAACGGCGGTACGCTGTTTCCGCAATCGTCGAAAAAGGTTGCGCGCGCGATCAATGCTGCGAGCGGAAACCGCCCGATCGTCGTGTTGGCCAATCTATCCGGCTTCGATGGATCACCGGAATCCCTACGAAAGATGCAGCTGGAGAATGGTGCCGAGATTGCGCGGGCAGTCGTCAATTTCCAGGGTCCGATCTACTTCGTCGTCGTTTCCCGCTACCACGGTGGTGCGTACGTCGTGTTTTCCCAGGAACTGAACGACAACATGAAAGCAGCCGCGCTGTCGGGTTCATATGCATCGGTCATCGGCGGCGGACCGGCCGCTGCGGTGGTATTCGGACGCGAAGTTCGTGCGCAGGCTCTCGACGATCCCCGAGTGAAGGACAAGACCGAGATTGCTCGACGAAATCCGACCGAGATGAATAGGGCGGCGCTCGAATCGGTGCTACGAGAAGTCACCTTGGAAAAGCAGGCGTCGATGGCCGTGGAATTCGATTCGGTCCACACCGTCGAGCGCGCTCGTGAGGTTGGTTCGCTTTCCGAAATCTTCGAGCCTGCTGAGCTGCGGCCTCGCGTGATTGCGGCCCTGGAAGAGTCGCTTAGCGACGCTTCCGGTTAGTCCCAAATTGGCTGGACATGACGACGGGCGGCAGTCCCCCTCAGATTTGCCGCTGCGTTTCCGAGATCGGATTCTGCTGGGCCTTCTGTGGACGTTGACCGTCCTCTTCGAGCGAATTCCGATTGATCGCGCAGTTTCGCTGGGCGCGAAACTGGGACGGGGCTGGTACGGATTGGGTGGTCCACGGACCCGTCGCGTTCGTGATCAGCTGGAGGCAGCGTTTCCGGAGCAGGATATTTCCGATCGCGAGAACTGGGCGCGGGAGGTCTTCATTCATCTAGGTAGAGGGCTTGCGGAGCTCGTACTACTTCGGGGGCGCCACCGAACAGCTCTACTCGATCGCGTCCAGGTCGAGGGCCTCGAACATATCGAGGCGGCCGCGCGCCAGACGCCGTCCGGCGGAGTCTTGATCGTGACGGCGCATTTCGGAAATTGGGAGCTCGCTTGCGCCAAGGCCGCGTCGATCGGAATCCCGATTTCGGTGGTCTATCGCCGGCTGCGCCAGCCTTTGCTCGACCGCGCCATGCTCGGGTTACGAGCCGCTTCGTCGGAGCTGCCGAGTGGGGCAGCGACGGTCGATCAGATCCCAATGGGCCGGGCGGGAATTCGGCTGGTTCGCGCACTCGAGGCGGGTCGCAAGGTGGTCGTTCTGCTCGATCAGGATGCCCGGCGCAGTGAGGGCGTCTTCGTATCCTTTTTCGGACGACAAGCCAGCACGCGCGATGGGCCGATCTCACTCGCGACGAAGCGTGGGGTCCCCGTCGTACTGGTTTTCGTGCGACGTGATGAAGATGGGCGGGCACACAGGCTCCGAATCCAGCCTGCACTCCAGCTCGAGTCGGGATCGTCCGATGACGAGGAAGTCCTGAGGAGGAATGTTCAGCGCATCACGGCGGCAATCGAAGAGGAAATTCGAGCTTGTCCGGGACAATGGATCTGGACTCATCGGCGCTGGCGAACCCGGCCCGCGCCAAAATCCGCGATGTCTGACCGGAACAGGGTCTGATCGAAACAGGCCCTTCGAATCATACGAGGTCTCTCGAGTTGGCTGTTCACCGATCCATACGAACTTCACACACGAGCGGTATCCTCGTCCTCTCGCTCTTGATCGGAGGCTGCGTCAATTCGAATAGGCCTGTCGGTTCTTCTTCACTCGATTCCGAAACTTGTCCAAGTGCTGAAGCCGTCGTGAACCTCGAACAAGCCCAGCTCTTTCGAGAGGCAGAGACCGAACGCGCGACGCAACTCCTGCAAGAGATCGAAAGGCTTCATGCCGACCTCGAGACTGCCGAGGCCGCGCTCGTCGAAGCAGAGTCTGGTCTTGCAACGACACATTCCCGAGCGGATGCCATTTCATCCATCGCAGTGACACGCATCCAGGTCGAACGGGCAGCGTCCTCCGCGCCGTGGCGAGCGGATGATATCGCGATGGCGCGAACCAAACTCGAAGAGGCCGAACGTCAGGTCGAAGAAGATCGATTTGGTGTTGCTCTCTTCTTCGTTCACCGGGCACGTCGAGCCGCCGAATCGATCCTCGACGAAGCGGACCTCGTACGGCGCGACGGGCACGTCCAGCTGATTCAAGCGCCCCGCGTGAACTTGCGGGCAGGACCGTCTACGAGCGAATCGATCTTGTCTGTGCTCAGTTTTGGGACGCCCGTGTTTCCCCAAGCGCGTGAAGGCAACTGGGTACTCGTCCAGGTCAGCGGGGGCCCCGTCGGATGGATCCATCGACGGTTGGTCGGTACACGATTCTCGACCGAGAGTGAGGCCCCGGCAGCGCTCAGGCCTTAGTGGTTGGGATCGTGTCTGGGATAGGCGATCGGGGCCCGGCGTCGGCTGCGACAACCCGGTTGCGACCCGTGTCCTTTGCGGTGTAGAGAGCGGCGTCCGCATCCTTGAAGAGCTGCTTGCGATCTTCATAGAGAGTTGCGACGCCGATACTGACGGTGAGCTGTTCCTTCTCGCTCGGCACATCGGTCAAGAAGGTCTCTTCTTCGACGGATTGACGGATCTTCTCTCCGAGTGCGACAACGCCGTCGAGATCCGTATCCAAGGCGATCAAGGCAAACTCTTCCCCGCCGTACCGGGTCAGGATGTCGGTTTCGCGAACACAATGATTCAGGACCTCGGCCAGTCTTCTCAGAATCTCATCGCCGCCCGCGTGCCCCAACCGATCGTTCCATTTCTTGAAATAATCGATATCGATCAGAATCAGGGATAGCGGGTCCTTCGAGCGTAGACTTCGTTTGCATTCCGTCGCAATCGACTCCTGAAAGTATCGATGGTTGTGAAGCTTTGTCAGGCCATCTGTGATCGACAGTTGTTCGAGAACGAGGTTCACATCCGAGAGTTCCTGGTTTTTGACGATGAGTTCGTCATTGGCCACCTTGACTGCGTGGTGGCTCTTCTCGATCTCGCGAGCATTTCGCTCGAGTCCGCGGCTCATTTCGTTGAACGTTCGCGTTAGAACGTTCACTTCCTCGGAAGTGAGAGTCGTTTCGTCGATCTCGACGTCACGTTCGCCCTTGGATAGGCGTTCCGCGGCGTCGGAGAGCGCGCGGAGAGGTCTGACGAAGGAGCCTGCGATCCGAGAGGCGGCAAGGCTGACGAGGAGTACGATCGCCAGATTGAGTCCCGCTACGCGACCGATCGAGCCGGCAACCGGTGCAAATGCTTCCTCGTAGCGCTGCTCGAGAACCAGGATCCAGCCGAAGCGCGGAAAGGGGACCTGGGCTCCCACGACGTGGAGATTCTGCACATTGTCATAGTGTGCGACGCCCAGAACGGAGGGGCTGTCCCGATTCGAACTCGCCTCAGGGGCAACGAAGCGGGTCTCCGGATCGAGCCCAGCAGGTGGATTCAAGAAGCGCATGTTGCGATCGACCAGGAAGACGCTGGCGCTTTCGCCGATGTCACGACTGCGAAGCGTCGACAAGAGAAAATCGAGATTCATCACCGCAAAGAGCCGTCCAATCGATCGCCCTTTCGCGTCTCGCATCGGGGTCGAAGCAATCTGGACGAAGTGGCCATTGATTCGCATCGCATCGCTGATCGCGTTGGTTTCCTGGCGCGGCGTGGAAGCGGAGAGCAGGCCCTTGGGCAGCGGCTTTTCGTCGCCGACCTGAATCAGGGACTCACCGTCGGAATTCGTGAGTACCAGCCGCTCGAATTGTGGAAAGCTGTCGAGCACGTAGCGCAGGTATTGTTCGGTTTCGTCGCGGGCCCGCAGAGCACGGCGATGCGAGGTACCAAGCCGAGGCGCGGACTCAGTCAGGATCGCACTGCTCGCAAAGACCTCGAGTTCTCGGGAACGGAGCACATACCACTGATCGAGTTCGCGGGAGATGCGGTCTGCGGCCCGGGGAAACCTCTGATCGACCTTCTCGTGCAGAAAACTGCTGAGCGACTGCACCGAGATCCAGGACACCGTGAGTGCGCTCACGACGGTCGCCAGGAAAACGAGCAGAATGATTCGGCCAGCGAGACTGCGAAGGGGGTTGTTCATCGGGTCCTTTGCGCGGAGGTGCCGACCCGCCACGCGTGATCAAATCCAAAGCAGGGCAGTGTTGCGTCGGTGATGACCGCCCCAGCCCACCGGTCTTTTCGGCCCACATCGGGGGTCGCTTGACGGCTCGAAATAAGGTTTCCCCCCGGGACAATGATGTGGCAGAAAATTGCCGCACTCGGGTCGATTCCCTTTCCCTGTGTGGGGTTTGATTGCGATGCCGGGTACGCCTGTGTGATGATCTGGAGAGGCGCCGCCCGCCCCGATCTGTGGAGACACTCTTGCGAAACCCCGACTCGGACGCGTCGCCCCCCAACGCCGATTCCGTGACTCATCGCCCGCCCCCGACCTTGGCGGATGTGCGTCGCTGGGTGACCGAGGTCGTTGCTGGAGTTCCCCTCGAACGCGAGCAGGCCGAGGCCCTCGCCGGTGTGCTTCGCGATGATGGCGTCCTGCCGATTCTCTGTGAAGGTGCGCTGGCGATCAAGCGAGCCCAGACGGCTGATCGCGTCACCGTATCGCGCAACCTGTTCATTCCACTGACGAATCTTTGTCGCAACCGATGCTCGTATTGCACTTTTGCCAAGCTACCCGAGGCGGACGATGCCCATACCTATAACCTCGAGGAGGTCGCAGAGACGATTCGCGGCGGTGTGGGAACCGGTTGCATCGAGGCGCTGATGTGTCTCGGTGACAAACCCGAGATCGCCTATCGAAGCTACCGCGAGATGCTCACCAGTCGCGGCATGTCGAGTACGACGGATCTGCTCGTCGAGGCCTGCCGGGTGACGGTCGAGGCGGGCATGTTGCCGCATACCAATGCCGGGATCCTGTCTAGAGAAGAGATGGCAAGACTTCGTCCATGGAATGCCTCGATGGGTCTGATGCTCGAAACGACGAGTCGCCGGCTGCGTGAAAAAGGCATGCCTCATTTTCATGCGCCGGACAAAGAACCGGCTACGCGCATCAAGATGCACGAAGAAGCTGGCGAGTTGAAGATTCCCTTTACGACCGGCATGCTTCTCGGCATTGGTGAGAATGAGTTAGAGCGCGTCGATACGCTCCTGACCATTCGCGAGTTGGCGCTTCGATATGGTCACATACAGGAAGCGATCATCCAGCCTTTCCATCCGAAGCCGGATACGAAGATGCATGCGATTCAGTCGCTGGCCGATGATGAAGTCGTGGGTTGGGTGGCGCTGGCGCGACTGATCCTGCCGAGTGAAGTACACGTTCAGGCGCCTCCGAATCTAGGTTCGGGCATGCTGCCCCGGCTTCTCGGGGCCGGTGTAGATGATTGGGGTGGTGTTTCCCCCGTCACCATCGACTTCATCAATCCAGAAGCCCCGTGGCCGGCACTTCGCCAGCTACGCGAGGCGACTGCCGAAGCAGGTTTTCAACTCTTCGAGCGAGGTCCGGTCTATCCGGACTGGATTCTCGAACGTCCCGATTTCTTCGACCCGCAGATGCGGGCACTGCTGCCCAGATACGCCAACGACGAGGGCTATGCGCAGCGACCCAATAACCAGTCCGACGAGGAGGCCGCTTGAAATGTTCGAACAGCTCAACCATGCCGTATCCGATGATGTACGCGATCTTCTCGAAGGTGCCCTGCGCGGCGATGAACTTTCGTCGGCCGATGCCGAACGGTTGCTCACGGTCCAGGGGTCCGATTTTCATGCATTGATCGCGGCAGCCGATGTCGCTCGCCAGCAAGATTGTGGAGACGATGTCAGTTACGTCGTCTGCCGCAATATCAACTTTACGAACGTCTGCTACGTCGGCTGTTCGTTCTGTGGGTTCGCCCGTCACAAGGACGACCCCATCGATGCGTTCGATCGAAGCCATGCGGAGATTCTCGAAAAGTGTCAGAACGCGATCGAACGTGGTGCGACCGAAGTCTGCATACAGGGTGGTATCCACCCGAACAAGACCCACGAACACTATCGTGACATCCTTCTCGCGATCAAAGAGGTCTATCCCGATCTCCACATCCATGCCTACTCGCCCGAAGAGATCGATTTCGGACATCGAAAGAGCGGGATGAAACTCGAGGAGTATCTTCAGTGGTTGATCGACGCTGGTCTCGGAACGATGCCGGGCACGGCTGCAGAAATTCTCGACGATGAGATTCGGGATATTCTGTCACCCAACAAATTGAAGACGGCGCGCTGGGTCGAAATCATCACGGCTGCGCACAAACTCGGATTGAGATCGACCTCGACGTTGATGTACGGCCACATCGAGAAACCGCGCCACATCGCCGGACATCTCGACCTGCTACGCGAAATCCAGAAGGAGACCGGAGGTTTTACGGAGTTCGTACCGCTCGGTTTCATCCACGAACGAAATCTTCTCTACAACCTGCTTGGTTCGCGCCCCGGTCCGTCGATGCAGGAAGATCTTCGGATGATCGCGGTGTCGCGCCTCTTCCTGCGCCCCTGGATTACGAACATCCAGATCTCGTGGGTGAAAATGGGCCACAAACTCGGTCAGATGGCGCTCTGTGCCGGTGCGAATGATTTCGGCGGAACCCTGATGGAAGAGTCGATCAGTCGCGAATCGGGCTCGGATTTTGGTGAAAACACGCCGCCCGAAGAATTTCGGCGATTGATTCGAGAACTGGGTCGTACTCCAGTCGAGCGGACGACTCTGTATGACGTCGTCCAGCGCTTCGAAGATCCAGCGCTCGATCCAGAGTCGCTCGAGCCGGTCAAGGAAGTCGATTTGTCGGGCCCCGCCCGCTCGCGGCGAAAACTCGCGACCGCCGGATCGCCACGATCCACGGATGCGCCGACCGCCCTGGAGGCGTAGGGAGGCATTCGATGCCTTCCAGGTCGGTTTCAGGTGTAGGCTGGCTAGTCGCTGGTTGAATCCGAGCGCTTCAAGGTCTGGTCGACCCGCTCCGAGAGCGCTTCGACCTGATATCGAAGAGGTGCGTTCTCGAGAACGAGTCGCTCGACTCGTGTAATCGCATTGCGCACCGCAGGGTGATCTCGCCCGAGGCTTCGGCCGATTTCGGTGAAGGACGCGTCGGTATATCGATGCGCGAGGTACATCGCGAGCTGGCGTGGAACGAGGACGTCGCGACGGCGTGAGCGCCCAGCAAGCGCTTCCGGACGTTTTCCAAAGAAGGCAGCGACGATGCGGACGATCTCGCTCGTTGCGATGGTCTTTGGGGCGAGCGACGATCCCGCGCCCGATTTGAGCGCGATCGCTTCCTGGATCAGGTCGAGGTCGATGGTTCGACCGAGTAGTGAAGATGTCGTGACGACCTGGATCAGCAAGCTCTCGATGTCACGGACGCTTCCAGCGCTCGATTCGACGAGCAGATCGAGGCAATCGGCGGGGATATGGACGCCTCCAGCGGCTGCCTTCGAGCGCAGGATGTGTCGCCGCACGAGTGCGTCAGGCCTTTCGAGTTCGGCAACGAAACCGCGGCCGACCTGGTCACGCATTCGATCGTCGAGCCCCACGAGGTCTCGCGGCGCTTGGTCGCCGGTCAGCAGGACGCTTCCGCCCGCATCGAGTACGTGCTGAACGGTATGAAAGAGTTCGAGCTGGGTCTTGGCGCGCCCGCTGAAGAACTGGACATCTTCGACGATGAGCATCCCGATTGCACCGCGATAGCGCCGCTTCCAATCTTCGGAGTTTCCCAGTCGCATCGCCGACACGAACTCACTCGTAAACTGCTCCGCCGACGTATATACGACCCTCGAAGACTGCTCGCGCGCGGCACTCGGTGCGAACGCCTGCGCCGTGTGTCCGGCGTGTCCGGGGTGTTGTCCGTGCCGTCTCGCTTCAGCCGCCGTCGCGCGAGCGAGATGGGTCTTGCCCATGCCAGAGTCGCCGCCGAGATAGAGCTGGTTGAGGCTGCGCTGTCGCCGTCGAGCAAGCGCCAGGGCCGCTTCGCGCGCGAGGGCGTTGCAGGGTCCGACAATAAAGCTCTCGAAGCTGAAAGGCAGTTCCTGCTGGCCGGCGCCGTTCTCGGTATCGAGTCCAGAGTCGCTTCGGGAGTTGCTTCCGGATTTGCGAGGGTGACGGGCTCTCGATCGCGAGTCGCTGCGGGTCGTTCCCGCGCGCTTTCGACTCTCAGGTTCGGGGACTGCATGAAGGTTGAGCGTTGCGGTTTCATCCGCTGTCACGATCAGGGGCTTTGCAGCAGATCCCGTCGTTCGATCGTCACCCGGGACGAGACTCGATTCGCTCGGTCTGGCCTGCAGGGCTCCTCCGCTTGCTATCGCGGCCTGCGTGACGCCGTAGGCAGACCCGGCGCGCGTCGAAAGCGCGTTCGACGCGACACCGCGCATTGGCATAGCCGTGGAAGTCTTCATGGATCGTTCGCGCTCGCCAGGTTGCCGGAACTCGATCGTCAGCCCACTTGCCGCACCGAACTCTTTCATGCATAGCAATTCGATCGAGCCCTTCTCCGCCCCAATCGATCCGGAGTTGGAACGAGCGGCGTGCCAACAATCGCGAATCACGTCGGCGTAGTGATTGCGAACACGATCGCGATGAAATGAACTCGGACACCCGAGTACGACATGTCCGTCCGCCACCTTGACGGCAAGCGGTGCGATCCATGCGTCGAACGCAAATTCGGGGATTTCATCCTGGAGACGACGCAAAGCGTCGCCCCAGACCTTGGGCGAAAAGGTCATTCAAACCAACTTGGAATAGAGTTGTTGAAAATCGAATCCAGAAAAGAATCGGCCCGAACTAGGTCAATCCGCTCGAACGAGGTCCCGAGGATCCCGCCCGATTTGGCATAGACACAGGATTCATGACTGGACCGACGATCTCCTCCTTGCCGATCAATTCGATCGAGCAGGCGAAGTTCGAGGAAGGGCACCGCGGGTGAGCGGGGCTTACCGGCCTCAGATTCCAGGGTCTTGAGCTGATTTCGGGGGATTTCAAGAGGTTCAAGGGGGTCTCGCTAGATTTGAAGTCGAATCTTTTCGAGCAGCTGCGAGTAAACCATTTGTCTTCGCGATTGGCAATCATCTCCGATACGAAACGGGGAAGGCAGGTGACACATTTTCTAAACAGTCCAGATCGAGCCCAAAACACCTATTAACCGCTGTTTGCAATTCAATTTCCGGTGTGAATCAAGCATGTTCGGCGAATTTGCGAAGGCGCTTTCGACTCTGGTCCAGCGCAAAATGAACCAGTGTTTTCAGTATCTATATCGTACATATGCGCGTTATTTTGAAACTTAGCGTGAGAATGCTCGATTTTACGAAGCGTCAGACAATCGAGGATTCAATTCGGCAGAGAAGTCGAGCCCGGCTCGCCCGCTGCGACCTCGGCGAGCCTGAAGCGCAACAAATCACCCATGATTTCGAACCGGGCAACGATTGAGTTGGCTTCGAGCAGTCGTTGACGTTCGATTGGCTCGAAGGCGAGCGACTGTGTGAGTGCATTGATGAGACGTGCAGGTTCGAGTCGTTCGAAAGCCGCGATGGCCGGATCTTCTGCACCACTTCGACCGAGTCGCTGCACGAGACGTTCGAGATATTGGAGCAACTCGCGACGCCTTTGCTCGAGCAACTCGAGTGCTTTGGCATCCGGCGGCGTTTCGTCCAGCAACAACTCGACGCGTGCCGAGCGGTAGAGACGGTCTTCCCGACGTGCTTCTTCGTTGAGAATACGAAACCGGCTCATTCCGAGCAGTAGAATCTGAACAGTGCCGTCCGACTGTTCCTGGGCATGAACGACTCGACCGAGACAGCCGATGTCGAAAGTGGCTGGATCACCTGTCATTTGATCGACACAATCAGGGCGTACGGTCACCATTCCGATCTGGTTCGAGCCCGCGAGTACGTCCCGAGCCATCTGGAGATAGCGCGGCTCGAAGAGCCGGAGGGGAACCGAGATCTCGGGCAACAGCACGACATCAGCAAGCGGAAAGAGCGGCAGTGATTCGATCTGATTCATTGCTGCGAAGCTTAGCCCTATAGACGTGGGTCAGCGTTGACGGATCGCGCAGAGGTCCCGAAACTCCCTGTTGGGGGTGGCGAGGATTGGATCGCCGAACGAAGAAGGAACTTCTGGGCCGTCTGGAAGTCGATGCGCTGCGTATCTGCGCGCGCTTTCGGCTGCGCTATCGAGTACTCGAAGCGGAGCGGGCCAATGTAAAGAGCCGATACGGCATTTGCTTTTCAGATGGCACGATTCGGATTCGTCTGCGCCATGCCACTTCCGGCAATCCGCTCAAATACTCGAGCCTCGTGAATACATTGTGCCACGAGCTCGCGCATCTCAAGTATTTCAATCACGGTCCCGGATTCCAGACCTTCTACGCTGAAATTCTCGGTTGGGCGCGACGCGAGAGCATCTACCAACCCCGGGCGCTGAAAACGACTGCAAAGCGAATTGAAACGGACGCAATCATTCCCTTGGTACAAGGGCAGGAGGCCGTTCGGTTGACAGTCGATGAATCAGTGAACGCTGCGACGGACCAAGCCGCCTCAATGGGCCAACTCGAACTCTTCGAATGACCGACAAGTGATCCGAGGGCAATTCGAAATGGAGACTGTTGGAGTTTGCCGCCAGGAGGCATCTCGCAGGAGGCCCGCTATCGGCGCAATTAGATGCAAGTACAGTGGGGGTGGTGGAGCGGAGTGCGGACCCTAGCCAGCGTTCGAGGCGGTACGAAGCTCGTCGACTTCTTCGAGGTTATTGGGTCCTTCAACGATCTTGCAGTCGATCTCGTCGACTGCGATCGACTTGTCGAGGATCTGACTGATCAGGCTATCGACGCTCAGTTCGTCGTACTCAGCCAGTCCGTCTTCCAAGTCGCTCTCCGAAATGGAGAATTCGAGTGCGAGCTTGATCTTGATATCGTTCATCGTTCTCTAGTTCCTCGGCCGTAGATCTCGGCCTTCATCGTTTGTAGCTCGGATCGGCGACCCGAAGGGGATGGACTCGATCGCCATCCATCATCGCTATCCATGACATCGTCGCCATCTGCTGACTGCCGACTGTGGCCGTCGGTCCACCCGGAATGACTCAGCCGAACGACCGTGTACTCCCGGTCGCTGCCGTCGCCGATTGATCTTCGACTCTTCTGTCATCCGTGGCTTCGGCCAAAGCGACGGCCTGGCCTGCAAGTTATTGAAATTGCTTCGGAAATTCTGACTGAGCGCGGAGGATACAACAAGCGGCGGGACGCGGCTATTGGTTTTTATCGCAATTTCGGGCCCTTACGGTCGAGATCGGTGGCTATGGATTCACTCTCGCCTGTCGCTCATCGAGCCTCGCATGTGCTCCGATGAGGACCATGGACGCAAAATGCACCGCCAGGAAGAGTCCGATCGAAAGCCGGTGAAGGAAGCGGAAGCGTTCGCCGCTCTCCACTGTACTCGCCGCGCCAATCGTGCTCGGGCTAACCGCTGCGATCTCGGGCGAAATCCAGAGCTCGCTGGCTAGACAAACGAGGGCTAATCCCACCGGCAATGCGATGACCCAGCCCCTGCGTCCCAGGGCAGCCGCGGCTCCAGCAGCCACGAACGCCGCGGCCGCGCCGCCGAAGTGAAGAATCGTGAGCAGCGATCCCGCGAGATTGCCGGCGACGTCTCCTGGAAGAACCTGAAAGGCGATTCGCGAGACGACGAACGCAAAAAAGGCCCATGAACCGATCCAGGCGCCGAGGCTGGTCCAGAGTGCGGAACGGAGAATCGTTTGTATGAGAATCGATTGGCTCATTCGCCTGAGACCTAGGAGGAAGCCGCCGTGCCATCCTGGGGTTCGAGCGTCTCGGGGTCGAGTCGTTCGGACTGCAGGTGCTGGGCGGAGTCGTCATCGAGCAGGTCACTGTGGCAGGCCGCCTTGCGACCCTCCTGGCTCATCGAGGATTGGGTCTTCGTCGCGAGGTGATGAATTTCCTCGGGAGAAAGCACCCCACGCTGGGCAAGAATTTCGCGCTGTGCAGGATTGAGGGCGGCCGAAATTTTGGGTTTGTCCCATTGGTAGGACTCGTCCTTGCCCGACACGAAGAGCGAAATTTCTTTGCTGATGCGAACAGAGCACCAGTCGTGACCGCACATCGCGCAAAAATCTGTATCGACATCGAGATCTTCGTCGTGATAGGCGCGAGCCAGGTCCGGGTCGAAAGAAAGTTCGAAATGTTTCTCCCAGTTGAGAGCGGCGCGGGCCTTCGTGAGTTCGTCGTCTCGATCTCGAGCGCTGGGAATTCCCAGTGCGATGTCGGCGGCATGGGCGGCGATCTTGTATGCGACGCAACCTTGTTTGACGTCATCTTTCTTGGGCAGGCCGAGATGTTCCTTCGGCGTGACATAGCAGAGCATCGAAGCCCCGTGATACGCGGCCGCAGTCGCACCGATCGCGCTCGTGATGTGGTCGTAGCCGGGAAAGATGTCAGTGACCAGCGGGCCCAGGACATAGAAGGGCGCGCCGTGGCAGAGCCGGCGCTGGAGCTTCATGTTGAACTCGATTTGATCGAAAGGCACGTGTCCCGGACCTTCGATCATGACCTGACAGCCATGGCGCCAGGCGCGCTCGGTCAACTCGCCCAGCGCCTGCAGTTCGCCGAGTTGTGCGAGATCAGTGGCGTCTGCAAGGCCCCCGGGACGAAGTCCATCGCCGATCGAGAAGGTGACATCGTATCGGCGAACAAGTTCGCATATGTCATCCCAGATCTGGGACATCAGATTTTCCTGCTCGTGATGGATCATCCATTTGGCGAGCAAAGACCCGCCACGGCTCACGATTCCGATCAGTCGCTTGGAGACGAAGGGCAAATGTTCGCGACGCACACCCGCGTGGATCGTGAAGTAATCGACGCCTTGTCTTGCCTGGTCTTCGAGACGATCGAGCACGGTCATCGCGTCGAGCTCCTCGATCTTTCGGTCGAGGATCATCGAGTAGATCGGCACAGTCCCGATCGGCACCGTCGAGGCTTTGCAGATCGCGTCGCGCGTCGCCGTGACGTCGCCCCCGGTGGAGAGATCCATCACGGTATCCGCTTCCCAGCGCTGGGCCCAGTGAAGTTTTTCGATCTCTTCATGGGTTCCGCTCGAAATCGGAGAGGCGCCCATGTTCGCGTTGACCTTCGTGAGAGAAGCGCGACCGATCGCCATCGGGTCGAGTCCATTCTCGAGATGGACGCGGTTGGCAGGGATCACCATGCGGCCGGCGGCAACCTCGTCGCGAATTTCTTCGGCCGTTAGATGGGGCTCGCGCTCGGCGACCCGCTGCATGGCCGGGGTGACCGTGCCCACTCGGGCGTGCTCGAGCTGAGTGATCGGCTCGAAACCTTCGGGCGGCGAAAAACTGTAGGCGTTGGCCGGAGAAAGGTCCGGATGGACCGGTTCAGCCGTCCGCTCGCCGTCGGGCAGCGACCGCCAATCGGGCGGCATGAAGTCCCAGGCCGTCTTGTCCGAGGGCTTCGGCATGCCGGGCGTATCGGGCGACGAGAATGCGCGTGCTCCCCCGATCTCGGGCGGATTCGCAAAGCTCCCCGGCGTCGTGCCCTGCTGTTCGGAAGACGGATTGTTGCCCATTGTCGGCAACCCGAATTTCGAGATCAGGTCATCGGTCGTATTCTTGTTGGTCTTGGTCTTGGTCATGGTATAGGCCTTCCCTACGCGCGTATTCTGCTTTCACGCGGGGGGCCGCGCGAGCGAACACGAGATCAGGTTCGAAGGGTCTGCTCTCAGGTCGGCGCCCGAATCGAGCGCCCGACCACCCCCAGGCGATCAGTGAACAGGGTCTCAGCGTATCACGCTGGCAGCCCGACTCAATCGCGAAGATCGCGCTTCTGATCGGAACCCGCTCGAGTGGGTGCGGAAGGTCCGGGCGCGGCGGGCAAGGGGGTATGGGTGGGACCCGGGCGGACGCTGCGCCAGGCGGCCGGGCCGATGTCCCAATCGATTGAACGAATGAGATCGCCCCTGCTGTCGAGCAGCCGATGTCGACCGACGAGACGGTCCGCTTCGACGTGAGCCTCGCTCTTGAGCCGTCCCCCGGCGGCTGTGGGGTAGAAACTTCGCGCCAGACCGTCTTCCCGCCCGGCCTGGTAGCGGGTTTCTGATTCGAGCGCGCCGTCGGGAAAATGCGTGCGCAGGGCGCCTTCCAGATGGCCCGAGTCGAAGTGGGCCTGGAACCAGACTGCGCCGCTTTCGTGGAAGATTTCGAGCTGGCCGGACCATTCACCCTCTTCCAGGAAGCCCTGGAGAAAGAGACTGCCATTCTCGTTCTGAATCGCGACAGGCCCCGTCAAGCGAGATTCGACGTAATTGGCCTGGGTCCGCGTTCCCCCATTCGAATAGGTCTCCCAATACGGCCCGGTTCGGGTCGCGATTCCGTTCTCGTCGTACCGCTCGCACCAGAAGGCGCGCACGTTTTTCGATGCTTCGCCCGCAAAGAGATCCGGGTCCGGCCGACCTGTGGCGAGGGTGGCTCCTTGCTCGCAGGCGAATACTGATTCCGCGGCGGGTTTGGTGGTGGAGCCGTCGGCCGAGGAATCGACCGCACGCGTGGACGCGGGAAATACGCAGACGAGCGCGAGCGCCGCGATTGCGGCGTGGATCATTCGACCGCTGAACCTGCCCGAAAAGACCGTCTCCACGGCGCTTCCTACGGTTGATCGGAAGGCTCGCTTGATGGTTCAGGTCGCGGGTCGCGCTACTGTGCGACCCATGCCGGATCAGACCACCGCTCATACCCGATCTCCCAGACGATCGATTTTTCGTAGCTTGATCACCACGACCGTCGCAGTCGCGATCACAGTCCTGACGGGCTGCGATCGAAATATCGAGCCGTACAAACCCGGCGAAGAGTCGAGTCCACCGGATCTGGCTCGAATCTTTCCGGGACCGGCTGGAGGGACCGCTGCCACCGAAACCGCGAATGCCGATTCAGGAACGGCGGATCGAAGCGCGCTGCCGCCGAGTCGGGCCGAAGGTTCCGCCGTGGCGAGCTCTGGCGGTGTGGCAGCGATCGAGGGTCGCATCGAGTTGGCACCGGAGCTGGCTGGGGCGCGGCCGGAGGCCGGCGTGCTTTTCGTGATCGCACGTCATCAGGGCACACAGGGCGGGCCACCACTCGCTGTGTTGAGGCTCCCCAATCCAGAGTTTCCCCTCGAGTTCAGCATCGGTCCCGAGAATGTGATGATCCCGAGCATGAGATTCGAGGGTGCGATCTCGCTTTCGGCGCGACTCGACGCGGACGGCAACGCGATGACGCGCGGAAGCGACGATATCTCGAGCCAGGTCGAAGAACCCCTCGCGCCCGGTGCGACGGGTGTAAAGCTCGTCCTGAACGACCGGGGCTGAGTCCGGAGAACCGTCGCGATCAGTCGCTCTCGCCCGGCGATGGCGGTGGCTGTGCTCCGAGCGAATCGAGCTTGTTGAGCGCGCCCGTTGTACCGGCGACGATGACGGTATCGCCTTCGACCAGGATGTCGTCCCCGTGTGGAACGCGGAGATGGGCTCCACCCTCCGGTTTGCGAGACCGCACGAGCAAGACCTGAACCCCAACGCGTTCGCGCAACGCGAGTTGTCGGAGAGAGCTGCCCGTCACGTGGGGGGGTGCCATGATCTCACGTAGCTGATGGCCGTCGCCGAGATCGACAGTCTGGCCATGACCCGCAGCGCTCATGCTCGTCTGGAATCCGCCGGCAAGATCACGTCGAAGCTGCTCGCGATTGCTTGCCTCGATGACGTCCTTTTCGCGCACAGTGCCGACCAGCCGCTTGCCGTCGTCCGCATCGACGACCGCGAGCTCGTCGATGTGGCTCGCGCTGAAGATCTTCATCACGACCGAGAGATCGACATCGTCGGTCACCGTTGGATGCGCGGTATCGACGAGGTCGCCTGCAACGACGACATGCTGGAGCGCGTCCTGTTCATAGATGAGGCGACGCAGTTCGAGCAAAGAGATTGCACCGAGGTGGTCGCCGTTCGGGCTCGAAACATAGAACTGAGAGTGATGGCTCTGGACGACGAGATCGAGAACGGTCTTGAAGTCGGCAGAAGCGGGCACCACCTCGGGGTCGGATACGATCACATCGCGAACGAACAGACCCTTCAACACGTTCGGGTCCTTGGTTTCGAAGATGTCGATCCCCTGTCGTCGGAGTTTTGTCGTGTAGATCGAGTCGCGACTCAATAGCTGTGAGACGAGCGTGCTGATCACACAGGCCGTCATGAGGGCGGGGACGATGTCGATCGTCTGGGTGAGCTCGAAGATGATGATGATCGCCGAGACGGGTGCGTGTGTAGCCGCCGCGACGACGGCGCCCATCGTGACGAGGGCGTAGGCGCCGGACGAAGCGGTCGCACCCGGGAAATACTGCTCGACGAGATTGCCGATGACACCGCCCGCCATCGCACCCATGAACAGGGAAGGGGCGAAAATTCCACCGGAACCGCCCGATCCGATCGTCACGGAGGTCGCGAAAATTTTTGCGAGAACGAGCGTTGCCATCAGTGCTGTGGGCAGCGCGCCCGAGAGCGCATCGGAGATCGTCGTGTACCCGACGCCGTAGACGTTGGGTAGCCAGATCGCAACCACCCCGACGATGGCACCACCCAGCGCCGCACGCGACCATTCGGGAAACGGGGTGTTGTCGAAGAAATCTTCCGAAAAATTAAGTGTTCGGATGAACGCTACGGCGACCAGTCCAGCCACGATGCCCGCCGCCATGTAGGGAAGCAGCTCGAAGGGGCTGACGATCTCGTAGTCCGGCACGAGGAACGCCGGATGATTTCCGATCGCATAACGCGTAATGACCGAGGCGAGGACCGAACTGATGACAATGGGCGTAAACTGTGTGACCGCAAAATCTCCGACGATGATTTCTGCGGCGAAGATCGCACCTGCGATTGGCGCGTTGAAGGTCGCGGAGATACCTGCTGCTGCACCGCAACCGACGAGGGTTCTGACACCGGCTGCGTTCAAACCGAGTTTTTGACCGATCGCGGATCCGAACGCCGATCCGATCTGTACGATCGGGCCCTCGCGGCCGACCGATCCGCCCGATCCGATCGAGATCGCGGAGGCGACCGCCTTGATTCCAACGATTCGCGCGCGGATGACACCGCCGCGAACGGCTACGGCTTTCATGACTTCGGGAACGCCGTAGCCTCGTGCTTCGCGAGCGAAGAAATAGATGAGCGGGCCGACGAGCAGTCCGCCCGCCGCGGGAATCGCAATTCGCCAATACCAGGTCAGCTGTTTCGCAGCCTCGAGAGGGTCGTGGGCCTCGGCCGCAATTCCTTCGTCGATGAGCAGGGCCAGCGCGTCGGGTCCCTCGAAGGCAAACGCCTGGACAGCACGAATCAGCAATCGGAAGAGCACGGCGCCCAATGCGCCGGCAAGCCCGACGACCACCGCGGCGACGACCATGAATAGATGCCCGCCTCGTTCAAAGAGCTGGCTGGTGTCGGTGGAGGTCGTGGTCAAGGGGTGGCCTTCGATAGGAAAGCGCAGGGTAGCATTGCGAGTCGGTTCACGTGGTAGGCTGAAGGGATGTCACGAGCCCCAAGCGATCCCGATTCCAATCCCCGTCCTTGGCGGATTCTCGCCGAAGACCATCTCCAACACTGCAAGGTCTTCGATGTCCATCGCGCCACGATGGAATCGCCGAGCACCGGCGATCCCCATCCGTTTTTTCGGATTGAGTCCCCCGCATGGGTGAATGTCGTCGCGCTGACCGAGCAGGACGAACTCGTGATGGTCAGGCAGTGGAGACACGGCTCGCGGGCAGTGACCCTCGAAATTCCCGGTGGCCTCGTCGACCCTGGAGAGACACCCGCCGTGGCGGCCGCGCGCGAACTACTGGAGGAGACGGGATTTCGGGCCGGCCGACTGACCAGTCTTGGGTCGATCAATCCCAACCCCGCGCTCTTCGCGAATCGCTGCCACATGCAGGTTGCGCAGGGCTGTGAGCGAGTCGCCGAGATCCAGAACAGCGAGACCGAGGAGACGATCGTCGAGCTGCTTCCGTTGGCGGCGCTTCCCGAAACACTCCGCAGCGGCGGAATCGACCACGCGCTCGTCGTGGCGGCGCTCTATGCCTTCGAACTCTGGCGGTCGGGATCCGACTGAGCATCCATCCGTTCGAGCACGATCTCGACGAGCCGGTCGTCGTCGCCGAGAGGCAGGGTCGTTTCGATCGAGACGGTCGAATGTCGCTCTCGCGCGATCGCCACGAGTTGCGGGATCGTCTCACGCACGTGGTAGCCGATGCCCAGAAAATGCAGATGCACGAGAATTCTGCTCGCGCCGCGTGAGACCAGACGGTCGATCGCCATGTCGAAATCGGGCTCCGCAAGTTCCATGTGCGCGTGTTCGACGACCCAGTCCGGGCGTGCGCCGCCGACTCTTCTCGCCAGTTCGGCCAGGGGCGCATTGGCCGCGGCGCTTCGCGTGCCGTGGTCGACGATGAGGAGTCCGGGCGAACCGGAGGTGAATCGGGATGATCGGGGCATCTTGAATTTCGCTTTCTTGCTGTATCGAACTCTACCAGTACAGGGCGCGAACCGTGAGATCGCCGCGCGGGCGGACCCGGCAGGCGAGGCGCAGCTCGGGGTCGATACGATTGCGCTCTTTGATCAGTCGCTCGCGATCCGTCTCCTGAGCCAGGCTGCCGGCCCCCTCGATGATCTGGAGTCCGCAGCGCGCACAGGCTCCGTTCTCGCCGCATGCGCTGGCGATCGGGAGGCCGACCTGCCGCGTGGCCTCGAGGAGCGTCATTTCCTCTACCTCGATGTCGATCGACCGGCCCGACGGCAGAAAGCGAATCGCGCATTTCATGATGCCGGAGTTTATCAAGGGACCCGTGCGGAGGCGATTCCGTGAACGGGTTCCTCTGGGGGTGAAGCGCAGGATTTGGCGGCCCCTTTCATTGCGTTAAGTTATCCAGCATGTCGACAGCGGCGCTTCTCGTCATTGGCAACGAAATTCTCTCCGGCAAGGTTAGAGACACGAACTCCGCCTACTTGTCTGTGGAGCTTCGCAAGCTCGGCGTCGATCTCGAACGGATCCTGACGATCCCCGACATCATCGACATCATCGCCAGTGAGGCCCGGGCGATGTCGGAGACGTATGACTTCGTGTTTACGTCGGGCGGAATCGGTCCGACCCACGACGATCTCACCATGGATGGAATCGCCAAGGCCTTCGACCTGGATATCGTGCTCAACCAATCCATGGTCGATCGTATGGCGCGCCATTCGAAGGCTCCGATCAACGATGCCATGAAGAAGATGGCGTTGATTCCAGAGGGTGCCGAAGTTCTCGATGTGGGCGGCCTCTGGTTTCCCGTTGTCGTCGTTAGCAATGTCCACATCTTCCCGGGCATTCCGGAGCTCTTCGAGAAAAAATTCGACTCGATTCGAGATCGATTTTCGGGAGTTCCTTTTCAGCTACGAAAGATCTACGTCCGAGAGAACGAGAGCGACATTGCCGAGACGCTCAATACCTTGCTGAAAGAATTTTCGGAGCTCATGCTCGGCTCCTATCCACGGATCAATGAAGAGGACTATCGCGTGCTATTGACGCTCGAATCGCGGGACCCTGAGTACCTGGCTCGCGCGACCGATACGTTGATCAGTCGGTTGCCCAAGGATGCGATTCACAAGATCGAATAACTCGTTCGTCGAGGCTGATTGAGGAATATGGACGACTCGACGATTGTTCGTCTGCTTGCGTTCGTTCATCCCGCCTGGATGGTCTTGACCCTCGGATTGGCGATCGTGACTGCCCGGCTCGGCCTCGAAATTCGTCGAAGGCGAATGACTGAACGCCCTGTCGGCGGAGACTTGCGAGTTCGTCATCTCCGCTCTGGAAAACGGACTCTTGTGATGGTGGGTATCGGATTCCTGGCTGGACCCATCTCGATGGCGCTACTTCGCGATCGAAGTCCATTCGATAGCTTTCACGGAATCCTCGGAATAATCGTTCTCGGTCTTTTCGCATGGACTGGCTGGAGCGGCAGGGCGCTCGCCAGTGGTAACCGAGATGCGCGAGACATTCATCGAATCGCTGCCGCGTCGAGCGTAGCCGCCGCGATGCTCTCCGCGGTCGCAGGCTTCATACTCCTGCCCTAGGAGCCTGACCCCGGCCTCTCGATGACGGATCAATCGTCGTGAAAGAACTCGACTTTGCCGGTGGTGAGTGAGTACTCTGCGCCGACGATTAGCAGATCATTGGTCATGGTCAGCTGTTCGAGGATTTCCGATCCGTGTCGCAGATGGTTCACGGACACATCGACGTTTGCCCGTACGGCGTGCTGTACGAGGGAGCCCAGGTCGTTTCGAAGTTCGGTCTTCATCATTTCTTCGACCGAAGGCCGGACGCGATCGACGATCGATCGGAGATTGCGCGATTGACTACTGCTGGGTTGCAGGAGTTCTTCCAGAGTCGCGCCGATCGCACCGCATTCCGAATGTCCAAGAACGACTACGAGGCGGGTGCCATAGCGGGCAGCAGCGAACTCGACGCTGCCGACTTGAGAGGGCGCAACGATATTGCCTGCAACACGAATGACAAAGAGATCGCCCACCCCCTGATCGAAAACGATCTCGGCCGGCACCCTTGAATCCGAACACCCGAGAATGATCGCGAAGGGCTCTTGTGCTTCGGCGACCTCGGCTCGACGGGACGGACTCGCGTAGGTTTCGCGTAGGCCTTCGCCGGAAACAAATCGCTCGTTACCGGCACGCAGGCGTTCGAGGGCCTCTGTCGCGGAGACGGTCGTCAATTGGATTTCCTCTTTCTCGAAGTTCGGATCAGAGACTACCACCGCTTGATCGCGGCGCCTTGCGTTTTGGACGGGCCGCTTGCGTCGCTCGCGCTCATCAGACCTGCTCCGACAATCGAAAGCGTCCGCTCAGGAGATTCTCGAGGACGATCTCGTGAATCTGTTCGGCGGTGAGTTTCTCCGTATCGACCGCGTGGGATTGAAAATCTCCGAGGTTCTCGAATGCAGAAACCATGTGTCGAACAGTGGCGCTCACGCCCGGACCCTCGCGTGTGCGGACGCGTCGAAGAGCCACAGACTTGCTAGTTCATCCTTTTGATCCACCTTGAACGGTGTTTAACGAGGGACCGGACATTCTTCTTCCTTGGCGTTGCAGCCCCATGCGCGGCGAGCGTTCTCCTGGTAGCGGCGTTGGGCTTCGAGAAGGCTGATGCGCAAGGTTTCGCAATCAGGGTGCGACGCGGAGACCTCGAGAACACAGTCGTCGTAGGCATCCTGGGCAGACTCCACCGACTGAAGCTCACCCGAGACACATCCAGATGTGGTCAACGCGAGTGGGAGAATGACGAGAGACGCCGTGAACGCAAACGATCGTGCTCGAATGCGTCGCGACGAGTCCCGGGAAACGCTCCTAGGGACGTACTTCGTAGTACAGGTTGGCCGGGTCGTTGAAGTCATACTCCTTGAATCGACTGAAGCCCGCTTCGGTCACCATTTTTTCGGCCACCTCGGGATTGAAGCCGAGCGTGCCGAGACCGGCGCCGCCGGGCTCTGACAGGGCCGAGGACATGCAAGCCGAGACCGAGAAGCCGTAGAACATCGCGAGCATCGGATTCTTTAGATTGTCCTCGAAGCGCGGGCTGCTGCGAATATCTTTGATCAGCCAGGTTCCGTCGGGAAGGATGGCTTTGCGGATCGCGGCGATCACGCGGGCGGGATGCGGCATGTCGTGAATGCAGTCGAAGGTGAGCATGAAATCGAAGCGTGGTTCGTCGGGCAACGACTCGCCTCCAGTGACGTGGAGTTCCACATTGGTCAGACCGTGCTCCGCGACCTGCTCGCGGGCGCGCTCGATTCCGTGAGAATTCGGGTCGTAGCCGACGAAGGTCGATTTGGGGTAGGCCTGGGCCATTGCGATGAGTGCGACTCCGGATCCACAGCCGACGTCGGCGACGACCGCCCCGGCCTCCAATTTTTCATGGACGCCATCGAGAGCGGGAATGATCTGGGGAACGAGGGCCATGCGAACCCAGGTTCCGAGCATGCGCTCGGTTCGATGTGCCGCGTTGGGGCCCATTTCCTCGTAGGAGAGTCCAACCCCGGTTCGAAACGCGTCGGCCAGTTTGTCGGCGATTTCGGGCGGAGTGCCTCCCGTGAAGGCACCGGAAGCGAAGGCGATGCTGCCCTCTTCATCGGCCAACACTGCGGCACCGACTGGCGAGAGTTCGAAGCGTCCGTCGTCTTGATAGTCGAGCAGTTGTGCCGCGGCCTGACCGCGCATCCATTCCAGGAGCCAGCGTTCCTGGAGTCCCATGCGCGAAGCGAGTTCGGCGGGACTGAGCGGCCCTGCGCCTTCCATCTCCTGGTAGATCCCGAGCCGGTCTCCCAGATGAATCATCAGGGCAACCATTTCGCCCTGCTTATAGTTCCAGACGCGGAACGAATACGCTTTGAGTGCATCGGCATCGAGGGGGGGCTGGATCTGGCTCATGAGTGCTCCTGTCATTGCTTGGAGAAAGACTGTCGCACGCATCGGAGCGACGCGCTTGAGTGAGTCACGCCCCACCGGGGGGCACCGAGAAGCCAGTTCAGGGACCGTCTCGGCGTAGATCAGCGACATATGAATTGCAGAAGACGGGCAGCGTCTTTGCGACTTGAATCGACTGCCTGGCTTGCCGGGCCTGATTCGGCAAGTGGATGGTCCCCTTCAAGACGCCGACGAGCCATTTCGCCTGTTGTTCAGAAACTGGCCAGAGAGAACAGATCACGCGAGTGAAGCCCACGAAATAGAGGTTGGGGCGCGACGGGTGTGCAATGCGCCGATAGAGCGCGAGCTCGTCGGCCGGACAACCCAGGATCTCGTCGTCTAGAAAGGCAAAGCCGGGTCGGTAGCCGGTCGCCCAGATGATGACGTCGGCATCGAATCTGGACCCATCCGTAAAACTGATCGTGGACTCATCGAAGGCCGCGATTCCGGGCCGGCTTTCGATGCGACCCGCTTCGAGAGCGGGAATGAATCCCTCGGAGAGAGTCGGTCGTTCGGCCCAGGGGCCAAAGGTCGGATTGGGCAAGTTCCAATCCGAGGGTCGGCCGATTTCCTGTTCGACCTTTCCGAGCGATCGTTGCATGACCGCCCTTAACAAGCGTATTCGAATGGCCTCCGGCAGCCAGCTGACGATGCCCGGCAGCTGTTGCGAAGGGTGAGGTGCGTTCGCATCGAGCGGTTCCCCATGGAAGAGCTTGGGCAGGATATAGCGACCGGATCGAGCTGACAGTGCGACGTGTGAGGCGAGTGTGGGCCCGTCTTGACCGCCCGCGAGTTCCGTCGCGATTTCGGCTGCGCTCGAGCCCAGTCCGACGACGACGACTCGTTTTCCGCGGCAATCGATAGGCGTGTCGGGATCGAGATAGTCGGCCGCGTGAATCTGGTTTCCGGCGAATTGTCCCGGCGTCGGTGGATCGGGCCAGCGCCGAGTCCCGTACTGGCCCGTCGCGACGATGCATGCCCTGTACGCCTGGCGACTCCCGTCTTCGAGGTCGATCTGCCAGGCGGCCTCTGTGGTGGGGCGGGCGCTGATGACGCGACAATCGGTTCGGATTTGTTCGCGGAAACCGAAGCGGTCGACATAGGCGTTGAAATAGTCGAGCAATTCGCTGTGGCTGAGAAATTGTGGTGATTCGTCCGGGAAGGGGAAATCTGAAAAGGCCATCTTGGCTTTTGACGTATTCGTATGGAGCGAGCGGTAGCCGCCGCTCTGGCTTCCTTCGATATCCCAGAGGCCGCCAATGCCGCGGTTCGCTTCGAAGCAGTCGAAGGGGATGTTGGCTTCCCGGAGTGTCTTGCAGGCAGCGAGTCCGCTTGGGCCTGCGCCGATGACGCAGACGCGGTCGCTTGTGATTCGTTCAGACACGACGTCGATGGTGGCAGATGCTGCGGGTTTGTGAACCCGATCGATTTCGTTGCGACCGGCTAGGCAATGACGTCGATGGCGCGTTGGCGTAGCCAGTGGTCTGCCAGGCTCAGACAAACCATCGCTTCGACCATCGGCACCGCACGTGGGAGCACGCAAGGATCGTGTCGCCCGCCTGCTTCGAGGCTGACCGCCTCGCCCTTGCGATTGACCGTCTGTTGCGCGATCCGGACGGTCGCCGTCGGCTTGAACGCGACGCGAAGAAGAATCGGCTCGCCATTGCTGATTCCGCCCTGGATGCCGCCGGAGCGATTCGAGGTCGTTCGGGTGTGACCTTCGGAATCCCTGACGAAGGGATCATTGTGTTCACTGCCCGTCATCGAGGTTCCCCCAAAGCCAGATCCGATCTCGAATCCCTTCGCGGCTGGCAGCGACATCAGCCCCTTTGCGAGTTCTGCTTCGAGCTTGTCGAAGACCGGATCACCGAGTCCGGCCGGCACGCCGCGTGCGACGCATTCGACGACCCCCCCGACTGAATCGCCCCGCCGTCGCACGGAGTCGATCAGCTCGTACATCTTGGCCGCCGCGTCCTCGTCCGGGCAGCGAACCTCGTTCGCGTCGATCGCTTCGAGGGTCACCGTTTCGGGGTCGACTTTCGAATCGATGGCCTGGACCCTTGCCACCCAGGCGAGGACTTCGATGCCCGCGACCTCACGGAGCAGCTTGCGGGCGATCGCACCGGCCGCGACACGGCCGACGGTCTCTCGTGCACTGGCCCGTCCACCGCCCTGCCAGTTGCGAATGCCGTATTTTGCCTCCGTCGTATAATCGGCGTGCGAAGGGCGGTAGACATCGCGCATTTCCTCGTACGCGCTGGGTCGAGCGTCCTTGTTCCGCACCACGATTCCAATCGGGGTTCCCAGCGTGTGACCCTCAAACACACCGGAGAGGATCTCCGCTCGATCGGCTTCCTGGCGCGGCGTCGTCAACACACTCTGTCCCGGCCGCCGTCGGTCGAGATCGCGCTGGATCTCGGCGACGTCGATCGGTAGTCGGGGCGGGCAGCCCTCGAGCACGACGCCGACCCCTCCGCCGTGGGATTCGCCGAAGGTCGAGATGCGGAAGAGATTGCCGAAAACGCTGCCCATGGCTGGGTCTGCTCCGAGTGAACCCTCGCGGGTCGATGTGAGGTCGGCAGGGTACCGCTTGTCGGCTGGTATCGCAGAAACGGGGTGAAAACCGGTGCCCTTCGATATCTGGCCCGTTCGCGTCTAGTCGATTCCGTCTGGTCCGGTCACCCGGCCATTTTTCTCGGCATCTGATCGGTTACGTTCCCCGACGCAGCCCGATTCTGGAGGTTGGATGCGCGAGTGGCTCTACGACGTGTTTCGCGAGCGTCCCTGGTGGATGAGCTTGACGATGACTTTTTGTGCGTTCATGGCGTTCTTGTATATGCCGTGGGACATTTTCATGAAGCCGATGGCCGAGGATCAGGAGGTCTGGTTCGGCATCCTCTTCCATGGATTCTGGGCGAAGGTTCTGGCGATTCCGCATTGGTTCGTCTACGCGGCAGCGGTCTATGGATTTCGCCGTCGTCGTCCCTGGATGGCATTCTGGGCGCCCGCTTACGTCGCACAGGTCGCTTTCGGAATGTATCTCTGGACTGCGATCAAGACGGGGGGGTTCAGCGGAGTTTTTGTCGGCCTGTTTCCGGCCCTTCCGTTCATCGGTTTGACCTACGCATTCTGGACTGCACGCGACTATTTTGCCCCCCAGAGGCTCGGACTCACGGCTCGATACGGCGACTGGGCCCTCGTGACCGGGGCGTCCTCCGGCATTGGCGTCTCGCTCGCTCGCCTGATTGCGGCCGATGGCATGAAAGTCGTTCTCAGTGCGCGAAGAAAGGATCGCCTGACTTCGTTGGCGGCGGAGCTCGAACGGGATTTCGAGATCGAGACGCGAGTCGTCGTTGCCGACCTGGCGGAGCGCAGCGGCCAGGAAGTCCTTCTCAATTCCGTTTCGGATCTCGAAATCGGGCTTCTCGTCAACAACGCGGGGCTTGGCTATGCCGGTCGTTTCGATCTGCTCGACGGGGATCAGCTTCGTCGTCTCGTCTCGGTCAATTGTGAGGCGCCCGTCGTTTTGACCCACGCGCTCGTTCAGGGCATGCGTGAGCGCGGACGGGGTGGCGTGTTCTTTACGGGCTCGGTCGCCGGGCGTCAGCCCTTGCCGCTCCACGCCGTCTACGCTGCGACGAAGGCCTTCGACCAGTTCCTGGGCGAGGCGCTCTGGGGAGAACTTCGCGCGAGCAATATCGACGTCGTCGTGCTCGAGCCGGGGTCGACGGAGACCGAGTTTCAGGAAGTGGCAGGGGAAATCGCACATTCGGGCCACTCGGCTGATGACGTCGCGCGGATCGGCCTGGCAGCGCTCGGCCAGCAGCCTTCCGTGATTGTCGGATGGTTCAACTGGGTTCGCGCAAACGTAGCGAGTCGCCTGCTGACGCGTCCGATCGCGGTGCACGTCGCACATAACGTGGTATCTCAGCAAACGCCCGAGGATCTGCGCTAGATGGCACGAAACTATTGGTTGATGAAGTCCGAGCCGTTCAAGTACTCCTGGGACGATCTGGTCCGTGACGGAAAGACCTATTGGGATGGGGTCCGAAATTACGAGGCACGGAACAATCTCGCTGCGATGAAAGAGGGCGACCTCGCGTTCTACTACCATTCGAACAAGGGGAAGGAGATCGTTGGGATCGTGGAGATCGTCGCTTCGTCGTATCCGGATCCGACAGCCGACGATGAAACCTGGGTCGTTGTCGATGTGGCCCCTCGCGTGGCCTTCAGCGAGCCGGTTTCGCTTTCGATGATCAAACAGGATCCGAAACTCGAAGATATTCAGCTCGTCCGACGCGGAAGGCTGTCGGTCGTTCCGGTGACCGCGACCGAGTTCCGTCATGTCGCGAAACTCGGAAAGACGAAGATACCTCCGGAACGCACGAGAGCGTCGAAATCCAGATCTAGTTCCGTCGGAGCCCAGACTCGATGAGTTTGCGAAGCATGACGTATTATTCGTTCTTGATGGTGCTTTTCGTGTTGTGTGGTTGTGCGAATTTTTCCGACGGTTCGTCGCGCGGGTCGGCAGGGTTTGCTTCCGATGGATCGATGACCCAGGGAAGGATGGAGCTTCTCTTTGCGGACCAGGTCGAAGCGATCATGGGCCCGCCCGGTGCCATCCAGACGCGAATCGACGGAATCAATGTCTATCTGATCAGCGATCCCGAAAATGATCGAATGCGCCTCGTGACTCCGATCTCGATGGTTGAAACCGTCGATCCACGTGTCAACGAAATACTACTGAGGGCGAATTTCTACAGCACGCTCGACGCACGTTATGCCGTTTCGGATGGTGTCATCTACGCGACGTTTCTGCATCCGATATCGTCACTCTCTCCCGAACTTCTCTCGTCGGCTCTGGCGCAGGTGTTGAGTCTCACAAAGACCTTCGGATCGTCCTTTTCCGGTGGCGAGCTTCATTGAGCCCTACCCGGCAGGATTCGAGTGCCAGGAAATCAAAATTGGCCAAGAGCCTGGATCCCACCCGCGTCTACCACGTCCTCTTTCTTTGTACCGGAAATTCTGCGCGAAGTATTCTGGCAGAGGCACTCCTCGCGCGACTCGGCTCCCCACGCTTTCAGTCCTACAGCGCCGGCAGTCATCCGAAGGATGCTCCGCATCCGATGACCCTCGAAACGCTCTCGCGACTCGGATATGAAACCAAAGGATTCCGGAGCAAGAGTTGGGAAGAATTTGCCGGGCCCGGTCGTCCGAAGCTGGATTTCATCTTTACGGTCTGTGATGACGCTGCCGGCGAAGCCTGCCCGATCTGGCCCGGCCAGCCGATCACCGCACATTGGGGTGTCCGCGATCCGGCCTCCTTCAAGGGATCGTCGGCGGAGACGTTCGCGTTCTTCGAAGAGATTCACGACCAGCTGGCCGCAAAGATCGCCGCATTCGTCCGTCTCGACCTGGCTTCACTAAGCCCCCAAGAGCTGTCCGCTCAACTCGACGAAATCGGCAAGAATTCATCGGCAAACTCCTAGCGCGAAAACCGCGCCGTGCCGAGCTCGCGTTCACAGCTAGAACGCCAGTGACGGTTTCGGCCTAAGCACCCAGCGCTGCGAGCGCGTCCGCGTACTCGTTCCAGCGTGTGCCTTCGTGCGCGCGAATCCATTGCAACTCGATCCGAGGCTTCGCTTGCGCGAGCGCGTAGAGTTCCTGGACGAGTTCGAGGTTCTTGATCGGGCCGCCCTTGCGTTTCCAACCGCGCTTTTCCCAGCCGTGCGCCCACTGATTGATTGTATTGACGCAGAGCTGGCTGTCTGAGTACACGATGAGATCCGTTTCATCGGGCAGCTTTTTGAAAGCCTCGATCAATGCTTTCAGCTCCATTCGATTATTGGTCGTGTCCGGCTCGCGGCCGTGACCCTTGGCAAGAATCTCGCCGTTCTGGACCCAGACCCAACCCCACCCGCCCGGACCGGGGTTCGGATCGCAGGAGCCGTCGGTGAAGACGCCCGTGTCGGGACCCCCGAATTGGGTGTCGAGTACTTCTTCGGGGGTCATCTGTCGCACGATACGTTTGGCCACTGGCGATCGGGCTCCTGGAAATCGTTCGGGGTGGTTGGGGTGATTGAGGTAGGGCTGCGCGCTCAGGCGCTGGTCCGGAAAAAGATCACGTCACCATCGGAAACGATGTAGTCCTTGCCTTCGACCTGCATCGCGCCCTTCGCCTTGGCTCCCGCCTCGCCCCCGAGTTCGATGTAGGTCTCGAAGGGAATGACCTCGGCGCGGATGAAATGGCCTTCGAAGTCCGAATGGATTGCGCCGGCCGCCTGGGGTGCGGCAGTCCCCTGGCGAATCGTCCAGGCGCGAATTTCCTTCGGACCGGCCGTGAAGAACGTCACCAGTTCGAGTAGCCCGTAGGCGGTGCGAATCAGCCTATCGAGTCCCGGCTCCTCGATTCCCAGATCGGCGAGGAACTCGCGTTTGTCCTCATCGTCGAGCTCCGAGAGTTCGGCCTCGACCTTCCCGCAGATCCGAACGACCTCGGCGCCAGTTGCGCGGGCAATGGATTCGAGGGCCGCACTGTGTGCATTGCCGTCGGCGAAGGCGTCTTCGTCGACGTTGGCGACATAGAGGACTGGTTTGGCGGTCAGCAGGCAGGCCTCCCTGAAGGCCGCTCCCATGGAATCCGAAACCTCGAAGGCGCGGGCGGGCTTTCCTTCGGAGAGATGCTCGCTGAGGGCTTCGAAAAACTCGAGTTCGGCGCGCGCGGTTTTGTCGCCCGACTTTGCGACTCGCCTAACACGGTCGACGCGTTTCGACACCGTTTCGAGATCGGCCAGACCCAGCTCGAGGTCGATCGTCTCGGCGTCTCGTGCCGGGTCGGTGTCCCCGTCGACGTGAACGACATTCTCGTCGTCGAAGCATCGAACGACATGGATGATCGCGTTGGTCTCGCGGATGTTTCCGAGAAACTGGTTTCCGAGCCCCTCGCCCTTCGAGGCGCCTTTGACGAGTCCGGCGATATCAACGAATTCGACCGTCGTCGGGACGACGGATTTTGAATGGACGAGGTCCTGGAGCTTTTCGAGGCGAACGTCGGGAACGACGACGACGCCGGTGTTGGGCTCGATCGTACAGAAGGGATAGTTCTCAGCCTGGATGCCCGCGGCGGTGAGCGCGTTGAAGATCGTGCTCTTACCGACGTTTGGGAGGCCGACGATGCCGCAAGTGAGTGCCATGGGAGGCGCATGTTCCCGAATTCACGAAATTCCGCCATGCCCGCAGGGCGATCCGGCCGAATGCAGCGAACGTAGGCTCTCGGCCGCAGGTCTCCCGACCTGCCGCCCCGTCAGAAATTGTTCATATCTAACGGGGCATTAGTTTCATGAGATTCAGATTTGGTTGTGGATTTGGCGGGGCGATTCATGAGATATTGCGAGTGAGGAGAGGGCAGGACGGCGGTTCGAGGCAGCGTCGTCCGGGTTCAGTCAGATTGGACAGGAATGCGAAAACGGGCAGATTGCGCGGGGTCCGCAGGGAGCGACTGGACCGCAGGTCGTTCGGAACCCACGCGATTCGCATAGATGAGCGGAACCGACTCTGGCTGTCCCTCAGAACTCACCCGGCGGGGCTTGCGTAGCGGATTCGGACCGCATGAGATCCCGCCGGGACTGCCTCCTGGCCTCCCTGCCTCCCTGCCTCTCTGTCTCCGGCTCCATGATCTGGTCATGGAATCGATTCGGCCTAGTTCTCCTCGATCCGCGCCAGCTCGATATCCACGTAGCGACTGAGCTCGTTCGCATCACGGGCGCCCGTGAGTTTGATTCCGTTCAAGAAGAAGGAGGGTGTTCCGGTCACGCCCGCCTCTTGTCCGGCGACGAAGTCGGCTTCGACGAAGTCTTTGTAGCGACGTTCTTCGATGCAAAGGTTGAACTCGTCGGCATCGAGACCGACCGCGGAACCGATTTCGGCTAGAGAGCCGTCCTCGAGTTTTCCCTGGCGAGCGAAGATTCCGTCGTGGTACTCCCAGAATTTCCCCTGTTCCTCAGCACACATCGCTGCCTCCGACGCCGGGCGTGCGAAGGGATGGATGTTGTCGAGGGGAAAGTGGCGATGGACCACTCGCACCTGGTCGGGATAGCGCTCTAGGACCTCCGCAAGGACAGGTTCGGCGCGGACGCAGTAGGGACATTGGTAGTCGCTGAAGGTGATGATCGTGACCGGCGCATCCGCAGAGCCACGGACCAGCCGGGTGGCCTCGAGTTCCTTGCGCGGCGGAGTCAGTACGATCTTCCAGGAGAGCGCTTCGAGCTTCGGGTCCAGGAAATCGCTCATGGCTTTCGCGCGGCGTTCCTTGAGTATCAGGTCCTTGATTGCTCCGGAGACGTCCTCGAGCTTTGCGCCGCGAAGTCGGCTCTGATTTTCCGAGTACCAGGCCGTGACTTCCTCGATCGTCGGATCCGGAACCGAGTTCGCGATCTCGTCGAGGAGTTCCTGCGAAGTCTTTCCTTGCTTCTTTGCTTCGTCTTCGATGACACGACGTTGAACGAGATCGCGAACGGCGGTCTCGCGCATCTCGAACTGACGCTCCTCGGGCTGTTTCAAGAATTCCTCGAGGAACTGATCCTTCATGTGCTCATCGATTTCGCTGATCATGATCGAACGGCCCTCGACGATGACGGCGACGGCTTCTTCCTGTCCGGAATCCGCCGAGGGACCGGCCTCGACGGAGCTGGAGTCGAGATCGCGTGGGCTACAGCCGGCCAGGACGAGCAAGCCAATCGAGGCCAGCGTCAGGGCGAGCATTCCGTTTGCGGAATTCGAGGCGCCCGGGGCCATTGGGGATATGTTGTTGCGAGAGACGAGAGTAGAGATCGAATTGCGGAGTTTCATCATGCCGGGAGGATATGCGTTTCGTCTCAGCCTGGCTCGTTTTGATAGCGGCCGAGGAATTCTTGCGCGAAGGCTGCATAGTCGCCCCGAAGGATCGCGTGACGTGCGTCGGCGACGAGTCGCTGGTAGAAGGCCACGTTGTGGATCGAGCAGAGGACGGCCGAGAGGACCTCGTTGGCAGCAAAGAGGTGATGGATGTACGCACGACTGAAGCCGCCCGTGCATGTGTAACAGTCGCATGAAGCATCGACCGGGAAGGCATCGCGCCTGTAGCGGCGATTTGTGAGTCGAATTCGGCCACGAGAGGTGAAGACCGTCGCCGAGCGGGCGTAGCGCGTCGGAATCACACAATCGAACATGTCGATGCCGTATCCGATGCAGGCGATCAGATCTTCGGGGAGGCCGACGCCCATCAGGTAGCGGGGTTTGTTTTCGGGCAGCAGTGGCGCGGCATGCTCGGTCACCTGGCAGAGTAGCTCGTGGCCTTCACCAACCGAGACGCCCCCGATCGCATAGCCGGGGCAATCCATGGCAATGAGTGACGCCGCGCACGCCTCGCGCAGCTCGGGAAACGTCGAACCCTGAACGATTCCGAAGAGCGCCTGGTCCTCTTCGCGTGCGTGGGCCTTCAGGCATCGTTCCATCCACTGGAGCGTGCGCCGAACGCCCTGACCGGCGAGTTCGCGTGTCGCGGGATAGGGCGTGCATTCATCGAAGGCCATGATGATGTCCGCTCCGAGCCGATTTTGGATCTCGATCGAGCGCTCCGGGGTCAGGTCCATGGTTTCGCCCGTGACTTCGTTCTGAAAACGAGCACAGCGATCGGTGATCTCGACGCCCGGCAGCGAGAAGACCTGGAAGCCGCCCGAGTCGGTGAGGATCGGGCCGGGCCACTGCATGAAGGCGTGCAGTCCGCCGAGCTTCTCGACGAGCGCTTCGCCCGGGCGCAACGCCAGGTGGTAGGTGTTGGCGAGGACGATCTCGGCGCCGGTATCCGCGACCTGCGCCGGCGTCAGCGCCTTCAGCGCACCGTGGGTCCCGACCGGCATGAAGGCGGGCGTCTGGATCGCGCCATGCGGCGTCTCGACCCGGCCGGCCCGCGCGCGGTCGCTCGTCCTTTCGAGCTCGAAACGAAAGCCTCCCGTCGTTCCGGGTGCGCTGGTTCCAGCGCCATTCTGGTCGTCCGCCGATTGATCCATCGACCGCAGCGTAGCGGTCGCGACTCGCCAAGGCGCGATTCGTTGGCGGCTGTTTCCGGCGCCTCTGTAGACGGAGAGCCGTAACGGGGAGTTCTTCGATGGGCTGCTAGGATCCGCCCCGATGCAGCCAGCTACGAATTTCGCGGATCGCCTGATCGAGCGCACGCGCGCTCTCGGCCACCCCCTTTGCGTCGGACTCGATCCCCACCTTGCCCGGATTCCACCGCTCTTTCGTCGTGGATCGATGGCAACCGACGATGAGCGGACAGCCCTGGCGGTCGAGGAATTTCTGGCTGCCGTGATCGATCGGATCGCGGGGCGAGTGGCGATCATCAAGCCCCAGATCGCCTTTTTCGAGCAGCTCGGTTGGCGTGGTATGCGCGTCCTCGACGGCCTCTGTCGACGCGCACGCGCCGCGGACATGATGGTCCTGCTCGACGCAAAGCGCGGCGACATTGGTTCGACAGCGGAAGGCTATGCCAGCGCTTATCTGGCCTCGAATGCCGCGCTGCCGGTCGATGCAATGACGCTGAACCCGTACCTCGGTTTCGACACGATCGAGCCCTTCGCGCGAGTCGCGAGAGAAGCGGGTCGTGGAATCTTCGTGCTCGTCAAGACGAGCAATCCGGGCAGCGGCGATCTGCAGGACCGCGAGGTCGAAGGCGAACCCCTTTTTGGCCGTGTGGCCGACGGCCTCGCCCCGATGCAGAACGATCTTCTCGGATCGAAGACGGGCTGGTCTTCGCTGGGCGTCGTGTGTGGAGCGACCTGGCCCGAGCAGGCCCGCCGAGTCCGCGAGGCCCTGCCGAAAGCCTTGTTCCTGGTTCCCGGCTACGGCGCCCAGGGCGCGACGGCCGGCGCTGCCGTCGAGAGCTTCGTTCCCGGTCCAAACGGCCGCGAAGGCGGCATCGTGAACTCGTCACGGGCGATTTTGTTTCCCGAATCCGCCCGATCAGCGGACGAGGCTCGGGAATGGGAATTGGCCATCGATGTCGCGCTGGGCACGGCCATCGACGAACTCGCGACCGCGATCCAAAGCTAGTCCCGGCGCGGGGGCTCTGCGTCGAGGATTGCTTCCAGCTCATTCATCATCTGGAAGAGCGATTCCTGAACGGCGGCATTGAGGGTTTTCGAGGCCTTCTCGAGAATATTGGCGTCGCTGCGATAGGTGTTCGCCGCCTCGAGATTCCTGAACCAGAACGACTCCGCGCCGCTCGTATCGATCCTTCCGACGAACGAGCCGTCCGCGCGAGAGATCTCCGCGCCGAGTTTTACGAGATAGCGCTGATTAGAGAAGAGCGGAAAGCTCAACGTCCGGTCGTCGAAGGAATCCAGAACCAGTCTAATCACGTAGTCGAAATAGATCATGTCCGGAACGAGATCGAGACGCCGCACTGTCACGACCTCGTCGAACATGCGTGCGAGCATGTCGCCGGCCATCTGGGAGGCGCCCGGACCAATGATGAACGTCTTCTCCCGGCGAGCGATCGGAATGGCGCGGGACCGTTTTCGGTCTGTCCAGAACTCGGCGTCCGCGAGCAGGACGACGTCACCACCTCGTTTCGTCAGCTTATCGAGGCCCGCCTTGTCCACATGACGGATGAACCGCACGTCGACAGGCCCCTTCCTCGAACAGCCCGCCAGTAACACGAGGAGAGCGCATGCGATAGAAACGGCGACGAAACGCGATCGGCTCAAAATTGGTTCCTCCAGGCCGGCGAGCTTATCGCATGCGAAACGCTCACGTGGCATCGGGCCCGTGCCATTGGGCGAACACGACATCGACCTTTCGGCGGATCACGAAGCCCAACTTCTGGTACAGACGCGTCGCGTTCTCGTTCGATTCGAGCACGTGCAGGAATGCTTCATCGCCCCCCGCTCGAATGGCATGGGCCACATTCAGGGTGAGTTCGCCAGCCAGCCCTTCCCCCCTTGCATCGGGATGGGTACAGACCGCGCTGATCTCGACATAGCCAGGCAGGCGAAAGCGCTCTCCGGCCATCGCGAGCAGGCGCCCCTCCCGTCGAAGGCCGACATAACGACCCAATTCGGGGGTCCGTAGCAGGAAGGGTCCGGGTTCGGTCAGTTCCGCGAGGGCCAGCATTTCCGATTGATCTTCCGGCCCGAGCCGAACGATTTCGAGACCCGACGGTTCGGGAAGCCGATCGGCCACCATTTGCCAGCAGGGGCCCCGGAAGTGTTCTTCCCAACCGCTCGGCGGAGGATCGATGATATCGCGAAAGAGCCCGCAAAAGCCGTCGATGCCAACGCGCTCTCCGATGCGTCGCCAGATGGCCTCGTCGATCCGATCGACGGCGCTGAATACGCTGACCTCGGGGTCGAAATGGACGAGATCTGCGCTCGAGTGGCGTGCGGCAAATCGAGACAACGGACCGTTCAACGCATGCCACACCGGATTGTCGAGGAGACTGTCGTCGCGGGGCGAATGTTCTGTCATGGATGGAGCATTGTCGTGCAGCGAAGCAACGGACGCATTAGCTTATTGAAGACCCCCGAACCCTCTGGAGCCCCCATGACCGCCATCAATGAAGTCACCGACCTTCGCCTCGAAGGCGACATCGCCGTACTCACCCTCGACTCGCCTCCCGTGAACGCCCTCTCCGCCAACGTGCGGACAGGACTCTTCGAGGGCATTCAGGCCGCCGATGCAAATGACGATGCTCGCGCGATCGTGTTGATCTGCGAGGGACGTACCTTCATCGCTGGCGCGGACATCACGGAGTTCGGCGGCAAGGGACCGGCCGGTGCCTCCCTCACCGACGTGCAGTCGGCCATGCAGAACGCGAAGAAGCCTGTGATCGCCGCGATTCACGGTACCGCCCTCGGTGGCGGACTCGAAGTCGCGCTCTGTGCACATTTTCGCGTTGCGGTGCCTTCCGCCCGATGCGGGCTCCCCGAAGTGAACCTCGGTCTGCTGCCCGGTGCGGGCGGAACCCAGAGACTTCCGCGCATCGTGGGTGTCGAAACGGCCCTGGCCATGATGACGAGCGGACGACACGTCCCGGCGGCGGAGTGTCTCGAACTCGGACTCGTTGACGAATTGGTCGACGAAGGCGGCCTGCTCGAAGGTACCCTTGCTTTCGCAAACAAGGTTCTCGCCGAGGGCCGGCCACTTCGCAAGGTCGACGAGTCGAACGAGAAGGTCGAAGCGGCGCGCGGTCAACCCGAGATCTTCGAGAAGTTCCGCGCTGGCATCGCACGCAAGACGCGAGGCTTCCTCGCCCCGGAGTACAATATCCGCTGCATCGAGGCCGCGGTCAACGAACCTTTCGATGAAGGACTCGCGACCGAAGGTCGGCTCTTCATGGAACTCATGACCGGAGAGCAATCCGCCGCACAACGTTATGCGTTCTTCGCCGAACGCGAAGTCTGGAAGATTCCGGACGTCCCGCGCGACACGCCGCAGATTCCGATCGAGCGCGTCGGGATCGTCGGAGCCGGCACGATGGGCGGTGGCATCGCGATGAATTTTGCGAATATCGGCCTTCCGGTCATTCTCGTCGAACGAGAGCAGGAGGCCCTCGATCGCGGCCTCGGCGTCGTTCGAGCCAACTACGAACGAAGCGCCAAGCGCGGACGGCTCTCCGCGGAAGACGTCGAAGCCCGAATGAGTCTATTGACCGGATCGGTCGAGATCGAAGATCTGGCCGACTGCGATCTCGTCATCGAGGCGGTCTTCGAGAACATGGCCGTCAAGAAGGGCATCTTCGCCGACTTCGATCGTGTGATGAAGCCGGGGGCAATCCTGGCGACGAATACCTCGGCCCTCGACATCGACGAAATCGCGAGCGCGACAAAGCGCCCCGAGTCCGTCATCGGTCTGCATTTCTTCAGCCCGGCGAATGTGATGCGGCTCGTGGAAGTGGTCCGAGCCGATCACACCTCGAAGGAGGTCATCGCGACTTCGATGGCGCTGGCCAAGCGCATAGGCAAGATGGCGGCCCTGGTCGGCGTCTGTCGTGGCTTCGTCGGAAACCGCATTCTCGCACCGCGTCAGCAACAGGCCAACGAACTCCTGCTCGAAGGCGCGATGCCCTGGGACGTCGACCGCGTGCTCTACGACTTTGGTCTCCCGATGGGCCCCTTCGCAATGAGCGACCTCGCGGGGCTCGACATCGGCTGGAGCAAGGAGACATCGAAAAGCGAAACGCTTCGTGACGTACTCTGCGAAATGGATCGTCGAGGCCAGAAGAATGGCAAAGGCTTCTACGACTACGGGGCCGACCGCAGTGCCAGCCCTTCACCCGAGGTCGAAAAGATCATTCGCGATTTTGCGGCGGGCAGAGGTGGCGGTAGCGGTAGCGGTAGCGGTAAAGAGCCGCGCGCGATCTCGGACACGGAAATCCTCGAGCGCTGCGTGTATCCGATGATCAACGAAGGGTTCAAGATCCTGGCCGAGGGAAAGGCGATTCGCGCTTCGGACATCGATGTCATCTGGGTCAATGGCTACGGATGGCCGGTCTACCGCGGCGGTCCGATGTTCTACGGGGAACAGGTCGGACTCGATCGCGTACTCGATCGTCTACGGGAACTCCAGAAGACCCACGGCGACGCCTTTGCGCCCGCGCCGCTGCTCGAGCAGATCGTGGCCGAGGGCAAGAGCTATCGAGAGTTGGGGTACTAGGCTGCGGAGTTGTCCTGTCGATTAGGGTGCCAGGTGGCGCGGGTGGTAAAGCCCGGCGCTCGCCGGTCGGCTCCGGCGGGTGTTCCCGCATGATGCATCGAGGCGCGCAGTTACCGCCTGCGCCTCCAGGCTCCCACCGAGCTTTCCCACCCGCGCCACTCGGACGTTTGTGCCAGGACATTTCCGTAGGCTGGTTTTTGCGTGGCGATCGATTGCGCTTGGCCTTCGCATTCTGTTGTGGGCGAGGCTGGGGATATCTCGATTCGAAGGCGGGTCGAGTGGCGCGGGTGGGGGAGCCTGACGGGAGCCTGGAGGCGCAGGCGGTGGCAATCAGCCCCGATGCATCATGCGGGAGCGACCGCCGTAGCCGACCGGCGAGCGGTAGGGTCCACCACCCGCGCCACCTGGCACCCAAATTGGTTCCGCTTTTTCGCGGCCTGCTAGCCTCGTATGTGCATGCCGATCGCCGAATCCGACGCTCCGCCGTATTCCCTGGATGATTTGCAGAGCGCGCGCTTCCCGGAGCGAACGCGCCTCGTCTGCCGAATGTGGGCGGAGCAAATCGGAGCCATTCCGTTCATTGTTGTCGTGATGTATTGGGTCAAGTACCTGCTGCTCTTTGCGGGTGGCTGGGCCTTTTTCTGCTCCTTTTCGCAGGGCTATCCGGGCTTCACTTCGATTGGAGCCTGGGCCTTCACGGGTCTCGCGTTCCAGAAGGCAATTCTCTGGGCAATCGTCTACGAATCGGCCGGATTCGGTTGTTCGTCGGGCCCGATGAACGGGCGATTCTGGCCCCCCATCGGCGGCTTCCTGCATTTCCTTCGCCCGGGTACGACGAAACTGCCGCTCGTTCCGGGCATGCCGGTTCTGGGTGATGCACGCCGCAGCTGGCTCGATGTCGCACTCTACGCGGCCAATCTGCTCTTTCTGCTACGCGCTCTCGTCGCGCCCGATCTGACGATGTCGCTCCTGCTTCCTTCGTTCTTCTTGATTCCTTTGCTCGGCGTGGTGGACAAGACTCTTTTTCTCGCAGCGCGTGCGGAACATTTCTGGATCGTCCTCACCTGCTTGACCTTTGCGAGCGCGAATGATCTCTGGGTGCCGGCCTGCAAGGTCGTGTGGTGTTTCGTCTGGTTCTGGGCCGCGACGTCGAAGCTGAATCATCACTTTCCGTCGGTCATCATGGTCATGATGAATCAGGGACCGCTCTTCCCGAAGTGGCTCAAGAAAAGGCTCTTCGTGTCGTTTCCCGATGATCTGCGTCCTTCGAAGGTCGCGACGGTGATGGCTCATATGGGAACCGTCACGGAGGTGATGATTCCAATTGCGCTCCTGGCGAGCCAGAGCATGCTCTTCACCGGCCTCGTTCTCTTGGTGATGTGCGGTTTCCACGGATTCATTGCACTCAACAACCCGAGCGGCATGCCGATCGAGTGGAACATCGTGATGATCTACGGCGGCATTTTCCTGTTTGGATTCAATCCCGACGCGAGTGTGCTTGCCCTGGGCGAGTTGCCGCTTCTGGTCGCGTTTCTCGCGTTCTTTCTGGTTGTGATTCCGCTCTACGGCAATTTCGTACCCCGGAACGTCTCGTTCCTGATGGCGATGCGGTACTACGCCGGGAACTGGGCCTACAACGTCTGGTTCTTTCGAGGCGATGCACAGAAAAAGCTGAACAAATTGACGAAAGCTTCCCTCACCATGCGGGAGCAGTTATCCGAGATGCTCGACGACGATGAGGCCGTCGAGACCGCGATGATCATGATGCCCGCAATGCGGATGATGCATCTGCAGGGCAGGGTGCTCCACGAAGCGATTCCCCGCGCGTTCGAGAATATCGATGACTACGAGTGGATGGAGGGCGAAGTCATCTCCGGTCTCGTGCTGGGCTGGAATTTTGGCGATGGCCACTTGAACGACCAACAGTTGCTCGAGGCGATTCAGGAGCAATGTGAGTTCGAAGAGGGCGAGCTGCGGGTCGTGATGGTCGAGTCCCAGCCGCTCTTCGGACGAACGATGGCATGGAAGGTCGTCGATGCTGCCACGGGTGTGATCGCCGAAGGGGAAGCGGAGGTCTCGGGGATGCGCGAGTTGCAGGCCTGGCCCACGGGCGACGCGGCCGAGGCATTCATGACCGGCGGGCTCCTCGACCCGGAATCCGCCTAGCGAATGGCCACCCGTGAACTAGACGCAGTGGTCGTCGGATCCGGGCCCAACGGGCTGGCAGCGGCGGTGGCGCTCGCCGAGGCGGGCGTGCGCGTGCGCGTCTTCGAACGGGAAGACGAGATCGGCGGGGGTACTCGGAGCGCCGAGCTGACGTTGCCCGGGTTCGTTCACGACGTCTGCTCCGCCGTCCATCCGATGGGCATTCTGTCCCCGTTCTTCCGCCAGCTTCCGCTGGCCGAACACGGTCTCGAATGGGTGACGCCGGCGGCGTCGGTCGCCCATCCGCTCGACGACCGCGATGCCGTGATGCTCTACCAGTCCCTCGACCGGACGTGCGACGGTCTGGGGAACGATGCTGCAGCCTATCGGCGACTCATCGAGCCGTTGCTCTCGTCGCCCCATGATCTTCTGGCCGACATTCTCGCGCCGCTCCGAATGCCGGACGGACCACTCCAGATGCTGCGCTTCGGCATTCGTGCGATCTGGTCAGCGAATAGGCTGGCGCGAATGGCTTTTCGCGAAGAACCCGCGCGCGCACTCTTCGCGGGATGTGCCGGACATTCGATCCTCCCGCTGAGCCAGCCATTGACCTCGGCCCTTGGCGTGATCTTCTCTCTGACGGGCCATGTTGCAAGCTGGCCGGTCGCGAAGGGCGGATCGGGGGCGATCACTCGCGCACTCGCGTCCTACCTTTTGAGTCTCGGCGGGTCGATCGAGACAGGGGTGTCGATTTCGAGTCTGAAGGACATACCCGATGCGGGCGCAATTCTATTCGATACCGATCCACGACAACTTTCGACGATCGCCGGCGCCGCGCTTCCCGCTGGCTATCGCCGTCGGCTCGAGCGCTATCGCTACGGCCCCGGCGTCTTCAAGGTCGACTGGGCGCTGGACGGTCCGATTCCGTGGCGCGATCCTCGCTGTCTCGAAGCGTCGACCGTCCATGTCGGTGGCGGACTCGACGAGATCTGCGCTTCCGAACGCGACATGTACCAGGGGCGCCACTCCGATCGCCCCTTCTTGATCGTCTGTCAGCAGAGTGACTTCGATCCTTCGCGAGCACCGGAGGGCAAGCGCACGGGTTACGCCTACTGTCACGTTCCCCATGGTTCCAGCGTCGATCGGACCGACGCGATCGAAGGGCAGATCGAGCGTTTTGCGCCCGGCTTCCGAGACCAGATCCTGGCTCGTCATACGATGGATACCGGGGACTTCGAGTCCTACAACCCGAATTACGTCGGCGGTGCGATCACCGGTGGTGTCGCCGACCTGTTTCAGCTCTTCACCCGCCCTGTGGCGAGGCTCGACCCCTACTCGACGCCGAATCCGCGTCTCTTCCTCTGTTCGGCGGCGACCCCGCCGGGCGGAGGTGTTCATGGCCAATGTGGCTACTGGGCAGCACAAACGGCGCTTCGAAGGCTCTTTGGAACGGCCGGCACGATTGCTGGAGAGCGCTGAAGATCACTGAAGCGGGCTGACTATGCCTGACGATGCCTGATGATGGCCCGATGATGGTCTGACGGTGCTTGGCTGCGCCTGACACGGACGCCTGGGAGCTTGTAAGATCCAGTCCCGATCGGACTCGACCCAAGGAGAACCGCATGGCATACGATCTCGTGATTCGCGGCGGCAACATCATCGACGGGACCGGCGATCCTGCACACATCGGTGATGTCGCGATCCAAGACGGAAAGATCGTCGGCGTCGGGAGAGTCGAAGGCGGCGCCAAGCGCGAAATCGACGCGAGCGGCCTGGCGGTGACCCCGGGTTTCGTCGATATCCATACCCACTACGACGGCCAGGCGACGTGGGATCCGCAGCTCGCGCCTTCCTGTTATCACGGTGTCACGACCGTCGTGATGGGGAATTGCGGAGTCGGCTTCGCGCCGGTGCGGCCGGGCAAGGAAGACTTCCTGATCGGCTTGATGGAAGGGGTCGAGGACATTCCGGGCGCTGCGCTGCACGAGGGGATGAACTGGTCCTGGCGAACCTTCCCTGAATATCTCGACTCCCTCGAGCAGCTGAAGTTCACGATGGATGTCGGTACCCAGGTGCCTCATGGCTCTGTACGTGCCTATGTGATGGGACAGAGGGGGGCCGACAATGAGCCCGCGACGCCCGAGGACATCGAAGAGATGGCTGCGATCGTGAAGGAAGGGGTCGCAGCCGGCGCGCTCGGGTTCTCGACCTCTCGCACGATCGCCCACACGGCGATCACGGGAGAACCCGTTCCCGGGACCTTTGCTGCCGAGGATGAGCTATTCGGAATCGGCCGCGTACTCGGCGAGTTGGGGGAGGGGATTTTCGAAGTGGCGGGTGCGGGCGCGGCGGGCGAAGACATCGCCGCGCCGGCCAAGGAACTCGACTGGATGGTTCGGCTGTCCAGGGAAATCCAGCGTCCGGTGACGTTCGCGATGCTGCAGGTCGATGCCGCGCCCGATTTGTGGCGTGAACTACTCGAGCGTTCGGCGGCGGCAGTCGAGGACGGTGCAGAAGTATTTCCGCAGGTCGCCGGCCGACCCTTCGGCTTGTTGATCGGTCATCAGACCGAGGTCCACCCGTTGGCGGCCTGTCCGAGCTTCGCGGCGGTGCTCGGGCTTCCGTTCGACGAGCGCATCGAGAAGCTTCGGGATCCTGAGACGAAGAAGAAGATTCTCGCGGAAGCGAACCCCGAGACTTCGATGCTACTGGCCCAGCTCGGTCGGATGTACCCGATGGGCAATCCGCCGAATTACGAGCCGAGCTACGAAGACTCGGTCGAGGCGATTGCGAAACGCGAGGGCGTGGACCCGATCGAGATGCTGTACGACCGGATGCTCGAACATGGCGGTCGAGAGCTATTCCTGGTGCCGCTGCTGAACTATTCCGAGGGCAATGCCGATCCGATCCGCGAAATGATGTACCACCCGCGCGCCGCTCTCGGGCTCGGTGACGGCGGTGCGCATTGCGGCATGATCTGTGATGCCTCGATCCAGACTTTCATGCTGACCCACTGGGTGCGCGATCGGACTCGCGGCGAGAAGATTCCGCTCGAATTCGCGGTGAAGCGGATGTCCAAGGACACCGCAGATCTCTACGGCCTGCGCGACCGCGGCACGATCGAGGTCGGCAAGAAAGCCGATCTCAACTTGATCGATCTCGATGGCTTGCGCCTCGAGCCGCCGGTCATGCTCCACGATCTGCCGGCGGGCGGCCGACGCTTCATGCAGAGGGCACGCGGCTACCGCGCGACGATCGTCTCGGGAGAAGTGACGATGGAGAACGACGAGCCGACAGGCGTCTACCCGGGTCGATTGATCCGAGGGCAGCAAGCCTGAGCCACCCTCGGATTCGACGACGCTATTGCGCGCGAACTAGAAGAGGAAGTTCGCCTTTAGACCTGCGAAGGGAGCCGGGTCGTAATCATCATCCTTGATTCGTCCACCCGTCTTGCTCTCGACCCGCACGTTTCCGGCGAACGCCACACCCGCAAGAAAATCGATGGTGGTTTTCGGCGCGGGCTTCCATTTGACATTCAGGAAGAGGGGAACTTCGCTCTCCTGACCGACACCGCCGTCATCGTTTCGATTCGCACGGGGCGGGTTTCCTTGCACCCGGTTCTTGTCGTTGAGGCGATAGCGGCGAGTCTGGAACGAGATCCCGGCCCCTAGCGACACGTCCTCGCTGACCTGCCAGTTCAATTCGGTTCCTACGCCGGGGTCGAAGACGGAGACCATCCCGATATTCCATCGCCAATCCTCGGCGAATTTCCATTTCATCGTCGGTATCGGGACGATGCCGACGGAATCCTCGAGGGCACTGAAGACGCCGACGATGAGGCCGATGGAAAAGTCCTGGTCAGGGTGGTAGTCGAATCCCATCACGACACCGCCGGTAATCGAATCTCCGTAGTCGGCGCCGCCTTCACCCCAGCTGCGGTAGATGGCTCCTCCGATCAGGCGCCATCGTTCATTCAAGTCGTGGCCGATGAGTCCACCCGCGACCATGCGATGCACGTCATCCCATTGGTAGAAGGAGTTGCTATTTCCCCGAAAATTGTATGCGTGGAGCGTATAACCTCCGATAGCGATCAGGGACGTATTCTCGCCGACGTCGAAACGATGACCCCCCATGAAAAATGCGTTGTCCCGGGACATGTCGGCCCCACCGTCCTCGACATCCGTCTTGAATTGATGGCCGTACTGGAGTGTGATGAAGCTCGGCGGGCCTTCCAGCTCGGCTGAAAGAATCGCGGGGATGTCTACGCCCTGGGCAGATGCGGATCCAGCGATTCCGCCGACGATCAACAGAGGTGCCATGGGAATGGCCAGAGCCAGGATCGCAACGAAGATCGCGCGTTTGAAGGTCTGCTTATGTTTCGGCAAATTCGACATTTTGGATGAAGCTCCTTGCTTGCAGTTCAAAGGATTCGCGCTGGAAACGCCCCTACGAATTTCTATAAGTGATCGACCATGCCGCCATCATGTCAGAAGCGGAATGAGTGGATCGCCCGCACTTCAACTACATTAACATTAACGATATCAATCGATTGCGTAGTCAAGATGCCAGCTTGCATCACGGATTGTGCATCACGATCAATGTCCTTACCACCCTCGCAGACCTATTTCAGTCGTCTCGCGGGTTTTAGGACGCAGTCTTCATCACGGATTGTCACAGACTGAGGCGAATAGGGACTACTAATGCGACGAATTGTTGCCTTGATTCTGGTGTTGCAGTGGGTTGCATGTGCGAGTCCCAAGCCTGTGCTCTATCCGAATGCCCATCTCGAGGCTGTCGGCGAGAAGGTTTCCCAACAAGACATCGACGCTTGTCTGGCGCTGGCCGACGCGGCGGATCTCGAATCGAACCAGGCCGCAGAGGCGGCCAAACACACAGCGGGTGGTGCGGCCGTGGGTACGGCGACGGGTGCTGTCGGCGGCGCGATCAGTGGGGGCGGGGCGGGCAAGGGTGCGCTCGTGGGTCTCGGGGTGGGATCGGTGGCGGGTTTCTTTTCCTGGATGTTCGGCAGCAAGAAGCCCGAACCCGTCTACGTCAACTATGTGAACATCTGTCTGAGCGAGCGCGGCTATCAGATCGTCGGCTGGAAATGACCGGGCGCATGCGAAAGGCCGAGGCGAATTCAGTCTGCACGTAATAGGAGGCGATCCCTCAGCGATTCGTCGGTGTATTCGCCGGACGCATAGCGTAGGGATTTGCCCTGCACGACGAGGCTCTCGCGGTCGAACACGACACGGAGCCGATCGCTTCGTAGCTGGTATCCGCTCAAGATCAGTAGATCCTGACCGTTCGCAAAGGGAACCATGAAGGTGGCCAGCCGAGTCAGACCCTCGGCGAGACGCTCGACCAGGTTCGGGCGGAATTCATCGGGCTCTTCGGAGGGGTCGAAGAAAAAGCGCGGGACGGACAAGAGAAAGAGCGGGTCGACGCCCGGAATGATCTCCGAGGGAACGAAGAGGCGCGTATCCGTTCCTCGATGCCGCTTCCAGAGGTAGTCGAAGATCAGCGCCGAAGGCACATAGAACACCCGATCGGGCGGTCCGAGCGAAGTCATGACGTCCCCTCGGCGGTCCTGGCCGAGTTCGATCTCCTGGTAGCGGACGTGGCCGATGATGTTGTTCTCACGCACCTGGGATAGGTGGAGACGGCAGCCGCCGAGCATCGAGACGAGTACGATCCCGAGCGCAAGGCGCTTCGCGCGCGTCACTTGTCGTCGTCGCCCCAGGGCGCGCCGTAGCGGGGCTTGTGCATGTCCAGTCGGGCGGCGATCTCCTCGACCAGACCGAAGTCGTCGAAGAAGATCACGACTTCGTCGTGGTTCACGTCCGTTCGCGCGCCGGAAAACAGGATCAGCGTAAAAAAGGTCGTCTTGCGGCGGCGTCGGGAGTATTTGTAGGCCCGTTCGAAGAGGGGGTCGTGTTCGAGATTCGAGTAGATGATCTCGTCCGGAGCGCCGAAGACCGAGGCGACGTCTCCACGCAGAGAGCCTCCGACGACGATGGCGTCGACCTGTTCCTCAGTGAGGCTCGTCCCGTTCGTCGACTGGGATAGGACACAGCCGAGACTCGAAAACCCGACGAGTGCCGAGAACAGAAACAACCCGAGGACCGAACGGTTGAGACGCTTCATGATTGAGGTGAGTAGCAGAAAGTCGCGACGGACAAAGGTGTCACGCTCAGTCGACTCGAAAAGTTCGCTTGTCGAGGCGCCCGGTTCCATTACATTCAGTTTGCGGCGAGCGTCGTTCTCGCGCGGGACTCGATCCAGCGCTTATAGCCGGCCGGGGGATAGAAAGTCAGCGTCAGCGCGGTCACGCAGGTGAGTCCGAGGAAGCTCTGGACGACCGCGACGGCGCCACGGGCGGGCGTAAACGGCTCATCCACCTCAAAGAGCAGGATGGACGAGACTTTTCCGACGACGACCAGCATCGCCGTGCCCGACCAGACCGACCAGAGCAGAAAGCGGTTCGTGACGACTGCGGTCGTGAGTCCGAGCGCTAGCTTGCGTACGCTGGAGCGGTAGTAGGCGAAGGAGTCTGCCATTGCCCAACCCAGCGCGACCACCGTGGTCGTGACGCCAAGCCAGAATGCGGGTCCGCTTCCAGGCGTGGAGTGACCCAGTACGAGGTGGTTCACGCTCAGAGCCAGCATGGTTCCAGAGATCAGCGTGAAGAGCAGCGCCGCCCAGCGACCCGTCGGTCGAAAGACCCGCCAGGTAAACAGGGCGATCGCCACCGCTGGCACGCGCGCACCCAGATAGGACACAGTTCGGAACCGGCTCTGCCACTCAAGTGAGTCGGTCAAGAATTCCCGCGCGATCAGTTCGAAACCGAAGGTGACCGCTCCACCAAACAGAAAGAACCCAGCCAGTGCAAGCTCGGGAATCGATCTCTGCAGACACCCCGTGACGAACAGCCGAACGGCAACGAGCACCAGGACCGTCAACACAGCAAGAATGAGAATCAATAGGGCGACCGGCATGCCGCTGCGTATCGACTGGATAAAACTGAAGCTTGAGTTGGCTCAGTGTCGCCCGCTAGCGGTAGAACTTGCGCTCGCCGCCCGATCGCCTCTTCCGCACTCGGCGATGCTTCGCCTTCAGCTTCGCCCGATAGCGGCTCGTCTTGTTGCGCTTCAGGTGGCCGCGGGATTTCTTCGTCGCGCTCATCGGGGATTGCCTCGGAATGGGTGGGGGTACTCGGAGGGCCGGGAATTTAGGGGAATAGCTCGGGAATTTCCATGCCCCCCTGGGATATCTCGACGCAATGCCACGCCGCGGGCTAAGCTCGGCGCCGCCAGGGCCCGTTCTAGCCCTTTCTCTTCGCGATCCCAGACCAGGAGAGCTCGTATTCTGGTACCGCTGGTTGCCGTACCCCTGCGAGCCGACAGAAAGACCCCCGCCATGAACACTGCCCTCGACCGTATGATGGATTTTGATCTGACCGTGGAGCAACGCCTGGTCCGGCAGACCGTTCGCCAGTTTGCAGAGGCCGAGATCCTTCCACACGTAGAGCGCTACGAGCGCGAAGAGCGTTACCCAACGGAGCTGATCGCGAAGCTTCCCGAGCTTGGTCTGCTCGGACCGATGATTCCCGAGGAATACGGCGGCTCTTTCTCCGACGTCGTGTCCTACGGAGTGATTTGCGAAGAACTCGCCCGGGTCGACTGGGTCGTTGCTTCGGTCGTCTCGGTAGCCAACTCGCTCGTGGCAGGCTCGCTGCTCAAGTTCGGCACGGATGAACAAAAGACCCGTTTTCTACCGGGAATCGCCAAAGGCGAGATCATTTGTTCGGCCTGTCTGACCGAACCGCGCGGCGGGACCGACCTGGGCAATATGGATACGACCGCCAAGAAGGTGGACGGTGGCTTTCTCCTGAACGGCACGAAGGTCTTCATTTCACACGCCGATCATGCTGGCCTGTTTTTCATCGTCGCCAGTATCGACCGGAGTCTGAAACACAAGGGTGTCACCGCGTTCGTTGCGGACCCACGTGAAATGAAGGGCATGACGATCGGCCCGTTCCCGATGCGAACACTGAAGCGTGACAATCTTGCGGAGGTCCACTTCGAAGATACTTTCGTGCCCGACGAAGCGGTCCTGGGTGTTCCGGGTCGTGGCTTTCCGGTTTTGGGATCTGCGCTCGATTTGGGGCGATTCTCGGTTGCGGCGCGATGTGTTGGGCAGTCACAGCGTGCAATCGATCTGGCCGTCCCCTATGCGATGGAGCGTGAAGCCTTCGACCAGAGGATCGGCGAGTTCCAGATGATCCAGCTGAAAATCTCAGAGATGGTCGCGCGAACTGAGCAGGCGCGGCTACTCGTCTATCGCCTTGGGCGAATGAAGGACGCGGGTGTCGAGCGTTGTTCGATGGAGGCGTCTCTCGCCAAACTCAAGTCGAGTCAGGCCGCGACGCAGAATGCACTCGATGGGATGCAGGTCTTTGGTGGTTACTCAGTGACGGCCGAATACGAGATCGGCCGACTTCTGATGGAGGCGAAGGCGCTCGAGTTCGGTGAAGGCACGTCAGAGCTTCATCACAAGTTGATCGCCGAGTTTGCCCTGGGAATCAGGTAGCGATCATTCGAACGCAATCGAGCGCAATGACAATTCTCCAACGAGGAGTCCTTTCGGAAAATGAAGAACGTCACCCCCGCAGATCGACAGGCCCTTTTGAACCTGATTCTCGAAGTCTCCTTCGAGCGAAGGGACGTCACGCTTGCGAGCGGGAAGAAGAGTAATTTCTATCTCGACCTTCGACAGACGCTGATGCGTCCGAAGGGCGTATCGCTGGCCGGTCGGCTCGTACTCGACCTGCTTCAGACCGGGCCCCCGGTCGAGGCAGTCGGCGGGATGGCCGTCGGTGCTGTGCCGCTCGTGTCGGCCGTGTTGGCGGCCGCCGCAAACGATCCGGCGACGGATTCTCTGCTCGGATTCTTCGTGCGCAAGGAAAAGAAGAGTCATGGGCTCGCGAAGCAACTCGAGGGAGGATTTGAGCCGGGCCAGACCGTTGCGCTCGTCGAGGACACGACGACGACGGGTGGGTCCACGCTCGATGCCCTCGACATCGTCGAGGCCGCGGGCGGCAAGGTTGTTCGTGTCGTCTGTCTAGTCGATCGGGGCGAGGGCGCAGTCGAGGCGTTTGCAGAGCGCGGTGTGACCCTCGAAGCGATCTTCCATCGCGACGATCTGCCGATCTAGCCGGTGGACCTTCGTCGCCATGACGGTGATCTGCCTTTCGACGCTTCTGACCCCGTTCATTCACATCGCACGCGCGGTGGCGAGAAGTTCCGGTGCTGATTCGAGAGGGTCGACCGGAGGATTTGCCTCGCCTGCTCGAAATCTACAACTACTACGTCGAACAGACCCACATTACGTTCGATACGAACTCGGTCTCCCTCGATGCACGCAAGGCCTGGTTCGAGGGTTTCTCGAACGAGGGCCCATACCGGCTCTTCGTCGCCGAGGCGAACGGAGAGGCGAATGGACATGTCAGCGGTTACGCTTCGAGTCGTGAATTTCGAGTCAAGCCAGCCTATGCGCGCTCGGTGGAGACATCGATCTATCTCGGGCCCGACGACTGCGGGACCGGATCCGGAAGCGCTCTCTACGCTCGACTCCTCGAAGTGTTGAAAGATGAGGCGAAGGTTCATCGCGCTTATGGCGGTGTCGCCCTGCCGAACGAGGCTTCGATCGCGCTTCACGAGCGTTTTGGATTCGAGCGCGTCGCGACGTTCAGTGAGGTCGGTTTCAAATTTGGACGCTACTGGGACGTCGCATGGTTCGAGCGTGCCCTCTAATGGATCACGGGAGCTGAAGGCGTGCGTTATCTCATGGCGCTGTTGGTCGCGGTGGCACTTGCCTTTCTGATGCTTTGGATAGGATCGTGGATCGCGACGACGGTCAGCCAGCCTCATTTGGAGCACAATGATTTCACAGTCGGTCGCAAGCTGGATCTGTGTGGCTATCAGGTCGACATGCGCCATGCGAACAGCGGCTACGATTTCGACCAGTGGAAGGGAGCACACTGCGAGTTTCTCAGTGAACTCGACCATTGCCTGCTGAAATGTCTGTCCGCCGCCGGGACGATCGAGATCGGAGCAGCGTGTTTTTCGGATTGCGTCCGCGATTGAAACGACCGACTGGAGCGGTCGACTGAAGCGTGCGACCCGTGTGATACGATCTCCAATCGACCCTTGTGGAATTGGAGTGCAACTTGGCAGCGATCGCCCGGGTTCGGGTTTCTCTTCGAGTCTTTGGAAACGGCCTCGAACCGGACGAGGTTTCTGCACTGCTGGGTCGCGAGCCCACGCGCTTCCATCGTAAGGGCGATAAGACGTTCAAGACCTCGAGTACGTCCGGTGCCTCCGGAAGTGTGTCTTCAAACGAACCGACCGGCGCATGGATCCTCGATAGCGGACTTTCCGAGAAGGCGGAAATCGAGGACCACGTCGAGGCGCTTCTTTCGCCAGTCAGCAATGACAGTGATGAATGGGCGAGTCTGACCTCGCGTTTCTCGGCCTCCATTCTCTGCAGTGTGTTTCTCGACCAATACAACGGGGGCTTCGAACTCTCTCCCCGACTCGCTCAGTCTCTGGCCGATCGCGGCCTCGTCATCGCGTTCGACATCTACAGCGGAGATAACGAGGCCTAGCGATCGCTCGACGCGAGTGAGGATGAACCGAGATGGCCGAACACATTCTGATCACGGGCGCGTCCGGTGTGGTCGGTTACGCGGCTCTGAAGCATTTCGCCGAGCGCGGCGACTGCCGAGTGACGGCCGTCTCGCGCCGCCCCCCCCTCGAGACTTTCGGAGCACAGTTTCGATCCCTCGACCTCACCGACGCATCTGCATGCGGGAGCCTCGCGGCAGAGCTCGGCGACGTCACGCATCTCGTGTACGCGGCATTGTACGAGAAGCCCGGACTCTATTCTGGATGGCTCGAAGCGGATCAGATCGAAACGAATCGACGGATGCTCGAGAACCTCTTCGAACCGCTCGCACGTACGGCAGCCGGATTGCGACACGTCACACTACTCCAGGGAACGAAGGCCTACGGGGCGCACGTGCGTCCCATCGCCATTCCTGCACGCGAAAATCGGGACGAGCTTCGTGATGTTCCGAATTTCTACTGGGAGCAGGAACGCTATCTCCGCACCAAACAGATCGGCCGGCCCTGGGCCTTTACGATTCTCCGCCCGCAAGTGATTTTCGGTGTTTCGATTGGCGCCGCGATGAATCTCATTCCGGCGATCGGTGTCTATGCCGCTCTCCGAAAGGAACGAGGTGAATCGCTCTCGTATCCGGGTGGGCTCGGCCCTGTCATCGAAGCCGTGGATGCGGATCTGTTGGCTCGTGCGATCGCATGGGCAGGCCAAAGCTCCGGAGCGCGAAACGAGGTCTTCAACGTCGCGAACGGCGATGTCTTCAACTGGCAGAGCGTCTGGCCGGCGATTGCCGATGCGCTTGGGATGGCACTTGGGGAGAGGGAGCCCGAGCGCCTCGGCGAGACCATGCCCGCTCGTGCGGCGGAATGGGACGCGGTACGCAAGAAATACGATCTGATCTCGCCAGGGCTCCACGACTTCGTGGGTGAGTCGTTCCACTACGCCGACTTCGTGATGGCATACGGTGCCGAGGGGGGGCTCCCGCCCGCACTCGTCTCGACCATCAAGCTCAGACAGGCCGGCTTCCACGAAGTGATGGATACCGAATGCATGTTCCGAAAGTGGTTCGCGCTCCTTCAGGACAAACAGATGCTTCCGGCGGCGTCGTAGTTTCGAGCGTCGCCTTTCATGCCGCAGCGAAGTCGCCTCCACGCCACTGCCAGGTCGAAATTTACGACACGAAAGATTCCGCGAAACGTTTGTACGCACGATTAGGCTTCGAAGGTTGGACACCACCAACGTTTTTTGTCGCAAAACGGCTCTCGTGCGCGACTCTGAACCGCCGTCAGTTGCGGCAGGGTGTGTCCAGGGTCACAGCTCAGTAGGTGATGTTGCTGAGATCGAACTGAGGCGCTCTAAGCTGTAGCATGTTGGGTGTTGAAAGCTGCAGTAGCCGCCACCGATTGAGCTGTCATGGCTGAATCCAGGCATGCGGTCGTACGGCCAGCGGCAAATTTTGAACTGGGGTTCAGTTAGGCCATCTAGAAATCGGACCGTGAATCACGTCTCGGCCGATCGAAATCGAGTTTCTGCGATGGCGAACGGCGAAGACGGGCTATGGTATCTGCTAGGCTTTGTTTGTTAATCAATCACTATCGTTAGGTTTATCCCCATGAGGAAAGTCAGAGATTGGTCCGCAGTGATCGATCGTCTCAACAGCAACCCGAAGGGCGAACTCAAGATCAAGATGGGTTCGCCAGGCAGTGCCCAGGTGACGCGATGTCGTCTCTTGGCAGAGTGGTCCAATCTTGAAGCGACCACCAAGGGAGCGACGTTGCTCCTTCGCTTGCCAGGCGGCCGGAAGTAGGGCGTACCCTGATCAGGTCGCGCGACGGGCCATTGGCTCGCCGCGCGGCCTCGCTGGTTCCCGATTTCCTACCCCATCGTTTCACGCAGTGTCGTGATGAGTTTTTCCCGCGTGAACATCATATCGGGAGTCTTCTGAGGGATATACGTCATCGCTGCATACACGATTACCTTGAGTGCTCTCGCACTCTACGGGGTGGTCCTGCGGCATCGAGGACGTGTGTTCGCTGCGGACCAGGATACGATGACGAGCGGGGCCGCAGGCAGTTTGCCTCGAGGCTTCAACGTCGGTGCAGCGCTCTTGTCCCCACTCTGGATGTGGGGACACGGTATGCGTTTGCCGGGTGCTGGTCTGTTCGTGCTTTGTACGGCGATGGTTCCGCTCTACGGTCGTGCGATGTGGATCCCACTCATATTCGTGGGGATGGTTCCGCTCGCCGCAGGGGCGGCGCTTGGCTTCGTTGGCAATCGGATCGCCGTGAGTCATCGAGGCGTCGAGAGCCTGGCGGATTTCTCCGCGAGCCAGCTGCCCTGGGCAACTGCAGGCGTCACGCTATACGCCTTCGTACTGCCCTGGGTCTGGTACTTCGCGAGCGCGGCGCCTACAGCCTGATCAACTCAGCTTGACCGATTGGCACCGGTCGACCGGCGTCGACCAACCGGCAGAGACCAACCGGCATCGATCATCCGACCTAGACGAATCGCGAGACGACCTCCAGCACGGCGTCATGGATGGGGCCGTTTGTCGCGATGATGCCCGCGCTGTTGTCCAGAATTCGACCATGGCCGAAGTCGAGCGGGTTTCCGCGCGCGTCGGTGACAGTCCCGCCCGCCTCCTCGACGACGATCATTCCGGCGGCATGGTCCCAGATTTTCTCGCGGTATTCCTTGCTGGTCGGAAATCGTAGATAGATCTCTGCCTGGCCCTGCGCCACAACCACGTATTTCGCCTGGCTGTCGATACGGACAGGATCTTTGGTGATCCCGAGGGCGGCTGCGATCCGTGCACTCTGGCGCTGATCGCTATGACCCGATTCAACGGATTCACAGAAGCGGGCGGCCGAGGTCGATTGGATGTCGCTGACCCGGATGGTGCTCGTTTCATCGCGACCCGAAGCGGCGAGTGGGCGAATCTCCGCACCTTGGCCTCGAACGGCACTGGCTAGACAACCCGCCTGTCCGCCTGGTCCCGGAAGGTTCGGGCAGCCGAGTATCCCGAGCACGACCCGTCCGTGTTCGATCAGGCCGAGTGCGATCACATATTGCTCGCCTCGCAGAAATCCCTTGGTTCCGTCGATTGGATCGAGAGCCCAATAGCGTTCGATCGAATCGTCGGGATCTACCCCCCCGAGGTCGATCCAGTCGAGCGCCTGGTCTGGGCTGATATCCGCTCCACGTACTTGACGGACATGCTCGACGACCTTGTCCCTCGTCTCTTCCGCGCCGGCCTCGCGGAGTTCCGCGGCATTCTCCTCACCGACGACCGCGTCAATCTTCGAACTCAGGGCCAGCGAAGAGCAGACGAGCGCCTGGGACGCGAAATCTGCGACTGTGACCGGGCTTCGGTCCGCCTTTTCGAGCGTCGCTGCGTTGACCAGATTCTTCTGGACGCTCTGGCAGACGATAGCGGCGTCGCGGACGGCGACGATTGCGGCCTCGAGTTCGGCTGCGAAATCGATCTTCGACACGGTGTCCTCACAGCGGCTGTTGACCACTGGGTTTCGCGGATGGCGGCGCGACCATAGCGAAGGTCGCGGAATGAAAAGGAAAAGGAAAAGATGGAAGGAAATTGCCGTCGGCCCCTGCTCGAGGCCCAGGTGACGCGTCCTCAGGTCGTTGCAACAGACCGGCAGACAACCTCGCAGCCGTGGGCGGTGTCTCTCGAAATTGCGGGCGGCCGTGCTGGCGTCGATCGACGGCCCGGAGCTTGCAACACGTTCAGGGTGCCCGATCGATTCGGGTGCGAGGAGGTGACATGCCGTTACGCCTCGGCACCTTCAATGTCTGGGGTCTTCCAGAAGCCTTTGCGGACGATGTGTCTTCCCGCATGCGCGGACTCTCGTCGCGACTTCCCGGCCTCCATCTCGACGTCCTGCTCATTCAAGAGGCATGGACTGACGAGGTTCGCGACACTCTTCGTGAAGCAGCGCTAGCCGCAGGTTTCGAAGTTGCGGAAGGACATGAGTCGAGCGGAGGTCTGATGGTCTTCTCGCGGCTGCCCATTCGAACGAGCCAGTTCGAGGGTTTTCAATTCCGCGGTGACCCCGAAAGACTGACACAGGGAGAATTTCTTGGCGGCAAGGGATTCCAGACGCTCACCCTGGATGGTGAAAACGGTCCTTTCTCGGTCATCAATACGCATCTCCATGCTCGGTATCGCCGACTACAGCCCCAGCTGAACAGCGCTGTCCGCACGGCGCAGATGATGCAGATCATCCGTGGGATCAACGAACTCGAGGGAACCGTCGTTGTTGGTGGGGACTTCAATTGCACGTGTAGCGATGCGGAATATCGGATATTCAGCGGTCTGACGAGAACGGTCGAACTGGGCGATGGGCGGTCGTATCCGACGCTTTCGAGGAGCAACTATTACAAACGGAGCCGAAAGAGTGAAGACAAGCGGGTAGACTATCTCTTCGTGCGCCCCGACTCGGGGGTGCTCTGGGAGTCTTCGGGCGCAGGTTCGCTTTTTACCGAACCCGAACTGATTCGCGAGCGTGATCGTTCCCTGTCGGATCACTATGGATTTCAGGCCGCCTTCGACTGGCAGCCGCTGGCGATTCGTCCTCGAACGAATGGTCTTCCTACCTTCGACCCCAAGATCTTCGATCAGGCGCGCGCTCTGCTTCAGATCGGCCATGAGGAGGCGGACCGCAGGGAGCGAGAACATTTCCAGTCAGCCGGAACCTGGGCGCTCGGAGCGGTCATCGCGGCGGGTTTGCGTCGGCACCCTGATCTCGACCGTCGACGATTCATGCGGACCTCGATCGGGGCACTGGCCGTCCTGGCCCTGGCTCCGGCTGTCGGGTACGGCGCGCTGGCCAGAGTCGACTCGGACTACAAGCGCAATGCTTTCGATGATGCGCACGAAGTCCTCGCGCAGCTCGAGGCGCGTCTGGGCGGAACGACTTAGCGACAGTCGGCTCACAATCAGGCATCGGCCCCCCTCGCCGGGAATGGTACTTTCTGTGCGGGAACGAGGGTGATGGCGCAGCAAGTCGATCAACATGAGACATCGGAGCGACCGCGAGTCTGGCTCGTCATTGGCGAGAAGCGCGGTGACAACGCCCAGATCATGAACCTGGCCGAGGCCGTCGGCTGGGATTGTGAAGTCAAGAACATTTTCGTGAAGCCACAATGGGCGATCAAAAAGCCGAAAGTTCGGCCGACCCTCGACCACGTCGATCTCGCACGATCCGATTCCCTCGAAGCGCCCTGGCCCGATCTAGTGATTACCGCTGGTCGACGGCTCTCGTGTGTCGGATTCTGGATCAAGCGGGCTTCGGCTGGGAAGGCACGGTTCGTGATGGTCGGGAAGCCGCGTCGGTTGCTCGACTCGGTCGATCTGATCGTTGCTGCTAGTCACTACGCGCTGAAGCCGGGACCTAACGTCGCCCGGCATGATCTTCCGCTGATGCATGCAGATCAGAGAAAGCTCGAGTCTGCGGCGGCCCTTTGGCAATCTCGGCTCGCAGAGAATCCGCGACCCCTGACGGCACTGATGGTCGGTGGGCCCACGGGAGGCTTGCGCTTCGATTTGGAGACGGCTCGCGATCTGTTCGAGAAGACGATCGAGAGTGTCGAAGAAAGCGGTGGATCCCTCTACATTACGACGAGTCGCCGAACACCACCCGACGTCGCCGAAATGCTCCGCCGCGAATGCCCCGAATCAGCGCGACTTTTTGAGTTCGATTCGGAGGCTCCTCCGAGCGAGAACCCTTATCACGCTCTGCTCGCCCTGGCCGATCGATTCATCGTCACGACGGACAGTATTTCGATGATGGTCGAGGTCGCGCGGCTTGGCCGTTCGCTTTCGATCTATCCGCTGGAGAGCGAAGCGGGACTTTTCGAACGCGGTCTCACGGCGCTTGGACTCATACGTCCGCTATCCCCTCGTCAGGATTCGATTCCGGGTGGTGGGCTGTGGGCGCGCACGATGTATCGACTCGGTAGACCCGACTACAACCGAGATCTGTCGGCGATTCCCCGTCTTCTGGTCGAGAAGGGTCGGGCAGGCTGGCTCGGTGAGGAATGGATTGATTCCTCGCCCTTCGTCGATGATGAACTCGACGAGATCGCGGAGCGTATCCGTTCGCTCGTACGTGTGTGATAGCCTTTCAGCGCGTTCAATCAGATTGGAAGAATGTCAGGAGGATTGGGGCGATGGTGTCCAACAATAGGCCGACGGTTTTCATCCACACGAACCATCGTCAGATGCTCGGCGCGCTCGTGTCGCAGTATTCGATGAAGCGAAACGCCACCAATCCGGACGAATTCGACGTCCAACTCATTGATCATGCCGATCATGCATTCTTCAAGGACTATGAGGGTCGAGAGTATCTGCGCGATGGGGCGAGCCGAGTCTGGCGCAACAACGATCTCCAATCATTCACTCCACTTCGCTTCATGCCTCCCGAATTGATGGGATACCAAGGTCGTGCGGTCGTGACCGATCCGGATGTCTTCGCAGTGGGAGACGTCATGGAGCTTCTCACTCGCGACATGCAGGGAAAATCGATCGTCTGTCGCCCGCGGTCCGGCGCAAAGAGACTCGAGGGAGTACTCGCGACGAGCGTGATGCTGCTCGATTGCAGCAAGCTCGAGCATTGGCGCTGTCAGGAGCAATTCGACCAGCTCTTCGAGCGGACACTCGATTATGCGGACTGGATCGGGCTCAAGAATGAGGACCGATCGCAGATCGGACTTTTCGAAAATGAGTGGAACGACTTCGATCGCCTGACGGAGAAGACGAAGCTGATCCACAACACCAAGCGGAAGACCCAGCCCTGGAAAGCGGGACTACCCGCCGATTACATTCCCGCCGAGAAATACCGCATCTTTCCGCCCATCCGTTGGGTGCTTCGGGCAAGGCGCAAATACTTCGGTGACTACGCATTCGTTCCCGACTACAAGCCCCATCCCGATCCCAAACAGGAAGCATTCTTCTTCGGATTGCTTCGCGAATGCGTCGACAAGCGCATCGTCAGCGAAGATTTCATCCGTGAAGAAATGGCTCGTAATCACGTTCGGCACGATGCGTTCGACGTGCTGGAGCGGGTGGCCCCGCTCGCGGCCTGAAGTTCCTCGGAGTCCTTCGCAGACGCTTCGAAGAGTTGGCGAACGCGAGCGACGGCACGATCTATATCATCGAGCGGTCTCGAGTCGCTGCCGGGCTGACCGTCGCCGAGCCAGATCGCGCGGTGCGTGTCGACCAGGAGCTGTTGGACGATTCGAATGTCCCGTGTGAGGCGTTGCGGGCCGTGGCGCATCGAAAGACGGTAGATATGGGCCTTTAGATGCCATCGGTTGAGGCCAAGCACGCCTGATTTTTCGCTTCGGATGTCATGCCCCGCGCTTCCGCCAACACCGTCGAGCCATGGATTGTGCTTCATTGAAGTTCGACCCTCTCCTGTGTCGAAGAGGTAGACGGGCTTTCCGCTCGCGCAGGCTTCGGCCATCATCGAAACGCTGTCGGCAGTCACGACGACATGATCGGCAAGACCGAGAAATGCGAAGAATGGGTTGTCGGGATCGTCCTTCTTCCAGCGATAGAGAATCGAAGGGGAATCGATCCCGCTGAAGAGCACATCAGTCGTTTCCTCGAGCGTGCGCGCGCTCGTCGTGACGAGGATTGATCCTCCGAGATTCTTCGCCAGGGCATCAGCCTGGGCAGCAAGGCGTTCGCCCGAGGCACGATCGAAGGGATAGGGACCCGAGTTGCCTCCGGCGAGCACCGTGACGAGCGGTCTCGGCAGATGAGCGACTCGTTCGCGCCAGCTGTCGGCGGCGACGTCGAGTCGTTCTCGTGTGACGCGATGAAGGGGAGCATCGTTGTGCAGAACGTTGGGATCGTTCGGCAGGCGATATTGGGGCGTCGTGACCACGAGATCCCACGTTTCCAGACGCGCCCAGGGTCGGCCCATGTGGACGAGCCGCACGGGTTTGTCGGCCATTCTTCGGATGTAGCGGGCGATCGGCTCGTTCTTGCGACCAGCAGAGATGACGAGATCCGGCCATGGCTCTTCGAGTGTGCTCGACTGGTCCTGGACGACACCCAGTAGATGGGCGCAGAACGGCAGGTTCACGATCTTCTCGAAGCGGGTGTAGACGAAGTATTTCTCTTCGAGGCGCCAGCCGAGGGCTTCGCCGAGGCCAACGACCTGGGAGTTGTCGCCCGCTCGATCGCCCATCAAGAGCCAGACCAACGGTTGGCTGGACGCCGACTGCGTTTGACCCGACAACTTTGCCCCCACTCGAAAATTCGCGCTCCGCCGCGCTGGCAGAAATCTACCGCACCCACGCCGTTGCGGGGAGTTCCCTCATCCGGCCCGCATCAGGCGACGTCGCAGGCGGAAGCCCATGCCGAGCGCGACGATGCCAAAGAGAAAGGGGGGTCCCCAACCCGCCAGAAGGGGCGTGAGCGATCCGCCGTAACCCATCGATCCGGCGAAACTCGTCACGAGAGCGTAGCTGACGGCAATGATGGCACTTGCGATCACGGTGTGGACCGGTCTTGGAAAGGGTGGCCCTGTGGCTGCGAAGAAGAGCGCGATCAGAGGGAGCAAGAGGCAGGCGAGCGGAGCAGCAATCTTCACTTGAAGATCGGTTCGGTAGGCCGTTGCGATCGGGCCTTCGAGATCCGGATCCCCGAGCGCTGTGCGTAGCGCATCAGGTGTGAGATGGGCCGTATCAATTTCCGAAGGCGTTTCATCGCCAAATTCGACCAGCCTTTCCGCGTTGGAGTTGCGCTCCATGCGCCAATTCTCGAATAGCTCAACGCTCTTCGGATTATCGAGCAACCAGAGGCCTCCGCCAAGATGTCGTGCGCCATCCGCATCCGTTCGTCGCTTCGGAAGTCCGTCGTCGCCGATATCATAGAGCGTCACCGTGCTCGCCTGGCCGCGCAATAGATCGAGACGCTCCATTTCGTGGATCCGCTTCCCGACGCGATACCAGACTCGTTCGCGCGCGTCTTCGGGGACGAGACTCTGATTCTTGATCTCGGTCCGTTTGAGAAAAGTCGCTCGTTCGCTCGAACGCGGCACGATCTCATTCGCAAGAAAATGATCAAGCGGGACGGCAAGTCCGCATAACAACCATACGGGGGCGAGGACTCGGAATACGGGAATGCCACACGCACGCATGCCCAGAAGCTCTCCGTTCGCGCCGAGCAGGCTGATCGTGAGGGCGACGGCGATGAGCAGAGCCATGGGAACGACGCGGGCGATCAGCACCGGAAGACGCGCGCCGTAGTAGCGACCGATTTCCGCGGCTGTCGCACCGTATCGGTTGAACCATTTCAGATTGTCGAAAACGTCGATGATGAGGTAGGCGAGAGTCAGGCCGGCGATGCAGAGTACGACCATGCGAATGAATTGGGCACTGACGTAGCGTGGAAGGGCCGCCCGCTTCATGCGCACGCCAGATCGGGCTCGCTTGACCCTCTCCAGAAGCGCATTGGCCGTATGGCTACCGCCACGGTCGGATTCGGAGGGCACTCGTCCGGCTCGATAGATCAGAACGACCGCAACGATCGTCAATACGATGTTCGGAAGCCAGACAACCGGGCCAACGGGTGCATTTTCACTTCGAAGCATGCCCTCTGAAAGTTGCACGAGGGCGTAGTAGGCGATCGCACCCCCGATTCCCATCAGGGTGCCTCCCGATCGGGACAGATTTCGCCGACCCAGGGCCAATCCCATTGCAAGAAGCCCGAACGGCAGCGCGGCCGCGCCGAGGGCGACGCGTCGATGAGCTTCGATCGTTTTCCAGCGACCCGATTGGCTCCCCTCGTGCGCCCGCGCCTCACGGATCAGCTGAGCGAAGGGAAGCGTAGAATTTACGTCGACCGGAACGTCCTTTTCTTCTTCGAATTTCGGCAGCACCGATTCCATTCTTTCGAAACGAAGCAGCGACGCACGATCGGTGTCGTTCGACAGGATCAACCCGTCTTCCAGAACGATCCGTTTGGCATTCGCGCCGTTCGATAGAATGGCCCCGCGTTTCGAGAAGATCGTCTCGTCCAGGCTTGGCATGTAGAGCAGGACGCCGCTGAGTTGAGCGCCGTCGTCCTCGACTTCGCGGGCCTCGATCCGCCACCCGCCGAGGCTGCTCGTCAGACCAGCCCGCAATGCCAGCCCCGGCTTTTCGGTCGTGAGGCGAATCATCTGGTCGCGCACATTGCGCTGGGCGGCTGGTGAAATCGCGACGGAAACCACGATCGAAATGACACTGGCGGCCAGGGCAAAGAGCAGGCCGGGACGCGCGAGCTGACGAGCGGAAAATCCGCTGGCCTCGAGTGCGAGTAGTTCGCGGTCGGCGGAAAGCCGCCCTAGTCCCACGAGCGATCCGACGAGCACCGCGAAGGGAAGTGTTCGTGCGAGCGTGGGGATGAGCTGCAGGACTGCAATCTGCGCGACTTCACTCGTACTGAGGCCACGATTCACGATCAGCTCGGCGTAACCCAGCAGATCGGTCAAGAGGACCACGAGCCCGAACGCGGCCGCCGCGTAGAGCGAGGGCAGCAGCATTTCCGAGATCAGGTAGCGCGATAGCATCGCGCTCGAACGCGGTCGATCGGGCCGAGCGTCAGTTGGGTTCAAGAGAATCCTCTCCGGCCGCGAGTTTCGCGCTCACGGGCGCTTCTGGCCACTGTCTACGGTCGAAGTACGGCTACATCAGGCCAGAGCACGACGAGCAGTGAGAGCCATGGGCGAGGTGTGATAAATTTCGTCCGCTCCGATGATTGGGCGACCCGAGGGGTGATTCTTCATGGATTCGATCTTCAAGAAGCTGAGCCGCGAGCTGGCGGTCGCCTTGCTGTTTTTTCTACCCGAGGCCAGACGAATTCGATTCGAGCGTTGGCTGCGTGGCCGCGAGGAGACTCGCCGCCTGCAGCGCGCGGGCGTCGCGATCGTGTCCTTCGGGAAGAGCGGCCGAACCTGGTTGCGCGTGATGATCTCGCGCTACTACCAGCTCGTGTACGGTATTCCCGAGCGAGCGCTGCTCGGATTCGACAATTATCACCGACGAAACTCCAGCATCCCCAAGATCTTTTTTACGCACGACAACTACATCAAGGACTACACCGGCGAGTACGACTCGAAGGCTTCCTTTTACGGAAAGAAGGTCGTACTGATGGTTCGCAATCCAAAGGACATAGCGGTCTCTCAGTATTTTCAGTGGCAACATCGTATGCGCCCCGCGAAGAAGAAACTGAATCAGTATCCGCCGCATGGTGCAGATGTTTCGGCCTACGATTTCGTGATGGATCCAAACTGCGGTCTACCTGACATCATTGCGTATCTGAACCTCTGGGCGCGAGAGGCAGAACGTGTCGAGCGTCTGCTGGTCGTGCGCTACGAGGACATGCGCAGCGATCCGAACAAGACACTCCGACGGGTCATGGAATTCATCAACGATGACTCTGCGGATGGGTCGGCAGTCGATGGCGCCGTCGAGTATTCGAGTGTCGAGAACATGCGAAAACTCGAGGAGAAGAACGTCTTCTGGTTGGCGGGTGGTCGCATGAAGCCCGGCACGAAGGGCGATCCGAATACCTATAAGGTCCGACGCGCCAAGGTCGGAGGCTACAAGGACTACTTCAACGACGCGGAAAGGGCCGAGATCGATGAACTCGTAAGCCATGATCTTTCGGCGACCTACGGATATGAAGCGCCTCCGGAACCCGACCACGCGGCTACCGGCTAGCCCCGTCCATTGGCGATCTTCCGAATCGGATGCCTGGCCTGGGGGTCTCTCGTATGGGATCCGCGAACGCTGCCCAGGGCAGGTGCCTTTCGCACTGATGGGCCGCAGCTTCCAATCGAATTCTCCCGGGTTGCTCTGGATGGCCGAGTCACTCTGGTCATCGATCCGACGGCGCGAGAAGTCCAGACCCATTGGGTTCCGCTCACAGTCCAGAGCCCCGACGAGGCCGTCGCGGAGCTCGGTGTTCGAGAGAAGATTCCGTCCGAATCGTGGCCGAGATGGGTCGGTCGAGTGGTCGAGCATGATCGCAGCCTCGACCAGGGGGATACGGATCGGACGGTTCGCAGGGTCATTGCCTGTTGGCTCGAAAACCAGGAACTCGACGCAGTCGTCTGGACGGCGCTTCCTTCGAGAGGGCCCGATGGCGAGACGGATCGCCCTGACTTCGATCGTCTCCTCGATCATCTGAGATCCCTCGACGGGGAGGCGCGTGCCCGGGCGGAAGAATATATTCGGCGTACACCGAGGTCGATTGGAACGGCCTATCGAAAGCGATTCGAAGAACTCCTGGGCTGGGTTTCGAAAGATGGAGACGACTGAGATGGGTACCCCATTCGGCACCCCTTCCGATAAAACGGATTGGCATTTCATCACGCCGCAGCTGCCGGTTTCCGATGTGCGCGAGACCCAGGCCTACTATCGCGACATGCTCGGGTTCAAGATCGCCTGGATCTGGCAGGAGGAATACGGTGCCGTCTACAACGGGACGACCGAAGTTTTCTTTGTGCGCGAAGAAGGCAAAATCCAACCGTCGTGTTCTTTTGTTCGGGTAGAGAACGCAGATGAAGTCCTGGCGGTCTACCGCGAACGCGGAGTCAAGATCGTCGAAGAAATCGCTTCCCATCCCTACGGCATGCGTGAATTCTCGATCGAGGACAATAACGGGCATCGTTTCAGGATTGGTCATAGCGATGGATCGGTCAGGCCTTCTGCAGAGGTCGAATCTTGACGAATGAAGCGCGGTGAGGAGGGAGTCGAACATGCCGCACGAGATTCGTCATCAGCCCCTGGTCGGGGTCGGTCGCCGCTTCTCGAGTTCCTCGATCGTTCTTGGCCAGTCCTTGCCGAGTAGCTTCGAGAGGGCGCGATCCGCAAGCACTCGTCCCCCGGTCTGACAGCCCGGGCAGTAGTTCACTTCGTTCTCGGCACGTACGATGCGTTGCACCGGCGTACTGCATATCGGACAGGGGTCGCGAAATTTTCCGTGGACCGCCATCTCCGGACGGAACGCAGTGACCTTTTCCGGGAACCCGCCGTTTGCTTCCTCGCGTAGACGAAGGGTCCATTCCTCCAGGACATTCCGGGTGACTTCGAAGAGTCGCTGATGTTCTGCGTCGCTCAGCTTGTCGCTCATCTTCACGGGAGAGAGCTGGGCGCGATGCAGAATTTCGTCGGAGTAGGCGTTGCCGATTCCCGACAATAGATGAGGGTCCGTGAGGGAACGCTTGAGGGTATGGCGTTCTCGAGTGAACACTTCGCGAAATTCCGTCGGGCTAGCGCTGAATACATCCAGACCACCGGGGTCGAGTGCGTCGAGGTTCGCGAGACCTTCGACAACATGAAGCGAGGCGCGCTTTCTGGTACTCGCCTCCGTAATGAGAAGACTGCCCTCGGGAAAGTCGAAGGCGGCGTGGGCTCGTTTGCGCGGAATGGCGACGCCCGGTTTCTTCCAGTGAAGTCGGCCGGCGACCATCAGATGAAGGACCAGAAAAAGCTCGCGTTCGAACTCGAAGACGAGACGCTTGCCGAGTAGGCGAATTCCTGCGACTGGCAGCCCTTCGATTGCGGTTGGCGGGGGCTCGACAGACTTGAGCAGGGAGGGGCTCTGGATGCGGATCTTCTCGAGTGATCGCCCCGCGAGATGGGTCTCGAGGGCTTCGACATAGACCGTGAGATCCGGGAGTTCGGGCACGAGTCCGCTCTCCTCCGAGAATCGCGGCCGATCGAGGTCGCGTTCATAAAACGGTAGCAGCGAGATGCGTACCCGAGTCGACGCTCGTGCGCTGGCTCGCGGAGGCTGTCGAGTGCGCAGGTCGAACGAGATCGGGGTGCTGGCTCGACCGTGAAAGTCGAACGAGATCGGGGTGCTGGCTCGACCGTGCGTGAAGGTATAGTCGGGGAGGGATGGGTCCCGCTCGAACGAGCCAACGATGGAGAATCCGTGAAGGGTGCAATCGCGACGGTCGACTTTTTTGCTTCGAACCCAGAAGGAGCATTGGACCGACTCAGTCTGGTGATCGACTCGCCGCAGCGTTGTTCGTCCGGAGAGGGCTGGCAATGTCGGGTTGCGCTGGCCGATCTGTATCAGCCCGAGACGGTTGTCGGTCGGGACAGCGTCGAAGCGCTTTCGCTTGCGATGACTCAGGCCCGCGATTGGATTTCGGACCTGCGCACCCAGGGACGCGCTCTGACTCGTGATCGAGCCGGTGAGAACCCCTTCGAACTGTCGTGAGACACGACGCAGGCAGATGCCCGCAGATGCCCGCAGGGTTGATGCGCATGAGTTGCCGACGGGCGATCTGACGCTGCTTCGGATCCCCGGTCAAATTTCTCGGATTGTGATCCGGGGAATGAGGTATCGTGAGGACGGAGAAACCGATGATTGAATCCCTGTTCACGCTGTATTGCGAAGACTGCGAAGTTTCCGGGCGGCCGAGTCGCCTGTGGGTTCGTGCCGAGATCGAGATCTCGTCTACGCGCGGACCGGAAACCCAACATTATCTCGAATGCATGAATTGTGGTTTTCGCTTCAAGAGCTGTATGGAAGACCATATGGAAGCGGTCGACGAGGACGAGTGGCGACGTTTCGTCGATGAAGCCGCTGGGCCGCCTGATCTTCGCTCTCCCGTCCGCTGATCCCAGTGGTGGATCCGGGACGTGCGGGATGAGTCCGCCCAATCGGGTCGATGCTCGGAACGCGATCGAGAATCTCCTTTTCAGCTATGCAGAACGAATCGATGCCGGTGATTTCACTGGCGTCGGCGAACTCTTTGCCAGGGCTCGAGTCCTGGGTCCCAATGGCGACGTTTTGGGCACGGGCAAGGACGAGATCAAGACGATCTACGAGCGGTCGACGAGAGTCTACGAGGATGGCAGCCCGATGACCCAGCACGTGACGACGAACGTCATCCTGACCTTCGGAAGCGATGGCCAGACGGCAGCCGGCCGCTCGCGATTCACTGTGATGCAGGCCCTGCCTGACTTTCCTCTCCAATGCATCATCACCGGCTACTACGAAGATCGATTCCGTCACGATGAGGCGGAGGGTTGGATCTTTACCGAGCGTTTGATGAAGCCGAAATTGCTGGGTGATCTGTCGCGTCATCTGAAATACGACCTTGCGGACGGCTAGCGGGAACCGGAAATGTTGAGGGACTACTGGCCACGACGTGTCGGGCCGGCCGAGCCCCTTGCGGTTGCGCTGCGTGATCATCATCGAACGGGTCGTCCGCGCCGGGTTCGCGCCCTTCGAAGCGACGGCGTTTCCTTTGAGATCGAGACCGAGGAGTATTTTACTCTCGATGGATCGCTCGGTGCCCTCGACCGGCTTTCACTCGAACGGTGTCGTGGTCGTGTACTCGACGTGGGTGCGGGCGCGGGACGTCATGCACTGGCACTCCAGGAGATGGGTCATGAAGTGGTCGCGATCGATCTGAGCCCGATCTGTGTGGCGTTATGCAAGGAACGGGGCGTGCTCGACGCACGAGTGCTCGACGTGATGACTCTCGATTCAGAGAAGCCACTCGGGCGCTTCGATACGATCTTTTTTGGGATGCAGACGATTGGGGTCGCTGGTGGAGTCGTGCCGCTCGGAAAATTGCTGATGCGGCTGCAGAGCTGTCTCACACCCGCCGGTGAAATCATCGCCGACTCGAGCGCGTTGCGCGAAGCGTGGGAGGGCGACGAAGAGGACGCGGCACCATCGCGGGGCGAGATCGTTCTTTCGATGCGTTACCGCGGTTGGCGCGGCGAATATTTCCCCTGGGTCTATCTCGCCGAAGACGATCTGGCGGACGTGGCTGCGGGCGCGGGATTCGAGATGGAAACGCTGGACCGTGTCGAGAGCGGAGAGTATCTGGCCGCGCTGAGCCCTTCAGAATCGGGTTCAAGCTAAAATCCGCGCCGCGCCGGAATGACGGCGATTCGTGGGAGTAGGTGAGATGCGTGAATTTCCCGATATGACCGCAAGAGATCTCGAAGGGTTGTCAGAAATATTTCGCTACTACGCGGAAGTCGAAACTCCGCGCCTGGACTCCCCCGTCTACACGGACTATTCGTTCGGCGTTTCGAAGGATCGCGAATTACTCGAGTTGTGCTCACAGATCGAGCGGAGCCAGCCCGCACCCAATATCCTGTATGCATCGGTCCAGGATCTGCTCATGCAGAATCCGGCTGCGAGTCCGGAAGCCGAGACTCTTGCTGCCTTCTACCCGGCGATCAGTGGGCGACCGATTCCCAAAACGTCGCCCTGGAAGGCCTTCAGGGCCTTTTGTCAGGTTCATGCCGACCAATTGGGGCCGAGCCTTCGATCGGGGCGGACACAGACCTGTGTCGTGAATCGATGTGCCGTCATCCTGCCCGCCTTGGCGGCTCTGCCACGAGTCGAAGCGAATAACGGCAGGGTCGCGCTCCTCGAGATCGGCCCGAGCGCCGGTCTGAATCTACGCCTCGATCGCTACCGCTATGAGTACGGGAAGGGTGTCGTTTGGGGAGAAGCGAGTGCGCGGCCGAAACTTCTCTGTGAGACGCGTGGCGATCAGTCGCCGCCGATGCCAGACCGACTCGAAGTCGTGGCACGGCGTGGGATCGATCTCAATCGAATCGATCTCGAGAATCCGGCTGAGATCCGTTGGCTTCGGGCGCTGATCTGGCCCGAGCATTCTGAACGGGCGCGCGTGATGGACCAGGCGCTCGTTACAGCGAAGACGGTTCCGATCGAGATCGAAGAGGGTGATGCGACGCGTGAGATAGCCGCCCATATCGATCGCCTCCCGTCGGATGCGGCCCGCGTACTCTTTGCGTCTCAGGTTTTCTATCAGATTTCGGGGGAGGGCCGCCATCAGATACTCGATGGAATCGCGTCCGCGAGCCGCGAGCACCCGGTCGACCTGATTCTGATGGAGAGTTCCGGCGAGGGCGATTCGCGAATCGAGTGGTTCAGCTTCGAGGCCGGCGAGCGGGTTGGTCGTAGCATCCTGGCACGTTCGGATTCTCACGGTCGTTGGATCGAGTGGGGGGCGCAGTAGCGGTCGCTTTGGCTGTCATTTTCGCTTCGATCGCCCAACCCCCTCAACGATCCTTCGAGAGCGCCGCGCTGACGAATGATGCGTTAGGGAGCGCGTTCGAGAATCCGGCACTCGTCGTTGCGAGTGCCGGGAAGCCCATCGCTGCCAAAATCCTGGCCGAACCGAGATCCCAGGGCTTGGGCAAGATGAAGGGCGTCTTGTGAAGCTCACGAAAGGATTGTCGCAGGTCCATGAGTTCATTTGGGCTCAAAAGCCCTCAGTTTTGGATTCCGACTCAGAGCAGAATCAATTCAATGGCCCGCCCGTCCGAACGCATGCATAGGACGTGGGTTTACGTCCCAGGACCGGTGGGGTGTCGACGTGGCGGATCCGAGGGAATTCAAGATGGACGAGGACGAAAGACTCTGGTGGGCACGCGTTCGCCAGCGTGGAGCCTTGTGGTTCGTGGTGAACAAGGGGTTGGCCTTTCTTCTTTTGTATCCACTGCTCGGTTTTTTTGGAATGGGTTGGGATTGGCAGCCGACACTGCTGGTCGAAGGTTGGCTCATCGGATTGGTTAGCGGCAGTTTTGTCTGGATGCGCAAGGAGCTGCGTTATCGCTTTACGCTCGAAGACGAGGGGCTCGCAGTTTCCGACGGCCAGGACGAATAGCAATTGCCAGATCTTTCGATTCGATGACGTTCTTGATGCTCGTACTCGTGATCGCTGTGACGATCGCAATCTTTGCAACCACGGGCGCCGGACATGAGATCGCGAAGCGGATCGGTTTTAGGGACCGTGTACCTGGGGCAGCGACCTCCGAGGATGTCGCCTATCTCCTCTCGGCGTGTCATGGTGATCGCGCTGCGCTCGAAGAGCGGATCGAGGCCGAGCGTCTGCGCTACCCGGACCTGACCGAAGCAGAGCACTACCGACGAGCGATTCGGAAGGTCATTGCCGAGCGAGCGTCCTGAGCGTCTGGAACGCGGTAGCTTTGCGGGTGTGGAGCGTGAATTCTTCGGAAATTTCGAGGTCGATCCGTCCCTACCCGTTTTCAAGCCCGAGCGGCCCGATCGGGAGATGGTCTATTGCGGATTGAGCTGTGCTTGCGGTGCCCAGGCCTTTCGACTGACAGGGTGGCCTCGTAGTGTTTCCGGTCGAGGCGGATTTTTCTGGCGAAGCGTAGTGCGGGCCTGGCGGGAATCACGGTTGCCAATGCAAGACGGCGAACTTGTCGCTTCTCCCTTCTGGATACCCATATTTGCCTGTTGCCATGAATGCGGACGAGTGGAGGCAGTCTTTGATGGCGAAGGAGTGGTGGGGCGCATGCCAGCGAGCGATCGGCCAGAACCCAAGGAGTCGATTCGCTGTCGAATCTGCCATCGAGGCCTTTTCGAGATCGTCGTGGGCACGAACCAGGACAGAAGCCATGATGCTCTCCAGAGCGAGCCTGTCGGTTCTTCCTGCGCTGTCGAAATCGTTTCGCATTGTCACAGCTGCCATCGCCAGGCGCGAATCGCCTGGTCCGATGGCCAACGCTCCGAGCAGGAGGTCAGGCTCGATCTTCTCTACGGCCGTCGGTAGGGTACCCGGGCAATGAACATCCGATCGTGTCGTCTATTTCATGTTTTCAAGCTCGCTTGCTCCCTTGCCTTGATCCTGGTTGGGATCGCGACTGCTGGTTGCTCCAATCCCGATCGAGAGATTCTGGCCGGCTTGGATGAGGCAGACCAGGAACGCTTTCTGCGGGGTCGTAGCGCCGCAGGTGGGTGTTGGGTTTGTCATGATCTTGCGGGTACCGTCAAGAAGGTGGGACCCTCGCTGTTGGGTGTCTACGGACGCAGATCGGGTCTTGCCCCTGGGTACCAGGGGTCGCCCGCGATGATCAGTGCTTCGATTGTCTGGGATGATCGCTCGCTCGCGGCGTTCTTGATGGATCCGGTAGGCTTTGTGCCTGGCAATCGCATGGTTTCGGCGGGGATCCAGAACCGCGATGCACTTGCCGACCTTCTCTTCTATCTCCGTCACGTCACACGTCCGGGCGCGCGGACGCCTGAGGCTTCCTAGAAACCGATCCTGATTGCGGGTGGTCAATTTGAGCGCATTCGAGTCAGAGGTGAGATGACTACGTCCGAAGTCGATCCGAAACTCACGTTCGCTCTGGCATTGCTTGCGGGCATGGTTGCCCAGTCCCTCGCACGGCATCTGCGGGTGCCGGGCATTGTGCTCCTCTTGATTGCCGGAGTTTCGCTGGGTCCGGATGGGCTCGGTTGGATCCAGCCGAGACAGCTGGGAGATGGCCTCTACGCGATTGTCGACTTCGCGGTCGCGATCATCCTGTTCGAGGGTGGACTGAACCTCCAGCTGTCTCGACTGCGCCGAGAGGGCGCAGCCATCCGTCGGTTGATTACGTTAGGCGCCCTGGTCACGCTCGCGGGTGGCGCTTATGCGGCTCATGCCTGGCTTGGCTGGGGACAGATGGAGTCACTTCTCTTTGGCGGACTCGTCATCGTGACGGGGCCGACCGTGGTCGGGCCCCTCGTCTCCTCGCTCCGATTGAAGCAAAGGGTCTCCACGGTGCTCGAGGCCGAGGGGGTTCTGATCGATCCGATCGGAGCAATTCTCGCGGTGGTGATCCTCCGGCTCGCGCTCTCGGGAGATCCGGGTTCGCTCGTTCTCGAGCATAGTGGTGCAGGTCTCGCTCGAATTGCTGCTGGGGCGGCCTTTGGTGTCGTGGCGGGCTTCGGTCTTGCGCGCATGCTGCGCGTTTCGCGCCTCCTGCCGGAGGGCCTCGAGAATGTTTCGGTGCTGGCCGCGGTGCTGCTTCTCTACGCGGGTGCAGAGGCGTTGCTCTCGCAGAGTGGAGTGCTTGCGGTCACGCTGGCCGGCGTCGTGGTCGGCAATACAAGAACTCCCGTCGAACGCGATCTACGTGAGTTCAAAGACCAGCTGACGGTCATGTTCATCGGGCTGCTATTCGTCCTACTCGCCGCCGATGTGCGTTTCGAGCAGGTCGCCGCGCTGGGTTGGGCTGGCATTGGGGTCGTCGCGACGTTGATTTTCGTCGTCCGACCCCTGGGTGTCTGGCTCTGTACGCTCGGTTCTGAACTCACTCGTGGAGAACGTTTCTTTATCGCCTGGGTCGCTCCGCGAGGCATTGTGGCGGCGGCGATCGCCTCACTCGTCGCGGCCGATCTCGAACGAGCAGGACTCGACGGTGGAACGGAACTGCGTGCGCTGGTCTTCTTGACGATCGCAGTCACCGTCACGCTTGCAGGCCTCACGGCCGGACCCATCGGCAACTTGTTGAACGTGCGTCTGCGCAGACGCGACACCGTCGCAATCCTGAGCACTCAAGTTCTGGGCCTCGCCCTGGCTGAGGAGCTCCGGCGTGGTGGGGTTCCGGTGGTTCTGCTGGATTCGAATCCGGCAGGTGTTCGAAGGGCGGAAGAGGCGGGATTCTCGGTGGTGTACGGGAACGCGCTCCAGGAATCAGTTATGCAGCGGGCAAGGTTCGGATTCGTGCGCACGGTGGTTTCGCTGACCGCGAATCGGACCTTGAACGGCGTATTCGTGGAACGTGCGCGGGATCGATTCGGTGTGCCGAATGGACTCGTAGCGACGTCCGAAGTCGGTGTTGGACTGCTCTCGGAGCAAGTCGAGAGCGGCGACGCGAAAGTCGTCTTCGAGGGTCCTCACGACGTCGAGCGATGGGATGTGCGCGGACGCCGCGGAGACGTTGCAATCGAGCATTTCGTCCATGCCCCTGTCGAGGCCGAGGGTGACATCGTCGATACGACCGGCTCGGGCGGACTTGACGAGCGCTATGTCATGCTCGTTGTCGAGCGGGATGGCACAACCGTCGTGATGGATGCAAAATGGATCTTTCGCGAGGGCGATCGGGTCGCAATCGCCATCCATGTCCCGGAACGCGAAGAGGCGATTCGCGCCCTCGCGAGCCGAGGATGGAAGCTCGCTGTCGATCGAGACATAGATGAACGGGAGACTTCTCGGTCTCCCCATGAAGCGGGACCACCCGTGGAGTCGAGCCATGACTGAGCCAGGTCGTTTGAATTCGATCGATCGAAATCCGGAACTGGTCGTTGCTGCAGTCTACGAGCGGGAAGTAGGCGCATCGCTAGAACGAGTCTGGGAGAATGTCTACGACTGGGAGCATCTACCCTGGCTCCATTCGCAGGCGTTCAACTCGATCGAGAGAATCGCTTCGGGCGACTGGGGCTGGCGCGCGCGTGTCGAACTGGCCGGAGAAGCCAAGGCGGAAATCGAACTCATCACGAATCGCGCTGGGCGCCATTATGTTGCCCGAACCGTGACCGGCGCTGGCGCCCCGAGCGAAATCTGGACATCCCTCGATCCGATCGCGGAAGATCGAACCGCTATCCAGGTCGAATTCTGCGTTCGGCCCATGTCGGAGGAGGCACTCGGAACGCTCGGGCGTGGATACGTCTCGCTCTACACTCTGCTGTGGGATCAGGACGAAGAGATGATGCAGACGCGTGAGAGTGCGCTTGCCAATCGTCAGGGCGCGTCGACGGAACGAACGGAAACGCTCGTCTTGGGACGACTAGCCGAAGTGCGATCGAGGCTGCCCTTCGTATTCGTCTTCGCGGATCGACGATTTCGCATTGTCGAACTCGAAGGCGAACTCGTCGCCCACTCGACCGAGTGTCCGCATCTGCTGGGTCCTCTAGACGATTGTGTCGTGAGCGACGGTCGGATTCTCTGTCCGTGGCATGGCTACCAATTCGACGTTCGCACGGGTAGGAGTTCGGATGGGCGATCCCTGCGTCTTCGTTCGGCACCGCGCATCGTCGTAGACGAGACGAGTAGCGACGTGACGGTCGAGTTCGATTCCCAATAGAGTCTTTCGTCTACTGGGGTGTGTACTTTCTGAGCTTTCGCTGCAAGCTCTGGCGATGCAGGCCAAGGCGTCGGGCGGCTTGTGAAATGTTGCCGTTGCACTCCGCCAGTACGAACTCGATGTATTCACGTTCATGGCGATACAGGCTCTGGAACTCAGATGGAATCGGGATTTCGTCGTCATCGACATCTTCGCCGTTGAAGGCACGCTCGACCTGGTCGACGTCAGCCGGCTTCATGAGATACCCGACCGCGCCGAGCTTGGTCGCCTTGACCGCAGTTGCGATGCTTCCATAACCAGTGAGCACGACGATCCTCGCCCTGGGCGAGCGACCAAGGATGGCTTGGATCGCATCGAGTCCAGAATCCGCGCCGAGTCGCAGATCGACGACCGCGTACTGGACGTCGAGATTCTTGATTGCAGTAATCGAAGAAAGATCGCTCGCACGTTGTACGGCGTAGCCACGGTCGCGAAACTCGGAAGCGAGCGTTTCCGCGAAACGATCGTTGTCCTCGACGATCAATAGCGAGCGTTCCGCGTCGTTCCCGCCCTGCAGCGCCTGGTCAGCCATTTTGCGGTCTCCAGTTTGGGGTTTCAATCGTCATGTGGATACCGGTTTCAGCCGTCGTGGCTGTCGGCACGATCGGGAAGGATATCCTCGCGACCGCCCCGCCGAATTCTCGATCGTCGAGGGTCAACTCTGCGCCGATGGCCTCGGCCAGGGAGTGAACATAGTAGAGGCCAAGTCCAACGCCCTCGGGTTTTGTGGTCACGAAGGGTTCCCCTAGATGTCGACGAACGACCTCGGGCCAGCCCGAGCCTCGATCCTGAACCGATAGTTCCACACGCGCACCGCTGCGAACGACGACGATTTCGACTTCACTCTGATTTCCGCCTGATTCGATGGCGTTGTCGACGAGATTGATCAGCGCCTGGGAAAAGGCGACGGTTGGAACGAGCACGCGCTTCGGCCCGCGTCCGTCGCTCAGAAATCGGATCGTCGCCTCCTCGTGGACAGTGCCGACGCTTTCGCATACCTGCCGAACGAGCGGATCGAGGTCGATGATCTCGAGGTGAAGCCGATCTGGATGGAGCTGCGATCCCGCCATATGTCGCAGGATATCGCCGCAGCGATCCAGTTCTTCTACGGCGGTTCGAAGATCCTCGTCGGCCTCGAGGGCGTGCTTGCGAGCGAGTCGAGTGAGCTTCAGTTGTGCGGTGTTGAGAGGGGTGGCGAATTCGTGCGAGAGTCCGGCGGCGAGAGCGCCAACCGCACGCAGACGATCGATTCGCGTCTTGCGTTCCTGGGCCTCGGCAAACCAGATCTTGAAGCTGTCGAGCGTTCTCGAAAGCCAGGCGGTCAGGATCCAGAAGACCAACACGACGACGAGCTGCGCGGGAAAGAGAATGTTGGCCGGTACCAGCGAACCGGCCAGACCGGGCGGAATGTGGCTGTTGGTCTGGATGAGCACGAAGGTTGCCAGCAACAGGCCGAAAAATGTGAGTCCCAATCGACCTTCGAGAAGAAGCGCGCCTAGCACAGTATGAACGAGGAGGATCGGGACCATTGGATTCCAGGCCCCACCGGTCAGGATCAACAAGGCCGACAGAGCCAGAATGTCGGCACCGAGTTGGATCATGAGATGGCCTGCGGTTCCCCTCGAGCCGCGGCGTAGTCCAATCCAGGTGCCGATATTGAGAACGGCGAGGGTCGCGATCACCGTGCAGAACAGGGGGAGCATCTTCGCTTCTAGCAGTCGAAATTCGAGGGCGGGAAAGATCGATAGGAGTTGGGCGGCGATTGCGACCCAGCGCAGCCGGACGACCCAGGCGAGCTTCGCAGTGCTCTGCTCGGCATCGGCAGTGATCGGCGGATCAAAGAAGGAACGAAGACTTTCGAACATTGGATATCCCGCGCCAACGCTAGCCTGAATTTCTTCCTGGGTCGGCTCCTACTCATCATCTCAAGCCGAATCATCGGAGCGCCGAGGAGCGAATTGGCCCGCGGGAATTTCGAGGGGGGAGGAATGCATGCAGAAGTGGCTCGCGATTGCCGCGCTCCTCATGTTATCGACACTGAGCAAGGCGGGGACCGCGACAGCGGAAGACTACGAGAGTGGATTTGGATTCGGAATTTCAGTGCCCAACGTCTGGCTGGTACTGACGCAAAGTGAAGTGACCAACAGCGCTGACGTCTTTCTCGGCGACGGAGGCGTTTTTGGTCTGGGATCGGTTCCGTTGGAAATGCGGCGTGCGGTCTATGATCGCGTGCAGGCTGGTGAACTCGAGATCTTCTACCGGCGGGAAGACACGCCGGGCTCCTTCATAGACAACGTCAACATCCTGATGCAGTCGGCAGATCTCCCATCGACTCCCGATCAACTCGAGAATATCTGCCACATCCTGCCCACCGAATTCTCTCGTGTCTTTGGTCGACCGATTGCGATGGATGTCTGCGAGATGAGAGAGCGTATTGGTCGTCGATCGCTCTACCTCGAATTCGACGGGGCGGTTCCGGGCACAACGACACTGCAATACCAGATTCAACGAAGTCAGCGCGCAACATTGATACTGACCGCGACGGCTGTGACCGAGAACCTTCCAAGAATGATGAGCGAATTCGAGGAGATGATCGCGTCGATTCGCTTGCGTTGAATCGAATCCGCGTGTCGGTGTAGTCGAGTCAGCGAGTATCGACGGTCAGTTCGATGAGTGGTCGTTTCGCGGTTCGCATCACCCAGATGCACAGCATGAGCGCGACGCCACCCAGGCCAGCGACGAGTCCCCACCAAATCCCGATGACTCCGAGCCCCATTGGAAAGCCGAGCAGCCAGCCGAGCGGCAACCCGATGACATAGAAACCGATCAGATTGACGATTGCGCCCGCTTTGGGTCGACCCATTCCGCGCATCAACCCACCACCGACGACTTGTAGGCCATCGAAGATCTGGAAGGCGGCGGCGATCGGTAGCAGCACGGCTGCGAGCGAAACGACGGCAGCGTCCTCGATATAGAACAGAGGCAGGCTCTCACGGAAGACGACGAACACGAACGCAGCGACGGCCATCACGCCGCCGCCCATCGCCAAAGCAGTTCGGCATGCGACGCGTAGGCGTGTCGAATCCTGTGCGCCAATCAGATTTCCCACGCGCGCACTCGCGGCGATCGCAACGCCAAGGGGCAGCATGAACGTAAAGCTCGCCATGTTGATCACGACCTGATGTGAAGCGAGCTCGACGACGCCGATCCAGCCGATCATGATCATGGCGACCGTGAACGCGTTGGCTTCGAGAGAGAGCTGGAGACCAACCGGTATTCCAAGTCGTAGATAGCGCCCAATACCCGCAAGGGAGAAGGAGTCCCGATCCCATTCGCGCCAGGCCCCTTCATGAAGTCGGAAATGGCGAATCCAGAACCACAATCCGATCGGCAAGAACAGATTCGTCAGCCCCGTCGCGAGGCCCGCACCCAGTAGACCGAGTCTGGGGGCGCCGAGATGGCCGAAAATGAGGACCCAGTTCAAGATGAGGTTGGCCACGTTTCCGACTAGCATGACCCACATCGCCGGACGCATGATCGTGCGACCCGCAAGGTATTGACGAAGGGCGATGAACAGGTTGAAACCGAGGGCGCTCGGCAGTCGCGCCAGCATGTAGTTCCCGGCGAGTCTGGCCACCGTCTCGTCCTGGCCGAGCATCAGGAGGAAGGGTTCCGTTGCGATCCAGAGGGCCATCAAAGGAATCGATGAAAGACAGGCGATGACCAATCCCCGCTGGAGGGCGAGTCCGGCGCCATTGCCATCGCCTGCGCCGTGGGCCTGGCTGACGAGAGGATCCATGCCGTGGACGAGACCCTGGAAGAGCGAACTCGATGACCATGCCCATGAGGTTGCGATCGCGACAGCGGCCAGTTCGGAGACGCCGATTCGCGCGACCATCATCGTGTCGATGACGCCCATCGTCATGAAGCCGAGCTGCGCTGTGGCGACGGGAACGGAAAGCCCGAATAGCGTGCGGAACTCGCTGTTCTGCACGCGCGCGATCTGGGCGGATTCGGACATTGGATGCTCGTTCAAGGGGCGGGCGCCAAGGCTACCCGTCCTTGTCATGGCGTGCGATCGTTACCGTTCGCACGGTCCATGTCGGCCGGAGGAGTCTTTGTTGAAGTACTCGAGAATCTGTCTATTGGTCGTCTCGCTCGCCTTGCTCGGAATCGGAGTCCCGGAGCCCGCCCTGGGGCACGGCCCGACGATCGAGATCAGCCACGACGAGCTAAAACCTTCGTTGCTGAATCTATTCGTCGGAACGACGGTTCATTTTTCCAATACGGTCGAGATGCCGGGCGGACATGTCATCGTCGATGAATCGGGGATGATCGAGAGTCCAGCGCTCGAGAAGCCAGGCGATGGCTGGCACTATACGTTCGAAAAGGAAGGAACGTTCGAGATCCACATCAAGCAACATCCGACAGCGAAAGCACGCATCGTCGTCGTGCCGAAACGCTGATCCCGTCGTTACTCGTGCCCGTTCAGAACCGCAAAGAAATCCCCGACCTCGCCGAAGGCGCGCTCGGGATCGAGCAGTAGGTCGTAGGTAGCCGGCTTTGCATTTGGGGCCGGACTCTGCGGTTTCTCATCGGACTCAGCGGATTTTTCGATGCGACGGTAGAGGGCGTCCCAGCTCTCCTGGGTGTCCTCCATGTCGATCTCGATCGTGAGCTTGGCCATGAATCGGACCTCCTGCATCGTCAAAGGTGCCCGGGGTTGGGGGGCGAAGCAGAGTTCACACGCGAACGCGTCAGCACCGGACAAATTACGGGATTGGCTGGGTAGTACAAGAATAATCGTACAACGGCGTTTTGATTTCCGAAGATCGGAACTGTAAAGATGATCGTACAATCAACCAAAAATGATGTGAGCGGCCACACATTCGTTTCTGACTGCCCCTCAGGGCATTTTTACATACTCATCAACCCAAAGTCGTGTATGTTGATGGCATGACGCACCCGCCCACGACTAGCGATTTTCCCCTGGCGCACTCATCAGACGGCCCGAAGAAGATGCCGGAGACGATGTTTGTCGCCTCCATCCCCGCCGCAGACTCTTTGCCGCTGCCCAGCGACCGGGCGGCGGAGCCGCCGGCTCAATGCGACTCGACCCGCGTCGACCAGTCCGGCCGGTCGCTCGGGCCCCGTGCATTGCGAACACGTGCGCGTATTCTCGAAGCGACCGTATCGCTCCTCGAGAACAAGTCGATGAGAGATCTTCGTGTCATCGATATCGCGCGCTCGATCGGATCTTCGCCTGCGACTTTCTACCAATATTTCAAAGACGTGAACGATGTCGTCCTCGAGCTGGCGACCGAGGTTTCAGAATTAACGCCGGACATGATCGAGCTGATCCACGGAGATTGGACCGGGCATGCAGGGCACGAGCGAGGCCGTCGTCTGGCCAATCTCGTGACCGATTATTGGGATCGATACAAAGCCATCCTACGCGTTCGCAACAATGCGGCAGACGAAGGCGACCCTGCCTTCAGGGAAGTTCGTTTGAAAGCGATGCTGCCGGTGGTGACGGCCTTTGCTGAGGTGATCGAGGCCGCGCATACCGCATCTAGCAGTGAAGGTGCTCTGGATCTCGATTGCGCTGGCGGCCAGATCGGCCCATTCTCGGGAGCCATGTTCATGTTCACGGCGCTCGAATCCATGGCGATCCATCACGAGATCTTCGAAACCCGTTTCGGGCCGATGGGCGAGGGTCGCGAAGCACTCGTCGAAACGATCGCGACGATCCTTCAGTCGACCCTTACTTCGAAGCGCTGAAAACGGATTCGTTGATCGAGACGGATATCTGGCTTCGAAGGTCGTCCAGGTAGTCGCGCAGCGCCTGGTCTCCGCGACGGCGCTTCAGATCCTGGCGAACCAGGTCCTCGACCTCTTCGAAGGCGGGGATGATTCGTGGTTCGTGATCGATGACGCGCGCGAGATAGAGCCCCCCACCACTTTCGATCGGCTCGCTCCACTCGCCAACCGCAAGCTCCTCCAAAGACTGCAAAATGATCGGGCCGACGTAGTCGCGAACCTTGCTCGGTGGGAGCATCCCGTTTGGCAGTGGAGAGACCTGGGGATCGCCAAGTCGGTTTTCGATCTCGTTCGCATTTTCACCGGTGCGTAGCTGCGCGGCTGCTCGTCCGGCGCGTTCCGCGGCCGTGCCGTCCGGTCGACGCCCATCTCCACGAGCCGAGAAAAAAATCGTCTGCGCGTGAAGCCGTCCAGGGCGGGTAAAGAAGTCGACGTTCTCCTCGTAATGTCGCGCCACGTCGCGCGGGCTCGCCTCGTCGGCATTCGCTTCGCCCACGATCGAATCCATCAATCCCGATGTCAGCTCGCCACGAACGCGTCGATCGATCGCCGCCAGCCCCAGTTCGAGTGCGCGCTGGACCAGGAGTTCCTCATCGACCATTCGATCCAGCACGCGACGACGAATCGATTCGTCCAGGGGGTTTCGCAGATCTTGTTCGACCCCGGCGAGAACCCGTTCGTAGTCGACACGCCGAATGGTCCGGTCGCCCACCTGCGCGGCCGTGTCAGGGGACAGCTCTTGCGGGTCTGTCTGGGGATCGAGCAGCCCGAAGGTTGCGAGCGCGAGTCCGATTGCAGCCCCGACGGAAAGCAACCAGGGCGCGCGCGCTCCGGCGACGTTCTGGTCAGGAGCGGAATCGCTCAACGGGGCTCTCCTCTGGATCTCGGGCTCGGATTCGAATGGGGCGCCGAGCATACCCCAGCGCTATTACTTCCGAGTCCACTCGCTGAAGGAGCGCGCCATGCATCTAAACCTGGGATCGATTCTATCCGCGAATGCAAACGAGAAACCCGACGCGACCGTACTTCGCGCGGGGGAACTCGAACTCAGCTACGGCGAACTCGATCGTGCGGCCCGCGGTGTGGCGGCGAGTCTGCGGGCGCGCGGCATTCAGCCCGGCGACAAGGTCTCGCTTCTGATCCCGAACGTTCCGGAATTTCCGATCGCTTATTTCGGGATCCTGTACGCGGGGGCGACGGTCGTTCCGATCAATATCCTCGCCGCGGCACCCGAAGTGACCTATTTCCTCGAGGACTCGGATTCCCGTCTGCTCATCGTCCATCCCCTCTTCGAGGAGCCGGGTCGGAAGGGCGCGGGGCCGCTCTCCGTACCAGTCGTGGTTGCCGGCGGCGAAGACGGCGAAGACACGGTTGCCGCGATGGCCAAGGCGGATCCAGTCGATGGACTCCACCCGACTTCGCCCCAGGACACTGCGGTCATCCTCTACACATCGGGGACGACGGGCAAGCCCAAGGGCGCCGAGCTCACCCATTCCAATCTGCTGATGAACTGTGCGGTCGTTGCACCGAAGCTGTTGCCGCCGTCGAATAATGGCCATCGCGCGTTGGCCACTCTCCCCCTCTTCCATTCCTTCGGACAGACGGTGATTCAGAATGGCATGATCGCGTCGGGCGGGAGTATGACAATGTTGGCCCGATTTACGCCGGAGGAGGCGTTCGAGCTGATCGAGCGAGATCGGCTGACGATCTTTGCGGGTGTCCCGACGATGTATTTTGCTTTGCTGCATCATCGTGGCGATCGTGCGCACGACATCTCGAGCCTCGAGATCTGTATGACTGGCGGTGCGCCTATGCCTGTCGACGTCATGAATTCTTTCGAAGAAAAGTTCAACGTCGAAATCCTCGAGGGCTTCGGTCTATCCGAAACGTCGCCGATCTCGAGCTTCAACGTTCTCGGAAAACCACGCAAAGCGGGTTCGATCGGGTACCCGGTCTGGGGCGTCGAAATGTGTATCGTCAGCGATGAGGACGAACCGTTGCCGGACGATGAGCGCGGTGAGATCTGCATCCGAGGACACAACGTGATGAAGGGCTATTTGAATCGCCCTGAGGCGACGGAAGAGACCTTGCGCAACGGCTGGTTCCACTCCGGCGACATCGGCTATCGCGATTCGGATGGATGTTATTGGATCGTCGATCGGAAGAAGGACATGATTCTTCGCGGTGGATTCAACGTCTATCCGCGCGAAGTCGAAGAAGTTCTCTACGAACACGAAGAGGTCGTCGAGGCGGCCGTCATCGGCATACCCCACGAGCAACACGGCGAAGAAGTAAAGGCAATCGTGGCGCTCACGGTGGATGGCAAGACGACTCCGGAGCAGCTTCAATCGTTTTGTAAAGAGAGGCTTGCCGCCTACAAATACCCTCGGATCGTCGAGATCGTGGCGGAGTTGCCCAAGGGGCCGACCGGCAAGATTCTCAAGCGAGAACTTCGCGACGACAGCTGAGCCGCCGCCGCCGGCGTCGCTTTTCTCCGCGAAGAACCGTCGCCGACCAATGACGCGCCCCGCGGGATCAATCCATGAATCACTTTCGCTTTTTATTCGTGAATTGTGACCGGACTTGTCACATCCGACCTGCATCGTTGAAGAGATCGGGCGCACTCGCCCCCCAAAGACGCCAGCGCCCGGGGCCGCGCCGTGTGGAGTGTTGATGCCGCGCAAGAAGCCAGAAGAAGACGCAAAGAAAGTCGGAGGTCGGAGGTCGGAGGTCGGAGGTTGGACGTTGGAGGTCGAAGGTCCTGAAAGCAAAAGCTCAAGGACCAAAGGTCTCGAGGGCCAAAGGCGCGTCGGCACTCCACGCGGTGAACGGCGAGATTGTGAGAACGAAATTGTCTGAACGAATTGGGTGGAAGGATTGCATAGAAGGAATACGTGGAGAGGTTGTTTCTAGAGGGTGTTCGAAGAGGCTGGCCGCGAGAGTTCGAGGTGAAGAGATTGAGGTGATTTTGGGGTTGGTCGGCGCTCATGGTCTGAATACAGGCGCAGCTTGGAGGGAAATGAAATGACTCGAGTCAAATCGACGGCCCAGATCGGCCAGGAACGATCTCAGAATCGGACACTGACGAGCCTCGCTCGCTCGAAGCAGTCGGGTGGGCATCGCGCACGAGGCCGCAGGGGTGAAGGTCTGGCCAGCGCGCGAGATCGCCAGCGGATGCGCGAACGAAACACGGCAGAACGGGAGCGTGTCGAGGGAATGATCGCGAGCATGGAGGTCCCGGTCGAACGACGCGCGCATGGTCGCGAGTCGCGAGTTCTGGAGTACATGCCGGATTCGATTCAGCTTGGTCATGGACCTGGAGATCGATATGTACATGGACACGCACTCCGCGCGATGCAGCCTGCAAGTTGCCCCGTCTGCGGCGATGGCAGAATCGTGACCGACGAAGTGATGCATGGGGGCACGTTGCGTGTGTCGGAATGCCTGCACTGTGAACATCGCTGGACCCGCCGACCAAAGGGACGTTGGGTCGAGCTTGGCACGACGATGAGTCGCGGGGGGCGGCCGCGGGCGAATCAGGCTCTCTAGTCCCCTCACCAGGATCGAAATCGACGTCCGTCCGGATTTCGCACGACAGGCACGACAGGAGAGTCCGTGAGTTCCGTCCAGGCGCGCTATCAAGACGCGCGACCAGGATTCGCGAACAAAAAGGCATGATCTGCCCAGCGTGATACGTTGGCGCGATGCGGCTCATTCTATACACCGGCAAGGGCGGCGTCGGAAAGACGACGACTGCTGCGGCGACGGCCGCATGGGCGGCCGAGTGTGGCCTACGAACGCTCGTCGTGTCCGCCGATGCCGCGCATAGTCTGGGGGACGTTTTCGCCGAATCGCTCGGACCCGAACCGCGTCGTCTGGCGGAGAGACTCGATGCGCTCGAGATCGACGCGCTCCATGTCATCGAATCGCATTGGGGCCGTGTTCGCGCCTATCTCGTCGAGTTGCTTCGCTATCAGGGTATCGACGAAGTCGTCGCGGACGAGCTGGCGTTGCTACCCGGCGCCGATGAGTTGGCGACCCTCGTGTGTGTCGAAGAATGGGCTTCGAGCGGCGACTACGATCTTATATTGGTCGATTGTGCACCGACTGGCAGCACCCTGCGCCTGGTGACGCTGCCCGAAGTCGCGCATAGCGGGCTTCGTTGGCTATTGCGGCTACAGCGCGCTGCCGCGCAGATCGTCGAGCCGGTTATGCGTGGGCTCGTCGCGGCGCCTCTGCCGTCGGCGGAGGTATTCGCTGAAGCCGATCGGCTCTTCTACAAGACCCTGCATCGATTGCGTGCTCGCCTTCTTTCGGCGGAGACGAGTGTTCGGCTCGTTGTGACGCCAGAGTCGATGGTGATTGATGAGGCGAGGCGTTCGCTGACGGATCTCTGTTTGTTTCAGCTCGGGAGCGATGCGGTCATCATGAATCGAATGTTGCCCGAGGAGGCTCTGCGCGAGGAATTTTTTCGCGAATGGCGCCAGACGCAGGGCGAACGATTGCGCGAAGTCAAAGAGGCGTTTTCGCCCATGGCTTGTCTCACTGCGCCGCTTCAGGCGGACGAGGTTCGCGGCGTACCGGCGCTCGCTAAACATGGAAAGATGCTATTTGGGGATCTCTACCCTGCTGCCCATCTCGGACAAGCGTTGCGCATGCGTTTCGAACGCGATGACGAGGGCGCACGAGTTCGTCTTCCACTCCCCGGACTCGATCCGGAAACACTCGAGGTGACACGCATCGAAGACGAACTCATCGTCGGGGTGGCCGGGCGTCGTCGGAAGATCGCGCTGCCCGTCGGTTTTTCGAAGCTCGAAGTCGATCGGGTCGCCTACCGCGAGGAACAGCTCGTCGTGTCGTTTGTCGACGCAGCGATCGGTCCCGACTCCGTGCGAGGAGCGTCCGCGTGAGAGTGCTTCTCTACACCGGTAAGGGAGGTGTCGGGAAGACGACACTTGCCCTGGCGTCGGCTCTCGGCGCGGCCCAACACGGCCATCGAGTCTGTGTGCTTTCGAGCGATCCGGCGCACAGTCTCGCCGACGCACTCGGTCAGCCCGTCGGTCCCCATCCGCGACGTATCACCCAGGACGTCTACGCACGCGAGATCCGCGCCCAGGTCGAGCTCGATGGTGCGTGGCATAGCGTTCAGGCCTGGCTGCGAGAGCTGCTGCGCGACGAAGCCGATGCGCTCGTGGCGGAAGAGCTGTTGGCGTTTCCGGGAATCGAGGAGTTGGTTGCTCTGCGGGCCGTACGTGAGGTCGAGCAGACCGGGGATTTCGACGTCTGCGTCGTCGACTGTGCCCCGACGGGTTCGACGATGCGAATGCTTCGCTTCCCGGACGCATTGCGGATCTTCATGCAGCATTTCTTCGAGTTCGAACGAAAGGGTGCACGACTGCTTCGACCACTCGTGCGCGGCTTCGACGCCGGCCGGCTGATACCTCGAGAAGAATTCTTCGATGCCTTCGAACGACTCTACGAAGAGATCGACGACGTACGACAAATTCTACTCGATGGAGATCGAACGAGTGCGCGACTCGTCGTCAACCCGACGCGCGTCGTCGTGGATGAAACCCGACGCTCCTTTGCGTACCTCTCGCTCTATGGAATCGCGACCGATGCTGTACTCGTGAATCGCGTGATGCCCGAGTCGGCTGGAGGAGGCTATTTCAGTCGTTGGCTCGAGCTCGAACGAGAGGAACTCGAAGCGATCGATCGGAGCTTCCCGGTTCCGATCCGCCGCGTCAGCCTTCAGCCCAAGGAAGTGATCGGAACGAAGGCCCTCGAAGCTTTGGCTCGAGATCTCTTCGGGGACGAGGATCCAGCCGCGCGACTCGCGACGGGACGTCCAATCCGTTTTCGTCGCGTTGGCGGACGGACTCGTATGGAGATCGACCTGCCCGGAATTACAAAAGAGGAAGTCGAGGTCTTCGCGAAGGGTGGGGTCCTACATCTGCGCGTACGCGACGGTCGTCGATCGATCAGCCTCCCCGAAACGCTCGTCGGTCGTCCGGTCGAGAAAATTCGGCTGCGATCGCCTGTGCTGGAGATCGTGTTCGGGGATGACTGAGAACGAAGCACTGCTCGATCATCCGCGAGTTCATTCTTGTCGAGATGATCTGCCAGATCGAAATTTCAGTCGGATCGTGAGCCTTGTTCCGAGTCTGTCCGAATCACTCGAAGTCCTGGGGTTGGGCGATCGGCTCGTCGGCGTCACCGAATATTGCGTCCATCCACACGGGGCTTTCGATGGTCTCCCTAAACTCGGCGGAACCAAGGATGCGGACGTCCGGGCGATCATCGAACTCGAGCCGGATCTCGTCATTGCGAATCACGAGGAAAACACGGCGCGCAGCGTGCGAGGGTTGGCGGAGGCTGGAATTGACGTCTGGGTGACCTATCCGCGTACCGTGCGAGAGGGCGCCGATCTGCTTCGGGATCTGGCGGGGCTCGGGGCGGCGGAAGCCCTGGTCGAGCGGTGGGTCATTCCAGTCGAGAGGGCCGTCGAAGTGGCGATGTTGCGTCGCACGGAGGGCAGAGCAGGGCGTCCAAAGGTGTTCTGCCCGATCTGGCGCGATCCGTGGATGACGATTGGCCGTGAGACCTATATCCACGACATGATCGAGCTGTGCGGTGGGGAGAATCTTTTTGCCACGCTTGGGACGCCGGCCGCAGACCGACGCTATCCGATCGTTGAGCTCGAAGATGTCGTGCGTGGACAGCCTGATGTCATTCTGCTTCCTGACGAGCCCTACGCCTTCGACGAGGCCGATCGCAAACGGATGTCCGCGATCGATTGTCCGGCCGCTCGGGACTCACGAATTCATTTGATCGACGGCACTCTGGTCTCGTGGTACGGTCCGCGTATCGCTGAGGCAATTCGGGTACTTGCGAGGATTTTTGCGAATCGGGCCTGAGACCGATCCTAGACACGATCACAGTCGGAGTGAGGGGGTTTACGCCCGATCACTCAGTCGTAGGCAACTTACTCGCAGATCTCCCGTAAAGCCTGAGCGATCGTTTCCCGAAGAGGGGACGTAGCTCTTACGCAATTTCGCGGGCAATGCTGCTCCGCAGTGTGGAAATTGACGTGGGGCAGTTGGCCTTCGCATGGGTCAACAGGGAGGTGCCGCGCGAGATGTCGAATCATTTGATCAATCCATTCGGAGGGGGGCGTCGTCCTGCTCTTCGGAGTCCGAGAATCGGGCGTGGGGGCGGAACCCTGTGTTTGATGGTTGGATTGCTCGTCTGCGCTTCGAGTGCCATCACCGCGGTGAAGGCAGAGGCGGCCGAGATCGTGGAGGTGCGGATCGGCAGACATGCTGAATTTACCCGCGTCGTCTTCGAACTCGACCGGGCCGCCGGTTATCGAATCGAGCGAGCGGACCCGAAATCGGATGTCGCAGAATTGGTGATCTCGTTCGAAGCGAGCTCGATTCCCCGCCGCCTCAAATCTTCCAAATCACTCATCGAGCAAGTCGAGGTCGAGCCGTCCGGCCCACGATCCATCGCCCGGATTCGACTGTCGAAAGAGGGACTCAAGCTGAAGGAAATGATCCTCGCGAGTCCGCCTCGAATCGTGCTCGATGTTCTTTCGGACAAGAAGGCAGCACCTTCGGTTGCCAAGACGGCGGTCAAGCCGAAGGCGAAACCCGTTCCAGCTCCGAAGGAAGAGGCAGTACCGAGTTTTGACGAACCTACGTTCGACGAGATCGTTGCGGAGAACTCGGTGGAGCCTGAACCGGCTCCTGTCGTGGTACCGAAGCCTGTCGTCGTAGAACCCGTCGTCGTGGTCGAGCCCGAACCGGTCGTGGTGGCTGCTGTCGAACCCACACCTAAACCGACGCCTACACAGAAGCCCACAACACTCACAGCCGAGATCGCGGCGTTAGATGAACCTTCGACTTCGATGCCAATCGAAGAGCCGGGGATCGGCGAGTCCGATCAGGCCGAAGTACTCGCAGATCAGGTTGCAGACTCGCGAGCCGACACGGCTGCAAAAGTCGAGCCCGTGGCCCCACTAGCACGGACACCGCGACCGATGGTCGTCAAGTCCAAGCCTTCGACAGATGAGGGCGGTGGCTGGATGACCTGGGCACTCGCCGGCATCGGCATGATTGCGCTGTTGTTAGGCGGTGCACTCGTTGCGCGTCGAATGAAGGGCAATGAAGAAGTCGATTTCGCGGATGAAGCCGGAAGTGATTTTGGCGATGGTGAAACGACCGAGGCTGGAACTGACGAGAATCCGTTTGGGAATCTTTCCGGCGACGATCAACAGATGACGCTGGGAACGCCTGAGGCTTCGACGGCTTCGGCCTTTGGTACAGATAGCGGGGATACGACGATCGTATCCCTTCCGGATGAAGAGAAAGAGTCGGAATCGGTCGTATTCGGCGACTCCGAGGAGAACAGCATGGACGATATGGAAGTGATCTCACGGGACCAGGTAAACGAGAGCCTTGGCGGAATGCCGTCGGCCACCGGGGGAATTCCCGAGGAATTCCAGCAGATGATGCGCGAGATGAATCGCCGGGTGGAATCGCTCGAAGGGCGAATCGACGAGCTCGTCGATGCACGAGATCGTCTCGAGCGACAGGTTGCCGCGCAAACGGAAGAGTTGCGAGTACAGCGGGCTGCGATCGCTCGTACCCAGCGAGCCGTACGTAATCTCGCGCGACCCGAGGACGAGGAAGGCGGCGATCAGGAGCCGACGGAGCCTGCACTGCGTGATCCGAATCCAACAAGCTAGGAACAGGTCAGGACGACTTGATGTCGCTCCGGTCTGACAAAATCAAGACGCGCGCCTTGTTTGCAGGGCGCGCGTCTTTCTTTGAATCGGAATTCTTCGGACGATCTATGTTGATGACGCTTCCATCAGCGACGCTTCGACTAACAGAGGAGCATCGCACCGAGGGCGCCGGCGTGGCCACTTCGTGGCAGAATGATCGCTTCGAATCCCATCACGCTCGTCAGAATGCGCACGGTCTGAACGATCGCCGGGTTGTCGTTGAGGGTCGAACCGCCGTAGACGATGCGCGAGACCCCGGCCACGGTTGCCCGGGCATTCGAGATCAAGGCAATGTTCTCTGCGACCAGCCCCATGATCGCGGCGGCCAGGTCTTCGCTCTTTGGGGGCGTCTGAACATTGAGGCGAGAGTCCGTGTCCGAATTCTCATCCCCGGTCTCACTCGTCTGATTGAGCGAGCGGGCGAGCTTGCCGAAAGAGGCCGCCGTCGCCTCCGCCGCGATCGGGATGTCGGCTTTCTCGTACATGTCGGAGATGAGGAGATCGACACCGCCACGATTTCCGCGCGATGCGAGAGCGACGAGTTCGTCGTGGCTCTGGCAACCCGTGAGTGCAAGGCCGAGACCGAGAGCCGTTCCGCCGCCGAGGGCCGTTCCGCCGACCCGCTCGACGACATCCCCTTCGACATGCAACGCGGAGGTTCCCGTTCCGATCGAGATCAGCAGGTAGGGGTCATTCGAAGCCAGTCCGATTTCGGCAAGAATCTGGTTCGCACCCCGTCCCCATGCATCGAACTCGATCGGATGCGATACCTGACGGTCGAGGGCTTCGAGGATCGGGCCGGCTCCGCAGCCGGTCACACCGATCCGATCGGGTGCGAGTCGGTCCAGCACCTCGAGGACGCGCGCCTTCGACGGCGAAGGCCAGGTCGCGAAATGCAGCGCTCCTTCACGGTCTCGAACACAGAGCTTGACGAGCGTTGCGCCCGAGTCGATTCCCACCGCCTCCGCCGATTCGATTGTTTCATCGAACTCGCCGAAGGCCGAGAATGTCCCAAGATCGAGGCTCTCGTTGTTCCCCGGTATTCCGCCGATTTCCGATTCTTCAGCCATTCGTTCGATTCACTTTTAGATTCAATCAGTTAGACTACGGCCCCGGACCGATACCCGATGTATACCGCGTTTTACGGCCTGCGTGAAAAGCCTTTTGCGCTGAGCCCCGACCCAAGATTTCTCTACCTCGCCGGTTCACACCGCGAGGCCCTCGCTCATCTGCTCTACGGAATCGAGGAGGGAGAGGGATTTATCTCCGTGACAGGGGAGGTCGGGACCGGCAAGACCACGCTTTGCCGTACGCTGCTCGAGCGCCTCGACGGCGATACCGAGGTCGCCTTCCTCTTCAATCCCAGCCGCACCGCCCTCGAGCTCCTGCAGTCGATCTGTGCCGAATTCGGCCTTCTGGCGGAGGGACTCACGCGCCGTAGTCTGATGACCCAGCTCGATGCCTTTCTGGTCGAGAGGAAGCGACAGGGCCGACGTGTTTTGTTGATCATCGACGAAGCGCAGACGCTCTCCGAGAACACCCTCGAGCAGGTCCGATTGCTTTCGAACCTCGAGACGAGCCGCGAAAAACTCATCCAGATCCTGCTGCTCGGCCAACCCGAACTCGATCGAAAACTCGACGGTCGTGGACTCCGGCAGCTGCGCCAACGGATCAGCGTTCGCTGGAAGCTCGAACCACTCAGTCCCGAGGAGACTCGCGCCTACGTGAGGCACCGTCTTTCCGTCGCAGCAGGCGCTCCCAAGGAACTCTTTTCGGAGGCCGCCCTTCGCGAAGTCCATTGGCGTACCGGTGGGGTTCCGCGGCTCGTCAATCAACTCTGCGATCGCGCGCTCCTTGCGGGCTACGCCGCTCGTTCGGCACAGATTCGTCCAGCCCTCATCCGTTCCGCTGCGCGCGAGATCCCGGACGCACGAAAGGGTCGAAGGGAAAGGCAAGGCGCCCCGCGCCGCCCCTCGATCTTTCGACCGTGGATGTTTCTCGTTGCCAGTATCGCACTCGTCGGCCTGGCACTCTTCGCGGGACTGCAAGTCGGCCGTCACGGTCTGTCGAACGCGCTTCGATTCTCGAGCGCAGGAGACCCGACACTCGCCGAAAATACCCCCATCGCCACGCCGCCCGCAGTAGGCGCGAACGCCCCTTCGACTTCAATTCCTGTCGTTGCCGTACCCCCGGTCGCTCGCTTGATCGGCTTCGTCCAATCCCACTCGGAGAAGAAACCCGACTCCGATCAAGGTCCAGCTTCCGAGCAGCCGACGCGTAACGGTGTCGTGTCTGCAGCCGCTTCGATCGCCATTCCCGAATCACCCCTGTCGGGCGTGAAACTCGACGTGACCGCCTTGTCTCCCGGACTGTTTCGACGTCTGCTTGCGAATCGAGACCGCCAGATCGCGATGGCCGAAAGCCAACGTGCGATACTCGTAGGCTTTGGTCGTCGTACTCCCGCACTCACCGCCGCTCCGCGAACCGTCGATGCGCTCCAATCAGGAATCGAGAGCCGCGGTCTCACACTGACTCCTTTCGACGGCGGCTCGATCGATCTACTCCGGCGCCTCGATCATCCGGTTCTGTTGCCGCTCACACCAGCCAGAACCAACGCGGACAACAGCTCGAATAACAACTCGGATAAGAACGCCGATGCCTCCGATTCAGAGCCTCGCTGGCTGGGGATCATCGGTTTCATGGACGATCGTGTACATGTCGCCGGTCTCATCTCAAACCGCGTCGTCACGATTCCAGTCGACGAACTCGCAGATCATTGGCTCGAGACCGGGATCATCGTCTGGGAGCGATTCGATGGCGATCCCGGGCGACTCGAGATCGGCGAGGAAGGTCGCGGCGTCCTGTGGCTCCAGCGCTCACTCGCCGAACTCCATTTTTTCGAAGGCCGGCCCGACGGAACCTTCGATGATGATACGCTCGCTGCGCTGACCCGTTTCCAGCGCGAACATGGCCTCGTCTCGGATGGCGTCGCGGGTCCTCTCACGCAGATCGCCCTTTACGGCCAGCTCGACCGATATCCCGTGCCACGTCTCTCGCGCGACGAACCTACTCGTTCCCGACTCGCGTCGCCCCGGGCGCCGTCCCCAAGCCGAGCCGAAGTCGCGCAAGATTCCGGAGATCGCGGATGAGCACGATACTCAAAGCACTCCGACGCCTGGAAGAAGACAGCCCGAACGCCCCTGCCAACACAGGAAACCCGATCGATGCGGCTCCCACGACGGACCCGCTCAGCGCCGACGGGCTCCGCGATCGCATCCTCGCCGAAGAATCAGTCGCGCAATCGATCGCCGCCGCCTCCCGGTACGATTCCCATCGCACCCGACGCATCGCAAGGATCACCGCCGCTGCAACGCTCCTGACCATCGGCCTTGGGGTCGGCGTCTACGTGATGTTGACTCGCACGAGTTCGGAACCGATCGCAAATGAAATCGCAGCGACACGCGAGTCCCAGCCCGTATCCACGCCAGAGGTCGATAACATCCGCGGCCGGGAAGGGCGCGCAGGTATCGTGGCGCTTCAAGCGAAGACCGATCGCGCAGTCGTTTCGCAAAAGCCTGCGGAAGAGGTCCCTTCCGGCCCGAATGCTGCGTCACAGCCCCCGCTGGTGCCCGTTCCCATACTGGTGGCAGGCCGCTCGCCTACGACATCGACCCAGGGCTCGGGCGTCTCACGCTCGACAGCGAATGAACCGCCAACCCGCTCGGCCGGAGCGACCGCCATCGCACCTCCTAGCCCCAGCCCCACGCCGACTCCAGCGGACGAAGAAATGGCTCTCGCTGCAGTGACCCCAACCCCGGCGACCCTTTCTGCCAATTCCGCTCGTGTGGTCGCGAAGCCCGAAGCATCCTCGACGGCAACACTTGCCAAGCCCCCAGCCTCACGCAGGCGCCCCAAGCCGAGAGCCATCGAAAAAAGCCCACCCAGCGTTTCAGCACCACAGCCCACTGCGTCCAAGTCGCCCACGCCGCCCACGTCACCAAGGTCCGCCCCGAAAAAACAGCCAGCAGAGTCTAAACCTGCGCGTGAGCCTCAACCTCCAAAAGAGTCCAAAGCGAGCCCCGACCCGAGCCCGATCGAGCATCTGAATCGGCGCGTTCTACCCGAACTCACCATCATCCGCACCGCCTGGCATCCCAGCGCCGATCGTCGCTCAGCCAAGATCCGGCTCGAAGATACCGACGAGATCTTGAACCTACGCGAGGGCGACGCCGTGGGCGGCCTCGTCATCGGGGAAATTTCACCGTCCGCCGTCGTGTTCAAGGCCGGCGACGTCGAAATTCGCCGCCGCGTCGGTCACGAAGAATCGGGTAACTGAACCCACGGCGACTTGTCACGCGAGCGTGTTCGAGGTTCAGTTCGAGGTTGCGTCTGGGATTGTGTGCGAGGCCGCGCCAGATCTGCCGGACTCATCACACCACGCCCGCCCCGATTCAAGACATGCGTATAGACCATCGTCGTATTCAAACTACGATGGCCCAACAATTCTTGAACAGTACGGATGTCATAGCCGCTTTCCAGCAATGCCGTCGCGAAGCTATGCCGAAAAGTATGAGGCGTAACATGCTTCGTCATGCCCGCATTGAGCGCCGCGCGTCTCACATGCCGTTGAATTGTCGTCTGAAAGACATGATGACGCCCGACATGTCCTGTCCGCGGACAAACCGACATTCGGTCGGCGGGAAAAATCCATTGCCAGCGAGGCTCCCAGCCCGCTCTCGGATATTTCCGAGCCAAAGCATCCGGCAGCTCGACCTCGCCATGTCCTCTGGCGAGATCCTGCCGATGCGAGAGAAGTGACGCCGCAATCTTGCCGCGAAGCATCTCCGTCACCCGCTCCGGCAAAACCGTCAAACGATCGCGCCGCCCCTTCCCATCCCGCACGCGAAGCTCTCGGCGATCGAAGTCGACATCCTGAACACGCAGCCGCAACGCCTCCATCAATCGCAGCCCCCCACCCCAGAGCAGCAGACACACCGCCAGGGAGTCTCCCGAAAGGCCCGCCAAGACACGCTCCACCTCATCGACTGTCATCACGACAGGCAGACGAGCCGGCCGTTTCGCCCGAATCAGCTCCGAAAGTTGCCCGATCTCCTTGTCGATCACGAATCGATAGAGAAACACCAGCGCATTGAGGGCCTGATTCTGCGTGCTCGCCGCCACGCCCAGGTCCATCGCCAGATGATTCAAGAACGCTTCGACTTCCTCCTTCCCCATCTCCTGCGGATGGCGCACCTCATGAAAGAAGATGAACCGCTTCACCCACCCCACATAGGAGCGCTCCGTCGACAAAGACCGATGCCGCATCCGGAGCTGTCCCCGAAGCTGATCCAACAA
>CBFDDD010000003.1:0-106904 GCA_965603475.1 uncultured Myxococcales bacterium
TTGATATCGGCTTTCATGCCGGGTGCGATCACGCCGCGATCATTCAGGCCATAACACTCTGCGGTACGGCTCGTCTGATTCTCGACGAGTTCTTCGATGGGAATACGCTCCCCGCGGCTGCGATCGCGGGCCCAATGGGTCAGCAGGAAGGTGGGGATGCTGGCGTCGCTGATCATCCCGCAGTGCGCGCCGCCATCCGCCAGGCCATAGATGCTATTGGGGTGGCGCATCATTTCCGCCGTTGCGTCGAGGTCTCGGTCGACGTAGCCGAGCATCGGCAGGAAGATCAACCCCTCACCCTTGTTCGAGGCCATGACATCGTATGCCACTTCCTGGGGCGTCCGGTCTTCTCTTGCTGCGATTGCCGCGATGCTCTGGTCGGCCGAGGGTTCGTAGTCAGGGTCCTCGCCCAGCACGAACATCTGATCGAAACCGTGCATGACCATCCCCACCACGCCGCTCAATTGGCTGTAGTCGGGCGGCTGGGCGAGTACCGAAGCCCTTGTTTCGGGTCTGGCCAACGCTGCTCGCCTGTCCTCGACCGTCAGCTCGTATAGCGGCCAGAAATTCTTGTGCAGGAGGAATGGGTGTACGCTGCTCTCGAAGCCGAGCAAGAGGCCGGCCGGGCGCGGTGCGATCTGGGGTGTCAGCATTCCGCCTTCGGCCCGATCGACTTCGGATGCGCGCAGCAATCGCCGCCATTGATCCGGGTCGCCCGAGCTTTGCACCATGCTGTAGAGGATGCGCTTGCCTGTTTCGCGACCGAGCTGCTTCATCCAGCCGAGTTCAGCGTCTTCGGGCAGATAGTCGCCTGCCAGCTGAAAGACGCCGTGCCCCACCTCGCCCAGCATTCGCCCGATCCCAAGCACCTCATCGAAGGCCGCGGTGGTGCCAGGCACGAACTCGCCGTCCTTCGCCCGGTGCAGTTTTGTCCTCGAGGTCGAAATACCCAGGGCTCCGGCTTCCAGTCCCTCTCTGACGATCGCGGCCATGGCGGCAATGTGTTCTGAGTTGGCTTCTTCGTTCTTGGCACCCGCATCACCCATCACATAGGCACGGACGGCGCCGTGCGGGACCTGGGTGCCTACATCGATCGCGAAGTGCTGCGCACCCAACGCATCCAGGTATTCGGGGAAGGTTTCCCACTGCCAGTGGATGCCCTCGGTGAGCGCGCTTCCTGGAATATCCTCTACCCCCTCCATGAGCTGGATCAGAAAATCATGTTGATCCGGCTTCACCGGAGCAAAGCCGACTCCGCAGTTGCCCATGACCACGGTCGTGACGCCGTTCCAGGGCGCGGGCGTGAGATGTGCGTCCCAGGTGGCCTGGCCATCGTAGTGAGTATGGATATCAACCCATCCGGGCGTGACGATCAGGCCGCTCGCGTCAATCTCCTCGCGGCCGCTGCCGAGCCCTTGTCCAACGGCGACAATGACGCCCCCTGCAATGGCGACATCAGCCTGGCGGGCCGGTGCGCCGGTTCCATCGATCACTGTTCCACCGCGAATGATCAAGTCGTGCATGGGCAGCCTCCGCGAATAACCTGAATCGCGAAGAGGGAGTGGCCCTCGCCGAGATCGTCGAATGTGTCGAGCCAATCATGATCACCGGAATGACACTTGTCAATTCAAAGTGGTGAGCATGAGCCGCCGGTCGCGGCTAGAAGAGCACTTTTTCGGCGCGTAGCGTGCGGACTTCGTCGGGCGACATACCCAGCACCTCGGAAAGGACCGCCTCGGTATCCGCGCCCAGCAACGGCGCCGCGCTGCGGACACCGTTTTCTCGCTGGCCAAGGCGATACGGAATCCCTGAATGGGTTCGCACGCCAACCTCGGCGTGCGGCAGTCGTTCGAAGAAATGACGGGCTTCGAGCTGCGGGTCTTCGACGAGATCCTTCGGGGTCTGTGCAGGGAAGGCGGCGATCCCGCGTGCCTGCAATGCGCGCGTGAGCTCCCAGCGATCGCGTTCCTTCGTCCGACGGGCTAGCGCTTCTTCGAGTGCGCCTTCGTTGCGCTTGCGGTCGGCGAGCCGAACAAAGCGCGTGTCGCCCGTGAGATCTGGGGCGACGGCTTCGCAAATGGCGACCCAGCCTTCGTCAGAGGTGCAGGCGATGGAGATCCATTCGTCGTCACCACGGGTCGGGAAGCATCCGTGCGGCGACATCCATGCGTCGCGGTTGCCCTGGCGCGTGGGTTCAGCGCCGTTCATCGCGAATGCCATCCACGCTTCGACGGAGAATGCCGCGGTCGCTTCCCAGAGCGACACGTCGAGGTGTACGCCGCGGCCGGTCTTCTTGCGCGCTTCGAGTGCTGCGCAAACCTCGAAAGCGGCGGTGATGCCGGCTGTCGGATCGGGCATCGAAACGCCGACCTCGCTCGGTTCTCCGCCCACGAAACCAGTGGCCGTGGAAAGACCGGTGAGTGGGGGGATCGAAGGCCCGTAGCCCATGTAGTTACGGAGCGGTCCCGTTTCGCCGTAACCGCTGATGCTTGCGAGGATGATTCCCGGGTTGCGTTCGGCCAACACTTCATAGCCGAGCCCCAGTCGATCCATTACGCCGGTCGCAAAGTTCTCGACCACCACGTCACACGTTTCGATGAAGTCGAGCAGCAGTGCCCGCGCGCGCGCTTCGGCCAGGTTGAGAGCGACGCTGCGCTTTCCCTGGTTCCACTGGTTGAACATTCCCACCGTGTTGAGCGTGCGATCGATGCCTTGTGGATGCAGCGGCAGTCGGCGGTAGAGATCCGGCCGTCCCTCTGATTCGAAGCGGATCACGTCGGCGCCCATGTGCGCAAGGTTCATCGCGCAGAACGGCCCCGCCCAGGCCCAACTGAGATCCGCCACGCGCACGCCTTCCAGCGGCCGCCTGGTTTCGCCCGAACTCGCCGATTCGGTACGACGAGGAAGTGAACCCCCGAGTACTTCCTTCGTATGCTCGCCCAATTGTGGTGCTCCGTTTTGAATCGCCGGGCGACCCCGGGACGTGAACACCGTGGGCGCAAGGTGCTTCAATCGTCCCGCCCCGGTGTGTTCGACGTCGGTGAAGAACGACCGGGCCTGAAGCTGTTCCGATTCCGATATCTGCGCCAGGCTCATCACGGGCGCGGCGCAGACTCGGTTCTGCTGCAGTTCGTGAAAGGCCTCGAAGGCGGACTGGTCGGCGAGCCACTCCTGAATGAAGTGGTGGAGGATGTCCTGGTTCTCGCCTCGCATGCGCGGGTTCTCGAAGACTTCCAGCGTGGACCATTCAGGGTTGCCCATCACGTCTGCGAGGCGCTCCCACTGGTCCGATTCCATGCAGCCGATGAACAACGAACCATCACGGCACTCGAAGATGCGCCACGGAGCCAAGATGCGCGCGCCGTATCGCGTCGCGACCTCGCCGCGATAGGTGTAGAGGGGGATCGCATTCTCGAGCACCGAAGCGGTATAGGCCTGCTCGGAGAAGTCGATGTGTTCGCCGACGCCGCTCTCGCGTGCGGCCGAGTAGGCGGCCATCGCAACCGTTGCGCCCGCGACGCCTGACATGAACGCACATTGATGTCCGAATACCTTGAGTGGGGGGAGGTCGGTGCGTCCCGTCGCCGCGGGACACAAGCTGGCCCATCCGCCAGCGCAGCTCACCGTGAGTTCTTCGGCGGCGAAGTCCGCATGGGGGCCGCTTGCGCCAAAGGGGGTGATCGAAAGCGTGACGAGGTCGGGGCGGCGCTGTTCGAGGGTCGCGCGATCGATCCCGAGCGCTTCGGCGCGGGCGCGCGAATGATTGTGAACGAGGACATCGGCCCAATCGATCAGGCGAAGTAGCTCTTCTCGACCACTTGCCTGGTCGAGATCCAGGCAGACGCCACGTTTGTTGGTGTTCAAAGCGAGGTAGAGACCGCTGCGCTCGGGATCGGCCACGTCGCCGGGAAACGGGCCGCGCCTTCGACTCCAGTCTCCATCCGGTTCTTCGAGCTTGACGACGTCGGCCGCGTGGTCCGCGAACTGGCGTGCGGCAAACGCCCCGGAAACGCCTCCGCCGAGTTCGAGCACACGCATGTCTTCGAGACGTTCGTCTGTCATTCTGCTCGTCCTTCATTCCTTCTATAGAGCATGCAGATTGGCACATCTCTAGAAGAAACGTCGAGCCGCCGAGACAGATTGGATCGAAACCCTCGCGCCGGGATGCGCTTCGTAGCCTAGACTCGGGAGCGTCTGTTCCATCACCGCAGACGAGCGGCAACCAAGGAATGCCCGGGCGCGCGATCCAGAAGGAGAGTGGCATGGACGAACTCCAATCTCGAATGAAACGTGCCTGGCAAGGTCGCGTATCCGGTTGCATGCTCGGCAAGGCCGTCGAACTCTATTCGATGACCCAGGGCCAGGCTGCATTGACGGACTATTTGACGCGGGCCGAGGCGCTGCCTCTTCGCGACTACATCCCGCAACTTCCCGACGCGCCCGAAGCCCTTTTTGCCTTGGCCTGCCGCGATCGCTTCGAGCAGAGCGCCGCCGATGATGACATCAATTATTCCGTGCTGGCGCTCGAATTGTTGGAGGCGCATGGTCGCGAACTCCAGACAGTCGACGTGGCACGCGCATGGTTGAACCGGCTGCCCTTCGGCATGACCTTTACCGCCGAGAGAGCCGCCTATCGCAAACTCGCGATGGATGGCCACGAGTGGTTCGCAATGGGCGCGCCGCTCGGATTCGAGGTGGGGGACTGCGCGGACAATCCATTCAACGAGTGGATCGGCGCCCAGATTCGCGCCGACGTCTATGGCTGGGTCACACCTGGCCAACCCGAATTGGCAGCCCAACTCGCGCGCATCGACGCGGAGCTTTCGCATCGCGGAGACGGCGTCCACGGCGCTGTCATCGTGGCGGCGTGGGGCGCGGCCATTCCCGCGCTGACGAGTCTTGAACAAGCGCTCGAGGCGGCAATAGAATTCATCCCAGGAGACTCAGACGCGGCACGAGCCGTAGCGCTCGGCCGGCGTCTCGCGAAGGCCGGTGAAGGCACGCAAGCAATCGTCGACGAGTTCGGAGAACTCTCGCCAGTTCATACGCTCAACAATCTCGCGCTCGTTGTGTGGGCCCTGTTGCGCGCGCCCGATGATTTCAGTGCCGCAATCGGCGATGTCGTCGCCGCGGGTTGGGATACGGATTGCAACGGCGCGACCGTCGGCGCTCTCTGGGCACTGCAAGACAAGCCGATCCCCGAGGCCTGGACGCACCCCTGGCGCGGCCGGATAGGCGTTTCGTTGGCTGGCATCGAATGTCTCGATCTCGATGATCTGGCTGAGCGCACCGCGGAAGTCGCGCGCAAGCTCTAGACCTCGCATGGCGCGCGCCCCAATCCTCGCGCGAGGGTCGGCTTGTCGACGGCGGGGCGCTAGAAGAGTCGCAATTGCCTTGAAACGCGGCATGCGAAAATTGCTCGCGGACGCCGATCGGGTGGCTTTTACCCACTCCATCAACCATCATTATCGTGCAAACGAACACCTAGAACACGGAGCCCACCATGAGCGAGATCCTCGAGTACGAATCAAGCGGCGATGTCGCCGTACTGCGCCTCGACGACGGCAAGGCCAATGCCATTTCCCCGACTGTGCTCGAAGCACTCAACGCCGCTCTGGACCAGGCTGAAGAGGCACGTCAAGCCATCGTCCTGGTGGGGCGCCCGGGTAAGTTCTCGGCTGGGTTCGATCTGGGCGTGATGCGGGAAGGCGGGCCTGAAAAGGCTCAACAGATGGTGCTAGGCGGTGCTCGACTCGCGCTGCGTCTGGCACGCCACCCCGGCCCCGTCGTGATTGCCTGCACGGGGCACGCGCTCGCCATGGGGGGTGTGCTGCTCTTGGCTTCCGATCTTCGAATTGGCGCACAAGGTCCATTCAAGATTGGCTTCAATGAAGTCGCCATTGGCATGACCACTCCGATCTTCTTGCTGGAGTTTGCCCGAGAGCGCATCCCGACTCGCCATTTTCAGCGCTCGACCGTGCAGGCCCAGATCTACACGCCGGACGAAGCAGTCGAAACTGGCTTTCTCGACTCCGTAGTCGAAGCCGACCAGGTCTTCGATGTCGCACTCGGCGAAGCCCAACGCCTGGCAAAGCTACCCCGAGGCCCCTATCTCAAGACCCGGGCACTCGCTCTTGCGAAGACCCTCGACCTCATCGAAGAGACGCTCGAGGCTGATATCGGAAAGGCGTTTCCCGCATAAGAATCGGACACAGAGTACTCACGCGATATCGTATTCGGCCAACAGCTCAGCAAGGAAAGTCGCTTTGTCCCAGAGGCCGCAAAGACCATCGCAAGCAAATCAACCCGTGAATGGCGAGAGCCGCTCCGAACTCGACGTCGTGGTCGTCGGTGCCGGCTTCGGTGGGCTCTACGCCTTGCATCGGCTGCGCAGCATGGGCCTTGCGGTCCGGGTCCTCGAGGCTGCGAGCGATATCGGCGGCACCTGGTACTGGAATCGCTATCCGGGGGCGCGATGCGACGTCCCCAGTATCGAATACTCCTACAGCTTTTCGAAGGAGCTCGAGCAGGAGTGGGACTGGACCGAGGTCACGGCCGGGCAGCCCGAGATCTTGAGTTATGCCAACCACGTGGCAGATCGCTTCGACCTGCGACGCGACATTCAACTCGACACGCGCGTGTCTTCGGCGCATTACGACGAGAGCCGACGCCGTTGGCGCGTCGAGACGGAAGCCGGGGAGGCCTTCGACGCCCGTTTCTGCATCATGGCGACCGGTTGTCTCTCGTCACCGAATACGCCTGCCATCGAAGGCGCAGAAGAGTTCGCGGGTGCCGTCTATCACACTGGACAATGGCCGCACGAAGGCGTCGACTTCACGGGCGTCCGCGTCGGCATCATCGGAACGGGTTCCTCGGGAGTCCAGTCGATTCCAGTGATCGCGGCGCAGGCCGAACATCTGACCGTTTTTCAGCGCACGCCCAACTACACACTCCCGGCCGGCAACCGACCGCTCACGGATGCGGATCGCGCGAAGTCGAAGGCCGTGTACGACCAGATCCGAAAGAGCGAGCGCGAATCGATCTCCGGATTCGTCTTCGGGTTCGGCGGAAACCCTCTTCCTATCCCGACGGAACTGATCCTCGAGACGTCGCCCGAGGAGCGACTCGCCGCCGTCGACGCCGACGGATTCAGGGCGATCGGTCGCTATCTGGACGTCATCACGGACGCCGAAGCCAATGAGCTCGTGTGCGAGATGTATCGTGAGCAGGTTCGCCGGGAAGTCCATGATCCAGAGACCGCGGAGGGTCTCATGCCACGAGGCTACCCGCTCGGCTGCAAGCGCCCGGTGATCGACACGGAATATTTTGCAGCCTTCAATCGCGACAATGTCACGCTCGTCGATTTGCGACGAGGTGGGATCGAGCGCATCTCGCCGGCCGGCATCGAGACCGCTCAGGGGCGCTTCGAATTTGATGCCCTTGTCTATGCCACCGGTTTCGACGCGATGACGGGGACGCTCCTACGAATCGACATCCGTGGCCGGGAAGGCATTCCCCTGCGGGCGCGATGGGAGGCGGGTCCGCGAACGTACCTGGGACTGCAGGTACATGGATTTCCGAACCTCTTCACTGTGACGGGCCCGGGTAGCCCGTCCGTGCTGAGCAACATGATGGTTTCAATCGAGCAACACGTCGATTGGATCGCCGACTGCATCGGGAACATGGACGAGCGTGGACTCACGACCATCGAGCCGACGGTCGAGGCCGAAGAAAATTGGATCGCCCACGTGAACGAGGCCGCCGAGGGGACGATGCTGACCGCGCCGTCCTGCAATTCCTGGTATCTGGGTGCCAATATTCCGGGCAAGCCGAGAATTTTCATGCCCTACGTCAGCGGTGTCGGCGAGTATCGTCGCCAGTGCGAGGAGATCGCCGCGCGCGGTTATGAGGGGTTCTTGCGCGAGTAGTCGTGGCGATCATTCACAACGGCCGCTTTTGATTCGAGCGGCTCTCGTCCGCGAGACCAGATCCCCCCTCGTCGTTTCGTCGACCGGACCGATGTCGCCAACCGTGTGATGGAATGATTTAGACTAGACTACCAAGGTGATGGGCCGACTCGGATCCACAGAATGATCCGGGCCGACCCATCGAGCACTTTGTCCGGCTGGATTCCTTTCGAACGCTGACGTCTCGGGCGGGATCTTGTCTCTACATCATCACGCGTTCACCGGGGGGAAAATGCGCAAAGTCATTATTGGTCTGGCCATCCTGTTCGTACTCGTGATCGCCATCGTCATCCTTGCGATCTCGAATGTGAACACCTATCTCGAGCAGAACCGCGAGACCTTAGCCGGACTCGCGAGCGACGCGGCAGGCCGCGAAGTGTCCTTCGAAGGCGCGGAAGTTGCGTTCGCGAGCGGACTCGCGGTTCGTGTGAAGGGCCTGCGTGTCGCCGAAGATCCGCGCTTCGGCCAGGTGGACTTTCTGAGTTTGGACGAAGCCTATGTCGGCGTCCGAATCCTGCCGGCACTTCAGCGGCGGATCGAAGTCAGCGGGATCCGTCTCGATGCGCCGATGATTCGCATCATCCGGACCGCAGACGGCTTCAACTTTTCGACACTCGGCGCTGGCGGGGAGGAGTCTGCTGGCGAAAAAGCGGCCGAGGAACCCGCGCCGCCCGCGGAAGAGGGCGCTCCGCTCGCGGTCGCGATCGCGGCCCTCGAGATCGTGGGCGGTTCGATTTTATACGAAGATCGCACGACACCGGACGGACTTTTCCTCGTGATCGACGAATTCCAGACTTCCGGGACGGACCTGGCGCTTGATGGCCCGATCTCGATCGATTTCTCCGGGCTCGCACGATCGGCGAAGGAGGCGGACACGGGACTCGAGAGCCGGCTCGAAGGTGAGGTTCGACTCGAGAGCCTGGACCTGATGGCCGGCACGGTTCGGTTGAAGAGCCCTTCGTTTCACCCCGCGATCTTTGGTGTGCGACTCGAGGAAGGAGATGTGGTGGAGCGGATCGATTCGCTCGAGATCGAAGCCGTGCTGACAGCGGATCCGGCGAAATCGGGCTACCCCGTTCAGATTCGGTCGGAAGAGGCCCGACTCGCAGGGTTCGATCTCGACTCGATCGGCATCGACGTCGTCTATCGCGATTCGTCGCGCGGATCCGAGATCCAGATTGACCAGATCTTGATCGGACTCGCAGGTGGCAGCGTCGATGTGTCCGGTGACGCGGTATTAGGCGAACCTTCCCGCTCGCCCTTCGATCTCAGCACGGAGATTCGAGACCTCGATTCCGGCGAATTGGCCGCGGCGCTTCTCGGTCTGCCGGCGGGCATGCTCTCGGGCAAACTCGGAGGGAACATCGCGCTCAAGGGGGACAGTCTCGAGTGGGAGTCGCTCAAACGAAGTCTGAGGGGAAGTTTGGATCTTCAGATCGGGGAGGGAGCGCTCGAACAAGCCAACGTGCTGAAGAGCCTCGTCAGTCGACTCCTTGCGGATCCAGGCCTGGGGCAGCTGGTGGCGGGCTCGATTCGCGATGTCGCACCGAATGCGCTCGAAGGGGACCGAACGCCCTTTGAAGCGATCGACATGGCCCTCGAAATCGCGGATGGGGCAATTCGAGCCAAAGATGTCTCCATGAAGACGAGTGATTTCGCGCTGCAGACGGCGGGTACGGTCGGTCTCGACGGAGCGATCTCGGCGGATGGGACGATCCGATTCTCCGAAGATCTCAGTCGAAGAATTCTGGCGAAGGCCGATCGCCTCCGCCCGATTCTTTCGGACGGGGATACGGTCGCCATTCCACTTCGCTTCGGAGGCACGACCGACGCTCCGAGTCTCGTGCCCGATCTCGCAGCGCTCAGCGAGAAGGCGACTGCGGGTGCGAAGGAAGAACTGACGAATCGCGCAGCCAAGGAGTTGGGCGATGCGCTCTTCGGAAAGAAACGCGAGGACGACCCGGAGGACGCGGCTCGGGATGCCGATCGCGACGAGACCGAGAGCCGGATCAAGGAGGGCCTGGGACGATTTCTGGGTCAGTAGATCAGGGCGCGTTGAGGTCGAGTCGCTGGATCACGCTCTGGTGACTGCCTGACATTGGCCCACTGGTTTGGTCGACGCTATGTCGCAAGCCCTCGCTGAGTAGCTGAATCTCTGCGGTACCCTCTCGAGTATGGATGATGGAATAGGCAAAGGCTACGACACGGTCGCTCGCGCATATGCAGCGCGCTTCAGCAATGAGCTCGACGACAAACCCTTCGATCGCGACGTGCTCGATGCCTTCGCTCGTCGACTCGCCGGAATGGGCACGGTCGTCGATATCGGATGTGGCCCCGGACAGATCGCGGCCTTCCTGGGGAGCCGAGGCGCTGAGATCCAGGGCGTCGACTTGTCACCGAAGATGATCGAGGTTGCGCGCGAGCTACACCCCGGGATCGAATTTCGGACCGCGGACATGCGCGCACTGCCCTTTGCCGATGAGAGCCTTGCCGGTCTCAGCGCTATGTACTGCATCATTCATATCCCTCGTGACGAGGTCACCACCGTTCTGGGAGAGCTGCGGCGCGTACTCTGCCCGGGTGGCCTGCTATTGATGAGCTTCCATGTTGGAAGCCGTGTCGAACACGCGACAGAGTTTCTCGACGAATCCGTTTCAATGGACTTCGTATTCTTCGAGCGGGACGAGATGGAGGGGTACCTGCGCAGAGCCGGCTTCGAGATCGAAGACTCGCGTGAGCGCAACCCGATTCCTGACGTAGAAGCACAGACCCAACGCGCATACCTGCTCGCGCGGCTGCCTCTACGAGATGAAGAGGGTCAGAAGCTGAAGAAGCCCCAATTCCGAAATGAAGAGCGTCAGAAGCTGAAGAAGCCCCAATCCGGGTCGAGCCCGAACATGATCTGACCCACCGACTCGAGCCGGGCTTCGGAGACGAACGCGTGTTGGGTGATCACGTGGACGTCCCTGAAGTATTTCTGGAAGCTCTGCTCGACCCGAACGCCGGCCGTTCCGACGCAGGAATGAACGAGGTCGACGACTTCGGCCGCAGTGAGAACCACGTTGGAACTCGCGAGCTGGCAGCGCGCCTTCTCTTCCATTTCGAGATGGCCGCGGGTCTCGGCCGCGGTCCACGCTTCGCCGTACGCCGCATGGAAGAAGGCCCGAGCCGCGGCCAGCTTACCCTCTGCTCGCGCGAGCCGAAGCTGAACGGTGTTCCGATTCTGAATCGCGTTTTGGGTATACGCGGGCACCTTCGAGCCGAGTTCGGTCAGGTCGTCGATCGCGGCCTGTGCGATTCCGAGCGCGACCGAGGCATGGCACCCAACCGTCACCCAGATTGCAAGACGCGACAATGGAGTGTCGTACGCGGAGGACGGCTCGCTGAGTGGGCCGAATGGGACTGCACGCGCAGAGGGAACGAAAACGTCGAGCACATTGACGTCGTGACTGCCGGTCCCACACATCCCCATCGTGTTCCAGTTCTCGATGATCTCGTATTCGTGTGCTGGAATAACAGTGAGCAGAGTATGGGGCTGACCGTCGTCGTCGACGCGCATCGTGTTTCCGTCGAACACGTCCGCGAGCCCAATCAGCCAGGTTGCGCTGTGGCAGTTGCTGTTGAAAATCGTCTGCCCCGAAACGCGGTAGCCACCATCCATCGCCACCGCCCGGCGGTGCGGGTTGAAGGCGCCGGCCACGATCGCCTCGGGCGACCCGAATACCTCCTCCGAGACGTCGTCGCTGAACCATCCTCCGAACAACTCGCTGGCGTTGCAGACCTGAACGTTCCACGCTGCTGCGCTGTCCACATGGGCCAGCGCCTCGGCGACCTTGAATTCCGTCACCGGATCCAATCCCAACCCGCCTCGCGAGCGAGGTCGGAGCATTCGAAAGAATCCGGCGTCCCGCAGCGCACTCGCGACTGGCGTCGATAGGCGCTTTTCGCGCTCCGCCTCTTGCGTGTGTTTCAGGATGAGAGGGTCGAGATCCTCGAGGGTTTCGAAGAGATTCTTGGTCTGAATTGCCGTTGCCATCGCCTGTCTCCCTGGTTGCGACCCGGATGGGGTCGATCTCAGCGTCGATTGAGATTGTGTCCAGGTTGAGGCATTGTCACAATGACAATTATCCGAACAATCAGGACATGATCCGAATCGCCGATGGAGACCCAAGATGCCCGAGTACAGCATTCCTGCCGTCGAGAGTCTGCCCGACGACAACGGCGGACCGCGTCGTCGCATCGTCGTCGTCACGAACCCGAGCGCTCGCTCGCTCGAGTACATGGGCCCCCTCCAGGTATTCGACGAAGCGAAATTGTTCCTGGAGTATTCGGGCCGGCCCGATCTCGCCTACGACATCGAAGTCGTCACCACGGCAGCGGGGACGATCTACGACCAGAAGGGTTTCTCGATTTCCGCTCAGACGCCGTATCACCGCGTCCGCGGGCACGTTGACACGCTGATCTTCCAAGCAGCCGATGAGAACGACGAGTGTCTGCGAGACGAGCGCTTCATCGCATGGGTCGCGAAGATGTCTCTGCGCGTACGGCGTATCGTGAGTATTTGTACGGGCTCGTTCATTCTGGCCCAGGCGGGTGTCCTCGATGGACGTCGTGCCACCACGCATTGGTGCGCCTGCAGCGACTTCCGTAGACGTTTTCCCCGGGTGAATCTCGAACCCGATCCGATCTACGTGAAGGATGGCCATGTCTACACCTCGGCGGGTGCGACGTCTGGAATGGACCTGGCCATCGCCCTCGTCGAGGAAGACTACGGAACCGAGTTCGCGCGCCGAGTCGCCCAGGGCCTCGTCATGTTCCTTCGTCGGCCCGGCAACCAGGCTCAGTTCAGCGTTCAGGTCTCGACGGATCGCCCGCTCTCCGAGGGAATCCGGGAAATCGAGACCCACATCTTCGACAACCTCAAAGGAGACCTGCGCGTGGAAGCCCTCGCGAAGAAGTGGAATATGAGCCCCCGCAATTTCACCCGGGTGTTCACGCGCGAGTTTGGCGTGGCGCCCGGCCGATACGTGGAGCAATGCCGCCTGGAACGGGCACGACAGTACCTCGAAGAGACCGACGAGCCGTTGTCGGAGATCTCTACGCGCTGCGGCTACGCAACGCCCGACGGCCTTCGATTGGCGTTCGATCGAAACCTGGGCGTCGCGCCGCGCGCCTATCGCAAGAGATTCTCTTCGGCTGTCTAGTGTGTACGACGAATGCCAAGCACTGGGATTGTCGCCACAACCGTCATCACTTGCATAGTTCCAGGGCCATTGTGATCGAGGTTGTGAAGGCTGTTGTCCCCCGTCAGCCAGTGGATCGGTCACCTCCCATCGAGAGCATTTCGTGGGCGCCGCGCATGCGTTCGGGAATGGCGACGCCGTCGGGACACGAGTTCGTGCAGGGGGCGTCGCATGCGGCACAGGCGTCGGCCTGCTTTTCGAGTGAAGCGTAGAGCCTCAGCGCCTCTTTCTGCGCACCGTAGTTCTCGAAGTACATTCGGTGGCGAAGGATGTCGTGGATCGCGAGATCCTCGCTGCAATCGTCGAGACAGACACCGCAATGAGGCCGGCATGCGGAGCCGGTTGTCAGGTGCTCGTATCGCTCGAGAACGGCGACGTCCTGAGGTCGCAGGGACTGGCCCGAGGCGTAGAGGAATTCGTCGAGCTGGCCGGTTTCCCAGAGCGAAATCACCAGGCAGGAGACGCTCGGGTTCGAGAGCACCCACTTGAATGAAGCCTGGGTGAAGGAATCGCGTTCGTCCGGGCTCCAATCGAGGAAATGATGCTGCGAACCACGCAGAACTTTCATGCCGACGATGCCGATGTCCTTGGCCGCGGCGCGGTCGATGATGTCCGAGAGCCCTGGCCAGGCTCCGAAATGATAGGCGAGCATCATGACATCAAAGCGATCGCTCTCGATCGCCGCATTCGCGACCGCTTCGAGGTTGGGCGTATGCGTCGAAACACCGAGGAAGCGGACCTTACCCTGCTGCTTCAGACGATCGAATGCCTCGTGCGCGTTCTCGTCGAGAAGTCGCTCGACGGTATTGCAAGAATGGATATGGACCAGGTCGACCCAGTCGGTCTGCATTCGTTCGAGGCTGCCCTCGACCGCATTCATGTAGGCCTCGACGCTCGCGCCCGGGACGAGGTGACCGTGGGGAAGACAGAACTTGGTCGCGACGAACATCTTGTCGCGCTGGCCCTTCATGGCTTCGCCCAATCGATTTTCTGAGCCCGCCTCGGCGTAGTCGGGGGCCGTATCGAAGTAGTTGATGCCGCGATCGATGGCTTCGCGGGCGACCTGGAGGGTCTGCCGTCCTCCCGTGCTCGAGCCGGAACCCATCGAGATGTCGGATACGAAGGCTTCGGTTCGGCCGAGTCGTCGGTAGCCGGTGACCCGCGACCCACCCCATTCGTCGCGGGCAACGTCTGCCATATAGGGTGGCCGGACGGCGAATATGTTCTTCACGGTGACGCTGCCCCAGCGGCGATTGGGAACGATCGCGGCGGCGAGGGTGGCGGCCAGTCCGCCGCCCGTACCGAGCAAGGCGACGAGGAAGCGGCGGCGTGCAGGTCGAAGGCCTGTGGTTTCGCTCGATGTGGAAGGGGCGCCCGCCCAGCGGACCGTCAAGACGATGCTGACGCCGGCGGAGACCAGAACGAGTGCGGCGAGGCCGATTTCGTCCTGTGCCACGAGCCGACCTTCGATCCGATATCCGAGGAACTCGCTGAGGTAGGCATACGAAAAGCCGACCGTGAGGAGCCACGAAGCGAAAGCAGTGCGTCCACGAGTCATCGTTCGACCTCCCGTTGGTCGACGCCGATCAGTACCGGAATTGGACCCCGGCCTGCGGGTCGACGGATCCAGGGTAGGTCGCTGATACGCCAGCCGCATCGTCGAGCCGATGGGCAGACCGGATGCCCGTAGCGTGTCAGAACTCGGCCGATCGTCTATCCAGCGATCCGGTCTTCGTGACTGCGCGGAGGCTACCCCGACAGCTCGAGAAGCTCGGCCATGTTGCCGTAGTAGAAGCGCTCGATGGTTTCGGGCGCGCAATTGGGCATGGTCGCTTCGAATTTGCCGATGGGGTCGGACGTACCTTCGGGGTGCGTGTAGTCCGAGGCAAACACGAGCAGCTCGGGGCCGATGTTGTCGATGATCCAGCCGAGGGGCTCGCCGGCAAAGGGCGCGAACTTGAGGTGCGCGCGGGCGACCTCGGAAGGCACTCCGTCGAATTTGTGAACGCGCTTGAGCGTGTCCGCTGTGAAGTCCATGGCCCGCAGCCACGAGGGGACCCAGACTGCGCCGTGCTCCATGGAGATGCCGCGGAGGCCGGGGTGCCGAGCGAAGACGCCGTCGAAGATCATGGCGGACAAGAAGAGTTCAGCGCTGTTATTGATGGCCACGAAGCCCACGGGCGAAGCCGGCGCGTCCCCCCCGAAAGGGATCTTCGCCTGACCATTGTTCTGGAAGCTCGGCGAGACAGCCTCGTAGTGACCGTTCACTGCGACGTGGGCCACGAAGGGGCGTCGGGCCGCTTCGAAGCGGGTCCAGATCGGATCGAAATCGGGATGCGTAAACGAGCGTGCCTCGGGATTCGGCTCGTTGGTGTCGATCATGAAGCTGAAGCATCCGTCTGAAAGGCCCTCGTCCATGATGGCGCCGGCTTCCTCGGGCCCGAGGCTGAGGGGTAGATAGCCGATGGCGCGAAGCCGATCGTCGTGGGCACAGAAGGAAGCGAGCGCGCGGTTCAATGCACGCGCTCCAGCGGCCATGACGGCCGGGTCCTCGACATGAGCAATCTGATGGAAGGAGAACGTCGGCAGGACCCACTGTTGTTCGAACCCCATCAGGTCGAGTGCGCGCGAACGCTCCTTTGGATCGAATGCGCCCAGCCTGCTCCAGCCATTGCCGCGGGCATCCATCAGATTGGCCTCGAACTTCGCCATGACGTCGGGATCGTTCTTTCGTTTCTCGAAGAGTTCGCGACCTCGGTCGAGGCCCGCCTGCATGAAAGGCAGCTCGCTCTGCTCGGACATCTTCGGAAGCAGGGCTCGCTCTTCGGGCCGAGCGGCCTCGAACAGGAAGTCGTCGAGTTCGATGACGTGGCTGTCGACGTCGATGATCCGACGATGCGCGGCATAGGTCATGGGAGGCTCCTTCGTGATCAGAGGCTGACCAAAGTAGTCTCGCTATTTTAGGATGTCAACAATAAGGGTATCCTGCGGTCATGGCACCCGAAACGCGCAGACGTACCCGGATGGCACCGGAGGCCAGGCGTGCCCAGCTCCTCGACACGGCGAGGTCGATGATCCTGGCGGAGGGCCTCCACGCATTCACCATGGAGGCCCTCGCTCGGGAGGCGTCCGTATCGAGTAATCTGATCTAAGGTGCGATGTTCACGATGTCAGTCAACAAGCGAGAGGGTAGTTCATGGCCTACGAAATCAAACGCTTCAGCATCGACGGCACGATCGACGCCGATGGCCATATTCTCGAACCACCGAATCTGTGGGAAGAGTACCTTCCTGCCGCGTTCAAGGATCGCGCGATGCGAATCGGCGTCGACGCCGACGGCTACGAATATCTCGAAATCGATGGTCGCCCTTCTCGCCGCTCCCGGCGTGGCTCGCTAGGGCTTCTGGGTGCGATGGGGGACGCCGACCAGAAACCCCGCGCCGACCGTCGTTATGCGGACTCCATGCCGTTTGGATCGTGCGACGCAACCGAGCGGCTCTCGCTGCTCGACCAGGAAAACCTGGACGCTTGCTTGCTCTATCCGACGCTGGGATTGCTCTGGGAGTGGGAGCTGCCGGATCCCGAGCTGAGTCTGGCCTATTGCACGGCCTACAATCGCTGGATCGCTGACTTCTGCCGTGACAGCGGCGGGCGATTGGTTCCGATCGCGCAGTTGACATTGCTCGACCCGGAAGGCTCGGCGCGTGAACTGGAACGGGCCGTGCTCGACGGCTGCAAGGGCGCCTGGGTGAACCCGTTCAATCATCGCCGCGTCCTGCACGGTCATGCGGAGCATGACGTGTTGTATGCGAAGTGCGTCGAACTGGACGTGCCCATCGCGATTCATCCGACCTTTACACCACACGACAAACCTGCCGAGGGGATCTTCGACTGGCCGCGGGAGGCGCTCGTCTTCAGCGGCGCATTGTGGTTGCGCAACATCGTGCAACAGGCCTTCATTTCCTACATCGCACTCGGGACGCTCGATCGTTTTCCGCAGCTGCGGATCGGCATCCTTGAAGCGGGTTCCGGTTGGGTTGGCGCAATGCTGGATCGACTCGATGCCGTGGGCGAAGCCATGGGAAAGAAGTCGACCAGTGGCCTGCGAGCGATGGACTATTTTCGAAGGCAATGCTTCGTTTCCGGTGACCCGGATGAGACGACGGCTCCCCACACGGTCGATCATGTGGGGGCGGATTGTTTCATGTGGGCGACCGACTATCCGCATCCGGACCATCCGCATACCTGGGTCACCGATCTGACTCGCTACGCAAATGCCCTGAGTAGTGAGGCGCGGCCAAAGGTGCTGGGCGACAACGTTCGACGCATCTACAAGCTCTAGATCGCCGTCCGATCGAACGAGATTCATTCTGCAAGAGTCGCTAATATGACAGCCCTCTCTTGCCGATCTAGCAATGCGCATAGAACGTTTTCGTGGCCTCGCGCGAGGGAGCACCTCGAATGAGCACCTCGAACATCAGGAGTCATCATGAGCGAATCCCCCGTCTACACACCGCCGCCGTCCAAGGGGCAGGCCGGCGCTGATCCGTATTCCATTCCTCTCGACCAGATCGATCCGTCGGATCCGGAACTTTTCGAGACCGACACTCTGTGGGGGTACTTCGAGCGATTGCGCAAGGAAGCGCCCGTGCACTATTGCGCCGACAGTGAGGACGGGCCCTTCTGGTCCGTCACGAAATACGACGACATCGTCTACGTCGAGAAGAACCCCGAACTCTTCTCCTCCGAGCCGACGATCGTAATTCCGGATCCAGATCCCGATTTCCCGCTCCAGGCGGGCTTCATCAGCATGGACGGTCCGCGCCACAACGAACATCGAAAGGTCGTACAGCCCGTCTCGTCGCCGCGAAACCTGAAGAAGCTCGAGCCGCTGATTCGAGAGCGGGTCACCGAGATTCTCGACGGCCTGCCTGTCGGGGAGACCTTCGACTGGGTCGATCGCGTTTCGATCGAGTTGACCACCGGCATGCTCGCGACAATGTTCGATTTTCCCTGGGAAGATCGACGCAAGCTCACCTACTGGTCCGACATGGCGACCGCGAGCGACGAACAGATCGTCGAGATGGGCGGAGTGCCCGAGGATCGAGAGAAGGCGCTTCGAGAATGCCTCGAGGTGTTCACGCAGCTCTGGAAGGATCGTGAGGGCGCCGAGCACGACAGCCTCGACTTCATCTCTGCCATGGCGAACGCCGATGCCATGAAGGGGCTCGATCCGCTCGAGTATCTGGGAACGCTCGTGCTGCTCATCGTGGGGGGCAATGACACGACGCGCAATTCGATCTCGGGTGGCGTGCTCGCGCTGAACGAGAACCCGAAGGAGTACGACAAGCTTCGCGATGACCCGGGCGTCATCCCCAACATGGTCGACGAAATCATTCGCTGGCAGACGCCGCTCGCCTACATGCGTAGGACGGCGACCCAGGACACCGAGCTGGGCGGGCAGTCGATCAAGCGCGGCGACCGCATCGTCATGTGGTATGTCTCGGCCAATCGCGACGACTCGGTCATCGAGCGGGCGAACGAATTCCTGATTGATCGCAAGAATGCGAAGCAGCACCTCTCCTTCGGATTGGGCGTGCATTTCTGCATGGGGAGCCGACTGGCGGAGCTGCAGCTGCGTGTACTCTGGGAAGAGATCATGAAGCGCTACCGCCAGGTCGAGGTCGTCGGTGAACCGGTTCGGGTGAAGTCGAGCTTCGTGAAGGGCTTTGCCGAGCTGCCGGTCGTTTTGCATCCGCTGTGAGACGTCGATCGCAGGGATTCTGGTCCCATTTCCGAGTTCGATGACCACCTCAGCGATCGCCCGATAGCCCTCCGGATCGGATCAGCCTTCTCTCGCGATGGCTACCCTGAGGACGTGCGCACGTCCCGAAATGGAATCGTGGTGTCGATCTCCGGTTCCTTGGGCAACCCGAGAACACGCTCGCCGATGATGTTGCGCTGGATCTGATCGGTGCCGCCGCCAATGGATGTGAAGTAGGCGTTGAGCGTCAGGAAGTTCGCATCTTCGGCGCGCGGATAGTCGCTGCCTTCGAAAAGGCTCTGCGCACCCAGAATGGCAGTGCGCACCCGGGCTTCCTCGTGGAGGATGCGAGACATCGCCAGCTTGCCAAGGCTCATCGCCGGCGACATTGTGCCTTGCTCGACATCGGCCTTGACACGCGCATTGTTCAGCGAGTTGAGCCGCTTGTAGGCGATCGCCTGTGCGATGTCCTGTCGCAGTACCGGGTCCCCGAGCACACCCGCTTCTCGGGCCAGCGCAATGAGCACTTCCTCCGTCCGTGATTCCTCGGCCTTGCTGCGGGCGCCGCGAGCGGCGTCCCCCATGACCGACCGTTCGTAGGCAAGCGCCGTCTGCAGCACCTTCCAACCAGTGTTGGCATCTCCTAGCAGATTCTCGGCCGGCACGATGGCATCGGTGATGAAGACCTCGTTGAAATGACTCTCATTGGTGATCTGTCGCAGGGGGCGCACTTCGATCCCGGATTGTTTCATCGGCATAAAGAAGAAGCTGATGCCCGCATGCTTGGGCACGTCCCAGTCGGTGCGAGCGATCAACATGCCGTAGTCCGCAGTCGCCGCGCCCGAGGTCCAGACTTTCTGCCCGTTGATGACGAAGTGGTCGCCTTCTCGATCCGCCCGTGTCCGAATTCCCGCCAGGTCCGAACCGGCGCCGGGCTCGCTGTAGAGCAGACACATATTGACTTCGCTCTTCAGGATCGGCTCGAGAAGCTTCGCCTTGAGGGCCGGCGTTCCGCGCGCCAGCAGGGTGTTGGCCCACAAACTCGATCGATCCTGCCCCGCGCCGGGTGCCCGGACTTTGGCGAACTCACGGGCGATGATCTTCGCTTGCGAAGCACTCGAGCCGCGTCCGAACCACTCGACCGGCCAGCTCGGCACCGCCCAGCGTGCCTCCACCACTTCGCCGAGCCAGACCTTGAGCTCGTCTGAAGCACTCCAGATCTGCTGCGTCTTTTCCAGCGCCGCCGCTCGCTCCCGGGTCCAGTTGTCCGCCAACCATTCGCGGACCTCTTCGCGCAATGCATCATCGCTTACCAGATCTTTGGAGGAAGAGTCTAGGGACATGTCACGCTCCCAACGCTTGAATGAACCGTTCTCGATGGAACGAGGATGAGCCGAAGAGCTGAGCGTCCGCTCGTGCTCGGCGCAGGTAGAGATGTGCCGGGTGTTCCCAGGTGAACGCGATGCCTCCGTGCATCTGGATGCTGGTTGCAGCCGTAGTGACAAAGGCATCGGCGCAGGCGAAGGCGGCCAGACTCACCGCTTCGTTCGTGTCATCTTCGTCCTCGGCCAGCCGGGCCGCCGCGTTGCGTGCTGCCGAAATGGCGGATTCGGTCTCGAGCAGAAGATCGGACGCCATGTGCTTGACCGCCTGAAAGCTGCCGATGGCGCGGCCGAATTGAATGCGGGTCTTTGCATACTCTACGGTCACCGACAGGCATCGCTGCGCTGCCCCCGCTTGTTCGCCCGCGAGCGCAACGAGTGTGAGGTCCATCGCCTGTCGAACCGCGTCCCAGACAGGCGTCTGCGCCACGACGGGCTCTGCCTTCACGCCTTCGAATGTGATCTCCGCCAGCCGCAGAGTTCGGTCGAACGTGGGTAGTGCAGACATTTCCAGAGAGTCCGCGTCCGGCTCGACGACGAAGCACATGAGTCCTTGGGGGGTGTCGGCAAGGACTAACAGAACGTCGGCATTCTGTCCGTGCACGACAAAGCTGGCACAACCACTCAGTTGCCAATCCCCATCGACCTCTGCCCCCGAAACCGTCACGCCCTCTCGAGTCCAGCAACCGCTCCTGCCTGTCATCGCGACCGTCGCAATGCAGCGGCCTTCGGCGATACTCGGCAGCAACCGATCGTTGAGCTCTGAATCCGCCAGTGCACCCAACAAGGACGCCGCCAGAACGCCGCTGGCCAGGAAGGGCGAACACAGCAACGCAGCGCCAATCTCCTCCATGACCGATTCCAGCTCCATGGGGCCGACGCCCGCTCCGCCATGCTTTTCGTCCACGATCAGCCCGACGACCCCCATCTCTGCGAGTTCCTGCCAGAGCTTCAGGTCGTATCCGCTCGGCGTCTCCATGGTCGCCCTTACGGCGCGTTCGTCACTTTCCTTGCTGAGCAGGAGGTGAATGGATTCCCTGAGCGCGAGGCGTTCCTCCGCTGAAAAGCTGTTCATGTCGAGTCCTCGATCTCCTGTCCGCGCCGGCCCCGAGAGCTGAAACTTTGTGAAGCGTGTAGGCGCGAATGCACGACGGGCGGTTCGTAGAATGTGCGACGACAGACTAGCGCAGAGTGATGAAGGACCAGCCCACGAGGGACCGTGGGAGTACTACAATGCGTCTGCGTCGGGCGGATGGATTGGAATGAGCATTCCCGAGAAATACGGCGGTATTGGACTCTGCACGCTGCACGTCGGTACCGTCGGCTGACTCGTTTCGATTGATCCGATAGGATGCAACACGTGCGACCATCTCAGACGCTACGAGCAACGCGGGACGTGGTCATCGCGAAACTATCCGCGAACCGCGCCTATGGTACGTCGCCCGATGAGGAGTCGAATCGCGAGGAGGAGACGATCGAGCTGCTCAGGGCGATCGCCAGGGCGACAGACTGAGCGTGGACTAACGCACGAGCAGATCCGCGACAAAATTCGCGTGCGCTTCGATCGTTTCTTGCTTTCTCGGATCGATCCCCGTCAGTCGGCGGCAATTGGAGGCGACCGCGAAGATCAGCCCGGCCGCGCCGCTCAATGCGAAGAAGGCATGCGGTACGCTGGCCTCGTCGATACCCGCGGCACGAGCGAGGCCCGCTTCCTTCAAGAATTCGAAGCGCGGCTTGATGTGGGTGTCGACCAGCCAACGTGTTCGGGCGTTCGAGAGATTGCCTTCGTCGACCAGGAAGCGAAAGAACTCGGGATGTTCCGCCACCCAGCGGACGTACTCGCGAATCGCTCCCCGGATGCGTTCGCGTGGATCTGCTTGCGAAAGCGAGGCGACGCGATCGTCGAGCCGGTTTCCCAGAATGCCGAAGAGCCGGTCCGCGGCCGCGCGCCACAGCTGGTCCTTGCTGGGAAAGTGGTAGGTGACGAGACCCTGGTCCGTTCCCGCTCGTTGCGCGATGTCGCGTGTGCTCGCCGCCTCGAAGCCCTTCTCGGCGAAGGCCTCCAACGCGGCCGCCACGATTCGTTGTTTTGCCTCGCCGCGGGTCGTACGGGGCTTGCGCGCTCGGGTCTTCGTCATTCCACGATCCTAGTCAGTTGACAAGTTTGACGCAATCACCCTATCCTGTTCCTTGTCAATTGAACAACTTCGTGTCCTCGATGATTCGATTTGGAAAAACGGGATGAAGAGGACGAAGAGGAGAAAGAGATGGACTTCCTGAAACCCGGGCCGGAACTGGCGCCCTCCGAATTGCGCGCGATGACCATGGTCTCGCGTGCTGGGAAGAGCGGCCTCGCTCGACCCCAACGAGCGATGTTGGATGCGGCACAGCAGCTGGTTCTGGATACCGACCTGGATGTCGAAACGCTTCCGTCCATCACCCCCGCGGAATTGGCGAGTCACTGCCAAGATCCAGCGCAGGCGAGGCAGCTCATCCGGCTGATGGTCACGATGAGTCTCGCGGACGGTCCGCCCAGCGAAGGGCAGATGGAACTCCTCGAGTCATTCGCGTCGGCCCTGAACGTCGACGAGCCTGCTGTGAAAGTCATCGGACATCTCGCAAAGCACAAACTGCTCAGGTTCCGGCTCGCTTTCGCTCGTCGTTCGCATGTCCGGATCTACTTCCGCAATACCTATCGTCTGCTTGGCGGCGTTCTACCCGTGATCAAAGCAGTTCTTCGCTTTAGAGGGGTGATTGGCGAGGACTCGGAGCTGGCGGCGCGCTTTCACGCGCTCGAGAATCTGCCGGAAGACACGCTCGGATACCAGTTTTACCAGCATTGCATGAACGAGGGCTTACCCTTCAGCGGCGAGAAGGGCGGCTTTCCGCCCGGCGCTCTGTATCACGACTTCACCCACGTTCTGGCCGGTTACGACACTTCGCCCGAAGGCGAAATGCAGGCCGCGGCGTTCCAGGCTGGTTTCACCCAACACGACGCCGACTTCTTTACCGCGCTCTTCGCGATCGTCATTCACACGGCCGGCATCAACCTGGCGCCGTTTCCGATGCCGGTTCTTCGGGGCCGGATAGGGCAGGGCAGTCTCGCGATCGACGTTCTCCACGCGTTGCAGCGCGGCACGTCGATGAAGGTCGATCTCGGAAACAACTGGGATTTCTGGGAATACGTGGAGTTGCCGATCGAGGTGGCGCGGGAGCGGCTCGGAGTGCCGCCCCTCCGTCAGCACCTGGCGAGCAAGTCCGCGATTCCTTTCTCGATACCCGATGCAAGGACATCGATGTCCGGCGCGCTTTCGTAATCTCCGGTGATTCCGAAAGTGATCTCTCCGCCATACGAGAAGATGGCGACACCAATCCGCACCGATCCCGCCAACGGGACGTAGGGATAGGCCGAGAGCAGCTGGCGACCAGCCGCATAGAGCGTGTGGCGAGGGCCGGGCACATTCGTCGTGACCGTCTGCACTGCGTGCTGCTCGAGGCCCGCGAAGAGCCGAGCCCCCAGCGCCAGGAGCGCGGGAGGTGAGAACCCCGACAACGAATTCAGCGTGTCCGTGGCGAGTGCCTGATGATTCTCCTTGAGATTCTCCATTTCGGCACGAATCGACGCCAGACATTCGACCGGATCTTCGATGTCCATGGGCAGGTCTGCGAACATCGCGGAGACTCGATTGTTGAGCGTGCCTCGCTCCTCCTCCCGACGCACCGACACGGGCACCAGGGTCCGGACGTTCAACCCCTCGACCGGCTCGCCACGCGACAGCATGAGCGACCGAAATCCCAGGGTGATCGCCGAGAGCACGACATCGTTGAGCGTGCCCCCATGTGTTTGCCTGATCTTCTTGATGTCGGCAATCGTCGTCGTGGCCCAATCCCAGCGCCGGTGGGGGCCGATGGGGCCATTGAGTGACGATTCGACTTCGTCCTTCGCAAGCTCCCTGAAGGTCGACAGTCCGTCGGTCAGATCCGCCAGCTCGTGGAGCAAGCGTCCGGGAGCCCTGAGCGCATTTCCTATGGTTCGGAGATTCTCGCGGGGTTGTCTGAATCCATCGGCCAGAGAATCGAAGAGAAGGGAGCGTACAGACGGGCGCGGTTCAGGAGTCCAGGATCGACTCGGCGGGTGCTCGACATCGCGGGTCTGGTCGAGCAGGACGCTCAACAGATCGCTTCCGGACACGCCGTCCACCATGCAGTGATGCGTCTTCGAAAGCATCGCCCAGCGGTCCCCCTCGAGGCCCTCGACGATCCAGACCTCCCAGAGGGGTTTCGCACGGTCGAGTTGTTGCGACATCACGCGGCCCATCAGGGCGCGCAGCTGATCGTCCGATCCGGGAGCGGGAAGCGCAGTGTGCCTCACGTGGTATTGCAGGTTGAAGTGGTGATCGTCCGACCAGACCGGCCGGCCGAGATCGAAGGGTACGAAGCGGACCTTCTGCCGATAGCGAGGGACCAGGTGTAGCTTCGACGAGAACGTCTCTTCGATCTCGTCGCCTTGCGGCGGAGGTCCTTCGAAGATCCCCATGGAAGCGACATGCATGTGGTTGAATTCGTTCTCGATGTAGAGGAACGAAGCATCCAGAGAACTGAGCGGGTCCATCGAAGCTCCTTCTCATTTTCAGCCGAAGAAAAAATTCGGTTCGGGGAACTTTTCAATCAAGCGGATTGGAAGCCCGCCAACCGCTCGCTGATGATCTCGTCCGCCTGGCTCATGATTCGGTCGATGAGTTCCTTGACCGTGGGCACGTCGTGGATCAGTCCGGCGACCATGCCGCACGACCAGGCACCGGCACTCACATCGCCGTCCTGCATGACGCGCGGATAGATACCGGCGACTTCAGGCATGATGTCTTCGAACTTGAGCTCGGCACCGAGCTTCTTCTCCTTCTCGATCAACCGTTCGACGCCGGCATTTGTCAGCACCCGCTCGGTGTTGCGTAGGCCACGCATGATGAGGCGCGTGTCGAGTTCGCTGGCTTCCACGAGCGCCTGCTTGACGTTCGGGTGTACCGGAGCCTCCTGGGTGGCGATGAAGCGGGTGCCCATGTTCATGCCGTCTGCGCCCATGGCCAGGGACGCCACGAGGCTTCGCCCATCCGCCATGCCTCCGGAAGAAACGAAGGGAATCTCGAGCTCTTCGGCGGCGCGGGGCAAGAGGATGAAGTTCGTCACGTCGTCTTCGCCCGGGTGTCCGCCACATTCGAAGCCGTCGACCGAAACGGCATCACAGCCGATTCGTTCGGCCTTGAGTGCGTGGCGAACCGAAGTGCACTTGTGGATGACCTTGATGTCCGCCTCCTTGAGCATCGGCAGCCATTCAGCGGGGTTGTTGCCTGCGGTCTCCACGGCCTTGACGCCGCTCTCGATGATGACCTTGAACAGTCCGGGATAGTCGGGGGGCGTGAGCGCGGGAAGGAAGGTCATGTTGACGCCGAAGGGCTTGTCGGTCATTTCCTTGCATCGCGCGATTTCGTTGGCGAGCTTCTCGGGTGTGCCTTGGGTCAGCCCGGTGACGATGCCGAGGCCGCCCGCGTTGGAAACGGCGGAGGCCATCTCGGCGAGGCCTACGAAATGCATCCCACCCTGGATGATCGGATGTTCGATACCGAATAGCTCCGTGATTTGCGTCTTCATTTGCGATCTGGTCTCCTGCTGGGTAGTCGGACATGAGTGGGATGAGCGGGTCGCGTTCCTCGCGTGAGCTTCGCGAGAAGCAACCGGAACTACTCCGGAATCTGCAGCACCCGCTTCGCGATCACGTTCATCTGTACCTCGTTGGTGCCACCCCAGATCGAATCCGCCCGGGTCGTGAGCCACGCGCGCGTGCGCTCGAGCTGTGTGTCCTCGAAGCCGGGGCCAGACCATCCGAGGCCCTGCGTACCGAGGGCTGTCATCGCGATGTCCTGTTCGTTCTTCACCATGTTCGCCCAGCGGAGCTTGCCGAGGGAGCCAATGTCGCGCGCGGTCTGGTTCGCGCGGGCTTCCTCGCCGGCGCGTCTCATCGTGAGGCTTAGCGCGCGTGCTTCGAGTTCCTGCGCGGCCAGTCGCTGTCGAATCGTCGGATCGGCGAGAACACCGTTCTCGAGGCCCACCTCCTGTTTCACCAGATCGACCAGGGTGACCTTCTGGGGGCCGCTGAGTCCGCCTTCACTTCCACCATCGTTGCTTCGTTCGTGCTGGAGCAATCGCTTCGCGACCGTCCACCCGCCGTTGACGGGCCCCACCACGTTCTTGGCCTTGGCCCGCGCACCGTCGAAGAACACCTGCGAGAAATGGGCAGTCCCGTCGATCAGGGTCAGCGGTGAGACCTCGACGCCGGGTTGATGCATCGGAAAGAGGATGAAACTGATGCCGTCGTGCTTGGGCGCGTCGGGGTCGGTGCGCACCAGACAGAAGATCCAATCGGCTTTGTCTGCGCCAGTGGTCCAGATCTTCTGGCCCGTGATCACATACTCGTCGCCCTCCTTGACGGCGCGGCACTGAAGGCTTGCCAGATCCGATCCGGCACCCGGTTCGCTATAGCCCTGACACCATTTGATCTCGTGTCGGGAGATCGGCGGCAGGAACTCCTGCTTCTGTTCCTCAGTGCCGAACTCGAGGAGCGTCGGCCCCAACATGCTGGTTCCGAAGGACCCGATGATCGGTGCCCGCACGGCCTTCAATTCGCCGATCAAGGCCGCCGCATGCTTGCGATCGAGTCCACCGCCGCCGTATTCCGTGGGCCATTGGGGGGTGATCCAGCCGCGGTCGGCAAGGGCGTTGATCCATTTGCCGAGGGGCTCTCCGGGTAAATCTCTTCGATTCCCGACCCGCAGCTCGGCCGGTAGCTTCTCTTCGATCCAGCTCCGGACTTCCTGCTTGAATTCTTCGATGGATGCCATGAAGTTGTCTCCTTATTGTCGAGCTTCCAGACGAGTTAGTAGCCGCGAATGCTGGCGTATCGGTTTCGGTGATAAATGGCGTCGCCGAGCGTGAACTCGGCCGCTTTGAGGCGTTTGAAGAAGAGCCCGATCTCTTCTTCGTCGGTCATTCCGATGCCGCCGAACATCTGGACCGCTTCGCCGCCGATCAAAGCCGCGACTTCCGAACAACGCGCCTTCGCGCTGCTCGCGCATTCGGCGATGTCGTCCCGCCCGTCGTCGATCGCGCTCTGTGCGTCGCGCACCACGGAGCGTGCGAACTCGAGTTCGCCGAACATCTGGGCGGCGCGATGACGCAGGCCCTGGAAGGTGCCGATCTTCACGCCGAATTGTTCGCGTGTCTTCAGGTATTCGAGGGTTCGCTCGAAGGCTTCTTCGAAGCTGCCGAGCATCTCCGAACAGAGTCCGATCGTCGCTCGGTCGAAGACCGCGTCGAGGACGTCCGCGCCAGCATCGATCTCGCCGAGCACACGCGAGGCGTCGACCGCGACATCGTCGAAGGTGATGCTTGCGGCGTTGCGGCCATCGACCATTTCGGTCCGCTGAATCGTCAGGCCGGACGCGTCTGCGTCCACAACGAACAGGGAGAGGCCGTCGCGTTCGCCGGCGCTGCCTGCTGTGCGCGCCACAGTGATGATCTGGTCCGCCACGTGCCCATCGAGCACGAATTGTTTGCTGCCTCGAATGCGGAAGCCGTCGCCGTCCCGCGTCGCGCTCGTCTCAATGGAGTAGGGCGCGAACCGTCCCTGTTCCTGGAAAGCCAGACAGAGAATCCGTTCCCCGCTGCATACGTCGGGTAGCAATTCCTTCTGGAGCGGCTCATTTCCACTGAGCAAGATTGCATTGCCGCCTAGTAGCACGGTAGAAACGAAGGGCTCTGGGGCCAGCATGCGCCCGCACTCGGCGAGAACGACGCCGAGCTCTCCGTACCCCATTTCTGCGCCGCCAACCGCTTCCGGAAATAGGATGCCAATCCAGCCGAGCTCCGCCATTTCCTTCCAGAGTTCGCGAGTGAAGCCGCTCTCGTCTTGCGAGTCGCGAAGCGCACGCATCCGCTCGACGGGCGACTTCTCGTCGAAGAAATTCTTTGCCATATCTCGCAGGATCAGTTGGTCTTCGGTCAGTATCAGTCCCATGGGTTCTCGTTCCCTATTGCTTACGACAGTGAGCGGGGCTCAGGTATTGGCATTGAGAATGCGAGAACCCAACGGAGTTTTCAATGCACCAAATTGAGTCAGGTGGATTGTCGTATGGCGCGCAGCGCCCATCCCTGGGGTAGGCGAATATCGGGCCCCTTCGGCCGGGATCGATTCCCCTCGTCTCACTTGACGCGTTATCCTTTACCCCGCGTTCTGGCAGGCGACGTGCCCGAATGATGTGTTTCACCAGACCCATGTCGCAGGAGAGCTGAGTCGATGTCGATCACCACGGGATACGAACTCGTCCACCCCGATTACTACGGGGATCATGGTCCGCCCTACGCCATCTGGGATCGTCTGCGGGCGGAATCGCCGGTGCATCGGTGCGAGATCGACGACGTCGAACCCTTCTGGGCCGTGACCCGCCAGGAAGACATCAAGTACATCTCGAAGACGCCCGAGCTCTTTCTTAGCGAGCCCGGGATCACGCTCCTGCCCACCGATCGCGTCATCAACGAGAATGAGGGCCTCGGCGCGATGCGCGTGGTCATCAACACCGACCCTCCCTTTCATCGCGACCTTCGAAAAGTCGCGAGCCCCTTTCTCACGCCGCGCTCGCTGCAGTCGATTCAGTCTGTGATCGAAAAGAGTGCGAAGAATCTGGTCGACGCTCTCGCGGCCGATGGCGGAGAGGGCGAGACGGACCTGGCCATGGGCATCGCCGTCAATCATCCCCTGCGTGTGCTCGCCAAGGCCATTGGCGTTCCCGAGGAGAAGGAAGCCCAGATTCTCAATCTTTCGAATCGGCTCTTTGCACCAGACGATGCCGAGCTGGGGAGTGGGACGAGCCAGGAGGATTTCGCAAAACTGGGACAAGAATTCGTCGAACTCTTCTTGCCCATCATCGAAGATCGCCGCAAGAACCCGACCGACGATCTGGCAAGCGTGATCGCCAACGCCCAGATCAATGGCGAGCCCATGGGTCCGATGGAGACACTCGGCTACTACTTGATCGTCTTCAGTGCCGGGCACGACACCACCAAGAATTCGCTTGCAGGCGGCTTCTGGCAGTTGATCCAGAATCCGGGCGAATTCGCAAAGGTGCAGCAGGATCTCTCCCGCGCGCCCGATGCCGTCGAGGAGATGATTCGCTGGGCTTCGCCCGTGAACTACATGAAGCGGACGGCTGCGCGTGACACGGAGGTGAACGGGCAGAAGATTCGCGAGGGCGAGCGGGTGGTGATGTTCTACGCCTCCGCCAATCGTGACGAGAGCATCTTCGACGATCCCTACACCTTCGACATCGACCGCCAACCGAACAGGCATATCGCCTTCGGTTACGGCGAGCATTTCTGTATGGGCACCCACTTCGCCCGCCGCAGCATGCGCGCGATCGTCGAGCAGCTTGCCAGTCGGGTCGAGCACTGGGAACTCACCGCCGATCCCGAGTGGATTCGGGCCAGCTTCGTGGTCGGGCTCAAGCACCTGCCCGTGCGATACAAGATCCGAGCGAGCTGAGCCAGGTTTTGGCATAGTGGGTGTCGATACCCTGGGCCTGAAGTGAGGCCCAGGTCACCCATGAGGTGCATTCGATGTTCGCCTGGTCGACGATTCTGCCTCCCGCACGAAATGAGTACGGGGGAAGCAAACTCTCTTTCTACTTCTTGATTCTCATCGGATGCATGTTCACGTTCCGCGGCTGTGTGCACTATTTCGCGCCGGATGGCGGCTCGGGGATCATCGCGGGCATTCCCCTCGAGACGTATTCCGAAGGCGCGGTACAGACCATCATCAATAGCTTCGGCGTGTATGGCATCGGTCATATCCTCCAGGCGATGACCGTCTGGCTGATCATCGTGCGATATCGCTCGCTGATTCCCCTCACCTACGCCTACATCGTCTGTAGCCAGGTGCTCGCGCTTGCACTACTGATCTCGAAGCCGCTCCCGGTCGTTCCTCCCGGCCAGATCGGCGTGTACATTCTACTTCCGGTGACATCGGTGCTCTTCTTGCTTTCGATCCGAAAGGCCGCCACCTCGCAGAATCGAGTCGGCGCTGCGACCACCCGGAAAAGTCACGCCTGACGGCACCGGGAACCCGCCACTCTCCAATTTCAAAGGAATCGACATGATGAAGCTGCACTTCGCCCCCAACTCGCGCGCCGGGCGCATCGTCTGGCTGCTCGAAGAGCTGGGCCTCGAGTACGAGATCAACAAGATGGCCTTCCATCCGAAGGACCTGAAATCGGACGAACACCGGCAGCGCCACCCTTTGGGCCGGATTCCCGTCCTCGATGACGGGGAGGTATCGCTCTACGAGTCGGGGGCGATCGTCGAGTACGTGATGGCGAGGTATGGAGACGGCGGTCTGAAGCCCGCCGTTGATTCGCCGCTATTCCCGGAATACCTGCAATGGTTCCACTATTGCGAGGGCATGGTCATGCCACCGATGAACACCATCGTGGTGCATACGGTGCTGCTGCCGCCCGAGCGACGCAACGAGGAGACCCTCAGCCAGGCCCAGCGACTCCTCAGCCGAGCCGTGGCCCCCGTCGAATCAGCGCTCGAAGGACGCGAGTACCTGATCGGTGACTTCTCCGCGGCCGACGTGATGCTTGGCCACGCGCTCTTCATGGCCAACCGTCTCGGCCAGATCCCGGAGGAGATGGTCAACCTGAAGGGCTACGTGAAGCGCATCGAGCAGAGGCCCGCCTTTCAGACCGCGATCAATATGTAGTTGGCAATTCGGGAGCAATGAACATGACGCGGACGAGATGGATCTGGGTGATTCTGACTGGGCTCTATGTGGTCTTCTTCAGCTGGTACACCTCCTTCGGAGGCCCGCTCAGCGATGAGGAAATCGCGCATTACATCGAACTGATCGAGCGCCGCGTGCCAGCCCCGCCGCCCGAGAGGCTCGCGATGATGCGCAAGTTCCTTGAGGAAGACACGGGCGACGACTTCGTGATGATCAACGTCATCGACATGTACGAGACGCCGCTCCAGATCGAGGGTGTCGAGCCCGGCGAGACTAGCGACGAAGTACTCGGGAAATACATGGAATACATGTACCCGGCGCTCTTTGCTCGGGCATGCCACCCCGTGATCTACGGCCAGGCGGCGAACACGGCCATGGATCTCATGAACGCAGACGGGATGGAGCGGTGGACGGTCGGCGCGGGTATGCGCTACCGCAGCCGCCGCGACATGCTCGAAATCGCAACCAATCCGGCATTTGCGGGCTCACACGAGTTCAAGGTTGCGGCCATGCGCAAGACCATCGCCTTCCCCATCGATCCGTGGGTGCAGCTGGGGGATCCCCGTGTTGTGCTGGCCCTGCTCCTCGGCCTGATCGGATGCGGTTTCAGCTGGCGAGAGGCGACTCGGCGAGGGTGAGGCCAATGCCAACGAGTTGAGGGATCATTCCGCCGAAGAGGAATCATCCTCGAGTCCGTTCCCAAGGAGCCGTCCCGATGCCTCTCATTCGCGTCCGCGACATCGATATCTATTTCGAAATCCACGGCTCGGGTCCGCGCCTGCTTTACATAGGCGGGAGTGGAGGCGATCTGCGCCAGAAACCTGGAGTCTTCGACGGGCCCCTGGTCGATCAGTTCGAGGTCCTGTCCTACGACCAGCGCGGCCTCGGTCAGACTAGCACTGCGCCGGGCCCCTACACGATGGGGGACTACGCAATGGATGCGGAAGCCCTGCTCGACGCCGTGGGCTGGAGTGACTGCCTCGTCATGGGCGTTTCATTCGGAGGCATGGTCGCGCAGGAATTCGTGTGTCGATTTCCAGATCGTGCAAGGCGCCTGGTTCTGGCCTGCACTTCCAGTGGTGGGAAGGGCGGCGCGTCCTATCCCCTCCACGAGCTTCAAGATCTGTCGGCGGAGGATCGTTTTCTTCGAATGATCGGGATCTCGGATTTGCGCAATGACAAGCAATGGCAGGATGCACATCCGGATGCCCTCGCGGCGATGATCCGTTACTCGGAGCGACGAGCCGCAGTAGGCGCCGACGAGCCCGATCGAGAACGGGGGCAGCGCTTGCAATTCGAAGCGCGCAAGGAACACGACACAACCGACCGTCTGTCGGACTTCGATCTTCCCGTCTACATCTGCGCCGGGCGCTTCGACGGAATCGCACCGCCGGACAATCAGCGCGAACTCGAGCGAAACATTCCCGGCGCCCGGCTCGAGTTCTTCGAGGGCGGGCATCTGTTCTTGATTCAGGACAAGACCGCTTTCCCGAAGATTGGCGCGTTTCTGCTCGAGGGGTAGAAGGTCTCAAGATCTTCCCCACCGCCGAGCTACGCTCATCGTATGAGCATTCCCCAGTCATGGAGCGCAGAGGCGTTCAATCAGGCCCCAGAATCAGAGAATCGGATCCACTCGGACGAGGTCGCACAGGAATACGGCTTTCGCGGTGCACTCGTCCCGGGCGTGACAGTCTCTGCCTATCTCATCCACCCGGCCGTCGTGGCCTGGGGCGACGACTGGCTCGAGCGAGGTCGGGCGCGGGTGGTGGTCCACTCTCCAGTTTACGACTGCGAAACTTTTCGCGTCGATGTCTCGAACGCGAGTCCGTCGGCGTATGGCGCGGAGCTCTTTGACCAGACGGGAGCCAGATGCGCGACAGCGCAGGTCGAGCTTCCGGACGCGGGCGCCGTGCCCGCTCCCCCGAAGCTGCGACACGACGCGATCCTCGGCCGGGACTTCGATCGGCCGAAGGCCAGCCGGGAGGTCATGGAGCAGCGGCGAAGAGAGGGCCTGTCGGCGATGCGCGCGCGTTGGAACGAGGCAGCCGAGATCACCAGTTACCTCCGGAATCCGGATCGAATGCCCGACTGCTTCTCGAAGCTGGGCTTCGCGAATCCTGCTTTCGTATTGGGGCTCACGAATTGGGCATTGGCGGGCAATGTGAGGATGAGCCCCTGGCTCCACCTCCAGACGGATTCCCAGAACTACCGTCCCATTGCCGCGGACACGGAGCTCGTGGTGGAGTCCACGGTTGCAGATCTGTTCGAAAAGAAGGGCCACGAGTTCATCGATGTCGACATGAGCATTTTCGATCTCGCGGACGAAGCGGCGGTGGCGAGTGTGCGCCTGCGCGCGATCTACAAGCTGCGGCCTCCACGCGGGGCGTGATACGCGTCCGAAACTGTGGGGTCGCCGATCGGCCATCCGTCGCGGACGACGAGAATGGGGTTTTCTGCGAGTTGCACTAATCTCCCAACACTCATGACGATTTCGCAAGTACCCCCTCGCGTGCATGTCGTAGCCGGTGGTTTTCCGCGGGGCTCCGCGGCAGGCCATGACATCGACTACGCGCGTCTGCGAATTCTGCAGCTTCTTCAGGAAGAGGGGCGCGCAACCGCGAGCGTCGCCAGCGACTTCACTGATCTCGATGGCTGGCTTCCTAAGAGCGATTTGTTGGTGACCTATGTTGCGGGTCCCTATCCCGATGAACGACAGTGCGAGCTACTCGCAGGGTGGCTCAACGAGGGAGGGCGCTGGCTCGCCCTTCACGGAACGAGCGGCGGACGGGCGGTTCCGCTACCCGACGGCCGTCCCGGGAGAATGATGTCGAGAGCGCCGCATCACGACGTTCTCGGGTGTTTCTTCTTGAATCATCCGCCAATTCGCGCGTTCCGAGTCGATGTGCGTGATTGCGATCATCCGCTGACGCGGGGCTTACCCGCTTCCTTCGAGGTGATGGACGAGCTCTACCTGATTGAAGTTGCAGCCCCTGCCGAAACCACGGTGTTGCTCTCGACGTCGGATCTCGACGCGAAGGATTCGGCGCCGCGAACCTTCGGCTTCACCTACGAGGAGGACACCTCCGTCGGTTCGGATGGTTCGACTCGGGTTCTTGGATACGTGCGAGAATGCGGGGCGGGCGCGGTGGCCTATTTCGCTCTGGGGCATTGTCACACGCCGACGACCAATATCCAGCCGTTCGTGGATGTCAGCGTCGATGCCGAAGGCATCACGCCGCTGCAATTTCGGGGTCCATGGGAAACGGACGCCTTTGCAAATCTGCTGCGCAACGGAATCGAATGGGGTCTCGAGGCGCGGCGCGAAAGCTGACGCGAGTTCCGGCGATCACAAACAGAAAATAGCGGCGAGCGAGGTGAATAATGGCAATTGAATTGGTAGACGGAGAGTCTGAGAATCGGCGCCAGGCGGTTCTTGGAGCGTTGACGCTCGCCTTTGCGCGTGATCCGATAATGCGCTGGCTCTATCCCGAGCCCGACGCGTATCTGAAACACTTTCCGAAGTTTGCGGCCGCGTTCGGGGGTCCCTCCTTTGGAGCTGGAACTGCCTGGGCGTCCGACGATACCAGCGCCGCAGCGCTCTGGTTTCCGAGTGGCGTGCACCCGGATGGCGAAGCGATCGAGTCGGTCATGCTCGCAACAGTAGACAAAGCGAAACAAGAGACCCTGGGAGCCATGCTCGAAAAAATGGATGAATTCCATCCCAAGGAGCCTCACTGGTATCTCGCGATCGTCGGAGTCGACTCCGCACACCAGGGCAAGGGGCTCGGCGCGCAGTTGATGCAGAGCGGCCTCGCGCGTTGCGATGAGGAGGGTCTGATTGCGTACCTCGAATCCTCGAATCCGGCAAATATTTCGCTCTACGAACGACACGGCTTCCGCGTTGTCGGCGAGATCCAGATCGATGACGCGCCGGTGACGACGCCGATGCTACGCCCCGCTCGCTGAGGGCCGCTAATCCGTTCCTGCTCCTTCACCGTGAGGCCCAAAGAAGTGTATTATGGGAGTCCCGGGTGTCTTCGATCGTTGCGGTCGGAAAGGCGGAAGGAAGTCTTTCGGAAACACGAGACGACCCGGGGAATGCGTCGATAGTGGGCGATGTTCGCTTGTTGAGGAGTTTTACGCGCGCATGAAGACGCCCGAGAGTCTCGAGACTCTGGTGGATTACGGGATCATCGAAGAAGTCGTCCGTCCGCTGATGAGCGGTAAGGAGGCCCAGGTCTTTGTGGTCGTCGCCGGAGGCGAAGAGTATGTCGCGAAGGTCTACAAAGAGGCCATTCAACGCACGTTCAAGCATCGGTCGGACTACACCGAGGGCCGGCGCACGCGTAATACCCGTGATCAGCGCGCCATGAGCAAGCGCACGCAGCACGGCCGAAAACGGGACGAGGACGCCTGGCGCTCGACGGAGGTGGACATGATCTACCGCCTACGTGCTGCGGGCGTGCGTGTGCCCGAGCCCATCAACTTCGTCGAGGGCGTGTTGGTGATGGAACTCGTAAAGGATGCGGACGGCGCCGCCGCGCCGCGCCTCGGCGATCTGACTTTCTCGCCGAGCGAGGCATTTGAGATCTATCAAAAATTGATGCGCGAAGTCGTGCGCATGTTATGTGCTGGTGTCGTCCATGGTGATCTCTCCGACTTCAATGTGTTGATGAGCCACGATGGCCCCGTGGTGATCGATTTTCCCCAGTCGGTGGATCCAACAAACAACCCGAACAGCGAAAGGCTCCTGTTGAGGGACGTCGAGAACCTACATCGCTTTCTGGCACGATTCGCCCCGGATCAACGATTGCGGCCCTATGGCGAAGAGATCTGGTCGCTCTACAAGAAGAATCGACTCAAGCCTGACACGAAGCTGAGCGGCGATTATGTGGCGCCTGCGGGCAAGGCCGACACCAAAGAGGTGATGGCATTGATCGACGATGCCGAGCGTGACGAACAGATGCGTCGCGGCGGACGGGAATCAGATTCTGATGAGGACTTCGAAGGGTCGGGGAGGGTCGTCGTCAAGTCGCCTGCTCCGTTCCGTACTGTCGTGGACTTCGGGCGCGAAAATGCGGCCAGGTCGTCCGCGAAAAAGCGTGATGGCGCATCTAGAGATGCACGGTCGGCGGGGCGTCGTCGCCGACCCACTTCGGAAGAGCGCGTACCGCCCTCGGGCCCCGCAGCCGATTCGGCCACAAGAGGGGACGTGTCCCCGGCGAACCGGCGCCGCCGGCGTGCTGGGCGGAGCGGAAAGGAGCCCGCGCGAGAAGCTTCCGAACGGCCGCCGCAGAGCGGTGCGGCCGCCGTCGAGGTGGGCAAACCGGGAAGTGCGCAACGACGACGACGGAGCCGACGCAGTCGTGCACGCACACAGGCTGGCGCCGAGGCCAGACCGGAAAGTGGCAGGACTGGCTCGAACGCCGCCGGAAAGACAGACAACAGAAATACAGACAACCAGGGCAGCGAGACGCGACCCGCGAATCCTGAGCGCCCCTCGGGCGGTGCGCGATCGTCCAGCGAGACGAGGGGCGAGGGGACCGGAACCGATCGTCCTGCGCGAAGGAGGCGAGGCCGAGGCCGAAGGCGTCCTCGTAATTCGAACCCGCCCGAATGATTCTTCCCGATGATCCTGGTGATGTGGATGCGGTGGACGAGCGCGCGTCGGATTCCCTAGAGCTACGTCCGACTCGCACCCAGCAGACCCGGGCTGCCACCGCTGTCAACCAGCTGGGCGTGCGGCTCACGATGCTTTCGTCGGCTGAACTAGATCGGCTCGAGCTTCCGGAGCGCGTACGGGAAGAAATCGACGTGTGCCAGAAGCTGAAACCTCGGTCTCGGGGTCGCCAGAATCGATTGATCGGCCAGTTGTTGAGGGCAGAGGATCACGAGGCCATTCGTGAGCGCGTCGAATCGTTGAAGGAGGGTCGCCGCGCTGAGGTACAGCAAGAGAGAATATCCGACCATTGGCTCACGCGTCTCGTCGAAGAGGGCGATCCGGCAGTCGAGGCGTTGATTGCGAATTATCCGCTGGCGGATCGGCAACGCCTGCGCTCGTTGGTTCGTAGCGCGCGACAGGATCCCGAAGCAAGGAAAGCGAAGCGAGCGCGGCGTGAGTTGCTGCGCACGATTCGCGCACTGCGAGCTTAAGCGGTTCGACTACGATTCATAGCGGTCGGATGCTAGGCGATCATGCCTTTTTTGCGCGAACCGGCGGTTCGCTTTCCAGCATTGACCAGACGACCTCATCTGGCTGGCCCAGTATGATCGGGTACGCACCCGGCGGATAGTTGGTCATGTGAGGTCCAGGGCCTTGCAGCGAAGGCTGCGGGATCTCGCCCCCCGAATCTTCGAAAGCCGCGGGCTCCTTGTATCGAGCGAGTTCTTTGTCGGAAATTCCTGCGAGTTTGACGACCTCGGGATCGATCCATGCGTTCTGATCGATGGGTTCCTCCGAGTAGGAGAGTTCCAGAGACAGATTTTCGGGTCCCGCGAAGTAGATCGAGGCACACATGCCATGGTTGATGGGGCCAAGCACGGGGACACCTTTTGCCCGCAACCGGTCGCGCATGGCGAGTAGCTCCGCGTTGTCCCGCACGCGCATCGCGAAGTGTTGCATCGTGCCGGGCGCACAGTTCGCACCCGAGTTTCCCGCGTGGGTCTTTCCGATTTCGATCGGGATCTCGGCGATCTCGGGGTTGTGCACGAATGCGATCGCACTCTCATCATTCAATCTCAAGAAGCCGTGCCAGGTATTCTCGACGCCGTGCATCCAATACAGCGCTACGAGCTCCATGCCGAGTATGTCTGTGCAGAATTCGATCTGTGTCTTCATGTCCCCCGTCGTGATCGCGATATGGTGCAATCCGCCAATCTTGTTCGTGCTGTTTTCGACCATGCCACATCTCCATCTGGATAGTCTCCACTCGCAATGGTTACACTCCTATCACGATGAGCGCACCTTCGACGCCGCCGACCGACGACGAAATCGATGACGGGCAGGATCCCTCGGCTCCAACTGGGCGTGCCCCTGTCGACCCACCGCTCACCGACTGGACGCTGTGGCCCTTCGAGGCCAGCTCTCAACCACCTTGGGTCGTGGGTCTGGGGATCACGGCCGTCGTGTTCGTGGTATCGATCTGCTTCCGCGTTCTGAGAGGCATGGATAGCTATGGCCCCGGCGATGCGCTCATTAATCCCTACTTCTGGACCGAAGGGCTCAACTCCGTGATCATCGGGTATGTCGCGACTGCACACGCAATACAGCGTCGCGGTGTCCTACGGGATCTCACTCGGCTGCAGCCCGTGCTGATTGGCTCGGCGGCTCAACATCGCGAGCGCGTGCGAAAAATTCTTTGCGTTCGGCCTCGGGCACTCCTGGTCGCGGGCATCGTGTGTGGCTGTGCAATCGGCGTACTCCCCGCCATTGACGACAGCTACTGGCTCGAGCGCCCCGACCTCACACACCCATTCATGGTCTTCCTGGTTCTGCGAAATTTCGTGGTCGGTTGGATAGGGGGTCACGCCGCCCTCACTGAAGTCCACGTGACACGCGCCTACGCAAGGCTTGGCGAGCATGAACTCGATGTGGACCTGCTCGATCTTTCGCCGCTCAGCGCGTTTGCGCGTAAGGGACAACGCGGTGCGATCTGCTGGCTCGTGGCTTCGTCGCTGGTATCGCTGTTTTGGTTTGGGCCGACCTCAAACAGTTCGAACGGGTTCATCGTTCTCGTCATTCTGGTATTGGTGACGCTCGTTTTTGTTCAGCCAATCTACGGGGCCCATCGGGGCATTCGGCGTGCGAAAGAGGCCGAGCTTGGCGCGCTACGCGACGAGCTAGGGCTGCTGCGAGCCGGTGAACGCGAGACGCCGGGGGATCTCCTACGCGCTACCCGAATCGCCGCGGCGGCGGCTCTGCTCACGACGATCGAGAACGTACGGGAGTGGCCGGTCGACGCACCCATACTGCTTCGTTTCGGGCTCTTCGCACTGCTCGGCTTGGCCTCGTGGTTCGGCTCGGCAATCGTCGAGCGCCTGCTCGATACGGCGATGGGATGACGCGAACTCGAGACCGGCATCTCGGATGATCGCCAGGTTTTCGCTGCTCAGGTAGAACCTGGCCACGAGCGATACCTAACTTCGCCGTCGGCACGCCCCAAAAACGAGACCGCGCACAAATCCGGCGTCGTGCCGGCCCCTCGAGGTGCGTGTCTTAAATTGATTGTCAAGTTTGACAAATTTCCACAAAGTTGTCATTATTGACAATCAACAGGTCGCTGAAAGTCAAATGGAGGCTGCATGGCACGACCATCGAAAGCCGAAGAACGCAAAGAACAGATCCTGGACGCCTTCGAGCGCTGCGTCGTGCTAGACGGAATTCAGGGCGTCACCCTGGAGAAGGTCGCGAAGGAGGCCGGTCTGCCACGCAGTCTCGTTCGCCACTTCGTCGGCAACAGAGATGACATGGTGGCGGCCGTCTTCGAGCGTTTCGCGCTTCGAGCCGAAGCTCTGTGGTCCGGGCTGCGACAGCGCCGCCCGTCCATCGATGAGATGCTGGAGTTCCTCGTCAAGGAGGCTTTCATCGGCGGTGGAGTCGGTCGGCTCGCATCAGAACTCCGCTATCAGAGAAATTTCGACGAGAAGGCGAGAGTCCAATTCAAAGGTGTCTTCCAGCGGGCGCAGCGATTCGTCGAGGACGTGCTCAAAGAGAACGGATTCGAGGGTGCCAGCGAACGCAGGGAGAAGGCCTTCCTTGTGCTTGCGCTCGCGTTCGGAACCACGGACCTGATCGCATTCGGTCTGCCCAGGAAGCGTGCCGAGCTCTCGATCCAGGCTTGTAAGCAACTCTTGGAGTTCTGAGATGAGCCAGGCCAACAGCATGGGTGTTCCCTCGGAGAAGGATTACGCGAAGCTGATCACGATTGGGATCCTCCACATGGCGCAGTTCTTTCCGGCGGCCTTCGCGGGGGTGGCGCTGCCGTTCATCTTCCGAGAGGAGGGCCTCCCCATCGAGATGTTCTGGCTACTTGCCCTTCCGGCGGTGCCTCGCTGGCTGAAGTGGTTGATCGCGATGCTGGTCGACAATTATGGCAACGCCCGAATCGGTTTCCGGAAGAGCTGGATCATTCCGTGTACCTTGATCGGAACCGTCTGCTATGCCGCCCTCGCGTGGATCCCGCCGACCGTAGCCGCGCTCTATGCGATCGTCTCGATCCTCGTCTTCAAATCCTTCGTGATGGCGGCCCAGGACACGGCCGTCGATGGCTTCGCGGCGGAGAGCATGACCGATGCCGAGCGACCCGTCGGAACCTCCATCATCGTCTTCTTGTCGATGGTGGCGCAGATTTTCGGCGCCGGCGCCGTTGCCATCGTGGAACAATTTGGTTGGTCGGCGACGATGCTTGCGGCGTCCTTGCTGCTGCTCGTGGCCGCACTGCCGGCCATCCTGCGCGCGGAGCCGCCCCCGCCCATCGAGTCTCTCGAGCGCCGGAAGCGGGGAGAGCGTCCAAGCATTCTGAAGACACTGCGACGCCCCGAGTCGTTATGGACCTTGCCATTTCTCTTCGGGTTCGGCTTCTGTGGCAACGCCGTGACGTCGATGATGGGACCTTTCTTCTCGGACAAGGGACTCTCTCTGACGCAGTTCGGAACGCTCGCCGTCGTGTGCTTCGTGACCGGATCGGCCCTCGGCGCAGCCGTCACGCCTTGGCTCATCCGGCGCTTCGGGATGAGACTGACAGCGTTGATCGGGTTGTCGGTCCTGCCCTTCGAAGGCATCGCCTACTACGCCGTCGCAGCGATGGACGGGCTGCCTACGATGCCCACCTTGATGGCCTTGATGGCGGCGATCTTCTTCGGGAACTCGATCTACATCTTCGTGGTCAGCAATTCGAGATTTCGCTGGGCGTCGAAGGAGCAGGCAGGTACCGACTACAGCGCGCAATCCAGCATCTGGAATTTTGGGCAATGGGCGGCTGGCTCCGCAGCGGGGTTTGTCGTCGGGGCGGTCGGATGGAGCTACTTCTTCCCGATTGCCGCGACACTCACACTCGGCTTTGGCCTCTTCTATGTGCTCTCATTCGATCGGGTCGAATCGATGGTCCTGGCACGCGAGGCCGAGGAGTCGGCTCCGGCATGAGTGCCAGTCTCGCCTTTCTGTCTGCGACGGACCTGCTCGAAATGATTCGCGAGCGGAAGATCAGATTCCTCGAATTCGTCGATCTGCATATCCAGCGGATCGAAGACGTCGATCCGATTCGCCGAGCTGCTGGAAGAGGTTCTCGAGGGCTTAGGGGCGGTGGGTGGATCTGACGTGTGAAGTCTCATGGCGAGCCGCGTTCGCGTTGTATCATGCAGGCAAGCCATCACGCGAGGGTTCGAATGTCCCAGTCCGCAGGTACACTCGTCTCAGGCACAGTCGAACCCGGATCCGATCGGTTCGAGTTCGAGCGAAAAATTTTCGATTCTGCGTCGAGCATGCGGGATTCGGGACGCCGCCTATCGAGCGATCGCCAAGCTGGGGCCAGGTCAGTAGCCCCGGGAAGCGTGCGAAACCTGAAGAAACGATGGAGGAATCAAGATGTCTCAACTCACATTTCGCGAAGTCGGTCCCGATGAAGTCGCCCAGATCAAGGCCCAGTTCAAGCGATTCATCGATGACGAGGTGATCCCCGCCGAGCCCGAACTCAATCGGCACGACGAGGTTTCAGCGAAGAAGCTGGAAGAGCTGAAAGCACGAGCCAAGAAGGCGGGACTCTGGGCTTTGGGCCATCCCGAAGAGATCGGTGGCGGAGGGCTTCCCTTTCTGGCCTTCGCCGAGATGAACGAGATCATCGGCCGATCGCATTTCGGACAGATGGCGGTCGGATCCGTTTCGATGCAGGACTCGATCATGCTTCATCTCTATGCGAGCGCCGCTCAGAAAGACCGTTGGCTGAAGCCGCTCGTGGCGGGCGAGATCTACCCTTCCGTGGGACTGACCGAGCCCGAAGTGGCGGGTTCGGATCCGACGTTGATGCGGACGACTGCACGACTCGATGGAGACGAATGGGTCATCAATGGCCACAAGTGGTTCACGACCGGAGCCAATCGCGCCGCATTTACGACGGTCTTCTGCGACACCGAACCGGACGCGGAGAAGCACGCAAAGTTCTCGTCGATCATCGTTCCCACCGATACGCCCGGATACGAGATTGCTCGGGTCGTTCCCACGATGGGCACGACGCATGGTGGTCATTGTGAAATCTGGCTGAAGGATGTTCGGGTCCCGAAGGAGAACCTGCTTGGAGAGCGCGGCGCCGGATTCGTGATTGCTCAGAAACGACTCGGGCCAGGTCGAATCTTTCATTGTATGCGTTGGCTGGGACAGGCGGAGCGCGCCTTCGAATTGATGTGCGAATGGGCGAAGGTTCGTTATGCGCACGGCTCCGTACTCGCCGAGAAGGGCGAGATCCAGCGCTATGTATCGGAGTCGGCGGCGGAGATCCAGGCGGCGCGACTGATGACCTTCGACGCCGCGCGTATGCTCGATCGGGGTGACGAGGCACGTGTCGAAGTTTCACTGATCAAGTTCTGGGGCGCGCGGATGCTGCACAACGTGGTGGATCGAGCGATTCAGGTTCACGGCGCCATGGGCGTGACTTCGGATACACCGCTCGAACAGATGTATCGAGAAGCTCGTTATGCGCGAATCTATGATGGTCCGGACGAAGTTCATCGGATGGTCGTGGCGCGACGTTTGATCAAGGATCCGGTCAATAATCCGCCCTGGGCTCGCTGAGGGCAGGGGGACTCACCCCTTCGTCCCTTGTCCCGTGCTCTCGCGACCCCGCCGCTTCGCAGCCATTTCGAGCTTGATCGTCTTCAGGATCAGACGCGGGAGTCCCAAGGGATACTTGCGCAATTTTCGCAGCATCAGGCGCACCATGTGGGGGGCACCGCGGAAGCTTGCTTCGCGCTGACCGTGTCCCATGTGGGTTCCGAGCGCGGGGACATCGATCACGTCGAGCTCCGGCCGCAAAACGAGCTTCTCGGTCTTGGGCGGAAAGCAGACTTCGTCGGTGCAGGCCTGGTAGCGAATGCCCACTTCGATTTCGGCCGTGTCCGAGTCGAGAGGACGGGTTTCGCTCGCAAGAACGCCTACGGCGTAGAAGGGCACGATGATGTCGACTGTGCCGCTCCAGACCGGCAGCTCCATGTCCATGCTATCCAACCGCAGGGTTTCCGTTGGCGGAAAGACTGGCTCTTCGATGACGAGGCCGGGCGGCGCTGAGACGCTGACGGTCGTGGGGATCATTCCCTCCGGCACCGGTTTCCCGTAGATGTGAATTTCCTCTCCCAGCTCGCAGCGAATCACGAGTTGTCGAAGGATTCCCTGTCGGATCGTGCCCTTGCCGCCGTGGATGGAAGCGGAAATGCGAACCTCATCGTCACCGCCGCTCACACTCGGTACGTCGTCCGCGAGCACGAGCCGACCGAGCGCTGCGTCGATCAGTATCTCTGGACTGTCGCGCTTCTTGTAGGTGTCGTGAAAGAACTTGGCGACGACAATTCCCTCTTCGTCGGTGACGTAGACACCCGGATAGGGAATGCCCTCGAGGAATGCATCCTCGCGCCCGACCTGGTCGTTCAGGATGCCGTAGCGACGGATGACCTCGGAGTCGATGTCGGAGAGCAGCCGATACGGGATGTTCTGCTTCTCGCTGAATTCCGAAAGTACCTTCTGATCATCGTACGAGATCGCGTAGAGCTCGATTCCGGCGGCCTGGAATTTTTCGTATGCATCGCGCAGCTCACCGAGTTGCGTCCAACAAGGCGGTCACCAGACCGCCGATCGGTAGAACACGACGACGGACTTTGCCTGGCCCCGGCTCTCGTGATAGTCGACGAGCCGCCCATGCGCGTCGGGAAGCTTGAAGTCTGGAAGTCGCTCGCCGACGGCCGGGCCAGTCGAGTGTCCATCCGGAAGGCCGCTGCGCGCGGGATGACCGAGTGGGGCAGGAGCATCGAAGCCGTGATGATCGCGTTCTACTGTCATGCCCACTCCAGTCGTTTCGGAGAGCCTATTCTAGCTGACTCAGGCACCCCGTCTCGTCCAATAGGGCTATCAGCTTTGCATCTCCCGCGGCAGCGGCGAACTTTCGTTTCAGGATCAAGAGCGTCTGGGCTGGGTATTTGAAGGTCCTCTGGTAGTAGAGCTGCCCGTCCATCGTGAGTTCAGTTTGGTCGTTGCCGGCCTCCAGGGCTTTTGTGTTTGCCGCGTCCCAGGCGAGAAAGCGGGGTCCTACCTCGCGCTCCAACATCGGACGGAGGGTGGCTTCGAGGGCGTCGAAGGATTCGAACTCGCCCTCAGCCCGAGGGTCGAGCATTCGCTCGATCCAGTTGACTACGGACGGCGCTTTCTGCTTCAAATGGGCACCGCAAGTTGGATCGATGTAGGCCTGATGGAGTTGACCCCAGAGTCCGAAGTCGCCGAAGGCCGGTCGTCCACCAAAGAGATACGAGCGGTCGCGAAGATGATCATCGAGCATGGCCACCAGATTGCCGAACGACTCGACCAGGATCGGCGCGTTGTTCGAGTTCGCGCCGGCGTAACTCATTCTTGGAATCATTCGCCTTACTATGAAACGTGCCATGATCGGTGCAAAAATGCGCAGCGGATGTCCTTCGAGCATCCCTCGGGCAAGCGTTCCCGACCGATGTTTCTGATCGGCCGGATAGCCCCAGCGATGATGAAACATCAACTTGTTGACCCATTCGTCGCCGTATTCTTCGAGCAGCTCCGAGAGAAAACGCGTCCCCGAATCCGGCGGATGCAGAGACGGCGTTGGGTGATTTGCCTCGAGTCGCTCGAGAATGGGCGTCGAATCCTGAACGGCAGTGCCATCGGGCAAGAAGACGAGTGGAATCAGTTGGACCTTTGCGTGAGCTTGATAGAGCTTCTCGTTTCGAAGACCACGATCCATCCATTCGTGTGCGACGCCCTTGTAGCGCATCGCGGATCGAACTTTCATGGAATACCCCGACTCGGGGCGCCCCATGATTACGTAATTCTCGCCATCGCCTACGCTCATCGAAGCATCACGTTGGGCAGTGCCACTTGATTGCCGGGCAGATTGTCCACCTCTTGCATTCCTCATCGACGAGATCGGGCGACTGAATGAACATATTCATTCGATTCCAAGGCGGCCGCTTCTTCTTTGAAGACCTTCGTGTCGGAATCGCTTATTTCCGTTGGCGCAGGTTCTTGGCCTTGGATCCCTCGATGAAGAATCTGTTCGTGGGGATCATCAGTTCGCGGGGAAGGTCTCGGCGATCATGCCCCCATAGAACATCAGCTTCTCGGGTGGCAGTCCGTAGCTGGGTGGAATCAGACAGACCGAGTCGGCGATGGCATCCAATCGGCCGACCTGTTCGCGGACCTTCTCGGGCTCTCCGACCGCCACGAACGTGCGAACCATCTCATCGGGAATCAAGTGGGCGACGCTCATATAGTCGCCTCGCTGGACGCCCTCCTGCAGCTTCCGAGCTACGTCCTCGAACCCGTGCGCCGCGAAGAATGACTCATACTGCTTGATGCCCCCGTAAAAGGCGATGGTAGGCCTTGCATCTTCGATGGCCTCGGCCTCGTTCGGGTTGATCGCGACCCAGGGCCAGATATTGACCTCGATTTCGTCGCGACTCCGCCCCGCCTCGATCAGCGTGGCGTCGAGCTGCGGCGCCATCTCGTTCACCGCCCAATCGATCGACCACATTGGATGACCGATCAAGCCGTCTCCGATCCTGGCAGCGAGTCGTACGGCCGGCGCTCGAAGCGCGGCGATCCAGATCGGGATCTCTTCGCGCAGCGGGGGCTCGGTCGGCGAGAGTTCCTTGAAATCCGCGCGATAGTATTCACCTTTGAAGGGTGCAAGTCCCTTGTGTGCGCCCTTCACGATATGTCGCACCGCCTCGACCGTTTCGCGTAGATACGCGAGAGGTTTGTGCTCGGGTGCGCCGTATACGCCATGCGACCAGGCCAGAACACTCGCCCCCAATCCGAGTGTGAAGCGCCCACCCGAGATTCGGTCCATGTCGATCGCAGCCATCGCGGTCTCGAACGGGCTCCGGGCGGCGGCGATCGCGATGCCCGTCGCGAGCTCGAGGCTCTGTGTGACGCCGGCGGCGGTGGCCAGGGGGAGGAACGGAGGACCGTAGACCTGGGGTGCGAAGACGCCGTGGATCCCTCGCGATTCTGCCTGTTTGGCCATTTCCACCAGGATCGGTGCCGGAAGCGCCGAGAGCACGCTCCATTGTCTGGGACTGGAGGACTTTGAACCGGCCATGTTGCACTCCTTGATCGTTGCTTGGTTAGGGGAAGCTTGATTAGGGGAAGAGAGTCGGACTCAGGATTGACGGCTCATTCGCTCGATTCCGCCGAGGAACAGTTCGGTCGCGAAATCCGTCGCCGCCTCGACGTCAGCCTGGGTGTGAACCGCGCGCAAGGCGAGTTCGCTCCCCACTGCGACTGCGGACAATGCAATGAGCTCGAAATCCATGGGCGGGACGACCCCTTCACGCGCTTTGGCGCGCAAATCGCTTGCCAGATCGGCGGCTGCCGGATCCAACGCCTTCACGGACGTGAGTTCCTCGATTTCTCCCGAGTTGCGGGCCACGAGGGCGAGGAAGGCCTGGTCTTTCGCGAAAGTCTCGAAGCAGGCGCGGAATGCAGAGCGCAACATGTCTTCGAGGGTTTCAGCGGACTTGCGGGCCTCGTGAACCCGTCTTCGCAGTTCGATCTGAAAGTTCTCTACGAGTTCGTGGAGCAAGGCTTCCTTGTCGGGGAAGTAGTTGTAGAACGTTCCGCTGGCGAGATCGGTTCGTCTGATGATGTCTCGTACCGTCGTCGCCCCGAAGCCGATCTCACAGAACGCCTCGCGCGCTGCCTGCAGGATCGCGTCACGATTGCGTGCGGCGTTCTGCTCGCGCTTTCCGCTTGCAGCTACTTCTTCACTCACGGCATGATGCGCCACAGGCAGCGGTCTCCTCAGCGTGTCTCTGTGTATACGTTAGCCGCATCGACTGCGAAGTCGGCCAGCAGAAACCGTTCCTGGGGTTTCTCGGAGGCTGTTTTCGGGATCTCGTCGACGACTTGTAGATACGACGGTACGAAATTGGATTCCAGCGCCTCGCGGCACGCCGCAAAGACTTCATTCACAGAGAACGAACTCGCGTCTGTCGGGACGATCGCGGCGACGACGTCCTTCTCTCCTGGTGCGCCGGAGGCGGCTTCGACTCCGTAGATGAACACGTCCGTGACCGAGGGCACCTCGGCGATGGCCTTTTCGACGAAGCTGATGTTCACGAAATCACCATTATGTCGGATGCCGCCGCCCTTTCGGTAGTCAAAGTAGAACCAGCCCTCATCGTCTGCATGCCCGATGTCACCGCTGCGCAGCCAGCCGCCTCGAGTTTTCTTTTCGGATGCATCGGGGTTCTCGTGATACTCGACGCTCGCGCTGCTGCCGTCGAGCGGTCGCGAACAGATCTCGCCCTGTACGCCGGACGGACATTCCACGTCGTTCTCGTCGAGGATCTTCATTTCGAGTCCGGGCGGCGGCTTGCCAAAGGACCCCATGGGCCCGACGCCTACGGGATTGAAAGCCATGCCCCCTTCGACCGCGCCGTACCACTCGAGGATCTCGACCTGGAAGCGTTCCGCGAAGGACTCCCAGATCGCGGACGGCATGCCCGCACTCATGACTCGGCGAACCGGATTGTCGGCATCGTTTGCTCGTCGCGGTTCCGAGTAGATTGCGGTGGACATGCCGCCAAGAAGAGAGAAGGCCGTGCAACCATGGCGTCGACATACATCCCAGAGCTTGGATTTCGTGAAACGTCGGCTGAAGACCGCGCGTAGTTCCATCGAGAGGGAAGGCCCGAGGGTGACCGCCTGGGCGTTGCCATGGGTGAGCGATAGGCCTGTGTAGGGACGTTCGTCGGGCTGGTAGCCAGCGAGCAACCCGACCGCCGCGTAGCCTCCGAAACGAACGTTTGGAAATACGACGCCCTTTGGATCCCCGGTCGTTCCCGAGGTGTAGAGGATCTGAAGGGGATCCGTCGGCGTTTCGAGGCGGACGTCCACCGTCGACGCCGGTTTGGAGAGCGCTTCTTGCAGCGATTCCACGCCATCGGCGTCTGCCAATGCGAGGGAGCCACTCTCTTCTCCCGTCTCCAATGCCAGGATCCAACCGAGGTCTGGGTTTGCCTGCCTGGCATCGATGACCTGGCGGAGCGAATAATCCGCGCAAACGACTCCTCGACAACCGGCGTTGCGGAACATGAAGGCCAGCTTATCGCCCTTGGTTCGCGGATCGATCGGAACGAACACGCAGCCCGTAATCGAGGCGGCGATCATGGTTTCCACGAACTCCGGGTGGTTTCGCATCATCAGAGCGAAACGATCACCACGCTCCATACCACTCGCAATGAGGGCTGCCGCGATCCGATTGGCGTTGGCTTGAAGCTCTGCGAAAGTGCGCACCTCGTCGGGGGTCGCCTCATTGTCGAGGCTCAAATGCTCGAAGGTGAGCACGTCGAGGTCGGGATTCTTCTCGGCACGAATCTGGATCAGATCCGCCAGGATCATCTCACTGCGTTCTCTCATGGATCTGTCCTCTCTACGGATTCAGGCTTTCAGGATACTCACGACCATAGCGGCGACATCGGGGCCGATGTTGCCCCCCCCGTTCTGTGCGAGCCCGATCGTGGCGCCCTCGACCTGGCGCTTTCCCGATCGGCCCTGGAGCTGTTCGGTCAGTTCGACAATCTGTGCGATTCCCGTGGCGCCCACCGGGTGTCCCTTGCGCAGCAGCCCGCCGGAAGTGTTCACCGGCAGTCGGCCACCGAGGCGCGTGGTTCCGTCGTCGATGAGTTTTCCACCGCCGCCCTTCGGACACAGGCCAAGATACTCGTAGGCCATGATCTCGGCCGGCGCCGAGGCATCGTGAAGCTCCACGACACTCAGATCCTCGGGTCCGACCGCGGCCTCCTCGTAGGCTTCTCGCGAGCACAGCTCGCCGGCACCTTCTTCTTCATAGGCGTGGTCCCAGCCGGAGTGCAATACGCTGGAGGCGACTCGTACGGGCTTTGTTATGCCGAGCTCTCGGGCCTTGGCTTCGCTCACGAGTACGACCGCAGCCGCGCCGTCGCCAATCGGGGAACACATGGGGCGCGTCAGTGGTTCGGCGATCATCGGTGAGGCGAGCACCTCTTCTACGCTGAGTGCCTCGCGAAACTGCGCCCGTGCATTCATGCTTCCATGGAAGGAGTTCTTCGCGGAGACCCCTGCGAAATGCTCCACCGTCGTACCGTATTTCTCCATGTGTCCGCGCGCGGCGGCCGCATAGATGTCCATGAACATCGAGCGCTTCTCGCCTGCGCCGGACGAACCACTCTTGGCGCCGCTCTTCTTGGCATCGTCCTGCAGGCGCTTCATGATCTCTTGCATCGCCTCGACATCGACGGCACCGGAAAAGGCACCGAAGGATTTTCGCTTGTCCGCGTGGTAGAGCTTCTCCACACCGAGCGCGAGGACGACGTCGTAGAGGCCCGCCGTCACCATGGCGGCTGCCTGGTGGAATGCCGTGGACGAACTCGCGCAGGCGTTCTCCACATTGATGACCGGAAGTTTGCCGAGTCCGATCGAGCGCAGGATCACCTGGCCGCGAATGCACTCCTGCCCCGTCACGAGTCCTGCTGCGGCGTTCCCGACCCAGGCAGCCTGGAGCGCATCCTTCGAAATGCCCGCGTCGGCAACGGCCTGCTCGACCGCCTGGGCGCCGATGGCCTTCAGGCCCGTATCCATGTGCTTACCGAACGGCGTCATTCCGACGCCGGCCACGATCGCATTCAGCTTCATCGCTCTTCTCCCGTCATTCCGTTCGGACCCGATTCAGACAAGGCCGTGTCCCTTGAGACCAAGGGCGTTCTTCAAGTACTCGAGCTCTTCCTCGCGCCACGGTGTGGGCGCCGAGCCCTGGATCATCCCCGTTTCCTTGAGTTCGTCCAACACCGCCTCGGAGCGGGGAAACTCCTGTCCGTAGCCGTTCATGTGGAAGAGTTTTTCGAAGGGCTGTCGCGGGCGCTGTCCCCCGGCTTCGGGGCTCTCTGCCGGATAGCCTACCGTTTGGAGAACCAACACTCGGCAGGTCTCCGGCAAGCCCAGGTTCTCTCGGATCTGGTCGCCGAAGGGCGTTCCAAGAAGACAGGTGCCGAGCCCCTGTTCGAACGCCATCAGTGTGGCCTGGGCGATTCCCTGACCACAATCGAGTTCGCTGAGACCCGGCTCCTTGAGCTGCTCGCGAATCGAATCGAACATCGGAATGATCTGCTCTTCCAGAGCCTTGTCCTTGCCCTCGCCAAAGCCGAGGGCACCGGCCTTGAGGAGTTCACGAAGTCGATCGGATTGCTCGTCGACTGCAGCGGATTCCAGGTACCAGACGATCACGACCGGGGCGGCGCGAATCTGGAATCCCGCAACGGGCGCCAGAAGTGCGTCGCGGACCTTCTTCGACGCGCTCTCCTTGAAAACCACGACGGCACGAAGACTCTGAACGTTGCCCCAATGGGACGCGATTCGTGCGGCCTCGAGCATGCGTTGGATCTTCTCCGGCTCGACCGGCTTGTAGGGCAGCAGGAAGCGGATGGACCGTCTGCGACCGATGACCTCTTTGAGCTCCATTGTGTTCTCCTTTGGAAAGAGTGCGATGGGAAAAGAGTACGATGGTTGGTTCTAGTCTAGAGCTTTTCTGCCCCGACCAGCCCGAGAATGTCGTTGCACCCGTCCTCGATCATCGAAGCGCGCGCATCACGAAGAAGCTTCTCGATCGGATACTCCCGAGAGAGTCCGTTTCCGCCGTAGATCTGCAGAGCCTGGCTGGCGACTTCAAAGGCGGTCTGGGTGCAGAACGTCTTGGATGCGATCGAGTACTGGATGAGCGGTGGCTGGGTCGAGTTGTAGAGGATGACGCGACGGGCCAGTGAACGGGCCGCTTCTACCTGGCTGAACATACGGAAGATCTTGCCCTTGACGTTCTGGTGCTCGAAGATCGGGACACCACCCTGAATCCGCTCGCGCGAGTAGTCGAGCGCGTGCTCGAAGGCGGCACGCGCGAGGCCCACGAACGTCGCGCCCATATGAGCGTTCGCCGTCGCGAGGACCATCTCGACGATGCCGCTATAGGCCTCTGTTCCCACCAACATGTAGTCGGCCGGAATTCGCACGTCGTCGAAGTAGATCTCGCCCTGGTTGAGCGCGCGCTGACCGAGTTTGTCGAGCGGCTTGCCGCGCGAGACACCTTGAAGATCGAGCGGGACGAGCGCAACCCCGCCGCCCCTGAATCCCTGGCTCGGATCGATCGTGCAGAACAAGGTCGCGACCGTGGCAATGCTTCCGTTCGAGACCCATGCCGCCTTCTGGCCGCGGATCACGTACTCATCGCCTTCTTTCGTCGCGATACAGTTCGGACGAATGTCGGGGTTGTCGAAGACAGGTTGATCGAAGGCAAGGGAATCACTGCCATGGTCTGGCTCCGTGACGGCCCAGCAGCCGATTTCTCGACCATTCGAGGAGGCGAAGCGTTCGATCAGTTCCGGTTTCCCCGCAAGGTTCGCGAACATGGCCGGGAAGCCGGCGACGCCGAGTGCGATCGACAAACCCGAATCGCCCCAGCCAAGCTCCTCGCCTATCAGATATCGGATTCGGGCAGACACGATCGGATCCATCTCGCCGTCCGCGGTTTCGAGGGTGTTCAAGCCGAGCGCATCGTATTGATCGAAGACTTTCCACATCACGGAACCTGCGGCGATTACGTCGGACGGGTCAGCGAGGCGGTCGAGTTCAGCACCGGCCGGCCGCATGATCTCGGCTGCAAATTTGTGGGTGACGTCGCGGATTTCCCGCTCCTCATCCGTGAGGCCCACTTCGATGTCGATGGTCTGCATGACGGCTCTCCTAAAGAAAAAGAATGACGCTAACGTCAATTAGTGAATCAAAAAATGACGGGTGCGTCAAATATTTTCTGAAAGTCGATGGGCCGATCGGGAGGGGCCCGCGAGCTTCGTCTCATCCAGAGTCTCTCGGCGCCTCTCAGGGGTGAAGTCTGGCGATCACTTCTTCGCCAAACCGCCGAATACACTCGGTTTTTTGTTCGAGAGAGTTCGCGTCGGCGCCGTAGAGAAGCCAGGGCACCGTGATCAATTCCGTGACACCGAGATCTACCATGGCGCGGTAACCGTCGAGGTCGTAAACGTCTCGCAGGGCCGCGCAGACACCGAAGGCCTCGCCGCGTCGATGCGACTCGGCCCGAAAACGTCGCATCCTTTCGAGAAGCTCGGGGAGTTCTTCGCGGCTCTGGATCTCGGATGCCCAGCCGTCACAGAGCGTCGCGGCGCGTCTGAGCGCCGCATTGGATACGCCGCCGCCGTAGATCGGAATCGGGACTTCGGGCGCCGGACTCATCTGCATCGGGCCGAAGTCATAGAACTCGCCGTGATGTTCGACCATCCCGCCTCGCCACAACGAACGCATGACATCGAGTGATTCGTCCATGCGACGTCCGCGGTCTGCGAAGGACGCGCCTACGAGCTCGAATTCCTCGCGCATCCAGCCTGCTCCAATGCCGACGGTGAGTCGTCCACCCGACAGAATCGCCGCGGTCGCGATCGTCTTGGCTGCAAGTACAGGATGTCGGAGTGGCAGAACGAAGACGCTGATGATGAAGCGAAGTCGCTGCGTGACGGCCGACATTGCGCCGACGGCAACGAATGGGTCCGGCCAAGGCGCGTCGGGTAGCCAGCGGGGCTCTCCGTTTCGTGTATAGGGGTAGGGCGTTTCGAGCTGGCCCGGGTACACGAGATGGTCTGACAGGACGATGGCGCCGAAACCGGCTGCCTCGGCGCTGCGGGCCAGTTCGGTCAAGTGGGTGGGATCATTGTATGCAACGGCGATGGCGAACTGCATTTCAGGGAGTTCCAATTCGTCGAATCCGGCCAAACCCGTGTGACGAGCCCAGCAAACTCCGACACCGTGTAGCGCATGAACTTCCCGAACTGCCGTGTATGGTCAGATTGCTATGGGAAAAATCGGACGAGATGCGATTGAATTGGATCTCGAGTAGGGTGCACCGAAGTGGATTTCATGGCTCCATGCGCGACGTCCATGGCCAAGAAGGGTGCGGAATGAGTTCACCAGCCCCCGCGACCGAAGGCGATCGGGCCAGCCCCGAGCATCCAGGCGGTCAGCCCGTCCCCGTGCTTTCGGGTGCATGGCCGCTACTCGGCCATTTGCTCGAGTTGCGAAAAAGGCCAATCGAACTTTTCCAACGCGTGCGCGACGAGCTCGGCGAAATCGGCGAGATCAACTTTGCCGGAAATCGCGTCGTCATGATGATGGGCGAGGAGGCGCAGGAAGCGTTCTTTCGCGGCACCGACGAACAGCTGGACCAGGCCGCGGCCTACCCGTTCATGACGCCGGTCTTCGGAAAGGGCGTTGTCTTCGATGGCACACCGGAACAACGAAAACAGGCACTTCGCAATCAATCACTGACGGCGAAATTCATGCAGGGTCATGCCGAGACGATTGCGTCGGAAGTAGAGCGCATGATGGCGACGCTCGACGACGAGGGTGAGATCGATCTGCTCGACTTCTTCGCCGAGCTGACGATGTATACCTCGAGCGCGTGTCTGATCGGCAAGGAGTTTCGCGAAGAACTCACGTCGGAGTATTTCCAGACGTTCTTTGAGCTCGAAAAAGGTACCGATGCGATCGCTTATGTGAATGCAAACCTACCGATCCCTGCCTTCCGAGCACGTGATAGAGCACGTCGTCGACTGGTCGAGCTACTCGACGGCGTATTCGAGAAGCGGCGCCTCGATCCGAATTCGAACCGCGAACTCTTCGACATTCTTCTGACGATCAAGGACGAAGACGGAAAGCCGCGATACACAATCGACCAGATCACCGGGATGTTCATTTCGATGATGTTCGCGGGTCACCATACGACTTCGGGCACCGCAGCATGGACCCTGATCGAGCTGCTGAAGAACCCGGATGTCTTGAAGGGCGTGATTGGCGAGCTCGACGAGATCTACGCCGATGGACGCGACGTCAGCTACCAGGCGCTGCGTGAGATTCCGAAGCTCGAGCACTCGATCCAGGAGTCGCTTCGGCTCCATCCGCCGCTGATCATCCTGATGCGGAAGGTCATGTACGACTACCACTACAAAGGCTGGACCGTTCCGGCGGGCAAGCTCGTCGGGGTCTCTCCCGCTGTGTCGAATCGAATGCCCGAGTGTTTTCCGGAGCCCGATCTATTCGATCCGAGTCGCTATGAGAAGGGTCGCGAGGAGGATCGGCAACTCTTCGCGTGGATCCCCTTTGGTGGCGGTCGACATCGCTGCGTAGGGTCTGCCTTCGCGATGATGCAGCTGAAAGCCATCTTCAGCGACCTGCTCATGAATTTCGAATTCGAACTCTCGCAGCCGCCGGAGACCTACCGGAACGACCATTCGAAGATGGTCGTGCAGATCGCAAGGCCGTGTCGCGTACGCTACCGCCGACGAGGGTCGATCGAGTCCCCAGCATCGGTCAAGGGGAGGGTGTCACGGAAGGTCGATGTCGTGCCTGGTACTTTTCGCGTCTGCGTCGACCTCGATCTCTGCCAGGGGCATGCGGTATGCGCAGACGAAGCGCCTGAAATTTTCGAGATCGATCGAGCGGAGAACAAGGTCGTTCTTCGAGCCCGCAATCCAGACGCATCGCAGCGCGAGCGGGCGGAGACCGCCGTCCGCCATTGCCCCACCCGGGCGCTATCCATCGAGGATCCGGAGACGATCCTCGAGAATCAGGAGTGAACAGAATGTCCGCCTTTCCCCGTGATGAGATCGAAGAGATGGTGCGCCGTTGGGTCGCCGCCAATGACGAGGCCGGAAGCACGGGCGATTGGTCGAAGATGTCCGCCTTCTATACCGAGGATGCGATCTACAGCTGGAACACGGGTCCCAAATGGGAGTTCGTCGCGCGTGGACGCCAGCAGATCCATGACTGGGTGTTCGGGACGGAGATGGCGGGACTCGAGCATTGGACCTACCCCTACGTACGAACTCTGATCGACGAAAAGAAGGGAGAGTTCATCGGGTTCTGGAGGCAGGTGGCGCCGATCGCCGATCCCGATGGCGTTCCCTACGAGATTCGCGGGACGGGCGGATCGTGGTACCGCTATGCCGGCGACTTCAAGTGGGTCTGGCAGCGCGATTTCTTCGATCATATGAACGCGGGCGCCGTTTTCGGGGCGATGATGCAAGCGGGCAAGCTCAGCGAGCCAATGCAGGAGCGAATGAAGAAGGGCAGTCACATGCCCGGCTGGACTCGGCGCGAGGACTTCGACTGGTTCTCGACCCTGGTCGATCCCGAGGCCTGATGATCAAGGATCCGATTATTCGATGACATTGCGCACGGACTACTCGGGCCCGTTCGATCCCGATCTTGGGCTGGCCGATTTTTCACGACAGTTGCTCGCGCATCTCGGTCGTGAGTATCTGCTCTCAGGGCATCTGCAGGATCGCGTAGGTCTACCGCTCGTCGCGAAACACTGTGGCGGTGACGCCTATGTTCAGTTCTCGATCGAAGAATGGATGGGCGCGAGTCCGATCTATTCGAAACGCATGCAACGCGCGATGAACTTCGAGGGCAGCGAGGTCGGCACGGTCTTCAAGAACATTCAACTCGATATCGGAGCGCCACACCAGTTCATGGACTTCCAGTTCAGGCTCGACCGCGCGGATTATGGTGAGTTCTGGTTACCCCATTGTGGCGCGCTGCTCGATGTCGAGCCCTTCGGTGAAGCGCGGGTCAAGGCGATGTGTCACGACATCGAGGATCCGACCTTCGATGCGACCGCGGCGGCAACCCATCCCCGCATGAAGATGCGGCCAATCCACCGCCCGCCCCGCAATCCGGCGGGTCGTTATCCGGCTTGTCGATGGTCTGTCTTCATCGACGATGAGGCGACGCCCTACGCGCAGCATCCGAACCTCGAGCGCGTTGGGCGGTCGAAACTCGCCCAGATCGAGACGATCGTTCCGTCCTCGGACGGTGAGCCGGGTGGCTGGCGTGACTATTCGGGCCCCTTTGATCCCGGCTTCCAGCTGGAAGATTTTTCACACCGCGCTTTGATCGAGTTGCTTCAGGAATTTTCTGTTCAGAGTCATCTGCTCGCGCGCGCGTTCATGCTCTGCGCGGAACAGCGCGTTGGGCCGACTGTCTCGAGTGAACTCGGGGTGGCGCAGTGGACGGGTATTGCCGCCCTGACCGCCGAACGTCTGCATACGGCGCTTGGCATCCTTGGGGATGACATCGAGTCGATCGCCAAGATCTTCCAGCTACACCCGTGCTTCCATCCGCGTAGTTACATCGATTTTTCGGTCGAACTGACCGGGCCGGAGAGTGCGCGGCTCTCGGTGGGCGAATGCCCCGCATTCGAAGAAGGCGATCTCCATAGCTGGTTCGCAGGGCTGAGCGAGAAGGTTCATCCGGCCCTCGATGCGATTGCGGGGGCGGTCAATCCCCATGCACGATGTCATCCGGTGAAGGATCCTACGGGTTCACGCTTGGTATGGGACGTTATTATCGACCGTGCTTCCGATCCTCAACTGGTTCCACAGGAACTGAAGCTGGCCAAGATCAGTCGCGGCGCTGCGTTTCAGTTCGAGCAGCGGCGTACGTTGCGCGGTGAGGCGTGAACCGATCGCTCGCTGTGACTGTGCGGTTCTTCAGTGTTGCGAGTCAGTCGCTGGCGTCACGAGGGGCCTGACCCAGGACTCTTCTAGTCTTTCGGCAATCCCAGCAGTCGTTCCGCGATGATGTTCTTCTGGATGTTCGGGGTTCCGCCACCGATGACCATCTCGGGCCAGCTGAGCGCCATGTGTTGCCAGCGACCGTGATCGAGTACAGGATCGGCGCCGCGCATCAGTCCGGCGGCGTTACCCTGGAGGCTCAGACCGAGTTCTCCCATTTCAACTTCGAGCGCCGTACGATGGAGCTTGTTGATCGAGGTCTCGCTGGACGGCGCTTCGCCCTTGAGCTGGCGGGTGAGGGCTCGGAGGCCGTTGAAGCGCATTGATTCGATCGTCGTTTCCATGCGCGCGAGCTTTCGTCGGAGCTCGGGGTCTTCGAGGGCGGGCCGACCGCTGCGTCGCGCTTTCTTCGCGAGGGCCTTCAATCGCTCGAGGTTTCGCAGTAGACCTTCGACCTCCGAGATACCCGAGCGTTCGTTTGCAAGCGCCATGACGGTGACCTGCCAGCCTTCACCCTCCGCACCGAGGCGATCGTGGACCGGCACTCGCACATCGTCGAAGAAAACCTCGGCGAAGATCGATATGCCGCTCATGCTCTTGATCGGCCGCACGGTCACGCCCTCGGCGTCCATCGGGACGAGAAGGCAGGTAATGCCCGCATGTCGGTCCTCGACGTCCGTCGATGTGCGTACGAGCAGGATGATCCAATCGCTCGACATCGCAAAGGACGTCCAGATCTTCTGGCCGTTCACGATGTAGGCGTCGCCCTCGCGGACCGCTTTGCATTGAAGCGCCGCCAGGTCGCTCCCGCAGTGGGGCTCGGAGTAGCCGGTGCACCAGACGATTTTGCTGTCGAGGATGCCCGGCAGGAATCGCTGTTGTTGTTCCGCTGTTCCATAGGCGATCAGGCCGGGGCCAACCCATTGGAGGCCCATCCATGAAGTGCCGAGGGCAGGTGCCCGGGCTCGCGTCATCTCCTCCTTCAGAATGGCCTGCTGCATGACGCTACCGCCGCCGCCGCCGACTTCTTCTGGCCACGAAAACCCGACCCAGCGCTTTTTGCGCACTTTGGGCAGCCAGACCTTCTCGACGTAGTCCTTCGCTCTTTCGCTTCGCGGCGGAAGATTTTCTTCGAGGAAGTCTCGGACCTCCTGTCGAAACGCCTCTTCTTCAGAGCTGAGATTGAAGTCCACGCTACAGGCCTCCCATGCTTGCGATTCGGTCGTAGTGATGGTCGGCATCGCCGTACATTGCACGACTCCATTTGCTGCGTTTCAGGTAGAGCTGGGAGTCGTACTCCCAGGTGTACCCGACCGCTCCGTGTATCTGGATCGCGTCGATGCCGATTCGTTCGACGCATTCGCAGCCCCGGGCTTTCGCCATCGAGACATAACGATCGGCTTCGTCAGGTCGTTCATCGAGGGCCCAAGCTGCGTAGTAGAGCAGGCTCTTGAACGATTCGAGGGCTTGATACATTTCTGCGAGCGGATGTTTCACACTCTGGTAGCGCCCGATCGGAGACCCGAACTGGACGCGCTCCTTCGCGTAATCGATCGCGAGCTGGAGATTTGCGTCTGCCGCGCCCGCCATCTCGGCAGAGAGTGCCGCGGCGGCTCGGGACACCACGCGCCGATAGCGATCGACATGGGAATCGGCGTCGGTCTCGTCGCCGGTACCGAGCATCATGTCCTCGGCGATCTCGACCGCGTCGAATCGCACGGCGCCCATCGGCTTGGTCAGATCCATGACGGGGAAATTTTCGATTTCGATCCCGGGTGTTTCGGCCGGGATGAGTGCGAAGCGTAGAGCCTCGCCGCCGTCGATCGTGGTGGCTCGCACGGCGACAACGAAGAGTGTCGAATGTGTGGCGTCCGGCACGAAGACCTTCGTCCCATTGAGCTGCCAGCTTCCGTTGGTCTTCTGGCGGGCGGCGAGTTCAATCCGCTCGGGCTCGATGCAATCCTGTTCCTCGTAGATCGCGAGAGTGCCTATCTGTTCGCCGCTCGCGAGTCCCGGTAGCCAATGCGCCTGCTGTTGCTCGCTACCTGCCTCGACGATGGCTCGGGCTGCAATACTCGTTGAAAGGAGAGGAAGCGGAAGCAGGTGTCGCCCCGACTCCTCGAGAAGCACGACGAGATCGAGCCATGAGAGGCCGGCACCGCCATGCTTTTCTGCGATCGTCAGGCCGGGCCAGCCGAGTTCCGCGATCTCGGACCAGAGCCTCGGGCAGAAGCCCGCCTGGTCTTCTCCAATCCGTCGAACTTCGCTGAGCGGACAACGCTCCGCCATGAATCGGCGTGCCTCGCTTCGCAGGAATTCCTGGCCCTCGGTAAATCCAAAATTCATGTCCTCTCCGATCAGGGGTGTTTGCCGTCCGGCGGCCAGGAGTCGATGCCCTCTTCGAGGGGGATCGCTAGGGATCTCGCCAGTTTCGAGACGAGTTGCCAGCAGCCGACGGCCGTGACGAGTTCGATCGTCGAATTCTGACCGAAGGATTCGATGCATTGCTTCATCTGGTCTGCGGAGAGCGCGCCTTCTTCGAGCAACGTGTCGACGGCCGTGAGAAGCAGCTTGTCGTCGTCTCCGAAATGGCTGCTCTCTCTCCAATCGCCACGCAACTCGAGCAAGTCCTTGTCACTGCAACCGAATTGCTCGCGGGCGATCTTCCAATGTTGTGTCCACTCGTAGTCGGCGCCGGTCGACCAGCCGATTCGCATGATCAGCAACTCTCTCAATCGCCCATCGAGCTCGCCGCCAAAGAGCAGGGAGATCAGCAGGTCCGAGAGCGCCTTGGCCGTCTTTGGCCGTTGGAGCATCACGCGGAAGACGTTCAATTCCGCGAAGGCCGGAATCATGTCGACCTGGCTGGCGGCTTCTTTTGCTTCATCGAGGGGAAGAATGTCGACTCGACAATCTGTCATGGTTGTGGCCTCCTGGGTGTGAGTGTTGAATCAGAGCTCGAATTGATCGAGCCATCGGTCGAGTGCTGCGACGACCTCGTCTACGGCCTCGAGTTGGAGCCAATGGCCCTTGTCGGGCACGCGCAACAACTCGGCGCGACCCTTCGACATTGCGGCGTGGACGATTTCGCTGGCCTTCGGACCCATGGGGTCCTTCTCGCCGACGGTCATCAACGCGGGGCATCGAATCTCGCCGAGCTTCGGTGTGAGGGGGTCGCTGTAGAGACTCTTCAGCATTCGAGTCACATGGGCGATGCCCTGGGCGTCGCCGGCGATCTGTTTGGTCGATTTCTCTCCATAGATCGCGCGGCCCAGTCCTGCCACACCGTCGCGCTCCCCAGCGAGAGCGATTCGTTCGTACCAGCCGGCGATCTTCTCGCGGCATTCGCTCGTCGTTCCGATCAGAACGAGTCCGGAGATCCGGTCGGGGTAGGCGAGGGCAGTCTCCATAGCGACGATGCCGCCCATCGAATGCCCGACGAGAATCGTCTGCTCGATGCCTTCGGCGTCGAGGACGGCGATCACGTCCGCGGCCAGGTCCGCACGGGAGTAGGGGCCGGGCGGTGCGTCGGACTGGCCGTGACCGCGTTGATCGAACCGGGTGACACGCCCGCGCTCTTCGAGCTTCGGCCCGAGGCGTTTCCAGATGTCGACCGTGTCGACGAGACCGTGCAGACACGTAAAGTGGCGTCTTCCGTCGTCGACGGATTGGCCGCTGGGCAGAATATTGATGTCGTGGCTGCCGATACGAACGGTCCGAGTGGGTAGAGTCATCGGTCACTCCCTGTCGATCTCGGCTGCCCGCGATTTTCCTCGTCGTCGCTCTCGAGATATTCGGGCTTGCGAGTGCCGGCCAGGAAAAGGCGTTTCAGCTCGCCGGCAAAGCGATTCGTCTCCTCGGCTGCGGCCTTCTTGCTTCCGCTGCGTTGGCGTGCCATGACGCTCCAGACCAGCGAGGACGTCAATCCGATCACACCCAACATCTCGGCGTCGATGCCCGGCAGGCTCTTCGTGCTCTTCGAGATTCGTTTGAGGGAATCGAGATAGGGCTCCCAGCCTCGTCGCGGTCGACTCTCGTCCGCCAGAAGGTGGTACATCCAGAGCCGAGCGATGTTGGGGTGGTCTTCGAAATAGTGAACGAAGAAGTCAATCTGCTCGGCCAGGCCGCGGGGTTCTTCCAGCAACTCGCTGAGCTCGGTCGCAAACTCTTCGGCGACAGCCTGGCTGAGTTCCTCACGGCTGCGAAAATGCTGATAGGCGGTACTGCGATTGAGGCCCGCGCGCTTGGCGACCTCGACGATGGTCAGCCCATCCGGCCCGCGTTCAGCGAAGAGGTCGCGAGCCGCGGCGACCAGGGCCTTGTGAGAGGCCTTCGCATCGCTCCGAAGTGCGCGTTTTCGGGCTCCCGAGGCAATATCTCGCCTCGTCTGGTGCCCCGCTGCCTCTTCTTTCTTTGGCTGCAGTTCTTTTTCGCTCATCCCGGGCTCTCTCTTCCTGTGTTTTTTCCAACATGAATGTTGCACGTATTAAAACCATCATGTATGTTGGATTTACTTTAGCGCGTCAAATCGTAAATGCCACAGCGAGAATCCGAGCCAGAATGCCATGGCCGAGAACTGTGGATCCAAAGGCCCTTCGAGGATCGATTCCATGAGCAAGCCCGAACAAGATGCGATTGTGCTGACTCGAGATTCGGGTGTCGCGACCCTCACTCTCAATCGTCCTAAGGTCAAGAACTCGCTGACGCCGGAACTCTTCAGCGAACTCGGGGAGCGATTCGACGAAATTGCCGCCAATCCCGATGACCGCGTGTTGGTCCTGACTGGAAATGGCGACGCCTTCTGCGGGGGAGCGGATCTCAGCGGCGGTGGCGAACAGGCAAAGCGTATTGGCCACGGCCCGATCGCGCGCAAGCAATTTACCCGCGAGACGCTTCTGCCCGCCCTCAAACTCCATCGGCTCCCCAAGCCGACGATCGCCGCCGTCACTGGTGTGGCGGCAGGGGGCGGCTGCAATCTGGCGCTGGGCTGCGATGTCGTCTTTGCGGGAGAGTCCGCGCGCTTCGCACAGGTCTTCGTCAATCGCGGGCTCGCAGTCGATTACGGAGGAACCTGGTTGTTGCCACGACTGATCGGATTGCAGAAGGCCAAGGATCTCGCCTTTCGCGGCGACGTCATCGATAGCCAGGAAGCACTGAGTCTGGGTCTGGCGTTGGAAGTCGTCGCGGACGATCAGTTGATGAAGAGAGTGGGCGAGTACGCACGCGTGCTCGCCGCGAAGCCCCCGATCGCACTCTCCATGATCAAGTCGGGCATGAACCGACTGATGGACGCCGGATTCGAGGAGGGGCTCGAGTTCGAGGCAGATGCGCAAGCCGTCTGTCTGGGTTCCGCAGATTTCAGAACGGCGATGATTGCGTGGATGAAGAAGTCCGAAGGCCAATACGTCGGCGAGTAGATCGACGAGTCGATCGACTGTTCGGCAACAAGGAGAAATGACCGTGACCCTACCTAAGACCAGTTTTGCGATGGTCCAGACCGGACCGCGCAAGCTCGAACCGATGGACATCCCGATGCCGGAAATTTCCGACGACGCCGGGTTGGTCCGGATCGACGCTTGCGGAATCTGTGGCAGCGACTACGAACAGTACGAGGGCGTGCTTCGGACGCCGATGCCCGCTGTTCCGGGTCACGAACCGCTCGGGACCGTGGCTGCGATCGGTGATCGTGCCGCAAAGCGATGGGGTATCGACGTCGGCGACCGGATCGCGGTCGAAACCATGCTTGCGTGCCATCACTGTGGGCCTTGTCTCGGCGGTTCGTATCATCTCTGTGATACGCGGCGGATCTATTCCTACATACCGCTCTCCGACGAGCCGGGACTCTGGGGCTCCTACGCCCAGTACATGTACCTCGACCCGGACGCAATCGTGCACAAGGTCGACAAAACCCTCGCTCCAGAAACGGCGGTGATGTTCAACCCGCTCGGCGCGGGCTTTCGTTGGGGAGTCGAAATCCCCCAGACGGGTCCGGGCGACACGATCGTGATCATGGGACCGGGCCAGCGAGGCCTCGCGAGCGTGCTCGCATGTCGAGAAGCCGGTGCCGACAAGATCATCGTGACCGGACTCGAGGCGGATGCGAAGAAGCTCGAAATAGCACGAGCCTTTGGTGCGGACGCGACGATTGACGTGCAGAACGAGGATGCCCGGCAGCGTGTGCGTGAATTGACGAACGGACGGGGCGCTGACGTCGTCCTGGACGTGTCGAGCTATGCGACGGAACCGATCGTGCAAGCGATGGATTTCGCACGCATGGGCGGTTGTATCGTGTTGGCCGGCGTCAAGGGCTTCAAGTCGGTGCCTGATTTCGTTTCAGACAAGATCGTCATGAAGGAGCTCACGATCAAGGGCGCGATCGGGGTGACGCAAAGCGGGTATGCCAGTGCGATTCGCTTGCTGGAGAAGCGCAAGTACCCGGTCGAAATGATGCACACCCATGATTTCAAACTCGAAGACGCCGAGTTGGCGATCAAGACACTCGCGAGGCAGATCGAGGGTGAAGAGTCCATCCACTCCTGCCTGATTCCAGAATTCTAGAACCGACAAGCCAAACCTTGGAGAACTGAAATGGACAAGATCAAGAACTGGGTCGAAGAGTCGCCCTACAGCAAGTTTCTGGGCGTACAGCTCGAGCAGGTCGACGATTCGAGCGCTCGACTACGACTTCCGTACCAGGATGCCAACTCGAATCCCGGCAAGGCCCTTCATGGCGGATGCGCTGCCTCGATCGGAGCGATCGCGGGTCAGGCGATCGCACGCGCCGCGCTCGGTGAGGAGGCGGGACCGTTTCACACGGCGCAGATGCAGGTGAGCTATCTGGCCGCTGCGATCGGCGAAGAAGTCGTCGCCGAAGCCAAACTCCTCCGGCGTGGCCGAGAACTGTGTTTCGTCGGCGTCGATGTCAAAACCGCCGAGGGGAAACCGATCTCCCGCATCATGACGACGGTTCGCGGTCGCTTTGATCGCGAAGACGCCAGCTACTACGTCTCGCAGGGAGATCATGGCGAGTCCGACCCGGGCGTCATGGGTCCGCATATCGGTCGAGTGCCCTTCATTGGCAATCGCGGGATCAGCGTCGAACACATGACGGGCGGTACTTCGAGACTCGTGATGCCGCAGATCGACGACAACGGCGATGCCGCCGGCGGTGTTCATGAAGGCGCAGTACTGGCCCTGCTCGATACGACCGGCGCGATGGCGTCCTGGGCCGAGTCCGGCCCTGGGAACTTCAAGGCCTCGACGGCATCGATGCAGATCCAGATCCTCGGTCCGGCACCGAAGGGCGACCTGGTCGCATATGGACGCTGTATCCAGAACGACAACGAGATCTACTGGACCGATGTCGAGGTTGCGAGTGCGGCCGACGGGCAAGTGAATGCCCGTGGCACCGTTCTGTACAGAATCGTGAAATAGACCACCCATCACCAGAAGAATTCTCGGGCGTTCAACCACGAGAATCAGACACCCCTATCTCAGAAACCCCTATCAAGGAGACTATTCAATGCCTGTCAATCCCGATGCAGTAGGCGAAAAGGGAACACCCACCAAGCGATCCTGGAAATCGAAGGACGCGCTGCTCTATGCGCTCGGCGTGGGCGCCGGCGTGGACGAACTGGAATTTACGACCGAGAACACCAAGGACACGCCACAGCGCGTGTTGCCCACCATGGCGGTCGTGATCGGAATGGGCGGTGTTCCCTTCGACAAGATCGGATCCTTCAATCCGGCGATGCTGCTCCACGGCGCGCAGAAGATCGAATTCTTCGATGAGATTCCGGTCGAGGGCGAGATCGAAACGACCGGCCACATTGGCGCGATCTGGGACAAGGGCAAGGGCGCATCGGTCGATCTGGTCTGCGACTCGATCAACCTGGCAACCGGCAAGCCGCTCATGAAGGTGACGATGACTGCCTTTCTGCGAGGCGAGGGCAACTTCGGTGGTGAACGCGGGCCGTCGCCCACGTTCGAGCTCCCCGATCGCAAGCCGGATCACGAGGTGCGCTACGAAACGAGAATCGACCAGCCTCTGCTCTATCGCCTGTCGGGAGATCGCAATCCGCTTCATTCCGATCCTTCCTTCTCGAAGTTGGGCGGCTTCGATCGTCCAATTCTTCACGGATTGTGCACCTACGGAATGACGGGCCGCGCGCTGCTGCATAGCGTTTGCGGTTCCGATCCCGCCCGCTTCAAGTCAATGGAGGCACGCTTCTCGAAGCCGGTGATGCCGGGCGACAGCCTCGACATCTTGATGTGGGTCGACGGAAACCAGTGTCTGTTCCAGACCAAGAACCAGGATGGCGACGTGGTCGTCGATCAGGGCGTGCTCGAATTCGTTTGATTCAGCACGCACCCAAGCCGACCCCCCCGCCCGAACTGCGGCACGAGGAGTAGAGAGTCATGACAAAGGGCCTCATCATCAGCGGTGAGCGAGAGCGCACCCGAGACGAGTTATTTGCTCGCGCGAGTCGCCTGTCGACGGGTTTCGACCACCTCGGAATTGGTCCGGGGGATTCCGTCGCGCTGATGCTGCGCAACGATTTTCCCTTCCTCGAAGCGACCGTCGCGGTCGGGCGGCTCGGAGGGCACGCCGTACCGATCAATTGGCATTTCCTGGCCGATGAGGCAGAGCACATCCTGCGTGACTCGGCTGCCAAGGCGATCGTCGTACACGCCGATTTGCTGCCTCAGATCGAGGCGGCGATTCCCGACAACGTGAAGGTTCTGGTGGTCGCCACGCCGCCGGAGATCGCAGCCGCGTATGGCTCGAGCGAATCTTCGGCGCGTGTGCCCGATGACAGGACCGATTACGAATCGTGGCTCTCGAGCTTCGAGGATTGGGACGGAGCGCCTCGCAGCTCGCCGGGCGCGATGATCTATACCTCCGGGACGACCGGCAAGCCGAAGGGCGTTCGGCGCAAACCGCCGGCGGCGGAACAGATGCAGCTCGGTCGAAGGATCGGTCAGCAGGTTTATGGTTTCGGCCCCGACGCACGCGCGGTCGTCACCGGTCCGATGTACCACATCGCGCCGAATACCTTTGCGATCGCGGTTGCCATGCTAGGGGATCGGCTCGTGTTGCAGCCCCGCTTCGATCCTCTGGAATTGTTGCAGCTGATCGAGAAGCACTCGATCACGACGCTCAACGTCGTGCCGACCATGTTCGTACGGCTGCTCGAGCTTCCGAAGGACGAGCGCGAGCGCTACGACCTGAGTTCACTGACCCACGCCGTCACCAACGCCGCGCCCTGTGCCCCCGACATCAAGAGACAGATGATCGAATGGTGGGGCCCGGTCCTCGGCGAGATCTACGGTGGGACAGAGGCTGGCGTCGCCACGGCATGCAGTAGTGAAGAGTGGTTGGCTCATCCCGGCACTGTGGGTCGCGCGGTCGAAGGATCGATCATCAAGATTCTCGATGAGGACGGGAAAGAGCTTCCCCAGGGCGAGATCGGTGAAATCTTCGTCGGGAGTGAGATGAACTCCGACTTCACGTATCACGGACGTGAAAGCGAACGAGCTGCGATCGAGAAGCAGGGGCTGATCACACTCGGCGATGTCGGCTACGTCGACGAAGACGGATTCTTGTTCCTCTGCGACCGGAAGCGCGACATGGTGATCTCCGGCGGTGTAAACATCTACCCGGCCGAGATCGAAGCTGCGCTGATCGGCGTAGAGGGTGTCGCCGACTGTGCTGTTTTCGGTATCCCAGACTCGGAGTTCGGGGAGTCGCTCATGGCGGTCGTCGAGCGGGTGCCGGACAGCTCGATCACAGAAGAGTTCGTACGCGATGAACTTCGGGAACGACTGGCGCGATACAAGGTTCCTCGGCGTATCGAGTTCGAGACGGATCTGCCGCGTGAGGACACCGGGAAGATCTACAAGCGCAAGCTACGTGACGTCTATTGGGAAGGGGTAGAAACCAATATTTGAGCGGGCGTGACCCAAGATGGTGAAGAGCAAGAAATCTCTGCGCGTAGTTGTCATCGGTGCGGGCATGACTGGAGTCGTATGCAGCATTCGCCCGCCGCGGCGGCACGGCATGAACAACACAACCCCGACGAAGGAAATATCCAATGGCGATGAACCGTGAGTTGATCGGACGAACCTATACCGCTTCGACCTATGAGGTCAAAGAAGAGGCGATGATTCGATATGGCCTGGCGACCAACGAGACCAATACACGGTTTCTCGACCCGAGTGTCGACGGGGGCTTGATCGCGCCACCGGTCTTTCCCGTCGTCTACCACGCGCGAGTCCTCGGGAAGCCGATCAGCGACCCGGAACTCAATATCGAATTCAGGCGCGCGCTGCACGGCGAACAGGACATGACATTCCATCGGCCGGTTCGCGCGGGCGATATTCTCTCTACGACACCGTCGATCGAGGATATTCGAGACAAGGGCACAGGGGAGACGATCTCGATCCGACTCCGCACCGTGAATCAATCGGGCGACCTGGTCGAGGAGACACTTTTCATGCTCTTCGTGCGTGGCGATCCCAAACAATCGGCGAGCCCGAAGTCCTCGCCGCAGAAGGCGTCAGGCGCCTCGGTCCATGCGGATGAACCGGTTGCGACGATCCGTCAGCAACTCGATCCCGATCAGACCTTCCGCTATTCCGAGGCCTCGGGCGACAAGGTCAAGATCCACCTCGACCCGGAAGTGGCCAAGAAGGCGGGATTTCCAGGAATCATCGGACATGGCCTTTGTACCCTGGCATTCACTTCACGTGCCGTCATCGACGGGGTGGCCGGCGGGATGCCAGAGCGATTGAAACGACTTTCGGTGCGCTTCGCATTGCCGGTAATTCCGGGCGAAACCCTGACGACTCGAATCTGGCCGGCAAGCAGCGGCGTCGAGGGCGAATACGCGTTCGAGACTCGAGATCCGCGAGACCGTCCGGTGATCAGTGACGGCCGCGCCGTCGTGGCTTCGAAGGCGTAGACCGCTCGTCGGTCACGAGGGCGATCTCATTGTGGGCCGCTGGATCAGAGGTACCCTTTCGGAATCGTCCTTCGAATTTCGAGATACCCACCCTGGAGGCCTCATGAGCCAATCTGCTGAAGCGAACCCGGTTCCCTCCCTTGGTCAGGCAGGCGCGGATCCCTACTCCATCCCGCTCGAAAAGATCGACGTCTCCGATTCGGAACTCTTCGAAACGAATACGCTCTGGGGATATTTCGAACGTCTGCGCCAGGAAGATCCCGTGCATTACTGTGCCGAGAGTGAGTTCGGCCCGTATTGGTCCGTGACCCGCTTCGACGACATCGTCCAGGTCGAGAAGGACCCCAAGACCTATTCGTCCGCGCATAGCATCGTGGTCGGTGACCCCGAACCCGATTTTCCGCTCGAGGCCGGCTTCATCACGATGGACGGGCCCGAACACATCGCCCATCGCAATACGGCCCAGCCCGTTGCGGCGCCGCGCAACCTGAAGCTGCTCGAGCCGCTGATCCGCGAGCGGGTCATCGAGATTCTCGATGGTCTTCCGTTGGGCGAGACCTTCGACTGGGTGGATCGGGTGTCCATCGAGCTCACAACCGGCATGCTGGCGACGCTATTCGACTTTCCGTGGGAGGATCGACGCAAGCTTACCTTCTGGTCGGACATGGCCACGTCCAGCCCGGAGCAGACGGGTGCCATCGGCATCACGGAAGAACAGCGCCAGGAAGCACTCATGGAGTGTCTCGACGTATTTACCGGCCTCTGGAAGGAGCGGGAGAACAAACCGCAGACCGACCGCCTGGATCTGGTGTCGCTATTGGCGAATGGAGCCGCGACCAAGAATATGGAGCCTATGGAATATCTGGGTACGCTGGTGCTGCTGATCGTGGGCGGCAATGACACCACACGAAATTCCATCTCGGGCGGCGTTCTGGCCTTGAATGAGAATCCTGTGGAATACCAGAAGCTGCGCGATGACCCGAGCCTCATCCCAAACATGGTCAGCGAGATCATCCGCTGGCAGACGCCCCTGGCTCACATGCGGCGAACGGCGACAAAAGACACGGAGCTCGCGGGAAAGCAGATCAAGAAGGGCGACAAGGTCGTCATGTGGTACGTCTCGGGCAACCGGGACGAGACCGTGATCGACCGCGCGAACGAGTTCCTGATCGACCGCAAGAACGCAAAGCAGCATCTGTCTTTCGGTTGGGGCGTTCATTTCTGCATGGGTAGCCGGCTTGCCGAAATGCAGCTTCGGATCCTCTGGGAAGAGGTGCTGAAGCGCTACCGAGAGGTGGAAGTCGTCGGTGAGCCCATCCGAGTGCGGTCCAACTTTGTGAAGGGCTTCGAGCAGCTTCCGGTGCGCGTCCACCCCTGGTAGTCCTGGTTGGTCTGGCCGGTACGCGATCACGTCGTCACGTGTGCGCTCTCGAAATCCTGCTGGGTGAGGGGACGGGTTCGATCAGTCGACCCGCGCGGCATCGTCGGGCGGTACAGCTGCGCTCGTCGACGCGTGGACCTGGACGATCATTGCCGTGATGTTGTCCGAGCCGCCGGCCTGATTGGCTGCGTCGATCATCCAGGCCACGCCTGTGTGGGCATCGGGCGCTCTGTCCGCGAGGGCTTTCAGATCATCATCCGGCAGCATCCCATAGAGCCCGTCCGAGCAGAGTAGAAATGCGTCGCCTGTCCGGATCTCGAGGGGGGCAATGTCGACCTCGGTTTCATCCCACACGCCGAGGGCGCGCATGATTTGATTCCGTTTCGGATGATCCCGGGCTTCTTCAGGCGTGATCGTGCCGTTGCGAATCATCAGGGCCACGACCGAGTGATCCTCGGTGAGTGCCTCGAACTCTTCGCTGCGCAACCGGTAGAGCCGGCTATCTCCGACATGGGCAACGAAGGAGGGGCCCTTCTCACAGAGCAGAAGTGCGACGATGGTCGTCCCCATCCCCTTGAGCGTGCGATCCTTGCTCGCGAGTTTGTTGATTTCCAAGTTGGCGCGTTCGATGGCGTGTTGCAGGCGCGTCGGCGCGTCGCCGTCGCCCTCCCGGCAGAGCTTGCCGAGGGTTCCGATCGCCATTTTGCTCGCGACCTCACCGCCCTGGTGTCCGCCCATGCCGTCGGCGACCACCAACAGGATCTCGCCGCGGCCGTCGTCGTCGAAACGGTCGAAAGCATCCTGGTTGACTTTGCGGAGGCGCCCGACGTGGGTCGTGCCCGCGATCGCGAGTTCGAATCCACCCCAGCTCTCTCTACCCTCATCGTTCAGCTGGCGGGTCGACACGTGGGTCTTCTTCTCTTGCGCAATCGGCCCTCGATGAGACGGTGGCGGCGGATTTGAGTGGGGGGCGACGAGGAGAATAGTCTCATCTCGCGCTGGCCGCACTGAAACGGGAGGCCACGAAAAGCAGCGCGGCGCCAAAGACGATTTCGACTCCGATGAAGATCCCTGCGAAGGCCGCATCGTGTAGCAGCCACGCGATCATTCGCGCGATCGCAGCCGCGCCGAGCAGCATTGCCCCACCGCGTAGCCATTGAGCGTTCGAGCGAGCGGCGCCTAGCAGACTCATCGTTCCAATCGTGAGAAAGAAGCTCGCCATGTCGCCGACCTGGCTGCTCCGCCCGAGCCCGTCGAGGAGTGGCATGCCAAGCGCTTCGGCCGCAGCGGCCGGAATGACGATCCAGTTGATTCCCTGGATCAAGAAGAAGGCACCGATGATTCCAGCGACCACGCGTAAAGCCATTCGTTTTGCTCCCGAAGGGTGAGAATCGGATTGAATTGGATCTAGGATTGTTCTGCGATTAATTGGCCGAGATCTTTCGTCGAAAGGGGTATGTAGCCCTCTTCGCCAGCCGCGAGCCATAGCGTCTGGCCCGCCACGTCCTCGAGCCCGAGGCCTTCGCGGCGTAGTGCTCGCTTTCTTGTGCGATGCCCGGCTGTCATGGGGAGTTGATCGACGAGACGGATGACGATCGGATGCTGGTGTGGCGGTAGCCTGTGCTCGATCGACTGTCGAAGTGCGACCGGATCGAGCTTTGCCCCTGGTCTCAGCGTCAGGGCTGCGACAGGGATCTCGGTCTCGGACTCTGGAAGGCGCACGCCGTAGACCGCTGCGAGGTCCACGACTTCATTCTCGGACGCCAAGACGTCCTCGACGGGAATGGTCGCGATCGCGCCGTGCCTCCCATGAATCACATCGTCTACCTGGTCGATGAGCCAGTAGTCGCCATCCTCGTCGATGCGCACGAGGTCCCGCGTACTGAGCCAGGCGTCGCCGGCTTCGAATACACCACGCAGGGGCTTGCTGCCGAGCTCGCCACGTTCGCGGTCGATGCGCTCGACCAACAAGCCGATCTCGCCTGGTTTGCAATCGCCCGCAAAACCAGATTCGCGCTCGATCAGCCGGCCCTCTTCGATGTTCCAGGCGGCGATTCCGATCTCGCCGGCACCCGGAAGCGGGCGGCCGAGCGATCCGACCTTCTCACCGGTGAGATTGACCAGAACCGCGTTTCCTTCGGTCGACGCGAAGAACTCGACGACCGTCGCGGGCGCAAAGCGCTCGACGACGCGGCGCCAGAGTCCTTTGGGCATGCCGCTGCCTGCGAAGATCCGAATCGAATGATGGCGTTCTTGATGTGTCTCGGGCGCATTGACGAGGACGCGACAGAGAGAACCACTATAGAAGACGATATTCACTCCATAGCGCCGGACGTCTTGCCAGAAGATCTTCGGCTCGATATTCGACGTGAATTCAGAGGCCATCGCGAGGCGCGCACCACTGACCAGCGCGCCACCCACGCAGACGAGAATGCCCGTTGGATGGTGAATGGGAGATCGGCAGTAGACCGTATCGCGCGAGGTAAGCGCGCAGCCCGACGCGGTTCCGTAGGCCGACGTCGCCCAGCGGCGATTGCTGACGCGGCGCGATCCGAGCTGCTTTCCGTCTCCGGTGATGAGTACGAGCGCGAGCTCGCCTGCGAGGCCTGGGTTCGGAGTGAACCACTCGGGTAGCGGAACGGCATCCGGATCGATTGCCTCCATGTCCACCAAGCCGGGCGCGAGAGTTCTGGCATCGCCCCCGCCACCGAGGACCAGAACGTCGCGGCCGAAGACGTCGTATGCGGCTTCCGCTCTTTCGGGATCGCAGAGAAGATGCTCGACGGGCGCGACTTCGAGTTGTTCCGAGAGCGGAATATCGGGTCGGAGCAGTACGGCCACGGCGCCCAATCTCGAAATCGCAACCACCGCCGCCACGGCGCTGGGTCGAGTTTCCATGAGGAGCCCGACATGCTGCCCATGGCGTACCCCGCATTCGATCAGACCACGGACGATGTTGTCGATTCGAACGTCGGCTGCATCATAGGTGTGTGCGCGACCTTCGAAGAGGAAGAACGTAGCGTCCGGTGACTCTTTCGCACGCTCGCGTAAAGAAAGACCCGGACTAACACGCGTCCCTCTGCGGATATCCGCCAGCCGAGAGAGCCGGGGGAGCTGGGGTGCCACATTCCGCGAGAGCCGTCCGAGAATCCCTATCCGGTCGCCGAGACCTTGGGCTGCGCTTCCCAGGACGTTCACGCTGATGTCCCACGCCAACGTGGTCGCCGCGCGCAGATCGTCTGCGAGGGTGTGAGATTCGGGCTCTTCCCGCCGCTGTTCGAGTCGCGTCGCTGTGCTCGGAATCGGGCCTTCGCCGCTGCACCACGTGAGCCACTCAAGAACGGCCGGCCAGGTGACTTCGTTCGAACGAGAACCGACGACGAGCCCGAAATGTCCCGCCGGAACCTTGGCCTGATAGCAATCTGCTTGTGGCGCGGCTGCGTAGATGGCTCGCACGGTACGGGGCGGTGCGATCGAATCGGTGAGGCCGACGAAGGCCAGGATTGGACAGGTGATGTCCGCCAGGGTCACTGTCTGCCCATCGATCACGAGCCCGCCCTGGAGCAACCGGTTCTGGGCGACGAGCTGTTTCAGCAGGTCCGCCAATGCGGGGCCGGGGAACGCCGTCCAGCCCTCACCCCCCATGAACCGACGCATCCCTTCGCGTTTCTGGAGTGCTTCGCGGTCGTAGAGACGCCGCGCAAAATCGATGCGTTGTTGCACTGTCTTGATCGGGTCCATCAGCTGGAATCCCAGTCGCGTTGCCCAGGAAGGGATGCCATCCGGAACCAGGGCCTCCTGTAGCTTTCCGAATCGCTCGATGGAATCGATCACGAGCTCTGTGGGGAGCGTCGACGGCAGTCCAAGGTGTAGATCGACCGCGCTCCCAAAGGTCACGAGCGACGCGATACCGTCGGAGCGGCGATAGGCCGCCGCTTGATAGGCGAACATGCCACCCTGTGAATAACCCATGACGTGGACCGATCGCCCCGTGGCTTCTCGAACGGATTCGATGGCTTCGGAGACCGCGAGGACATGATCTGTCAACGTACGTTCGAGCCCGCCTTCTTCCTTTTCGGGGGAACCGAAGTCGACGACCCAGGGATCCACACCGCCTGCGTGAAGCGTCGAGACCGCGCTCGCGTTCGGAGCGACGTCCCATACCTCGGCCGTCATCATGATCGGGGGGATGAGCAGCGCCGCCGGTCGGTCTTCGCCAGGAGCATCGGGGTAATAGTGGCGAAGCCGATGATGGGCCCCTTCGGTGACCACCTCGAAAGGCGAGGGTTCCCGCTCACCCAGGCCGCCAAATCGGGCGATCTCGACTCCATTTCGCATGGCTGCGGCGAATCGCGCGAGCCCGCCGCGGGGGGCGGTTCGATCAGCGCGGCCTTCTTTCTGCGGTGTCTTTGACACTTTCGGTCGGATCTCCTCGATTCAAAGCCAGGCGTCATACGCCCGGTTTTGCGCGGAGCCCGCACCCGCTCGGTGTGGTGTCCCCGCTCCAGGTGGTGATAGTACCGTCGCTCGACGGATCTGACCTCTCCGGTGCTTGAGTACCCGAATTATGGCACCTATAATGTCAATTGTTCAGCAACGCGATTCAGGGCTTCGACATCATCTGAATCATAGAGAACGGGGTGACCAGTGAGCAGATTAGCCAGGGCATTGTTGGGTGCTCTCGCGTTTATCCTGATTGTGGGGAGCTTGGCGTGGGTGAATCGGACCGAGCTGCTGTTGAAGGGCATTGAGATTCTTGCCGAGCGCAGGTATTCGATCGGGCCGCATCAGGCCGTGGATTGGGATTCAGGCACCGATCCACAGGGCAGGGCGCCCGGCGCCCGGCCCCCGAACATCGTCTTGATTCTCGCAGACGACCTGGGCTGGAACGATCTCACATTCGGCGGTGGCGGGGTGGCCGGCGGTACGGTGCCGACACCGAACATCGATTCACTTGCGGCCGATGGCGTCAGCTTCCGGAATGGCTATGCCGCGAACGGGACCTGCGCACCGTCGCGTGCGGCCATCATGTCAGGCCGCTACGGAACCCGCTTTGGATTCGAGTTCACCCCCACGCCGCCCGGAATGGGGACCGCGATGAGGATGATCTCGGCAGAGATGCCCGGCAGATTGCGGCCTCCGATTTCGGTCCCAGACGCTGAGTCGGTTCCCTACGAAGAAATGGGAATGCCGTCCTCTGAGATTACGATCGCGGAAGTCCTGAGGGAGCAGGACTACCACACAGTCCACATCGGGAAATGGCATCTCGGCCGCGTGAACGGAATGGCAGCCGAGGATCAGGGTTTCGACGAGAGCCTCCTGATGGCGAGCGGACTCTATCTTCCCAAGGACGATCCAGGCGTCGTCAATGCCAAGCAGGACTTCGACCCGATCGACCAATTTCTCTGGCGTGCACTCCAATTTGCCGCGTCTTTCAACAGCGGGCCCGCCTTCGAGCCGGCGAAATACTTGACCGACTACTACAGCGAAGAAGCTGTCAAGGTCATCGAACAGAACAAGGACCGTCCGTTCTTCCTCTACCTTGCGCATTGGGCGCCCCACACCCCGCTCCAGGCGACCCAGGCGGACTACGACGCTCTTTCGCATATCGAATTGCATCGCGAACGGGTCTACGCGGCAATGATCCGCGCGCTGGATCGAGGCGTTGGCCAGGTACTCGACGCTCTGCGGGCGAACGGCCTCGAAGACAACACCCTCGTGATGTTCACGTCCGACAACGGTGGCGCCGGCTACATCGGGCTCCCAGACGTCAACGATCCATACCGGGGATGGAAGATCACACTCTTCGAGGGCGGTATCCACGTGCCGTATTTCATCAAATGGCCAGCACGGATCGATGCGGGGCGGACATTCGACGATCCCGTTCATCATTTCGACATGTTCGCCACGGCGGCAGCCGCAGCGGGCGCGCCGCTCCCGACTGACCGCAAGATCGATGGAAAGGACCTGACAGCCCATGTGCTTGGCGATGTAGACGAGGTCCCGCACGAGGCGTTGTTCTGGCGAAGTGGTGCGTCCCAGAGCGCACTCGTGAACGGCTGGAAGTTGAACGTGAGCGATCCGCCCGGCGAGGTGTGGTTGTTCGACGTGAATGCCGACCCGACCGAGCAGAGGAACCTCGCGGATGAACGTCCCGAGAAGCTTGCCGAGCTTCAGGCCGCGCTGGCCGCGCACAATGCGGAGCAAACGGAGCCCGCATGGCCATCTCAGGGCAGCTTCCCGATCAATATCGACAAGGATCTTTCGATTCCGGACGCACCGGACGACGAATACATCTACTGGTCGAACTGAGGTCGGAGAGCGTCCCGCGAACGAAGTCTTCCTCGCTATTCGCTCTGTCGGAAACGTCTGCTGTTTCAATGCTACGTTGCCCCGTCAAACAAGGGGGGTGTCATGCGGAGCAAACTCGTCAACAATCACGTCCACAAGAGAGTCCTCGGCCTACTGGTCGGTCTCTTCTTTCTAGCGGGGTGCGGCGTCCAGTCGATTCCGAGGGCCGTGAATCAGGTCGAGGCGACCGTCGCCGAGGTGACGAATCAGTACAAACGTCGTGCAGATCTGATCCCAAACCTCGTCAATACAGTCAAGGGCTATGCGGGTCATGAGCGCGAGACGCTCGAGGCTGTGATCAATGCCCGTGCCAATGCGACCCGAGTGAATATCGATCCCTCCAATTCCTCACCTGAGCAGATTCAGGAATTCCAGCAGGCGCAGGGCGGGCTGAGCCAGGCGCTCGGTCGCCTGATGGTCGTCGCGGAGCGATATCCCGAACTGAAAGCCGACCGAAATTTCCGCGAACTACAGGCGCAGCTCGAGGGCACGGAAAATCGCATCACGATTGCGAGGCAGCGGCACATCGAGGCCATCAAGGGGTTCAACGATCTCGTCAGCGTTCCGCCCTCGAGCTGGACGAACAGCCTCTTGTACCACCACGACAAGATGGCTCAGTGGGCCCTCGACGAGGCGGAACAGAACGCGGTCGAAAAAGCGCCCGAGGTCACCTTCTAGATGAGAATGAGGAGGCTGATCGTAGGAGCGCTCGCCTCGGCTCTTTTGATCATTTCCAGCGCCGGTGCCGCCGAATTCGAGGTCCCGGCACTGCGTTCAGCCGTGACGGATCGCGCCGGAATCCTCTCGCAGACGACGCGTGAGCATCTCGAGTCGGCGCTCCAACAGCTTCTGCTCGTCGGTGGAACGCAGTTGGCGGTGTTGACGCTTCCCGACCTTGCGGGACTCACGATCGAACAAGCGTCGATTCGCGTCGTCGACGAGTGGAAGCTTGGAGCCAAGCAGGCCGACACCGGTGTGCTTTTATTGGTGGCACGGGACGAGCGAAAAGTCCGTATCGAGGTGGGGCAGGGCCTCGAAGGAACGCTGACGGATGCCTATTCCAAGCGCATTATCGATGAGGGCATCACACCGCTGTTTCGACAGGGCGACATGAATGGGGGTGTTGTCATTGGGGTCTACCAGATCGCTCGTCTCACAAATCCGGATGTCGATCTCCGACCCTATCTCGAAGGACAGCTGCGCCAGCGAGGTTCGGGTTCTCGGCGCGAGGCGAGCCCATGGGCGACGCTCTTTGGTGTACTGCTGCTGCTCGCCGTCTTTTCGACACGGATGGGATTCCTACCCTTCTTGCTCATGGGCGGACTGGGAGGGTCTCGAGGCCGTGGAGGCATGGGCGGCTTTGGCGGAGGCCTGGGTGGTGGCGGCTTCGGCGGATTCTCGGGTGGCGGGGGCGGCTTTAGCGGTGGAGGAGCTTCGGGCGGATGGTGAATCAAGAACTGCCGAGATGGGCGCATCGAATACTTGGCAACGACGGTGCCGAGCGCATCGAAGCAGCGATTGCGGAAGCGGAGTCACGCACTTCGGGGGAGATCGTTCCGATTCTCGTGCGCCGCTCCTCGACCGTCGGACACGTTCCCCTGGTGTGCTTCACTTTGCTTCTGCTGTGTGTGTATCTGATCGATCTTCCAGGGATCCTGGTCGAGTTGGGTGGGCCGTATTGGGCCTGGCTCGGCGCATGCTGGCTACTGGCCAGCTTCCTCACGCTCGTTCTCCAGCGCTTCGATGTCGTTCAGCGTTTCATGACCTCCCGGATCGACCAGACCCAGCAGGTGGACCTGCGAGCCCAGATCGAGTTCTACGAACTCGGAGTCAGTCAGACCGAGGACCGAACCGGCATCCTGCTCTTCGTATCGCTCATGGAACATCGCGCCGTCGTCCTTGCCGATCACTCGATCGCAGAGAAGCTCGACGCGAGGATCTGGCAAGAGCTGGTCGACCTGATGATCCAGGGCGTGAAACGAGGCGATCTCGCGGCGGGCATGACGCAGGCGATCCAGCGTTGCGGCGATCTGCTCTCGTCTCACTTCCCAATTTCACAGGATGATGCAAACGAGCTGCACGATCACCTGGTCGTCAAGGAATAGTCGGTTCGATTCACGTCCCAATCACTCTTGACCTATTGGCAGTTTTAGTGTCAATATCCATGCTTGGCAAGCACGCATTGCGGGCCGTCGTGCCAGTACGTCGCGCCTTGGCCATGGAGGAAAGATGACGCTTTCTACGCCCCTGGAATTCATGGGAGCGCCCGGCTCTCCCTACACCCGAAAGATGAGGGCCGTTCTTCGCTACCGACGGATTCCTCACATCGTGTATCAACAGAACTCGAATGAGGTCGCGAGCTTCCCACGCGCTAAACCGCCGCTGTTGCCTACGTTCTATCTGCCCGATGAATCGGGTGAAACCGTTGCGATCACGGATTCCACGCCGCTGATCCGGCGCTTCGAGGCGGAATTCGAAGGCCGAAGCGTCATTCCGCCGGATCCTGTCATGGCATTTCTGGATCTGCTGCTCGAGGACTATGCGGACGAGTGGCTGACCAAATGTATGTTCCATTACCGCTGGTACTTCGAGGCTGATGCCCGGAAGGCGGGTCATGTTCTTCCTTTCTGGGCCATGTCCAATCTCAGCGACACCGAGATTGCGCCGATTCAAAAGATGATTGCCGAGCGTCAGATTGGACGACTGGGTGTCGTCGGCTCGAACGATGTGACGGCGCCGGTCATCGAAGACAGCTATCGGCGCTTTCTACGACTCTTCGACGCCCATCTGCAGACGACTCGCTTCCTATTTGGTGCGCGACCTTCGTCAGCGGATTTTGCCATGGCCGGACAGCTGACCTGTCTGGCTCTCTTCGATCCCACGCCGGCGGGCATCACTCTCGAAGAGTCGCCGCGTATCTATGCATGGGTCGAGGCAATCGAGGAGCTTTCCGGTCTGGCGATCGAGGACGGGGACTGGATCGGTCGCGATGACGTGTCGGAGACCCTGATTGCGCTGCTAGGCGAAGTCGGTCGGGTCCATGTTCCCTTCCTGCTGGCGAATGCGGCGGCGCTCGAGCGAGGCGCCGAGAAGCTTGAAGCGGAGATCGACGGGAAGCCCTGGGTGCAGAAGCCCTTTCCCTACCAGGGCAAATGCCTGGGCTGGCTACGTGAGGCCTACGCCCTGTTGAACCTGGCTGACAGGGCCGCAGTCGACGCCATCCTGAAGGGCAGCGGTTGTGAGGCGCTCTTCGACTGAGCGAAGGACTCTCTGGCGGGCTACAGCATCTCCGTCAGATCTCGGATCACTGCCAGTTGGCGTTCGGCGTTCCGGGCGTCGAGGCCGACGAGCAGCGTGAAATCGATCTCGAGAGCCTTCCAGTGTTCGAGTTGATCGCGCATGTGCTCTTTCGGTCCGACCAGCGCGAGCTCATCGATCAGCTCGGTCGGAATGGCCGCTTCGGCATCGGCCTTCTTTCCGGCCAGGTAGAGTTCCTGGATCTGATCGGTCGCGTCCGAGTAGCCATAACGATCGACCGCATTCTTGTGGAAGTTCTGTCCCTTCGCGCCCATCCCGCCGATGTAGAGAGCCAGGAACGGACGTACCTGATCGCGACAGGCGTTCAGGTCGTCGCCCGGGACGACCGGTTGGGTGACGTAGATTTCGAAGTCGTCGATCGTCTTGTCGCTCTTCGCCTTCGCGAATCCGGCTTCGAGCTTGGGGCGATAGACCCGATCGAAATGAATCGGTGAGAGAAGCATCGCCAGCCAGCCTTCTGCGATCTCGGCAGTCTGCTCGATATTCTTCGGACCTTCGGCCCCGATCACGATCGGGATGTCGGGCCGGCCATGGAGAATGCTCTTCAACGGCTTTCCGAGGCCCACCGAACCCTCACCGTTGAATGGAATCTGATAGTGCTCGCCCTGGTGGGAGACGGGTGCTTGTCGCTCGAAGATGTCCCGCATGATGCTCACGTACTCGCGCATTCGTCCGATCGGGCGGCGATAGGGCATTCCGTACCATCCCTCGACAACCTGCGGTCCGGAGACGCCGAGTCCGAGGATCATTCGCCCGCCGCTCATCTGATCGAGCGTCATCGCCGCCATCGCAGCGGCCGCCGGCGCGCGCGCAGAGAGCTGGATGATGCCGGTCGCTAGTTTGATCTTGGTCGTATGCGCGCCGACCCACGCAAGCGGCGTCAGGGCGTCGGAACCGTAGGCTTCGGCCGTCCAGACTGAATCGCAGCCCATCGCCTCTGCTTCTTTGATTTCGTCGACCGGGATTTGAAAGGTCCGTCCGGAATAACCGATGTTGACACCAAGCTTCATCGATTCGATCTCCTCTTGGCGCCACGTGCGGTGCCAGTTTGTCTGTGGTCCCCACGAACGCGGTCCGTGGGCGTCATTTCTCTTGCGTGATTGGGTTACAGTCTAGCCGTGAGAATGAGCAACCGCTTCTTCGCGTTCGTGCGGGCCGCGACGATCGAGCAGCCAATCCGACGGCCATTCGAACCGCCTCTCGAACAGCGAGGGGTCGGTCATTTCTTTGATCTCGCCGTCGAGGAGTGGGTATGAGTCTGTTCGCCAATCACGGGCGAGGTGTTGATCGGCTTCGGTCCCTGCTGGACGCAGGACAGATCCTCCGGGTCCCCGGTTGTTTCGATGCCTTGTCGGCCCGCATTCTCGAAAATTCGGGATATTCGGCAGCCTTCCTCGGTGGCTTCTCCGTCGCGGCCGCGCGCCTCGGACTCCCCGACGTGGGCCTGTTGAGCTACGGCGAGATGATCGATCAGGCCCGCAATGTCTGTGCGGCGACGTCGCTCCCGATCATGGGTGATGCCGACACGGGGTACGGCAACGCAGTCAATGCAGAACGTACGCTGCTCGGATGCGCCCAGGCGGGGATGGCTTGCATGATGATCGAGGATCAATGCTGGCCAAAACGCTGTGGGCACACTTCGGGTAAAGAAATCGTCGAACGGGACGAAGCACTTCGGCGGATTCGAGCATGCGTCTCGGCGAGGGAAGAGTACGACGTCGACATCTTGATCATGGCCCGAACCGATGCGAACGCCACCGACGGTTTCGAGGAAGCGCTCTGGCGTGCGGAGGCCTTCGCCGACGCCGGCGCGGACCTGACTTTTCTGGAAGCGCCCGAGAACACCGAGCAAATGGAGCGCTACTGCCACAACGTTCCTGGATGGAAGGTCGCGAATCTCGTCGAGGACGGCCGCACACCCTGGCTCGAAGCCGGTCAGCTCGAAGAGATGGGCTACTCGATCGTGTTGTACCCCGTATCATTGCTTCTGCATAGCATCGAGGCAATGCAGGGTGCAGCGAAGCAGCTGAGACTAGATGGTCCAAGCAGCAAGCCCCGGGTCGGTTTTGATCAGGCAAGATCCCTCGTCGGATGGCAAGACTACGAGGCACGCATCGAGAAACTCGAAGAATCGGAACCGTCGAGCTGAACGGTCCAATCGAAAGGAAGACAATGCCCCGACTACGCCAGGTCCCGAAGGACGAAGCCCACGAGAACGCTCAGACCGTCTACAAGATGCTTTTTGGAGATCGGGATCCGGTGTCCTCGCCGGGCACCGCGACCGGTACGCCGGGAAACTGGTGGACGGTATTCGCCGGTGTACCGGATTGCTTCGATCACGCTGTTCAGGGTTTCGGTTTCTATCGAAGTCCCAAGCGCGAGCTTTCGCCACAGCTGCGCGAGCTGGCACAGACCCGTGCGGGGTATGCGCGAGGCAGTCGCTTCGTGTTTTCGCAGCATTGCAAAGCCAGTCGCGATGTCGGTCTCAGCGAAGAAAAGATCCAGGCGATTCCTGCCTGGTCGGTTGCGTCGTGTTATTCGTCGATCGAGCGGGCGGTGCTGGCCTATTCCGACTGTCTCGTTCTCGAAGGAGGGCGCGTTCCCGATGATGTCTTTGATGCCCTGCGAGTCGAACTGAGCGATACGGAGATTCTGGAGCTCACCTACGTCACCTGTCTATACGAGTTGCACGCCACGATGTCTCGCGCTCTTCGTCTGGAATATGATGACGTCGACGATCCAATCACCGAGGTTCCGGCGCCCGAGGGCGCGTCGATGGATGTCATGGCGGCCGTCGACGAGGTCGAGAAGTAGTCGGCGGCGGAAGTGTCGTCTTCGCTCGGTCGGGCGTTCGTGATGCGATGGGTTCATCGATGAGTCGGGCCTGGCAGACATTGGATCGCCGAGAGAGCCCCGACGGAGTCCTCGAGTTGCGACAGCGGGGCGCGGACGATTTTCTGATCTGCGTGAACGGCCGGGTTTTGATGAACAGCCGAGCGAGTCGCTCGGAAGAACAACTCGGGGTGCGAACCTGCAAGGGCCTCGGCGCAGGGGCTCGAGTCCTGATCGGCGGGCTCGGGATGGGGCTGACATTGCGGGCCGTACTCGACTCTCTCCCCGAAGAGAGTCATGTCGATGTCTCGGAGCTCCATCCGATCGTTACAGAATGGTGTCGTGGTCCCCTCGCGGCGCTGACGGGCGGATGCCTCGACGATCCGCGCGTATCGGTCCGTGTCGGCAATGTGGCCGATCACATCCGTGAGGCCGCGGATTCGGCGGCTGCCTACGATGCGATCGTGCTCGATCTCTTCGAGGGCCCGCATGCTCATACCGATGCAAAACGAGACCCCTTCTACGGACGTCAGGCCATCGAACGAAGTTGGCGGGCGCTCCGTCCGGATGGAGTCCTCGGTGTGTGGGCGGAAGCCCGGGAGCAGCATTTCGAGACTCGTCTGGGCGCTCAGGGCTTCACTGTCGAGTCTCATCGCCCGGGTCGCGGAGGTCTTCGCCACTGGATCGTGCTGGCCCGGCGGCCGGAGGCGAAGGCTCTTTGAGCGGCAGCGAGCGGCATCGTTCGTCACGTCGTTCTGGTAGAATTCGTCCGGTCCTCGTAGGCGATGGACGCCGATCGTGGCGGCGGAGCGAATTGCTGAACGAGCGAATTGCTGAACGAGGGGAGGGCGTGTGATGGGCTTTGCTGAGTATGAGAGCTATGACGGTCTCGGACTGGCCGAGTTGGTGAAACGTGGTGAGGTCAACCCGAGCGATCTCGTCGAGGCCGCGATCGAACGAATCGAAAGACTCGACCCGACCTTGAACGCGGTCGTTCACAAGGCCTTCGCGAGTGCGCGCGCTGCAGCGGCTTCGGATCTGCCAGACGGACCGTTTCGCGGGGTGCCGTTTCTCATCAAGGACCTCGGCTGTCCGGTGGCCGGGATGCCGCGAACGAGCGGCAGCCGATTTCTGAGCGGTGAGGTCCCCGACGAGGACGGCATCTTGACCCGCCGTTATCGAGAGGCTGGCGTCGTCATTCTTGGCAAGACGAACACGCCCGAACTGGGTATTACAGGAACCACCGAGTCCGCCTATCTCGGTCCGTGTCGCAATCCGTGGAATCCGGAGCATATCTCCGGTGGTTCGAGCGGTGGATCCGCCGCCGCGACGGCATCGGGCATGGTTCCGCTGGCGCATGCCAGCGACGGCCTGGGCTCGATCCGCATCCCGGCGGCGTGCTGTGGATTGGTTGGCCTGAAGACGACACGTGATCGAAATCCGTCGGGCATGAACGATGCCGATCGCATCATGGGATTCGGCGTAGACCATGTCGTGAGTCGGAGCGTGCGTGACAGCGCTGCAATGCTCGATTGGACGGGTCGACCCGAGCCCGGCTGCCCCTATGCGGTGCCCGCCAAGGAACGCCCCTATCTCGAGGAGATCGAACGAGACGCCGGTCGGCTACGGATCGCATTCTCCTCGGCGACGCCGAGTGGACGTCCGATCGACCCCGAGATCGAATCCGCGCTGCAGGACACTGCAAAAGTGCTCGAGGGCCTCGGACACGATGTTTTCGAATCGGCAATCGATGTCGACTGGCGCAAGCTCTATGCGGTCCAGGGCGTCGTTTCCGGCGCCAATGCCGCGGCGGGACTGACCGCGATGATCGAGCGTGTCGGTCGCGAGCCCGAGCCCGATGATTTCGAGCCGTTGACCTGGGCGGGGATTCGATACGGACAGAAGCTAGGGGGAGAAGAAGTCATGCGCGCGTGGGGAACCTTGCGTGTTTTGACTCGCCAGATCGTCGCTGCCTTCGATGATTTCGACGTCTTCCTCTCACCGGTCATGGGAACCATTCCTCCGAAGGTGGGTCATATCGATCCGGTCGGTCTCACACCGCGAGAAGTAGGAAAGCGGCAGGCGCGTGTCTTCCCGTTCACTCCCCCATTCAACTTCACCGGGCAACCTGCCATCTCATTGCCGCTCGCCTGGAGTCAGGCGGGATTGCCGATCGGAATGCAGTTTGCGGGGCGTTATGCCGACGAAGCGACGCTCTTCCGGCTTGCGGGACAGCTCGAGCAGGCTCGCCCCTGGAGCGATCGCAAACCGGTCGTATGGAGCTGAGGCGGACTCGAGAATCAACGCATAGAAAACTCACTGCAACGCGCAGGCAACGCGACGTGCTGGCGGTGTAGCCTTTTCGGTATGATCTGCGGGTCGATCGGCCGAAAGAGAGGCGGACGGGAGAATCTGAACCGGGGCCTGTTTGCCCCTCAGTCCGCAGCTGCATTCCGGCCGTCCAAGGAGCCTTCATGAACCGCGGGATCGTGGTCATCCCTACGTACAACGAGGCCGAGAACCTGCCCCTGATCGTGCCAGAGGTGCTCGAACAGGATCCGCGTCTCGAAGTCCTCGTGGTGGATGACAATTCCCCCGATGGAACAGGCGGGCTCGCCGACGAACTGGCCGGGTCCAACGATCGGGTCCACGTTCTGCATCGGCCGGAGAAGCAGGGTCTCGGTCCGGCGTATCGGGCGGGCCTGCGAAAGGCACTCGATCTCGGCGCCGATTTCGTCATTCAAATGGATGCCGATTTCTCGCATCCTCCCGAGATCCTGAAGGTACTCGTGGCCGAGATCGAGCATCACGACGTCGTTCTGGGCTCCCGGTATTTGAATGGCATCACCGTCGTCAACTGGCCGATCGAAAGAATCCTGATCAGCTACTTCGGGAACTGGTATGCACGCAAGATCACCGGCCTGAAGATCACCGACGCGACTGGGGGACTCCGTTGTGTGCGCCGAGAGTTGCTCGAGAAGATGGGTTTCGAACGCATCAAGGCCAACGGCTATGCCTTCCAGATCGAGATGAACTATCGCTTCGTAAAATGTGGTGCAAGAATCAAGGAGATCCCCTTCTTCTTCCTCGACCGCACCCGAGGAACATCCAAGCTGACTCTCAAGATCGGCCTCGAAGCGCTCTGGCTCGTCTGGCGGTTGCGCATTGCCGACGCGTTTGGGCGTCTCTAGTCCGATGGATTTCACTCGCTGCGGAGTCGGCCAGTCGGCAATCGAGCTGGTTTTCGATTGATGGGCAGCCCCTGTCGCGTCCTGGTGCTCAACGAGCGCGATCCTCGACACCCGTTGGCGGGTGGCGCCGAGCTGCATGTCGCAGAAATCTTTCGAAGGCTGAGTGAGCGCGGCTACGAAGTCACCCTGGCCGCTTCGAGTTTCAAGGGCGCACCGAAAAAGGAGTGTGTCGACGGTCTCCAGGTTCGACGACTCGGGCGACTACCCGTCTACTACCCGCGAGTCGCCTGGATCTGTGCGCGTGAGACACGTCGAGGGGACTATGATGTCGTCGTCGAGTGTCTCAACAAAGTGCCCTTCTTCTCTCCGGTCTATTCGAGCGCGCCGGTGTTGGCGTTGTGTCATCACCTGTTCGGGGAAGTCGCCTTCCGACAAGTGGCCTGGCCGATCGCGGCGACGGTATGGGCCTCCGAGCGGCTGATCCCGCCTGTGTATCGACGCCGGCCCTTCATCACGATTTCGGAAAGCTCGCGCGATGATCTGGTGGCTCGCGGAATCCCGGAAGCGGACATTCAGGTGAGCCATTGCGGCATCGAGCCGACCGAAGTCGTCGTCGATGTCGATCGGGTCCGGCCTCATCGCGTCGCCTACATGGGCCGCCTCGAACCCTACAAACGCGTCGATGTTCTACTCCGGGCGATGGCGCATCTGGCGGATCGCTTTCCCAACGCCGAAATATTGGTGATCGGGCGGGGTTCGGCGCAACCTGACCTCGAAAGGCTCGCCGAGGAACTCGCGCTCGCTGGTCGAACACGCTTTACCGGTTTCGTCAGCAACCTCGAGCGTGATTCGTTGCTGGCGCAATGCCGAGTCTGTGTCTGTGCGTCCGAGAAGGAGGGCTGGGGTTTGACGGTGATCGAGGCGAATCAGCTCGGCACGCCGGTCGTCGCGAGTGATGTGCCCGGTCTGCGGGATTCGGTTCGCGATGGAGAGACGGGTCTACTCGCGCCCTACGGAGACGTCGACGCCTTCGCCGAAGCGATCGGTCGGCTCCTCGGGGACGATGCGTTCTCATCGCAGATGTCGCGTGAGGCGCTCCGCTGGTCCAGGGAATTTGACTGGGATGTCGCCGCATCTGAAATGGGCGAGGCGATCGACCGGGCTCGGCGCGTAGCGTGAGGGTGGGGACGCAGCGCGGCTGGCTGATTGCGATGGGCATCGCAGCGACGCTCGGTGCGGTCATTCGCGTGAGTAATGCACTCGTCTATCCCATCGACATGGGTTACGACGCCGGCGGGAACTGGGACTATATTGCTCTGCTGCTGGATTCCTGGGCTCTCCCGGCTCCCGACGAGGGTTGGGCCACGGCCCATCCTCCGTTCTTCTACTACCTCGCGGCCGTGATCAGTCGTGCGGTCGGCTCGCTGGACAAGTCGACGGCGGTACACGCGATTCGTCTGGTCATGGCGGCCTCCGGATTGTTGGGTATCGGGCTTGCGGTCGTATTGGTTCGCCGAGCGGATCCCGAGAACACGCGCCGAGCCTTCATTGCGGGTGCACTGCTGCTCTTCCTGCCCGTGCACATCTACATGAGTGCAATGCTGAGCGAAGAGGTTCTGGTCACCGCACTGATCTCCATCGTGGTCGTTGGTGTCGGGACTGATCTTCTCGCTTCTCCAGCATCACCTCGAGCATCACCGCCAGCGCCAGGTCGTGCGCTGATGCGGGCTGCAATGTTCGGCGCCGTGGCGGGCCTCGCCCTCCTGACCAAGCTGACGGGTCTTCTGGTCATCGGGGCGGGCAGCGCGGCCTACTTGATCCATGGAATACGCTCGGACGAGAAACTCTCGGGGTTCCATCGCGCATCGATTTTTACTGCGGTCGCGCTCCTGGTCGGTGGTTGGTTCTATGTCTGGAATCTGGTCACGTACGGATACATCTATCCCCACGGACTCGAGGTCCATTCGGTGATGTTCAGGATGCCTCCGGGGGCGCGAACCGTGTCGGACTATTTGTGGATTCCATGGCAGACCTTCATTGAGCCCCAGCTGCTCTCGCCGAGCCTGCTCCACTCGGTTTGGGGTAGCACGTACGTCACGATCTGGTTCGACGGCCACCACCATTTCCTGCCGACGAGTGGATCGGCCGTTGCGAAGATGGGAATGGTGATCTTGTTGCTCGGACTCGTTCCCACAGCGGCGTTTGCTGTGGGACTCTGGCGAGGGGGTCGGCGGATTTTTCAGACGACCCGTGGACCGGATGTCGTATTGATGCTGCTCGTTGTCTCGACGCTCGCGGGCTATGTCCTCTTTACCTGGCGGAATCCGTGGTTTGCCGTGCTCAAGGGGAGCTTTCTGCTCGGTCTTTCGGTTCCGTTCTCCTATTATGCGAGCGAAGTCCTGGCAGATTGGACTCGGGATCGAGTTCTGCGCTCCGTCGCCGTGCTCGGTTGTCTGGGTCTCCTCGCGGTCTTGGTGATGGTGACCTTTACCTATGGATTCACATTCGAGAAACACGAATTGCCGGGCATTCAATGGACTCCCGTGGAGGCGCCATGGCAGGGCTAGCCAGAAGACTGGTCAGATGGCTTCTTCCAGTGGCGGTGAGTTCAGCGGCCTTCGTTCTTCTCCTGCGCAGAATCGATTTTGGTGAGGTGCTCCAGCATGTTGACGCCGGCGTCGCAGCCAGACTCGTTCCTTCGCTTCTCGTTTATGGTGCGGTGAGTTTGTGGCTCGAGGCCCAAACCCTGAGTTATCTGGCTGCTCCGGGCTCTTCGGTCCTCGACAAGTGGACCTGCGCCCGAATGAAGGCCGCGAGCTATCCGCTCGGTCTGCTCAACTATGCCCTCGGTGCGGGTGGGCTCACGTACCTTCTGCGTCGCCGCGGTGGCATGCGAATATCAGAAGCCGCGGGAATCGTGATGTTGATCGCGCTATTCGATCTGGGTCTACTGCTTCTGCTGTCGGCTCTCGGCGTCATGTTGCTCTCCACACAGAAAATTGCCCTTCAGGTCAGCGTCATTGCGATCGGTATGATTGCGATCGCTTCCGGCTTCGCCTTTCTCCGCGCGGGTATGTCGATGGGACCGCTCGATCGCATTCGTGACCTCGAACTCTTCAGGGCAGCGAGAGAAACTCCGCTGGACCGGCTGGCGGTCCTGGCGCTTCTTCGCCTTGGCTTCGTCGTTTCGTTCATCTTGCTATGCGGCGCTGCGCTGGCCGCGTTCGACATCTGGATTCCGTTGGGTGATCTGGTCGTCGGGACTGCGGCCGTTTCGCTCGTGGCCTCACTTCCGATCGCTGTCGCGGGCCTCGGGACGGGGCAGGTGGCCTTCGTCTACATGTTCAGACACTGGGGGTCTCCGGAAGTCCTGTTGGCGAGTAACCTCGCATTGACCGCAGGTCTGATCTTGATGCGGGCCGGTATCGGGCTGGTCTTTGCTCGCGAGTTCACCCGCGAAGCCCTGGCCGCAGCACGGGAGGCGGAAGCGTGAGCCGAGTGACCCTCACGGGCGAGCGTCTCGATGATGATCACGAGCTGTACGGGCCAGATCTGGCACGACATCGTTCGGCATACCAGTATGCCGCTCGATCGGTCCTCTCCGGGCGGACCCTCGACCTGGGTTGTGGGAACGGCTACGGCAGCGCCGAGCTTTCGGACGCAGGCGGCCGGGTGGTGGCTCTCGATCGCATCGCGCCCGATGCCCAACACCGACGCGAATCTCTTCAATTTGTGCGCGCCGATCTGGCCGGCGTGCCGCTGGCTCCGCGCGGGTTCGATCTCGTCGTCAGTTTTCAGGTGATCGAACACCTCGAGGATCCGACCGACTATCTCGAGGCGATCGCGAGATCGATTAAATCGGATGGCATGGCGCTGATCACCACACCCAACATTCTGCAGTCGGACGGAGTCAATCCCTTTCATGTGCACGAGTATGAGGCGAGTGAACTCAGCCAACTGCTAGAGGGGTATTTTGAAGGAGTAGAGATGTTGGGTGTGGGCATGAGCCCCAGAGCCGCGCGCTATCAGGCCGACCGCTTGCAACGCATACGCCGGATCATGAAGCTCGACCCATTCGGACTACGCGACTGGCTTCCTCGGGCCTGGATCGACTGGCTCTTTGCGCGCTTCTCGGTCGTCGTTCGTCGCGGTATCCAGAAGGGGGAAGGGCTTCCCGATTTGACGATCGAAGACTTTCCAGTGGGTCCGGCGGATGAAGAAAGTCTCGATCTGCTCGCGGTCTGTCGGGGTCCGCGCTGAGACGACCGTCTGGGAGAAGCCGAGGGTGGGGAGCGAGGGAACGACCACTTCATCGTGAGTCATCCTGAGCGATCAGCATCCGGTCGAAGCGCGATGCGCGGGCTTCCCCACCACCCGCGCTCGACGCGCCTGATGGGCTGGCTGTTGCGGAGCTGAAGGCGAAGGGTCACATCCTGACCCGCGAATTCGGAGAGATCGACTTCGATCGGTGTCCAACGGCGCAGCTTTTTTTTCGTCGTCAAGACGGTCTTCGCGGCGAGTCGCTGGAATTGGCCGTTCGTCTTGATCGAAACCACCATTTGACTGGCGGGCGGATGAATGTAGACAGCCCTGAATCCGGTTGCTTCCGGAAATCCCACGTCTGCCTGGAAGATCGCACCCTCAGGAATCTTGAGATCAAAATCGATTCCGCCTCCCTTGACCCCGAGTGCGAGCGGCAGCAGGCGGCGATTCTGCGCCGTCGCGATTTGATCGCCGACGACGTGGCCCCAGGCCAGGCTTCCATCACGCATGCGAATCCACGGTTTCCCCTCCGATGCGAGTTCGATCAGGTCGGCGTGAGTGGCACCCCGATCCGGTCCCCGTTCGAGTACGAGCATCCAGTTCGATTTCCGACCGATAAACTCGTCGGGAATTCTGAAATGTCGCTCCAGGAAGTTCTGCACCTCGGGAAGTTCGTCGCGATAGTAGGTGAACACGGGCTGATCGATATCGCTCATCACCACATAACGCGTCGTCTCGAGGGCTTCGAGGATCACTCGTTGTTGTTCTTCGATCATGCCCGGAATCACACCACCGTAGGGTGTCGGATTGCGCGTGTCGGTTGCGAAGTAGATCAGCGGCTCCGCCCGTGCGACGAATATCGCGTCGCCCGGCTCGGTGTGCTCGCGGATGTAACGGATCGCATGGGGCACCGCATCGGTTCGGTAGCCCGAGTTGACCACACGCAAGGGGACCCGGGGTCCGAAGCTCGGCTCTACGGAGATCCAATAGAGGGTTCCGCCCACCGCAGCTGTGGCCAGGGCCAGGACGCCCACGAGTGCCGAGGTCAGGCGGGAGCGTACGGCCGTCTCCCCGGTCGGTCGTGGCGCGATGAGGACGAGCTGGATCGCGGCACTCGGCAGAACCGAAACGAGGTGTCCCCAATCCGCGCGTGGAAAGATGTTGCTGGTCATCGCGAGAAGGGTGACCAGATGGATCCAGATGGCTGGGGAGAGGGGGCCGCCGCTCCAGCGCCGCACCAACGTCGCCAGGATCGCCACGTAGGGAAGTGCATAGAGAAACTGGGTGAGCAGGGTAATTCCCCAGCCTGGATTTGCCCACACGCCGTAGAGAAGCGAGTAGAAGTACGGCAGATAGAATATGTCGCTGCCGATGATCTCCTCGCTGAATCTTCCTGGAGGCCAGAAGTTCATGTGGGGCGAGTTGTAACTGGATTGAAACGTGAGAGGCAGCTCGACCAGCGAATAGATCAATGCGCCCAGTCCGCCGGTCGCAGCGAAAGCGACCAGCGTCACCAGCGTGACCAGTCCACCTCCAATCGTCAGGCCGAGGGCAGGGCGCCAACGAGAGGCCGCTGGTGCGCAGGCCACGAGGCTGACTAGCAACCCGGCAGCCAGAACGGCCCCGACGGTTTGCTTGCAAAGAGCGGAGGAAGCCACGAGTACACCCGCAACAATCGCCCAACGCTGGTTTCGCAAGCCGGCGAGCGCCGCCCAACTGGCGACGACGCCAATCGAGACGGCCAGGGTCGTGTAGAAAAACGTCGAGAAGAGTGGGAAGAGCAGGATCGGCGTGCTCGCCGCCAGGGCTCCTGCAACGTGGGCGAGCCCGTCCGCGCGCACGCTTCGCGCCAGCGCAAATACGGCGGCGGTTGCCGCACCATGCAGAACGGTCACCGCCATGCGGCCGACCAGGATCTCTTCCCCAAATACGCGAAACAACAGCGCGAGCCCTTCGAAGGGCAGCGGTCCAGTGAAAGCAACGATGTCCTGGTAGAGATGGTCCCCGCGAATCAGCCGCTGCGCGGCCTCGAGGATCAACCCCTCCTCGAGCATGTTGGGCTCGAGCGGGATCATCGAGCCGCAGGTCATCACTCCCAACACGCCCCACAGCAGAGTTGCCCTGGAGAGGCCCGTCCGAGAGTCGTCGCTTCCGTCCATAGGCGCGGGAGCATACTGGACGTTGCGCCCACCGCATTCCAGATCAGGGACCTTCAGTCGCCGACCGGTTCGCCCGGACTATGCTCGAGAATCACACCGAGCGGCCCCTGTCTGACGTACACAGTTCGCCGCTGTCCATTCCGGAGTATCTCCATCGAGACGGATTTTCCGAGATCGCCCTGAGCGGATGCCCGCAAGATCTCGCCCGGATTGAATACCCTGACGTCGCCGTAGCTCAGGATGACGTCACCCCGTCGCAGTCCCGCTTCACTGGCCGCCGAGCCTCGCAAGACTTCTCCGGCGACCAGACGGTTGGGTTGTCCCCGCGCGTACAGGTACCGGTCGTAGTCCAGGTCCGTGAAATCTTCCCGGAGTTCCCGTTCCGACTGAGCCATCTCACTACGATGTCGGTCGCTGAAGAACCAACCCTCACGGAGCGCGCTATTCGCGATCGACTCGCGTTCGAGCTCGTAACGAGCCCAGCGATCATGAAGGCGCGCGATTTCCCGGGCGTCCACGCCATGAGCGAGGAGGACTTCATCGTCAAAGCGAGAGGCTTTTGCTGCTGCGGCGAGGTCCGACGCAATCTCCGTGCTCGCATCCTTTTCTGGAGGCGAATCCTCGGGTGCCGAATCGCCTTGCGCGATTGGATTCTCGTCGGTCGCGCCATTCTCGAGTCGCAGCAACGCCAGCTGCTGTGCCAGCTTCTCGACCCGGTCTTCGAGTTCTCTGCGTGACCCCACTTCCACAGCGAGCGCTTTCTGCAGTTGCTCGAGCGTTGCCGCGTGACTGCCGGAAGGGTAGGGAGCCCAGAGAGATTGGGACAACCGACCGCCGGCGCCCAGCTGGACGACGAGGACAGCCCCGATCGCACCTCCCAGTGCGATTCCGATCAGGAGCCCCCATCCGGGGGCGATCTTCGACCGCCAACTTTTTTGGATTTCTCCCATGACCACTGCAGGCTACGAGATCGCTCCATCGCTCACCACCCGCACGAGGTCGTCTCCAGTTTCGGCGCCACACCTGTTGATGCGAAGGACGCTGCGTGAGATCGCTGCGCTAGAGTAGCCAGCAGAGAATGGGCCAGCGGAAGACTCGCAGCATCATCATCATTCTGTGTGCGGTTGTGTCCTTTGCGGTCACCGTCGGCGGAATCAGAACCGCTCTTCTGGCCGCGGAGGTCGAAGACGGTGCAGTCGGCATCGGCGTTGGCCGGATCCTCGAGCTGCACGCAGCCAATCTCGAAGCCGCGAAGCGCGTCGTTGCGGAGCGAATCGTCGTTCTCGGTGACTCGACCGTGATCGACTACCCGCGCGGACGAACGGTACCGGATCATCTTCGCAAGCTGCTCCGTACCAGTACCTCGCAGAAGACCCTGGTGATTCCCCTCGCAGCGCCCGGCATAGGCGCGCTCGAGTATTATGCGTTTGCGGATCGGATCGTCGCCCATGGGACGCATCAAGTCGTCCTTCCCATCAATCTGGCTTCTCTCTCGGCGTCCTGGCGAGCTGACTTCAGTCGGACAGAATCGATCGGTTGGATCCCGCTCCGGCGCCTCCCCGACCTTATCACGCGGCCCTTCTACCTGCTGAACCTGACCTTCGATCGAGTTCTCTTCTACATGGGGATCGTTGGATCGGGGTTTCAAGAGACCTGGCAGCACTATGGAGAGGAACAGGTTCGTGCCGTGCACGGCATTCATCGAATGCGACGCATGCTGCATCAGGTCAACCCGCTTCTCATGCATGACGGGCTTCCCGGTTTTCGACTTCCCTTCCAGCCGGGAAAACGAAACAGGTCGAATCGGCATTCTGTCGACGCGCTCTATGGCGAAGTATTGTCCGGGGCCAAGCTTGATCATCCAGTGGTCCAGATGCTGGCTGGTGCGCTGGAGATCTACCAGAGCGCCGATGTCCACGTGCTTGCGTACGCCGTTCCGATGAATGTCCAGCATTTCGAGGAGATCGGCTTCGATACTCGGACGGGAACCCGGCAGACGATCGAGATGCTGCGAAACCTGGTCGAGAGTCGTGGAGGAACGTTCCTCGATCTACACCGACTCTTTCCTGACAAGGCCTTCAAGGATCTTGGCGGACACTTCCTTCAGGAAGAAGGCTTCGACGGCGCGTTGCTCCTGGCCAGGGAGCTCGCGCCCGATCTACTTCGGCAGCTACCGCGAGGCGGCCGCGTTCCGGCCGGGCGGACCGAATAAGTCGATGCTCTTCAATTCCATCCCCTTCCTGATCCTCTTCGCGATCGTGTTTGCTGCGCACCGGACACTGCCCACTCGGCATCGTCAGAGCGTTCTGTTGGTCGGCAGCCTCGTCTTCTACAGCATGTGGATACCCGTGTATCTCGTGCTCTTCGTCGGCGTGCTCGCCGCCAGCTATGGGCTGCTCCGACTCATGGTGCGTAGCGCCCGACCCAGGATCTGGCTGATCACATCGATCGTGCTCGGCCTCTCCGTGCTCGGCTTCTTCAAATACGCGGCCTTCTTCGTGTCCTCCTTCGTTCCCGTACTGGACTGGGCGAAGCTGCCGGCTCCTGAAGTTCCCGAGATCCTGTTGCCGCTGGGAATCTCGTTCTTCACCTTTCAAATAATCGCCCTGACGATCGATACGTATCGCGGCGAAGTCGAGCCGGTCGACAGCTTCGCGGAGTACGCCCTTTTCATTTCCTTCTTTCCGCAGCTGATTGCGGGACCCATCGTGCGGGGGTGGCAGCTTCTGCCGCAAATTAGGGAGGGCGGGCGAGTCACCTGGGAGCGCAGCAGGCAGGGTGTCTGGTTGATTGCGTTGGGCTTATCGAAGAAGGTCCTGGTCGCTGATCTCCTGCTGGCGCCCTATGTCAACCGGGTGTTCACGGAGCCGGGCTTCAACACGGCACCTGAACACTTGATCGCCGTGTATTCCTTTGCATTCCAGATCTATTTCGATTTTTCGGGCTACACCGACATGGCGCGCGGACTGGCGAAGGTCCTCGGACTCGAACTGCCGCTCAATTTCCGCGAGCCATACCTTTCGCGGAACCCCGCAGAATTCTGGCGCCGCTGGCATATGACGCTGTCTCAGTGGCTCCGCGACTATCTCTACATTCCGCTCGGTGGAAATCGGTCGGGCCTGTTTCGAACGCAACGCAACCTGTTTCTCACGATGTTGCTCGGGGGGCTCTGGCATGGCGCGGCATGGAATTTCGTCATCTGGGGGGGGCTGCATGGGATTCTACTGATCATTCACAGGTGGCTGCCGGGTTCGCGTGGAGTCGACGACGGGGAGGGTCTGCGTTGGGCCGACATCCCGAGGATCTTGTTCTTCTTTCATCTCGTTTGTTTTGCCTGGATCTTTTTCCGCGCGGAGAATTTCGGGGAAGCCATCGACTTCATCGCCCAGATCGCAACGGGGACCTATCACAAGTTCTGGCCCTGGTTCCAGGTCGTCGTCGTACTCACCTGTATGTTCTTTCACGTTCTGGAGCGTTTCGCGCGCCTTCGTTTCAACGCCATCCTGGCGACGTTCGACAACCGCTGGGGCGGGGCGCTCGAGGGTGCGCTGCTCGGTGCTATTGCGGGGCTCGTCGCTCTTTTTGGAGCGGTGGGCGGGGAGTTCATTTATTTCCAGTTCTGAGCCCGCTCGCGCGTGCATCACGATCGAGGAGGTCGCGGGGTTGGCTCATGGCGATGGCGCGGAAAGCGTTGTTGATATAGGCATTGCTCTCCGCCGAGAGATGTAGGCTCGCGTCCGGCAATCGCGCTGCTCGATGTCGACCCCTGCAGAAAATGAACGAGTGAGATGCTGTTCACGTTCTTCGTCTTCGTCGCCTTCCTGGTCGCGACTCTCGTCGTCTACTGGCTGCTGCCCGGACGCCGCAGCCAGAACGGCTTGTTATTGGCTGGATTCATACGGAATTGCGTCCTTTTGCGAATACCTCCGTGCCGCGAATCTCAGAGAGAATCAAGGCAGCAGGAATCCCGCAGCTCATCGTCATTTTTCGCCCCGCGCAGGTGATGGCATCGAAGCGTGATCGAGAGGCGGACGTCGAATACGTGTCGCAGGCGATTCGCTATTTCGAGGAGCGGGTATTCCATTCCTCGATCTCGTCAATAGTAGTCAGATGAGACAGCGCTATTTTGTTGCTGGCTCGCATATCAATGAAGCCGGTCGAAAGGCACTCACACCTCTACTGGTTCGTCAGCTGCGTCGGATTCTGGACGTGCCCGAGACGGCCCGACGCCGATAGAACAGATCTGCTGACTCCCATCGGATTTCTGCGTATAGTTCAGGAAATGCCACTACCACGACTCCCCGCTTGGCTGTTCGTCTGTCTCATTTTGGGCTCGGTCTTCTGCGGGTGTATGGAAGAAGCCGAGTCGCAACCAGCCGAACATCTGATCCTCGTGACGCTCGATACGCTCCGGCGAGATCATCTGGGAACCTACGGATACGAAGGTTCCATCTCGCCGCACCTCGATCGTCTCGCGGAGCGGGGGGTGCGGTTCGATGACGCATTCACTCAAGCGGTCACGACGCCGCCGAGCCACGCCTCGATTCTCACTGGTCTGTACCCCAATCATCATGGATTGCGCCAATTGTGGGGTGGAACTCTGGCGCCTTCCAATCGAACCCTGGCCGAGGTTCTGCAGGAAGAGGGATTCGTGACAGCTGCCTTCATCAGCGGCCTCCCATTACGCAGCCAAACCGGACTCGATCAGGGCTTCTCCGTATACGACGACAACCTTGGCGACAAGGCAATGGAGCGGTCGCCAGACACGACCAACGAGAAGGTGGCGCAGTGGCTGGACAGCCGTTCCCCGGGTCGAGTCTTTCTCTGGGTTCATTACTTTGCCCCGCACGCAACCTATTTCCCGCCGCACCAGTATCGGGACGGCGTCGGTCGCGCAGACGTCCCGATTGGTCAGATCATGAGGTCGGTCAACGCTAACCCCCAGACGGGTGTTTCTCAGAAAGTCGATCCCGTCGCCGTGGAAATTGCAAAAGATCTCTACGCAGCCGAGGTCCGATACACGGATGAAGCCTTCGGGAACCTCATGACGCTGCTCGAAGAACGGGGCCTACTGAAGAACGCAGCGGTCGCTGTCATTGCAGACCACGGCGAATGTCTCGGCGAGCATGGCTACTACTTCGGGCACTGGGACGTTTTCGACGAGACATCACATATTCCGCTGATACTCGCGCACCCCCACGCCGACTGGGGGGGGCGAAGCGTCTCTGTGCCGGTCGGAGCGATCGATCTCGTCCCAACGCTCCTGGCATGGCTGGGGACCGAGTCGCCAAACGTCGACGGCATCGACCTTACTCCGTTGATCGAAGGAGGCACCACGCCGAATCGAACGATCTATACGGAACAGATTACTACAGACCTGACGGTCTGGGCTGCGCGTGACAGTCATTGGTCGCTGCGAAAGAGGCCCGGCAATGCATTAGGCGAACTGTGGGAACGCGAGCAGCTCGGTTCGGCTCCCGCGAGCGAAGAATCCGCCGAAGCAGCACGAGCCAGGCTTGAACTCACCATCGCCGAGCTAAGTGGACAAGCAGAGCAAGACCGCACGATGAAACACCAGGTTTCGGAACCTGTCGGGGAGATGTTACGTGCGCTCGGCTATGCGGAATGAGCGAGGGGGCGGAGACCGCGGACATCGTAGGAATCGACGCTCTCTTCGGCAATGGAAGCCGGCGCTTCGGAGTCTGCGAGCATTGAGAGGGCACCCTACTCGACCGCCTTGGAGCATGGAAATCATCGACGAGTTGAGGCCGCGGGAGGAGTCACGTTACCGCGGCCCGTCAGCTACTACGTACGAGCACGATCTTCGCGAAGGTGCCGACCGTGCCCATCCACCGATCGAGCCAATGCTCGAGGCTTCGCCAGGTCGAAAAGCTCCAGCCGGGCATCAGACTGCGCATCGACACACCCCCGGACAGCAGGTAACGCAGCGGCAGGTTGACGCGGATCGAGCGAATCTCCCATTCGGGAAATCGTTCGCAGAAGAGTTCTCTGTCGCGTTCGAAGATGATCCAGGGGAGCGCGCCGTTCGCGCCGGAGAGTGGACCGCTGGTCGGGAGGGTCCAGCTTTCCCTGTCCGGTAGGAAGGGCTCGTGGTGGAGATGTCCCCATACGAAGCGAGACCACGTCGTGACCCATGGCTCGATCATGGCGATCACGCCGCCCGGCCTGACACATCGCGTCGCCTCGGTCAGGAAGAGTTCGGCGTCCGGAATGTGATGCAGCACTTCGGTCATGGCGATGCCCCGAAGACTCGCCGCTCGAAAGGGCAATGCGCGGCCATCCAGCACCAGCGAAACGTCTGGGATGCGGAAGACGTCTGAGGTGATCAGGCCGGGCAGGAACTCGGCCAGGAAACCGGCGCCCGACCCGAGCTCGAGAACGGGTGCTTCGCCCTCCGGAATGACATCGCAGATTTCCCGGTACCACTCGATGTAGAGCTGGCGTAGGAAGGGCTTGCTCTGAATGATCGAGAGGCGTAGCGCTGTGGTGCGGGGATCGTCCAGATCTAGGCCGCGGGTGAGGGGGTGGGCGAGCAGTTGCTTCAGCATGCAGGGGGCTGCGGAGGGTCCGCCTCACGACGGTCCCCGATGATACTGGCAGGGACGCCACCGACGATCGCATAGGGCGGCACGTCCCGCGTAACGACCGCCCCAGCGGCGATGACGGCCCCGCTTCCGATCTCGACACCGCCGGTGATGACTGCGTGCGCACCGATCCAGACGTCGTCGCCAATTCGAACTGGAGCCATGACGTGGTCGACGGAGGTCATGGGCACGTCCAGCTGTTTGTGGGCGTGCTCCGACGAATTGATCACGACATAGGGTCCGATCAGGACATCGTTTCCGATGCTGACTCCGCCTCGACCGTCGATGAGGGCGCCCGAATTGACGGAGAATCCGCTGCCCACACGAATTCCATAGCAATGCGTCAGGTAAACCCCTGGATAGAAGATCGCGAGAGACTCGAGCTTCGCGAAGAGCATTCGGTAGAAGCCCCAGCGCGCGAACACGCCGACGGGCCCGGGAAGCGAGCGTACCAGCCAGGCCAGATGCTCTTCCACCGCGATGTGGATCAAGTGACCCGAGTAGCGTCTGGCGAAGCGTTGAATGCGACTCATCTCATCCTCTGTCGATCGGATGCCCTGTCCGCCGCGGGCCCGTCCAGCACGAAGACCACGGCCTTCACCGCGGTCAGTCTGATGGGCTTGGCGCGACGTCCGAGGTCAGCCCTCGTGACGGGTACGAAGAGCGACGCGAACTCGTCGGCCAGTCGAGATTTGATCTCGGGATGTCTTCCGAGAGTCCAGCCCACCGAACTCAGCGGATACCATGTCGGGAAGAAGCCGTTTGGTAATGGTTCCATGAGGTGGTCGCACTGGACGCAGCCCAGACTTTGTTCCGGAGAGAGATCTGAAATCACACGGTGGATTTGTCGATTCGGCGCGTAGAGCGCTGCGTCCTGACGGCGTGTGTCGATCACTGTCCAAACCGTCAGCGAGTGGATCAAGACGATTCCCAGCAGGCCCAGGACCGCAGCGCGCCAGCCGACGCTGGGCACGGGAAGGCGTCGGAGCGCGAGCATCACAGCATGGCCGAAAAAGACGGCGACCACGACGTTGCTCACATGAAAATAGTGAAAGGGGAGGAACGAGGCGACACTGCTGATGCGGAAGCCGAACATCAGGAGGCCCCAGACGCCGAAGGCCGATAGCCAGAGCGCGCGCATTCGCTGTTCCGGATTGTCGCGTAGGAACGCGGCCCAGCCCACGGCAGCGAGAAGGATGAAGACGAGTTCGCAGAGCGGGAAGATCCGACCTGGCGTGAACCCTGGAAGGAATTTCGCGAGTTCCCAGGCGGGCGACTCCTGGCCGGCGAAGACTCGCCACAAGGCGAAGAAGCCCGGCCAATCGATGAACTGGGAGTAGAAGATTCCGATCGTGGCCGCCGTTCCAGTGAACACCAGCAGAGCCAGGAGCCGAGTGCGTCCGGGGACCAGGCGTTCGTTTCCCTCACGCCACCCACCGAGCAGCACGTAGAGTGCCAGGAAAGGAACGAGCGGCGCCAGGAAATTCAGTTTTGTGACGACGCCCGAGACGGCCAATGTGGCAGACAGCGCGACGAACTGGAGTGCCGGGGCGAGACGCTCCTCGAGTGCCAGATCCTGGTAGCGCCAGATGGCCAAGAGCGAGAGTACGAAGAAGATCACCACGAGCGGCTCGACCGAGATGCGCGACAGGTAGTAACCGACGGGCAGGGACGTGGCGTACCCGAGAGCCGCAAACGCGGCGGCTCGTTCGTCCCGGAGCACGCGCTTCGCGAGTAGAAAGGTGACGAAACAGGCGACGAGATGAAGGAGTGTCATCATCAGTTTCGAGAGGACGAAGACCGTCGGGAGATTGCGAGCCGTGAATTCGGTGAAGTCGAAGCCGGTCCCGCTACCGGCAACGGTGTAGTACATGTGCTGGAGGCCGGAGAGCAGCAGGATGAGAACGGTGCCGGGATGTCCCTCGAAGAGTTGGCCCTGGCCCCAGGCGAGCTGGTGAGCGGCATCGACGTAGGGGCCACCCGGGTCCCATTCGCTCCATGCGGACTGGCCGAAGATCTGGTTCTTCCAGTCGCCCATCGGGGCCGACTGGCTGTAGACGCCGGAGAAGGTCAGGTAGGTCACCGCAATCAGAATTGCCGCGATCGCGATCGTGCGTCGGAAAGACGGATCGACATTTCCTGTCCAGCCCAAGCTCGACCCCTCCCGGGCTCTCGGGGAGCCCGTTGTGAATATGTTAACGTCGGCCGTCGACGCATGGAACGTGAACTTCGATCCCAGGCTATCCGACATGCTGATTCATTGGCGGGCTTTGCATGAGCCTGACTCGATGGAAGCGAGTGTCGCTCAATCTACAGGCCGAGTTGGCGGCCAGGATTTCGGGCGTGACACGCTACTACGATCAGCTGATTCAGTGGCTCCCCCAGCCGTGGGACACCGGTGGCTTGCTCGAGAGTTCGGATTGTCCGGAACGACGCATGCTCGAGATCGGGAGCGAGTTTCCCGATCTCTCGGCGGAGCGCGAAAGACGCACGGCCGTGCTGCTCAACGGCACGCTCAACTACCACTTTGATGTTCAGAGGCTGCTTCAGGAGCTTCATCCGAAGCTCTCGCGAACCAGCCGAGTCATCGCTGTCTGTTACAACCCGTATCTGCGCTGGGTCTACCGAATCGCGGCGTATTTCAACCTTCTCAACGCCGAGGTCCCCGACACTTTCCTGACCCGGCAATCGCTCGCCAATCTGGCGCGAATCTCGCATTTCGAGATCGTGCGCTCGAGGCCGGCAGGCTTCATCCCCTTCAGGCTCTTCGGCATCGTGAGTGTGATCAATCGCCTGCTCGGCGTGTTGCCTGTCATCCGAAATCTGAGCTTCGCTTCAGTCGTCTTTCTTCGACCGATCAAACGCAGTGAAGACAAACCGTCGCTCTCGATCGTCATTCCAGCTCGCGACGAGGCGGGCAATATCGAGGCGGCTCTCGAGAGATTGCCCGATTTCGGTGGGGCAGAGATCGAGGTCATCTTCGTCGAGGGCCACTCGAGCGACGATACATGGGAAACGATCGAACGCGTGGTCGAAGAATGGTCGCCGCGAATACCTTGCAGCGCCTATCGCCAGACCGGCAAGGGCAAGGCCGACGCGGTTCGTCTGGGATTCTCACACGCCCGATGTGATCTGCTCACCATCCTGGACGCGGATCTGACCATGCCGCCAGAGTTGTTGACTCGCTACTACGAGGCCTACAACGAGGGGAATGCCGATTTCATCAACGGCAGCCGGCTCATCTACCCGATGGAGTCCGAAGCGATGCGCTTTTTGAATCAACTGGGCAACGTCGTTTTTGCCAATATGTTGAGCGTGCTCGTCGAGACGCCGCTCAGCGATGTCCTGTGCGGGACGAAGCTCTTCGCTCGTCACGACTATGACCGCTTCATCCATTGGCGGGAAGACTTCGGTGATTTTGACCCATTCGGCGATTTCGAGCTGATCTTCCCGGCGGCTGTGATCGCATTGGGGATCATCGATATCCCCGTTCGATACCGTGATCGCACTTATGGTGCGACCAGTATCCGGCGCTTCGCGCACGGCTTCGAGCTACTCAAGATGACCGCGGTCGGACTGGTTCGAATCAAGCTCGGAAGCGGCTGACGCCTGGATTCCGGAGTCGTCCCGGGAACGGCCACTCGCGACCGCTTCGTCATAGTGCTCGACGAACCAGGCGTAGGTGTCCTCGAGGCCCTTGCGCAGATCGATGCGATGCCGCCAGCCTGCGTCGTGGAGACGCTGGACATCGAGGAGCTTGCGTGCCATCCCATCGGGCTTGCTCGAGTCGAAGACGATTTGGCCCGCCGGATAGGCGACGTCACGCACCATCTCCGCCACCTCGCGGATCGTGACGTCTTGCCCGGTACCGACATTGATGTGCGGTACCTCCGAATAGTTTCTCATCAAGAAGAGACAACAATCCGCAAGGTCGTCAACATGCATGAACTCGCGAGAAACCTTGCCCGTTCCCCAGACCACCACGTCGGACTCACCTCTCAGCTTGGCCTCGTGGAATTTTCGAATCAGCGCAGGGAGCACATGTGAACTCAGCAGGTCGAAATTGTCGCCTGGGCCATAGAGATTGGTTGGCATTGCAGAAATGAAGTCGCATCCGTGCTGGCTTCGATAGGCCGCGCAGAGCTTGATCCCAGAGATCTTCGCAATCGCGTACGACTCGTTGGTGGGTTCGAGGCCGCCGCTGAGAAGCTCATCCTCTGTCATCGGCTGTGTCGCTTCTCGAGGGTAGATACAGGAACTTCCCAGGTAGAGGAGTTTCTTGACCTCGAAACAATACGAGGCATGGACGACCGTCGCGTGGATCATGAGGTTGTCATAGATGTATTCCGCGGGATAAGTCGAGTTGTCGAGAATCCCTCCGACGGTCCCCGCGACGAGGAAAACGTACTCGGGACGATTTGCCTTGAACCAGTAATTGACCGCGGCTTGATCGCGCAGATCCAGTTGATCTCGAGTCACCAGCAGCAGGTTGGTGAAGCCCTCGTTTTCCAGGCGGCGGACGATGCTCGAGCCGACCAGCCCGCGGTGGCCGGCTACAAATATGCGAGCATCGAGCGGGATATCTTCAGTCATCAATCAACTTCTTGTTTCCGAGAGTACAATTCAACACGGTCGATCCGTAGTTTGATCGTCGCGTCTGGATGTCGAGTTTACCATGGGAACGGGCCTAAATCTTCAGAGCGTGATGTGAGACGTCCGACCGGTCTCGGATCGGCACGTCCTGCGCATACAACCCGCAGATCCGGTCATCGGCCGCGTGGAGACCATCCCGACAGCTCGACTAATAGATGCGCATCGGCAACGAACGCTCGCGAGAAAGCTCGGAACATCGCATCGGGTCTGCCGGCGGCGCATCAGATGAGATAGCCTGAAGGCAATGGAGTCGAAGCCAGAAAGTCTCACGACCCTGGGAGGCGAGAAGTGTCCGGTGTGTGGCGCGAGTGCGACGCTCAGCGTCGATCTGTCGGACTACCGACTCTTTCGCTGCCGCCAGTGCGAATGCTGGTCGAGCGACGCGCTGGTTCGGGGTGCCCAGACATCCTTTGAAGCATCAGATTATTTCGGCAACGCGGACCTCGATCGGGGAAAGTGGGTTGCTCTGCTCAATCGAATGAATGAAGAGGGGAGGCCACTCCACTCCGTTCTCGATGTGGGTTGTGGGACGGGCGCCTTTCTCGCATTCATCGGACGTGAACGTCCCGACTGTCACCGCGAAGGGATCGAAATCGATCCCGAGCGTGCGCAACAATCACGGGACCAGAATCCCGGGGTACAGATCCATGGGGGCGACGCAAGCGAGGCATTGGCGGCCGCCTCCGGGCCCTTCGACTTGATCACGCTCTGGGACGTATTCGAGCACGTTCCGGCCCCAGCAGAACTACTCGGGCAGCTTGCAAAGTGTCTGACACCGGGCGGGATCATTCACATCGTCACGATTCATGAACGCAGTTTGATGCCCATGCTCGGTCGATTGAGTTACGCGATCAGCGGAGGGAGGCTCCGCTATCCGATCCGGCGAACACACGAGCCGCATCATCTCGTCTTCTTCAGTCAAGAGGGGTTGGAACTCGCCGCGGACCGGGCCGGTTTGCGGATCCAGCACCGTTGGTTCGACCGACTTCTTCGCGGTCGCATGGATGGTCATCCCGTGGTGACGGCGCTGACCGCGCTGTTGCTGCGGTTGGAGAACGCTTGTGGAAATGGTCTCTTCGTGAACCTGATCCTCGAGACGAAGCGGTAGTCGCGGGCGTGGACTCGTTTGCATATCCTGGGGTTGGAATCACATGGGGAGAGAGGCGGGTCACTGACCAGCCTCCGAGCCGGTTTTACCTTTACTTGCGAGCAGCCGAGATCGAGCGCTCGCGGCGGTGGACCGGGAATAGGGGAAAGACGTGAGCGGTGAAGCCACCAGCCTGCAGATCGCAATCGTGATTCCCTGCTTCAATGAGGCGCAGTCGGTCAGGAAAGTAGTCGAAGACTTCGCGAGGGCCGTTCCCGACGCGACAATCTATGTGTTCGACAACAACTCCACGGACGGAACCGGAGAGATCGCGCTCGATGCGGGAGCGACCGTGATTCACTCCCCGAATCAGGGCAAGGGAAACGTGATTCGGCACATGTCGAGAGTCGTCGATGCAGACATCTACATGCTGGTCGACGGTGACGACACCTACTCCGCCGCCGCCGCCCCGGAGATGCTCGAACGATTTCAGCGCGATCATCTCGACATGCTCGTTGGGACGCGCCTCGAAGGTTTCGAGAAAGGCTCCTTTCGAGCCTTCCATCAGTTCGGGAATCGTCTGATTTCCGGGCTCGTGAGTATTCTGTTTCGCAAGCGGCTGACCGATGTCCTCTCGGGCTATCGCGTTCTCTCGCGCTCATTCGTCAATGTGGTGTACCTGCGTCGAGGCGGATTCGAAGTGGAAACCGAGATGACGCTTCAGGCGCTGACGAAACGCCTCTCGATCGGGGAAATGCCAGTCGAGTACGGGTCGAGGCCGGACGAGAGTACCTCGAAACTCAACACCTGGGGAGATGGTTGGCTGATCGTGAAATGCATCGCTCTTCTCTTCAAGGACTATCGACCGTTGGTCTTCTTTGTCACGCTCGCGAGCCTTCTCGCAATCGCATCGTTGTTGGTGGGGAGCGCTCCGATTCGCGACTACATCGAGACGGCCTATGTGCTCCATGTGCCACGAGCGATCCTTGCGAGTGGACTGGCGATCCTTTCGCTGACCGCGCTCACCGCGGGTTTGATTCTCGATACGGTCGTCAGGCTCCACGAGGAGACCGTGGAATTCTGGAAGCAGCAGTTGGACGATCGCCGGTGACGGTTGAGCGGGCCTTCGAGGCTCCTGACCTGATCGAAGTCATGGATGAGGCGGTCAAGTACAACCGCTTTCTGATCGATGAATTGCTGTCCTGGAGTAGCCGGCTTTCCTCCGTCCTGGACTTTGGTGCCGGAAACGGTCGGTTTGCGGGGGCCCTTCACGAACAACGGCGTGACGTGCACGCGATCGAACCGGATCCCGACCTGCGAAAGAAAATCGAATCGAAAGGCATTCAGACCTACGAGAGTCTCGAGCGGGTCGAGGACGGACGTTTTCAGGGTATCTACAGCATCAATGTCCTGGAACATCTCGAGGACGATGAAGCTTTCCTGCGCGGCTTCTACCGTTGTCTCGAACCGGGTGGTCGACTCTTCGTCTACGTCCCTGCATTCCAGGTGCTTTTCTCTGCGAATGACGAGCGCGTGGGTCATGTGAGGCGTTACACGAGATCGACTCTCGTGAACCGAATTCGCAATGCGGGCTTTGTCGTGAAGCAGGCGAGATACGTGGATAGCCTTGGGTTCTTCGCGGGGCTCGGCTATCGCTTTTTTGGTAACGACGACGGAGGCCTCGACCTGCGCGCCGTGCGTCTCTATGACCGGGTGGTCTTTCCGATGAGTCGGATCCTCGATCGCATCGCGTGGCCGTTACTCGGGAAGAATCTGCTCGTGTGCGCCGTCCGGCCGGGAGGCAGCTAACTGGCGATCGCGGCCAGAGCGAGAATTCTCGGGCTTCGCCTGTGGATCTACGAGGGCTAGAAGCTTGGCGGAATCGATCGAGCCGGAATGCACATCAGAAGAGCGGCATCCCCGCATGGGGCGCGTCGATGTCTGGCATGCCATTGCAGTCGGGCTCTTCGTCATCGCCGCGCTGATCACGTTCCGGGACGTGTTGCAGGAAGGGCCGATGTCTTCGGCGATGGTTTCCAATATCGAGGCGCGGCTGCCGATATCGGAAGGAGACGTCATCTTCGAGGCGTGGCTCACGGCGCGAAACGCGAGGACTCTCGCGACCGCTCCGCACCAGCTCTTCGACACGCCCCATTGCGCACCGGCAACCAGGACACTCACGCTTGGCGTGCCCATGATCACGATGGGCTTGCTGGCTATACCCGTCTCGCTCTTTACCGAGAACCCCGCACTCGCGTATAACTTCGCGACATTCCTATTGCTGGTCCTGTCTGCGCTCGCGATGTATCTCCTGGTACGCGAGTGGACCGGCGTGCCTGCGGCAGGGATCGTGGCCGGGCTGCTCTACGCATTCAATCCGGTCCGGGTTGGCATCAACATCACCCATCCCTCGGTCTGGGACAGTGCGTGGTTGGTATTCGCTCTTTTCTTTTCGCAACGCCTCTTTGCCCATGGGCGCTGGCGAGACGCGGTCGGGCTGGCACTGGCATGCTCGCTGCAGATTGCCGCAAGCTTCTACCCGCTTCTTGCGGCGACAATGATGGCTCCCGCCTTCGCTGGATGGCTGATCTACCAATACGGTTTCAGGAGTGTTCGCATCGGTCAGCTCGTCTTCGTCTTCGTGGCGATTGCACTGGTGGCCGCGCTCTTGCTGGGCCCCTATCTGGACGCGCGGGACGCCGGCGAGATCGGCGGCCGATCCACCTTCTATTACGCACGCTGGTCGGAATTGCTCCCCGGCGGCGCACTCTTCCTCGGTTGGGGCGTGGTGATTCTCGGATTGATCGGACTGATGGTGCCGCGCGATCAGCTATCGGAGAAGCTGGTGGGCGACCCTCGTTGGGCGCTCGCGGTCGGTGCGATCGTGACGACGGCGGTCGCAGCCGGACCCTACAACGATCACATACTGCATTTGATTTGGCCGGGGGCACCGGTCCAGCTTCCGAATCTGTACACGCTGCTGGTCTCTTTCATCCCCGGACTGGACTCGATTCGGATCGTACTCAGGCTCGTCGTCGCTCTGCAGGTTGCCGTTTGCGTCTTCGCCGGGGTGGGCGCAG
>CBFDDD010000004.1:0-102639 GCA_965603475.1 uncultured Myxococcales bacterium
GTGGTGGTGGTGGTCATCGGGGAGGTCGTGGCGGCGAGGCGAAGCGGGATTATCTGCCGAGCGATGCGGAGCTCGCTGAGGAGGAGGCGAACCTCGATCGAGAGGGGGACGATGGTCTCGAAGGCGTCTTCGTTAAAGAATTGAAAGCGAAATCGGTCTCGGAGCTGACCGAACTCGCGGAGTCGATGGACGTCGAGAACGCAGCAGGTCTGCGCAAGCAGGATCTCATTTTCGCGATCCTGAAGACCCAGACCGAGAATCGCGGAAAAATCGTCGCCGAGGGCGTGCTCGAGATTCTGCAGGATGGTTTTGGGTTTCTGCGGGCTCCCGACCAGAATTATCTCGCGGGTCCAGACGACGTCTACGTCTCACCCTCACAAATCCGACGCTTCAATCTACGAACGGGAGATACGGTCGAGGGCCAGGTTCGACCGCCGAAGGAAGGCGAACGTTATTTCGCGCTGCTCAAGGTTATCGCGATCAACTTCGAGGAACCCGGAAATGCCAAGCACAAGATCCTCTTCGATAATCTGACGCCGCTCTATCCGGAAGAGAAATTCAACCTCGAGACCAAGAGCGGGGGCATGACGACGCGCATCATCGACCTGATCGCCCCGCTTGGGAAGGGCCAGCGCGCGTTGATCACGTCGCCGCCAAAAGCGGGCAAGACGATGATCTTGAAGGACGTCGCCAACGCCATCGCCGAGGGAAATCCCGAGGCGTATCTGATCGTCTTGCTGATCGACGAACGTCCCGAGGAAGTGACGGACATGCAACGCACGGTGAAGGCCGAGGTCATTTCCTCGACCTTCGACGAGCCTGCAACACGACACGTCCAGGTCGCGGACATGGTGATCGCGAAGGCCAAGCGTCTCGTGGAACACGGGCGCGACGTCGTCATCCTGCTCGATTCGATCACGCGGCTTGCGCGTGCACACAACACGGTTGTGCCGCATTCAGGCAAGATCTTGTCCGGCGGTGTCGATTCGAACGCACTTCACAAACCGAAGCGATTTTTCGGTGCAGCCCGAAACGTCGAAGAGGGCGGGAGCTTGACCATCGTCGGTACCGCGCTCATCGATACCGGTTCGCGCATGGACGAGGTCATCTTCGAGGAGTTCAAGGGCACGGGCAATTGTGAAATCGTGCTCGACCGAAAGCTCGCCGATCGGCGGACCTATCCGGCCCTCGACATCAACCGCTCTGCGACACGTCGCGAGGAGCTCTTGATGGACGAGAATTCTCTCAATCGGATGTATATTCTGCGCAAGGTGCTCTCACCACTCTCGCCGGTCGACTCGATGGAGTTTCTGATGGGCAAGATCGAGAAGACCGATTCGAACGCAGAATTCATGGAGTCGATGAATTCCTAGGATTCGCTACTGATCGACTCCAGGACGACCCCATCGGGTCGCGATCACGGCGTACCCGAGACCTATGACCCCAACTCGAGTAATCCCGTGGCCGATTTTATAGAACGCATCGCAGAGGCCGAGGCGCGGAGTCGCGACCTCGAGACCCAGCTCTCTGATCCGGATGTCGGGAAGGAACCCCGCGCCATCGAGAAGCTGGGCAGGCGTTTGGGCGCTCTTCGCCCGCTGCTCGAAGTGGGCGAGCGTTACCGTGTTGCGGTCGCCGAGTTCGACGAGGGCAAGGCCATGCTCGAGGACGAAGATCCCGAGATGGCAGAACTCGCTCGATCGGAAGTCGAGCGGCTGGAAGAGACGATTTCGGCCCTCGAAACCGAACTCCGCATTATTCTGACGCCCAAGGATCCCAACGACGAGAAGAATGCGATCTTTGAGATCCGCGCGGGAACAGGTGGCGACGAGGCCGCACTCTTTGGTGCAGATCTGTTCCGGATGTATTCGCGTTATGCAGAGTCTCGCGGTTGGAAGATCGAGACGATGTCGGTTTCAGAAACGGACGGTGGTGGTTTCAAGGAAATCATTGCTTCGGTTTCAGGCCAGGATGTATTCAGTCGTCTGAAGTACGAAAAGGGTGTCCACCGTGTCCAGCGGGTACCGACGACCGAGAGTCAAGGCCGCATCCACACTTCGACCGTCACGGTCGCTGTGATGCCCGAGGCCGAAGAGGTCGACATCGATATCAAGAACGAAGATCTTCGCATCGACGTGATGCGCGCTGGTGGTCCCGGCGGACAGAGCGTGAATACGACGGATTCGGCGGTCCGGATCACGCACCTTCCGAGCGGCCTCGTCGTGCAATGTCAGGACGAGAAATCTCAGCACAAGAACAAGGCCAAGGCGATGACTGTCCTGCGTTCGCGTCTGCTCGATCTCGAAGAGGGGCGGGCGAATGCCGAACGCGCGAGTGAGCGTCGTGCCCAGGTCGGTACGGGCGAACGCAGCGAAAAAATTCGAACCTATAATTTTCCGCAGAGTCGGGTAACGGATCATCGGGCTGGCGTTACGCTCCACAAGCTCGACGCACTGCTGGCGGGCGAGATGGATGAGCTGCTTGATGCGGTGCATTCGAGTCTCGCCGCTGCTCGAGAGGGAGAGATCGCAGACGTCGATCCAGGCGCGAAGCCGTGACCGACGGGACTGCGATCTCGCGTGGCGCAGCCTCGGCAGAGAGCACGGCTTCGGCGGGGGGCGGCGAACGGGTCTGGACTGTGCTCGAGCTGCTTCGCTGGACGACGGACTATTTCGGGCGGAGCGGCATAGACACTGCGCGTCTCGACGCTGAGATTCTGCTTGCTCATGCTCTCGAGAGCGACCGACTTCGACTCTATGTCGACTACGAGAAGCCGGTGCTGGCGAAGGAGCGTGATCGCTTTCGTGCGCTCGTGCAGCGGCGAGCGGGAGAGCGGGTGCCCGTCTCGCTCTTGTTGGGCCAACGCGAGTTCTGGTCTCTGCCCTTTCGAGTCACCGGTGATGTGTTGACACCTCGCCCCGAGACCGAGACCCTGGTAGAAGCGACCCTCTCGAAAATTTCTGATGCCGAGAGCATGGTTCGAATTCTCGATGTCGGTACGGGATCGGGTGCGATTGCCCTCTCTTTGGCGTCTGAACTTCCCCACGCCGAAATCACCGCAACGGATCTTTCCTCGCCAGCACTACAGATTGCGACGGAAAATGCCGATCATCTGCACATGAGAGAGAGGATTCGCTTTCTGGAGGGTGACCTCTTTGAGCCGGTCGCTTCTGAGCGATTCGACCTTATCATTTCGAATCCACCCTATGTGGCTCGGGATGATGCGGCGTCGCTTCCACCGGAGCTTTCGCACGAGCCCGACATGGCGCTCTTCGCGGGGGCGGATGGATTGGAGGTGATCAGGCGTCTGGTGGCCGAAGCTGGCAATCATCTCTCTCCAGGAGGATGGCTGCTTTTCGAGCTTTCTCCGGAACAGATCGAGACGGTCGAGACGGAGCTTGCAGGGGCTGGATTTTCGGAAGTTGAGCGGCGTTTCGATCTGGCGAGATTGCCGCGGGTCGTTGGGGCTCGTTGGCAAGCGGAATGATCGAAGCATCGGGTGAAGGACAGGAAGTCCACAAGCCCGGCAGGGAGTCAGGGAGTTAGATACATGGCCGCAAAATCGACTGCGAAACTGATGCGTGTATTCAAGACCGACGCGGCAACTTTTGACGAGTCTTGGCGAGAAGTCTGCGGACGGCGTGAGGACAGTGTGCTCGACGTCGAAGCAGACGTTGCGAAGATCATCGCCAGCGTCCGATCCGGCGGCGACGATGCGTTGCTCGGCTTTGTGAAGAAATTCGACCACGCGAAGCTGACCGCGCTCGAAGTGAACAAGGATGAATGGGACGACGCTTGTGACCAGGTCGACAGCGCCGATCGCGCTGCCATCGGCAAGGCTGCGATGCGCGTACGCGAATTTCATCGCAAGCGAATTCCCTCGAGCTGGGAGATGCGCGAGGAGGGCGGTGGCTACATGGGCCAGCGCGTCCGACCGCTCGGGCGCGTGGGACTCTACGTACCCGGTGGCAAGGCCGTCTACCCGTCTTCAGTCGTGATGAATGCAATTCCAGCATCCGTTGTCGAGGTTCCCGAAATCTTGATGGCCACGCCGCCCAGCAAGGACGGTTCGATTCGCCCCGAGGTGTTGATGGCGGCGCGGGTCTCCGGCGTCCATCGTGTCTTCAAGATGGGTGGTGCACACGCCATCGCAGCCCTCGCCTACGGCACTGAAAGCGTGCCGAGGGTCGACAAGATCGTCGGTCCCGGCAATGTCTGGGTGGCCACGGCCAAGAAACAGGTCTTTGGTCAGGTCGGCATCGATAGCGAGGCCGGACCGACTGAGGTCTGCATCATTGCGGATCGCAGTGCGACTCCCGCATGGCTCGCTGCGGATCTGATTTCACAGGCGGAACACGACGAGCTGGCGCAGTCGATTCTGATTACCCATGTAAAGGGACTCGTGACTCGCGTTCAAGATCAGATAAAGCGACAACTCGCCGTACTGGAAAAGTCCGATATCGCGGAGAAGTCGATCAAAGCCCGTGGCGCCATCGTGGTGACCAAGAGTCTCGACGAATCGATGCGGCTGGCGAACGAATACGCGTCCGAGCACCTGGTCCTTGCGGTCGAAGACCCGGAGAAACTGTCCAAAGACGTCGAGAACGCGGGGGCGATCTTCCTGGGCCACTACACGCCTGTCGCCGTGGGCGACTACATCGCAGGTCCGAATCATGTTCTCCCCACAGGGGGGACGGCGCGTTTCTTCTCACCGCTCTCGGTCGAGGATTTCCTCAAACGCACGAGCTTCATGAAGTTCGAGCCGCCCAAGCTTCGAGAGCTCGGCGCTGACATCGTCCGACTGGCGAACGTCGAAGGACTCACAGGCCATGGCGCGTCGGTGGAGCTACGGCTACAAAAGATCCGCCGCGCCCGTCGAGAACGGGAAGCCGCCCGCGAAGTCGAGCTCTAGCCCTCCAGATCGGGCAGGCGGCTTCGCGCGTTGCGGTTGATCCGCGCGGTCGAGTAGCGCCCGAAAAGCCGAATCAGGCGGAGAAGTTGGATGTCGCCCAAAGCGAAGCAGCAGCCCATCAAGGGTGGTGCGAGTCGTGTTGCCACGATCGCCCGCAAGACCAAGGAAACCGAGATCCAGATCCGAATCGATCTGGATGGCTCGGGCCAATACAGTATCGAGACGGGGATTCCCTTCTTCGATCACATGCTGGAGTCCTTTGCTCGCCACGCGCTGTTCGATCTCGAGATCGAGGCCCGGGGCGACGTCGAAGTCGATTTTCATCACACGGTCGAAGATGTGGGAATTTCGCTCGGCCAGGCCCTGCGCGAAGCGCTGGGTAGCGCGGTTGGAATTCGTCGGTTTGGAAGTTGCCTGCTTCCGATGGCCGAGTCGAAGGTCGAGGTTGCTGTCGATGTCTCGAACAGGCCCTATCTCGTCTATCAGCTTTCGCTCGAGAATTCTCGCATCGGGTCCTTCGATGCGAGTCTGACCGAAGACTTCATGTACGCGTTCTCGCAGAGCGCAGGTCTCGATCTGCACATCGAGAAGCGATACGGCAAGAGTCCGCACCACTGCGTCGAGGCCGCCTTCAAGGGCGTCGCTCGTGCGCTTCGAGACGCGGTTGCGATCGACCCGCGCGAGTCCGGTCTGCCGACGGTCAAGGGAGCGCTCTAGACAGATGCGACCTCGCATTGCGCTCGTCGACTACGGTGCCGGGAATCTTCGCAGCGTCGCAAAGGCGCTCGAGCGCTCGGAAATGGATCCGATCGTGACGAGCGATCCGACCGTCGTGCGCGATGCCGATGGCGTATTGCTTCCTGGCGTCGGCGCATTTCGCAACGCGGTGAACGCACTCGAGAAAGCCGGGCTGGCCGACGCGATTCGAAACGTGACGGATCACGGGCGGCCCTATCTCGGAATTTGTTTTGGCCTGCAGTTGTTATTCGATGAGGGCGAGGAACACGGTCTGACGCCAGGGCTGGGTCGGCTGGCCGGTCGGGTGACGCGCTTTCCCGACAAGGACACGAACGGAAAACAATTGCTCGTGCCGCATATCGGTTGGAACGAGGTTCGTTTCGAAGGTGACCATCCGATGCTCGAGTCGCTGCCATCATCTGACGTGTACTACTTCGTGCATTCCTATCGCCCGGAGCCGCGTGATTCCGAAATCATCGTCGGTCGCACCGACTACGGCGGCAGCTTTGCGGCGGCAGTCGCGAAGGACAATATATTCGCCGTGCAGTTCCACCCCGAAAAGAGTCAATCTGCAGGAAAGAGACTCCTGGACGCCTATCGCGTATGGCTCGAGGGCAGCCGATGAGCGCGGATCCCTTCGAACTGATTCCGGCCATCGACCTTCTGGGTGGGGAGGCCGTGCGTTTGTCACAAGGTCGATACGACGACTCCACCGTCTATGACAGCGACCCTGCCAATGTGGCGGCTCGCTTCGCGAAAGCGGGAATTCGCCGGTTGCACGTCGTCGACCTCGAGGGCGCGAAACACGGACGCCCCGTGCAGGCCGATACGATCAAGCGAATCCTCGAAGTCGTAGGCTCAGTACCGGTTCAGCTTGGCGGTGGACTCCGCACGCTCGAGGGTGTCGATACCGCGTTAGGCTGGGGACTCGATCGTGTCATCCTCGGGACCGTTGCGCTTCGCGATCCAGAACTCGTCAAGCAAGCCGCCGGTAGATTTCCGGGTCGCGTCGTCGTCGGGATCGACGCCCGGGAAGGCCGTGTCGCAGTCGAGGGGTGGCTCGAGGCGAGCGAGACGACGGCAGTCGATCTAGCCAGGCGATTCGAAGACGCGGGTGTGGCAGCAATCGTCTATACGGATATTGCGCGTGACGGAATGCTGACCGGACCGAACATCGACGCGACAGTCAGTCTGGCAGAGTCCATCGGTATTCCGGTCATCGTATCGGGTGGCGTTGCGACGAACGACGACGTCGTTCAGGCAGCCAAGTTTCGTGATGAAGGAATTTGCGGCGTGATCGTAGGGCGTGCGATCTACACGGGGGGTGTCGATCTCGACCGGGCACTCCAATTGATCGAGGCGCTGTAAATGGCGCTGTTCAAGAGGATCATTCCCTGCCTCGACGTCGATCAGGGGCGAGTCGTGAAGGGCGTGAAGTACGTCGACCACGTGGACGCAGGTGATCCCGTCGAAGTCGCCAAGCGCTATGACGCGCAGGAAGCCGACGAGATCACTTTTCTGGACATCACGGCGAGCCACGAGGAGCGCGGGATATTGCTCGATGTCGTCGCCCGAACGGCGGAAAGCATCTTCATGCCGCTTACGGTGGGGGGCGGCGTTCGGTCCCTACAGGATATTCGTGATCTGCTGAATGCGGGCGCCGACAAGGTTTCGATCATGACGGCTGCGATCAAGGATCCAGACCTCGTGAGCAATGCAGCGGCGAAGATCGGCAGCGCCAATCTCGTCGTCGCAATCGACGCGAAACAGGTTTCAACGGATGACGAACCGCCGCGCTGGGAGGTCTTTACGCATGGCGGCCGGAAAGCGACGGGAATCGATGCAGTGACGTGGGCTGCGCTCGTGGCGGAGGCGGGTGCAGGAGAGATATTGCTGACGAGCATGGATCGCGATGGCACCAAGAGCGGCTACGACCTGGCCATGCTGCGCGCGGTGGCGGATCGGATTTCGATTCCAGTGATCGCATCCGGCGGCGGAGGCAGCTCGCAGGATCTGGCCAGGGCGCTCGACGATGGGCCGGAGGGTGGACATTGTCAGGCGGCGCTGGCTGCTTCTATTTTTCATTTCAAAGAGACCACTGTCGGCGAGGTCAAGCGAGATCTATTGGCAGCGGGAATACTTGTCAGACAGCCGATAGATGGCTGAGAACCAACAGGACACGGCTGTGGTCCCTTCGGGGCAAGATTGAGGCTGAGAGCGCTCTGCGCTAGGTTGAGCCTCCTTCGCGCGTTCCCAGCAGGCTTTGTGGTGAGAACCTCCCATGCCTGTCTGCAAGGGCATCGGGCGAACGATCTGGAAAACGAACAAGCAGCGGAGATGCAATCGACGATCGTGAGCGCGCGCACCACTCGAATAGCGCGCCACGAAATCAGACCCTCGGGTCACTCATAGACGGCAGAGCGAATCAGGGAGATCCGCTCGGCTCGTCTTGTATCAGTGTCGGTTGGATCCCCGCGACGGTGAGGGGAGATAAGAACATGCCGGTCATCAAGATCAAGGAGAGCGAGTCTTTCGAGGGCGCTATGAAGCGTTTCAAGAAGACTTGCGAGAAAGCAGGAATTCTGACGGAGCTTCGACGTCGTGAGTATTACGACAAGCCGAGCATCCGGAAGAAGAAGAAGGAAGCGGCCGCACGAAAGCGGGCGCTCAAGAAGATACGTCGTTCTTCAATGAACTAACAACGACGTTCTGCGAGAGGTGGATTTGAGCCGGATCCCCGAAACAGCGATCCACGAGATCCGAAACCGAGCCGACATAGTCAGCCTGGTCTCTCGCTACGTTGAATTGAAGCAAGCCGGTCGAAACTGGAAAGGGCTATGCCCCTTCCACAATGAAAAGACCCCTTCGTTCAACGTCAATTCGGACCGACAGATCTTTCATTGTTTTGGTTGCCAGGAGGGCGGCGACGTCATCGCCTTCCTGATGAAGCACGACGGGCTTTCCTTTCCCGAAGCGGCGCGCTCGCTTGCCAGCGACCTCGGGATCGAGATCCCCGAAGAGCGCGGTTCTCCAGAGGCCGGTCTCGGTACCCGAATCTATGAAGCCAACGACATTGCCCAGGAGCTCTACCGCGAAGCGCTTCGAAAGCCGGAAGGCGAGATCGCGCGCAGCTATCTCACTTCTCGAGGTTTCGACGGGGCAGCGGCCGACCTCTTCGGGATCGGGTTCGCCCCTGCGCGCTGGGATGCGGTCGCGGAACGTCTCCGGAAGAAGCGCATCGCCGGCGATCTGGGTGTGAAGGCAGGACTCCTCGCCGAGCGAAAATCCGGCTCCGGCCACTACGATCGACTGCGCGGGCGACTCACCTTCCCGATCCACGACGTGCGGGGTCGCGTAATCGGTTTCGGAGGTCGAGCCCTCGAGGCGGACCAGGAACCGAAATACCTGAACACACCCGAGAGCCCGGTCTTTCAGAAACGGAACACCTTCTATGGCTATCCCGACGCGCTCGAATCGATTCGGCGCTCGGGACGCGTCATTCTCTGTGAGGGCTATTTCGATCGGATCGCCTTCGCGCGGGCCGATCTCGGTGAAGCACTGGCGACCTGCGGAACCGCGCTCACTGCCGACCATGGAATTCAGCTACGAAGGCGTTCACGTGAGATCGTATTGGTCTTTGACGGTGACTCCGCGGGCCACCAGGCAACTGAGAAAGCCTTGGCCGTGTTGTTGCCCCATGGGTTGCGTGTGCGTGCGGTTTCGATTCCTGAGGGACTCGATCCCGATGACTATCTGACCAGGGAGGGGGCCGCGGCGTTGCGCAAGCTCGTCGATGAAGCACCCGATGCGTTGGAATCGTCGATTCGCAACGCGCTGCGTCAGGGAACGACCTCACCCGATCAAAAGGCGGACGCCGTCGCCCATGTCGCACCACTCGTGGCGCGTGTCGCCGACGCTGTTTCGAGAGACGAGTATATTCGCCGCCTCGCAATGGCGGTCGGTGCGTCGACCGCTGCAGTCGCGGCCATCGTTCGTGACGCAGTGCGTGGTTCGACGCAGACACCTCAAGTCGACAGTGAGGCGCTCGGTCTCACTCGCGATCGACGTGATCTTCCTGAAGAACGCCAGCTGCGCGCACTCGCGCGTTTGTGTTTGCTGCGACCACAACTCGTGGGCGACGAGATGGCGCTCAAACTCCAGGAGATCCTGCCGGTGGGGGCATGGAAGTCGATTATTCTGCAGCTCATCGAGTCTGCGGCAGAAGGCTTGCTGATCGCGGATGGAGAAGGTGGTGTCGATTCTTTTGCAGTCGAGTCTCAGCTGGACGAAGAGGCAAGGCTTCGCCTGCGGGAAATTGCAATGGACGACGCGCCGATCGACGGAGAGCGTACAGCGGATCAAGTGCTCGATGACTTGATCGGATGGTTTGATCTTCGGAGAATTGCTGCTCGTGAGCAGGATCTGAAACGACGTCTACGTGATCCCGAAGCGGATCACACGGCGCTCCTGGCTGAGCGTCATGCATTGTTGCTGGAGCGGCGAGCCCATCTGGGTGTTGGTTCGAGTAGCAATGCGCATGCAAGTGACGGACTCGAGTGAGCGGTCGCACTGGGAAGGCAGCGAAAGCAGGAATTCGGCAGTAGAGTTGAAGAGCCCAAGGAGGACCCCCCCATGGCCTCGAACGCGTCCACGAGGGAGTCGACAGCCGAGTCGACGAACGAAAGCGAGATTCCTATCGACACGGCCGACGCCGCGCCGGCGCCCACCCGCGCTCGTCGTGCCAAGCGTGCTGCACCTGCTCGCGCAAAGAAATCCAAAGCGAACGTCGAGGGCGAAGATTCCAAAGGCGACGAGATCTCCAAACCAACTTCGCGCAAGCCTTCACGACCTACAAAATCCGCAGACGACAATGTTGGCAAGAAACCGAAACGCCGCGCGACTAGCAGAAAGGCAAAGAAAACCAAATCTGCTGACGAGACGGCCATGCCGTTGCTGCGTGACGAACTAATGGCACTCGACTCGATCCAGAAACTGGTCGAGCTGGGTCGGAAGAATGGAGAAGTCAATGCCGCCGAGCTCAAGCACGCCTTCGAAGACGATCTGTTAGGCAAGCAGGAGTTTGATGGCGTCTTGTCCATCTTGCGTGAGGAAGACATTCAACTCGCGCATACCGGACCCAAGACACGAGCCGAATCGGCCAAGGCCAGCAAGACTGCCCGTGCCGCATCTGATGATGGCGGTAGCGCCGATCCCGTTAGAGTCTATCTGCGCGAAATGGGTCAGGTCTCGCTGTTGACACGCGAGGGTGAGGTCGAAATCGCCCAACGCATCGAAGTCGCAGTCGACGCCCACCTGGCCGCGCTGACCGGAAACTCCTATTGCCTTCGTCGCATGATCGAAGTTGGAGAGTTCGTTCGAGAAGACCGGATCGAACTGAAGAAGGTCATCGATGGACTCGATGATGAAGATGCAGCTCCGGAAGAAGAGATACGGCAGAGATTTCTCGAAGCGATCCTGCGACTCGAGACGATCGAAAAGACCTTGACCGAACGACACGTTGAGCTCGCCAACAATGAGATGAGCCGTGACGATCGAGATGCTTGTAGTACGGAAGTCGCGAAACTCCACCAGGAAGCTGCAAAGATCCTTCGCAAGCAGCGAGTGACACGCGATCGCTACAAGGAACTCGACCGGTGTCTCGATGAGTTGCTCGAGAGCCATCGGCTGCTCGACAGTCGCGCCGCGGAGATCGCTCGACGTTTTGATCTCGAAACGGATGATTTCATCCTGCTCGCAGAGCAATCGAAGAAACGAAGCGCCGGCGGAAAGCTTGCCCTCGAGCGACTCGGTGGTGATCCGAAATCGATCGTGGAGGCCGAGAAAGAGATCGCGAGCCTGGCTGTTTTTCGAATACACCTGGAGAGCGACTCGGACCTCACTCTCGGTGAAGTCGAGCAAATTCGTGAAGTCGTCGACGCGACCGCACTCCTCTCCCAGGAAGCCAAGAGTGAACTCATCGAAGCGAATCTGCGTCTGGTCGTTTCGATCGCCAAGAAATACACCAATCGTGGCCTCCAGTTTCTCGACTTGATCCAGGAAGGCAACATCGGGCTGATGAAGGCGGTCGACAGATTCGAGTGGCGACGAGGGTACAAATTCTCGACCTACGCGACCTGGTGGATTCGACAGGCGATCACTCGAGCGATCGCAGATCAGGCACGCACGATTCGAATCCCAGTCCATATGATCGAGACGATTCACAAGCTCGTGCGCGCAACACGACAACTCGTGCAGGTTCTCGGCCGCGAACCCCAGCCCGAAGAGCTCTCGGAGAGTCTCGAGATTCCGCTCGAGAAGGTACGCATGGTTTTGCGTATCGCGAATGATCCAATCAGCCTCGAGACGCCGGTCGGCGAAGACGATGATGGTCGGCTCTCCGACTTCATCGAGGATCCGAACATGATCAGCCCGGCCGACGCGGTGATCCAATCCAGCCTGGCCGAGCACACCCGAGAGCTATTGGCGACCCTGGCTCCCCGCGAGGCGCGTGTTTTGCGCATGCGTTTCGGGATCGGGGAGCGTGCGAATCGAACGCTCGAAGAGGTTGGCCAGGATTTCGATGTGACGCGGGAGCGAATTCGCCAGATCGAAGCAAAGGCTCTGCGTAAATTGCGGCACCCGAGCCGCAGTCGATCCCTCAAGGGATTTCTCGAGGGCTAGCCCTCTTCCTGCAAGCGGGAATCATCACTCGTTCGATCAAGCGCGGCGAGGGGCTGTCCGATAGGGGCCCTAGAGGTCCGCTTGAAGCTCATAGCCTGTACAAACTGTCATACCCAATACGATGTCGCCGGAATGGCACCGGCAAGCGTATTCGATTGCCGGTGTGGCGAGACGCTCGAAGCGACGCCACCCGCGGCGACCGATGCGCCGGTTCGGAGATGTAGCGCTTGCGGCGCGATCGCGAAGACCGAAGATGAGCTCTGTGACTACTGTGGATCCGGAATCGTTCAGGTCGTTGATCGCGGCAGCCTGATCTGTCCGGAGTGCTATGCGCGAAATCTGGACGATGCACGGTTCTGTCTAGGCTGTGGAGTTGCATTCGATCCTCAGTCTCCGCAGCCAACTTTGTCCGAACTCCGCTGTCCGTGTTGCGAGTGTTGGATGACTTCTCGAGAAGTGGGCGGACTCGAGATCCAGGAATGTCCGAAATGTCACGGGCTGTGGGCACCCGAGAATCGCTTCGATGCGCTCGTCGATCGCGCGGCCGCGGCGGCGCGTAACCGCGATCTGGAAGGCGAGTCGTCGGCGCCCCGCGTCGATGGTGGCAACCCGCTCGACCGATCCGTCGAGTATCGGCGCTGCCCGGCCTGCGATGCTCTCATGGTCCGAAGAAATTTTAAAAAGCGATCGGGCGTGATTGTCGATCGGTGCCATGAGCATGGCACCTGGCTCGATGCGCACGAACTCGAGCGAATCGCCGGATTCGTATTGTCGGGTCGCGCCGAACGTGCGAGCGCAATCGAAGAGACGATCAAGGCGCGTGACGAGAGCGCTGCCCGCGAGGCCGTCTTTCGGATACAGCATTCCTCGACGGAGAGCCGATCGGACTTTTCGATTTTCGGAACCCGTCAGAAGACTTCAGCAGTCGAGACGATCTTCGATCTCTTGACTGGATTCTTGAACTAACATAAGAGGGAACTAGATATGGCACTCTTTGACAAGCTTCGCGCTGAACTAATCGATATCGTCGAGTGGATCGACGACAGCCAGCACACGTTGGTCTGGCGATACCCACGCTATCGAAATCAGATCAAATATGGCGCACAGCTGATCGTGCGTCCGGGTCAGTCCGCGGTCTTCGTCCACCAGGGGCGGATTGCCGACGTTTTTGGCCCCGGCCATTATTCGCTCGAAACGAAGAACCTGCCGATTCTATCGACCCTGATGGGTTGGATGCACGGATTCGACAGTCCGTTCAAGGCCGAAGTCTACTTCGTCAGCACGCGCCAGCTCACCGATCTGAAATGGGGAACGTCGAATCCCGTTCCGCTGCGTGATGCTGATTTCGGCCCGGTCCGAGTTCGTGCTTTCGGAACCTACACCCTGCGTGCGATCGATCCCGCTCGGCTTCTCTCGGAGCTGGTCGGCACCGATGGTGTCTACGAAGCAGAGGAAGTATCGGCCCTGCTTCGATCGATCATCTCGATGACCTTCGCCGACGTGGTCGCGAGCTCTGGGATCAGTGTCCTCGACCTCGCGGAGAACTACAGCGAATTGTCCGAGACGCTTCGTCAGGAGGTCGTCAGTCGCATCGATGACGAGTTCGGACTCGAAATGCCGCAGCTCTACATCGTGAACGTTTCGGTTCCGGCCGAGGTCGAACGCGCCCTCGACGCACGCGCGAGCATGAATGCGATCGGCGACATGAACGCCTTCCAGGCCTACCAACTCGGTAACGCAATGCCCGAAGCGGCTGCGAACCCGGCTGGCGGACTCGCGGGGGCTGGTGTCGGACTCGGCATGGGTCTAGCGATGACGAATTCGATGGGTGGAATGATGGGCGGTTCCGGCGGAACACCGAACGCAACACCGCCGACTGAGGTTGCGCCTTCGGTTCCAGCGGTGACTTGGCATATCGCTGAAGGTGGTCAGTCTGTGGGTCCGTTCACATCGGCCCAGTTGGCCCAGGCCATCGCAGCCGGACGGGTCGCCCGGGAAACCCTGGTCTGGACGACGGGCATGAGTGAATGGTCTGCGGCTTCCGGAATCGAGGCACTGGCCGGATATTTCGTGCCCCGGCCACCGCCGGTCCCTGGTGCGTGAGTTCGTGATACGTCAGCTCGTTTCGAGCGACGTGTGAGAACGGACTAGCAGGGCTTGCCCACACGCTCTTTCCAGGACTTGTAGTCCTCGAAGCCGACTTCACGTTGGCGTGCAGTGACCTTGTCGAGTAGCGCCCTCGCGAGTCGAGCATCCGGCGGTTGGGCGGACTCCAGGGCCGCAGCAACATGGTCCGCGGTTTCGGCCGCGGCATCCGTGTCGGCACGGGGTACCGCCTCTTCGGCTCGATCACCGTCTCCGTCGGCAATCCCGAGGTAGGCCTCGATCGCCGCTTTACTGACCTGGGTCGCGTGCTTGCGAGAAGCGACGATGTTTCCTTTGCCTGTGACGACGTTGCCGACCGAGAAGACGGTTGGGTAGCCAGCGAGTTTGCCGATGTCCCAATCCTTGAAATCGAAGAGTTCACCCTTCATATCGATGCCTTCGATTGGCTCGGGAATCGAGCCGATCGAGCTGATGATTGCGGGTGCACGGACTTCGAAGGTCTCGTCCTGCATGACGACGCGTTTGTTCTCGATCTTGGTTCGGCGAAATCGGAGGCCGACCAGTCGGTCGCCTTCGACAATGAGCTCGTCGGGTGCGGAAAGGGGAACGATCTTGAATCGATATTTGTCGGTCGCCTTGTCGATCATGCGCCGACGACCCGCCTCGACCTTCTTCAATCGCGCCTCGTCCGCACCTTCTGGTGCTTCCATCAAGGGCATGTCCTCGACCCGTCGTCGGTAATAGATCGTCGCGCCCTCGAGTCCAAGGTCGGTCCATTCAAGGTCGTGGCGCGCCAGGGTCTTGGGGATGCCCTTGACTTCGAGCTCGAGAATATCGGTTTCGATTCCACGCTCGGCCAATGCCTTGACCGTGAGTTCGAGCGTGTGGATCTTGGCGACATCGATCGACGCTAGACCGCCGCCAACGATCATCGCGCCGTCATGTACGGTATATGACGCGTCTGTGAGGTCGCCTCGCTCGGCATGATTGAAGGCGATGACGAACGAGTTCTGGTAGACGAGGCCCTTGTCGATGAACGCGTCTGCGCCCTCGATCGGCAGTGGCCGATCACGCCATGCACCGTTCGCAAGCACGACGGCTGAGAAGCCCCAATCGTTCACGAGTTCCTTGAAGCCAATGTCCTCCCCGATCTTGGTGTTCGGTACGAAGGAGACGCCCGGCTTCGACAGCTTCTCGTCGATGGTCTTGTACTCCTTGTTCCGGAGCGCTTCGTGCCAACGCGGTAGGCCGTCTTCGATCTTTCCATACGGCCGCACGTTCTGCTCGAATACGGAAACTGAGACGCCGCGGTCGGCGAGTCGACTCGCGACCTCGGCGCCAGCCGTTGCGCCTCCGATGACTGCTACTAGATGCCCCGCTGCGGTGTTTGCCATGGCGCGGATTCTCGCAGTTCGTTGCCCACTCGACAACGTATCCCACGGACCCTACGCATCCCGGGCCTCACCGGAGGCGCAGAGAGTCGGAAGCGTTAGAATTCGCTCGGAGGGCCTGTAGCTCAGTGGTTAGAGCAACCGGCTCATAACCGGACGGTCCCTGGTTCAAGTCCAGGCAGGCCCACCACCCCTCCCTCCCCCAACCCGACTGGCGGAAGAACCCTCGCCCCAGGTCGATCGTGATCAGTGAGGAGAGGACCCTCGGCCCAAGAAACGGCGACAGGCAGCCCGGACGGGGCCCTGAGCCCAAGCGCAACCGCCGCCGCGAGCAGGCAACGGGAGCCCTCAGCCGAAACTCCAGCCACCCCAGCCCAAGCTCCAGTCACCCCGAACAAGCAACAGAGCCCTCAGCCCAAGCTCCAGTCACCCCGAACAAGCAACAGAGCCCTCAGCCCAAGCGAGCGCAGTGAGCGCCAAAAAAAGAACGGGCCCATTCCGAGTGGAATGGGCCCTGGGATCAGCCACTGTGCGTATTGTCTGGTCCCGCACTGATACTCAAGGGAGAGTGAGCCCACCGCAGCCGAGGCCGTGCGCACTCGTGTTCGAATCTATCACAGCGTCAGAAAATCACAACAAATTCGTACAACTAATGAAGTAGTTGCGTATTTCCTACAGGTTTGTGTCTCGTCATGGATCCTCCGTAGCAGCCGGTCGAGCCAATCGGGTGGTCGTTTCGAGATCGGAAAGGGCCGCTTCGGCCGATTGGCGGATGATGAACACGTTCTCGCTGACGGCGCGGCTGGATCGCCCAGCGATTTCGGAGTTGCGCGACTCAGGTGCGCCGTGCTCTGCGAGTCGAACCGAAATCTTGAGGTAGGCGGTCTCGCCGGGGGCCAGGCGAAATCGGTGGCTGTTCCAACCCCAGGCGAGCAGACCGAAGCCGCGCAACCCGGCGCGCAGATGATGTGAGCCTGTCGGGAGTTCGATCGTTTCGTATTCGTTGTTTCGAAATCGGCCCACCTCCAGGCCGTCGACCGTGATGCGGATGGTGGCGAGTGAGCCGGGCTGGTCAGATCGGTAGACGTACAGACGTGCGCGATGATCGGGAGGTGGGGGCGCCTTTTCGAAGGCTGGGCCGAGTGGGGCTTTGGCGCACGCAGCGCCAATCAAGGCCACGACGAACAGGCTGACGGCGACACAAACGGCTGCCGCAGACGTGTGGGCGGGACGGCGCCCCGCTCGAGGGTCTGGCGTCGTTTCGGATGGGCTTCCCATGCTGTCGATGAGTGTAGGAGTCTGCGCGGCAGAAGGCGCACGAGTCCAGGCGCGCAGACCCCTGGCCCTCGCACGAGTCACAAGACTCCCCGAGGGCTTTCTCAGCACGGGGAAGACGTGTTGGACAGGAGGGCTACGCTACGCTGCCTTTTTTGGGGCCCCGGACGACAAGCGACCGGACTCGAGTCCGCGATCCAGGGGACTGCGCGATCCAGGGGACTGGATGGTGGTAGAACGTAAGGTTGGTCATCACGCTCATGCGTAACGACAATGCGTAAGGACAAGGATCGCTACTGGGATTGTCTGGACCAGGCGATGGAGGCTTCGCACGGCGGGCGCATCGAGGAGGCGCTGGCTTGGCTCGACGAGGCTCTTCGCGTCCATCCGGATGGCGCTGAAGCCCACAACGGGCGCGGTGAGATTCTATGGGATGACGGCCGTATCGACGAGGCGCTCATCGAGTTCGATCGCGCGACGCTGGCAGACGGAAAATTCACAGCAGCCCACCTCAACCGGATCGAACTCTTGATCGAGGAACTCGGTGAATTCGGAACGGCCGTGCGACGGGCCGATGAATTACTGGCGGGCCAGCCGGAACTTCCCCGCCCCGATCGAATGCTCCAGGCGGAGGTCTACTACCTCAAGAGCAAGGCGCTTTTCTATCAGGATGATCTGGAAGGCGCGCTCTTTCTCGTGCGGCGCGCAGCCAAGGCGGGCGGTGAACTCGGGCTCTATTGCGCCTTCGAAGGGCAGGTTCTTTTCGAGCTAGGCGCGTATGCCGATGCAAAGCGCGCCCTCGAACGAGGCATCGCGATCGATCCGGACGCCGGCCATACGCTCTATCACCTCGGCCTTGTGCTCGAACGGCTCGAAGACGAATCCGACAGCCCCGACGAGCGCGAGTCTTCGGAAGAGTCAGGCACGATGAGCGTTGGAATCGAAACTGCGGCGCAGGCTTTCTCCCGTGCGAATTCCCTCGAGCCGCAGCTGTTTCCGCTTCCCGTCACGCTCGACGACACAGCGTTCTCGCGCGCCCTCGATTCTGCGGTTGCCAACCTGCCCCGATCGATTCGCGAAAAAATCGAAGGTGTCAGTCTCCTGATCGAAGATTTTCCGTCGCTCGAGTTGGTTCGGGGCGAGCGCATCTCGCCGCAGACGCTCGGCCTCTTCATGGGTGTCCCGCGGACCGAAGCGCTACTGACCGACCAGGCACTGGACCTGGATCGAATCATTCTCTTCAAGAAGAACCTCGAAAAAATCTGCCAGGACGAGGAGGATCTGATCGATCAGATCCAGACGACGTTGCGCCACGAGGTTGGCCACTATCTCGGTCTCGACGAGGACGATCTGGAACGCCTTGGCCTGGCATGACGCCTCGCATGAGGGCTGGTCTGACTTCGAGGCGCGAACCCGATGACAATCGCCGCTCCACAGCCCTTCATTGATCGTCTGGCCGGAATCGTCGGGCCGGATAATTGTCTTTCACGCTCAGGTGAGCTCTTCGCCTACGAGTGCGACGGACTGACCCTCGAACCCCGACGGCCTCTTGCGGTTCTGCTTCCCTCGACGACCCAAGAGGTCTCGGAGATCGTGCGCGTCTGCCGCGAATACGATGTGTGTTTCGTGCCGCGTGGTGCGGGAACGGGCCTTTCAGGAGGTGCGCATGCGACCGAGAACTCGATTCTGATCGAATGCTCGCGAATGAATCAGATACTCGAGGTCGACGCGGCGAATCGAATCGCGGTCGTTCAGCCCGGGGTCGTGAACGCGGAACTCTCGACTGCAATCGTGCAGCATGGTCTCTTCTTCGCGCCGGACCCGTCGAGTCAGCAGGCCTGCACGATTGGGGGCAACGTCGCAGAAAATTCGGGTGGCCCTCATACGTTGAAATACGGAACGACGACCAATCACATCCTCGCCCTCGAAATGGTCTTGCCCGACGGTCGAGTCGAGCGCTTCGGCAATCGGGTTGGTGAGTGTCCAGGATACGACTGGGTCGGTGCGATCGTAGGCAGCGAGGGCACGCTCGGGATCGTGACTGAAGCAACAGTGCGTCTCACGCCCATTCCGGAAGGAGTCGAAACGCTACTCGCGATCTTCGACGACGTCGTGGCGGCGTGTCGCGCCGTTGGCCGCGTGATTCGCAGTGGGCTCGTACCGGCAGCCATGGAAATCGTTGATCAACGCACGATCCAGGCCGTCGAGGCGAGTGTCTACGCAGCGGGCATACCCACGTCGGCCGGAGCCGTCTTGATCATCGAGCTCGACGGGAATCCCGTCTGTCTCGATGGTGAAGTGCAGACGATTCGCGAGCTGTGTAGCGCCGAGGGCTGTCAGACGATCGAGCGGGCACGGGATGAGGAGGAGCGAACGCGTTTCTGGCGTGCGCGCAAAGGCGCGTTTGGCGCGATGGGCCGCCTCGCTCCGGATCTCTATGTGCATGATGCGGTCGTGCCGCGGGTTCATCTTCCGGAAATCCTCGAGAAGGTGGGTGAGATCTGCGATCGCCATCGGCTGAAGCTTGCCAACGTCTTCCATGCGGGCGATGGCAATCTCCATCCAAATATCTGTTTCGACAAACGTGACGCCGATGAGCTCGCCCGTGTCATGAAAGCGGGTGAGGAAATTCTGGAAGCCTGCGTTGCAGTGGGTGGCGTCATTTCGGGGGAACACGGAATCGGCGTCGAGAAGCGAGACTACATGCATCTGGTTTTCGGCGAAGCGGATCTCCAACCGATGTACCGACTGCGCGAATCCTTCAATCCCGATGGTGTATGCAACCCCGGGAAGATCATTCCGACAACACGTTTTTGTGTCGAATCGAATCCCAAAGCACGGGGTTACGACGAGGTGCCCCTGGGATGAGTGACGCCGAGAGCGCCAACGCTTCGAAGAGCTGCCGTATCGAGATACCCGGGGCGGTCGTCGAACAATGCTACGAGCCAACGAGCGTGGAAGGCGTTGGGGCCGTCCTCGAGAACGCGGCGCGGGAGCGTACCGGTCTCTTGATCGCGGGCGGTCGCACGAGACTGCATTGGGCCAATTCCGCACGAGAAATTTCGGTCGGGCTATCGCTGCGCGGACTTTCTGGCGTCGACCAGTTCGAGCCCGAAGAGGGTGTGTTGCACGCGGCCGCTGGTACACCCGTGCATGAGATTCGCTCGCTGGTCAACGCCGAGGGTTGGGAGTTGCCGCTCGATCCACCTGGGGCCTCATCGACGGTGGGTGGCACGGTAGCGAGCGCGGCGGTCGGCCCGCGAGCACAGGCTTTCGGTCGTGTATCGGATGCGATTCTCGGCCTCGACGTCGTGGGCGCCGACGGCGTCGCGTCGAAATGTGGCGGTCGTGTCGTCAAGAATGTCACCGGCTACGACCTGGCGAAGCTCTACTGTGGCTCGTTCGGCACGCTCGCCGTGATCACGGGTGCATGGCTGAGGTTGCGTCCGGTGCCCTCGGTGCGCCGAGTGCTTTCTGCACGACCGGACTCGGACCGTGGGGTCTTCGAAGCCTGTCGAGCGTTCAGTCAACTCGCTGGTATTCGAGCCTTGGTCTGGAATCAGTCCATGGCAGGAGATTCCGCCGAGATCGTGATCGAATTGGGGGGCAGTGAAGAGGGCGTGGCCCACGATCGAGACCGGATCGCGGCGGTTCTGGACATCAGCGAAGCCCCGTCGAATCGCATCGACGTGTTGCGCGATGAACGTGCGGATGTGGGAAACGAGCCGATCGTATTGTGTGCAAGGGTGCTCGAGACGGAATGCGAGGCGCTGACTCGAATGATCCATGGCCTGGGGTTGGCGGTGTCGGTCGATCCCGGTCTCGGTGTGGTTCATGCGCGCGGTACGCTCGATTCGCCCGATCAACTTCTGCGGATTCGGGAACGCGCGCGGGCGGGCGGGGGTTTTGCGACCTTCGAGGTTCTGCCGGACGCGTGGCGTGTGGAGCTCGGCGTGTTCGACGTGCCGAGCGGAACCGAGGCGCTGACGACTTCATTGAAAAATCGCTTCGACCCGGCCGGAATCCTGAACCCGGGTCGATGCGCGGCGAGGAATTGAGTACGTGAGTGCGGAAGACGTCGATCATGGCGGTCAGATGAACCGGGCCGCCCTGGCGGGGGGAGATTCGAATCTCGCGCCCCTTGATCCCCTTCAGGCCGCGTTGAAGGAGACCGTCTATCGGGCCAGTCTGGACTGCGTCCACTGCGGCCTCTGTCTGCAGGCGTGTCCAACCTATCTCGTAACGGGTCGGGAGACCGCGTCCCCGCGTGGTCGCGTCTACTTGATGCGCGGGCTCGCCGAAGGGCGACTCGAGGATCCGGAGCTTCTCGAATCAGAGGCCTTCGTCTGTCTCGGATGTCGAGCATGCGAGACGGCCTGTCCGAGCGGTGTGCGCTATGGCGAGATGCTCGAACAGACCCGGGCGATCGTACGTTCGTCGGAGCAGGGTTTCAGGCTCGCCACTTTCATCGAGCGTTTTGCTCTTCGCGAGATCGTGCCGCATCCGATGCGCCTCAGAATTCTCGTCGGTCTGCTCGGTGTCGTACAACGGCTTCGTATCGACAGGCTGGCGGCATTCGTTTTGCCGCAACGTCTCGCGGACATGATGACGCTGCTCCCCAGGATTCCGGCGACTGATGAGCGCAAGAGAATGCCTCCGCTGACGTCGGCGGAAGGCATTCGGCGAGGGAGGGTCGCGCTCTTCGAGGGTTGCGTGATGCCCGAGTTCTTCGGCCGCGTGAACGATGCAGCTCGGCTCGTGCTATCGCGCGCGGGCTATGAAGTCGTGATTCCCCAGAATCAGGGCTGCTGTGGGGCGCTTCAGGCACACAGCGGAGATCTCGAATTTGCGCGCGATCTGGCTCGGAAGAATGTCCTGGCCTTCGAGGGCGAACTCGGGACGCTCGATGCGATCATCGTCACGTCTGCGGGCTGCAGCGCGGCCCTGCGCGAGACCGAGAGTTGGATCGGAGAATCCGGAGGCGCGCTTGCTGGAGGCGTGCGAGACGTGCTCGAATTTCTCGACGAAGTCGGTGCCACGCTTTCTCTCTCGTCGATTCCGAAGCGTGTTTGTTACGACGACGCATGTCATCTGATCCATGCACAAGGCATCGCGGCCGCACCGCGTAGACTTCTCGAAGCGATTCCCGATCTCCAACTGATCTCGCATCGAAATCCAGAGGCATGCTGCGGTGCGGCTGGAGTCTACAACCTGACGCAGCCCGAAATGTCGAAGGCGGTGCTTCAGCCGAAGCTCGACGCACTCGTCGAAGCGGCACCCGATGTGGTCGCGACCGGGAACCCCGGCTGTGCGATGCAGCTTTCAGCGGGACTTGCCCGACGGGGGGTCGCGGCACGGGTCGTTCATCCGATCGAATTGATCGAAGAGGCGAGCCGCCCGCCTCACGCCTAGTACCTAACGATACAGGAAAGCATCCGGCGTCTGGGGAGGGGCCCTCCAGCGCGGGAATGCGCCGAGCGTAAAATCGCCGAGGCTGCCACGGAAAACGAGATCGAAGGGGAGAATGGAATCTCGGCCACGGACCAGGCCATAGCGCTCGCGCAGACTTTGGTAGACAAAGTCCGATTCGGCAGCCGGACGTTGATCCACATCTTCGGTGATTCCGAGGCCCGCCCTTTCGAGATAGACGTCGCGACGGGGGTCGTGCGCGTGACGCGCATCGACATCGATCAGACTATTGAGCTGGACCGCATCGTCGAGGGTCGCTGCGATTTGCGACAGACGATCCTTGGAGATCTTGCGCTGACGTGATTCGGGCGGCGCTTTCTTGTCGGCCCCATCCGCGATCAAACGAATCTCGAGGATGCGCCCGCCGCGAAGCAAGACGCCGTCAGGATGGAGCTCGCCGTCGGCATCGTCATCGTTCAGGAGGTCCGGATTCAGTCCGATCCCATGGGGCCCAGCGACGATGGGGTTCTCGAGCAGAAAACTCTTGGTGATCCCGATATGCTGGGGACTCGCGTCCTCGTATTCGATCCGTGCCTGCAAGCCTGCTGCATGGCCCCCCTTGGAGTCGGGGAATTCTCGAGCAACGCCCTTCAGAACGGATCCTCGACTATCACGCCGCTCCAATCGATCGAGTTGCGTCATCCGCTCTGCGGCTGTCTTCTCGACGAGCTCTGTTCGGACTTCCGGATCGAACTCGGATATCAGATCTGCCAGGCGAAGCGTGCGACCCCAGCGTTTCATGTCGCCCTCGTAGTCGTAGAGCCAATTCACGACGATCTGTTGTTCCGCGCCAGCGGGGTAGCGAACCAGATAGCGATAGCCTGCGAGCGACGGAGCGCGTCGGAAATCCGGCGCTCCGGTCCACGGCGAAATGAGCGCCCGAAGTGGTGCGAGGATGATCGTCAAGGCGATCGTCGGAGAATCGACCAGGTACGCGACGGGAGTTGGAAGATTCGGATACCGAGTCCGGTTCACCCACTCGCCGGCAATTCGCCAGGCCAGTTCTTCTCGTCCGGCCTTCCGCTTGAGGCGCTCGAAGGCGCCGTACGGATTCTGCCAAGCATCGTCGACGATCGTCTTCGCGTGGCGCGCCATCGTGTCGGCTTGGGGGGGCACGGTCGAAAGTCTCGTCAGACGCTCGACGGCTTCGCGATCGAAGCCACTTTCGTGTTGCCTGAGGCCGAGAATGTATTCGATACGTCCATGCCCCTCGTCGCCAGCGGCCGATCGATAGTCGGCGAGCTGGGTCGCAATCTCAGTGCCTCCTTCGGGCAATCTGAGCAGAGCGGCTGCGAGTGCATGCTCCGCTTCGTAGTGGGAGTCCGCTGTGCGTCGAGCCTCGAGTGATCGCGCGCGGTAGAACCTCTGCTGGGCGACGGACTTCTCGGCTTTCGATGCGATGCGATAGGCACGTTTGCGAAGCCGAGTATTTTCTTTCGGATGATCCGAAAGGGCCCTGATTGCGACATTGGCCTGGTAGAGGGCCAATGGCGCGTTGCCCGCATCGAATGCGCCTTCGGCGGCGCGTACGCGTCGAAGCCCGAGTGTCTTTTCCAGAAGGATCGTGCTCTTCTCGACTTTCCGCTCGAGCTCGTCCGTGAGTTCAGTATCGGGATGTGCGCGGAGGAAATCACGGCGCAGTGTCAGGGCCTGCCGGTCGGTCAAGGAGAGGGGCTCTTCGTTGGAAAAGTCGGCGAAGTAGTGGACGATGCTATTGACCAGCTGATAGGGCGCCATCACAAATCCCGTAATTACCGAGCTTCCGAGGGGCTCCGAGAGTGTGTTGAATGATCGCGCCCAGAGACGGTGCCATCCGTCGAACACGCGACGCTCCGCAAGACGAATCGGGTCGTCGTCGATCGTCCGATTCAGCCGGCTCTTCAGTCGCGGATCGAGACCACCGCGGCTTCGTAGTTTGCGGGAAGCAGTTCGGTAGGCCATGGGATTGTCGAAGGTCGCATTCCGCAGATCGATCGCGATGGGCAGGAGGTCTTTGTGCTCGTCGGCCAGTTCGGCCCAGGTGAGATCGCCAAGTGCTTCTTCGACGGCCGGCGTCCCTGCGACCGTGGTGGATGCCGCGAGCTCGGGCGTAGATTTGGCGATGAGCGCTGCGCGTGCGAGTCGGGCGGATGCGAGATCACTGGTGTTTGGCAGCCAGCGCGCCGGGGTGGCGATCGGTTCGAGGAGGTCCTCGACCAACACGCTCGGAGCGGCCAGATGACATCCACCGCAAAGCGAAATCAAGTACGCGAGGCAGACCAATCCCATCAACACCCGGTGGTCGGTGCGGTGCCTAACGATCGAATCGGTCTGCATCGACTCTCAGGGTCAGGGCGAGGAAGGCTTCCAGGCTACGTGTGGCTTCGAGTTTCTCGGGTCGACCGTCGTGGCTGGCGACGAGTTCGAAGAGCCGGATCGCTGCGTCGACCAGCTCGCGAAATCGGGTCGGGTCGAATTCCAGGCTTTCGGGGGGAATGGCCGCAAGATATTCACGACTCAGCATTTCGTAGAAGTCGGCAAGTCGCAGCAGATGACGGAGTCGGTTCTTGCTGGCTCCGTGTCGTGTGACGACACGCTGGAGCTCTTGCAAGGCGAAGAGCGTCCCGTCTTCGACGACGGCTCGCGTCGAGACTGAATATTGTGCCCGGATCCAGTCCGCACGTTCGATCTCCTCCTGCACGATCCAACGGTAGTGACTGTCGCGAACTTCTTCGAGTAGATTAGAGAGCCTTGCGATTCTCTCGTCGAGCCCGATGCGTACCGCAGCAGAATCGAGGGAGAGCGGAGCGACGCCGCCTTCCGCGAGTGGGTCGACGAGGTCGATTCCGATCGCGACGGCCTGATCGAGGCGTTCGCAGACCGCCGCGCTCTCGAGTGCGGCGGGACGAAATTCGCTCGAGAGTCGCGCACTCTTTCGGTAATGCTGCGCAGCGAGATCGAATGCGCGAAGGCGTTCGAGTGCTCGAGCCTTTGCAAAGGCGATAACGTCATCCATGTAGCCGCTGCGGATGGCATTCACTTCTGTTCGCTCAAGGCTTTCGAGGCGCAGCAACGAAGCACGGTAGACATTGCGGCCCGAGAAGTCCCCCGCTGGCGGAAAACGATAGGTGTCATCGGGCACATGGCGACGAAGGACTGCGACGGTTTCGAGAATTCCCTGAGTGGGACCGTACTGGGCTTCGGCCTGTTTGGCTGAGAAAGTGTTACAGCCCTGGCTCGCGACGAAGAGCGTCGGAATCGCGAAGACGACGGCGAGCTGAAACATCGCGTGAGCGCCGGGCCGATGCGCCTCGGCGTATCGGGGTCGCGCTCTCAACCGCTCGACCGGGACGAACCGGTAGAGGCTTGTCGGCGTTCGCGTGTGGTTCGTTTTGGCTTGTTTCCGTTCTGTCTGGTGACCACGGCGTTGAGCATTTTTTCAGTGGCGATGATCGCGGCGGCGAGCTGGTCCGAATCGACGCCTAGCGTCGAAAAGGTCTTACCTGCCTTGCGTCGACCTGAAGCCGTCATCGCTTCGGGCGACCAGGTGATAGTTGTTTCCACGAGAGCGCCGGTTCGACCTCCGGGCGGAATGCGCACGCGGTAGTCCGCGAGAACCGGAACGTCGATCGAGAGCGCCTTTGCGGCCTTCTTGAGTGCGTTCATGAACGCGTCGTAACCACCGTCGCCACTGGCTTCGGCCTTTTCGACGATGCCCTGGAAGGCGAGCGCGACCTTGGCCTGAGGCGGTTCGCTGCTCGCCACGTCCACGCGATAACTGTCGATCTTGACGCGTTGATCGTCGGGTGTCTTCAGAACATCGGCGATCAGGTAGGGCAGATCATCGGGCGTGACGATGTGTTTGCGGTCGCCGAGTTCGACGATACGCTCGAGGACCAGGTCACGATCCGCATCGGGAAGCTTGATTCCCAGTTCTGTCAGATTGTGATCGAGCGATGCCTTGCCCGAAAGCTTGCCGAGCGCATAACGGCGAGCGCCGCCGAAACGTTTGGGCGCGAGGCGCGTCGCGTAGAGATCTCCCTTGGCGTCTCCGTCAGCGTGGATGCCTGCCGTTTGGGTATAGACGTCACGCCCGACGATCGGCGCATTGGCGGAAACCTCCTTGCCGGAGAAGGTTTCGACCAAGCTCGACAGCGCAGTCAGTCTCTCTTCGCGAACACCTGTGCGCGTCTCGCTGTGGTCGTGGATGGCCGCTACCACTTCAGCCAGACACGTGTTGCCCGCTCTTTCGCCCATTCCATTCACGCTGGTATGGACACCGCGAGCGCCGGCCTGGATCGCGGCCAGGCAATTTGCGGTCGCGAGGCCGTAGTCATTGTGGCCGTGGTATTCGAAATCGACCGCTGGCCAGGTCGCTGTCATCAAGCCGACAAAACGCGTGACGTCTGCGGGTGAAAAAGTACCCAATGTATCGGCGAGATAGATGCGGGCCACTCGCAGCTCTCGGAGCTGTTGGACCATGGCGAAGACGTAGTCGAAGGAATCGCGAACGCCGCTCGACCAATCCTCGAGGTAGACGTTCACAGTGAGCCGCTTCTTGCGCGCATAGCGGATCGTCGCCGAGATTCGTTCTCGGTGTTCCGCGGGGGTCATTCCCAGCTGCTCGAGACAATGGCGCTCGGACCCCTTCGTGAGCAGGTTGATCACCTTGCCGCCAGCGCCGCAGATCCAGTCGACGGATTTCTTGCCGTCGCAATAGCCGAGCATTTCGATGCGCTGGATCAGACGGGTTTTCCGCGCCCATTTCGTAATCGCCGTCGCAGATTCGAGTTCGCCCGCCGAGACGCGCGTCGAGGCGATTTCGATTCGGTCGACCTCGACGTCGACGAGCAACATACGGGCCAGCTGAAGCTTTTCCGTTGGGGTGTACGAGACGTTCGGAGTCTGCTCACCATCGCGCAGAGTGGTATCCATGACGGCCACTTGCGGGGCATCGGCAGGCGTCTTCGCGGATCGCCTGGTGCTGGACTTGGAGACGGCTGTCATCTGGGTTGTCTTGGCCTGGTTCTTGGTCTGGGCCGATTCGACCCCGCCGGGGTCGAGGCTTTGGGAGCGCCGGAAGGTACCCCGCGTCGATCGGTCACGCGAGTCGGTGCGACGATGGTCGGGGGCGCTAGTGTCCGCACCTTCGGGGAGCCAGTCAGGAGGCGGGTAGACGTGGAATCGACAGTCATCGAGGTCGAGTCCGATCAGGGGGGGGAGCGGCTCGATCGCTTCCTGGCGGATCGGCTCGGGATCTCACGAGCGCGCGTCCGGCATCTTCTCGAAGTGGGTCGGATCTCGAAAGCGGGTCGTGGCCTCGCGCTGTCGGATAAATCGCTCACGACCGAGCCGGGAATCCGCTTCGAGATCAGCGGATCTCTACGGGCGGAAGACGAGCGGCCGCTGCCACGCCCGGATCTCGATTGGCGACTCGTCGCCGAGGGCGCGGGTTGGCTCGTCGTCGACAAGCCCGCCGGATGCGGAGTCCATCCGCTTCGGCCGGATCAGGACGACACCGTCCTGAATGCGGTCGTCGCGCGCCGTGAAGAGATGGTCGGAATCGGAGAGGGCGGTCTTCGGTCGGGTGTCGTGCATCGGCTCGATGTCGATACGACGGGTGCACTCGTCTTTGCAACGAGCGAGGCGCTCTGGAAACGCTTGCGCGGTGCGTTCAGCGAACATCGCGTCGAGAAAGTCTATTTTGCTCTCGTCGCCGGGCGATTCGAGAAAGCGCGTCACGTCAATCTGCCTCTCTCGGTCAAGCGCCATCATCCCGCCCATGTCGAAGTGGCAAAGGGCGGCCATCCGTGTCGACAGCGCGTGACACCGATCGAAGCCTTCGCCAATGCGACGCTCATCGAGGTTCGACTCGAGACCGGCTTTCTGCATCAGATCCGAGCTTCGATGGCACATCTCGGACATCCGGTCATCGGGGATGCAGAGTACGGCGGGACGGGTGATACGATGCCCGTGGAGGCTTCACGGCAACTCCTGCACGCGGCCCGTCTGGCCGTCGATGAGATCGCAGTCAAGGTTCCGCTTCCGGACGATTTCGAGACGGCGCTCGCTACGCTTCGCGGAAGCGATGGCCAGGTCCTGCCCGTTCACTAACGAACACGAAGCAGCGTTAGTCCGTCGGAGACTGCCAGCATCACCCGGTCGAAACGCTCGTCTTTTGCCAGACGGTCGTTGAACGCTCGAATCGCGCGGGTGCTCTCGTCGTCGATCTCATCATTGATGACATTTCCGCCCCACAGCACATTATCGACGAGAATCAGTCCTCCCTTTCGAACGAGGCCGTGGAGTAGCTCGAGGTAGTCCTGGTACTCGCTCTTTACGGCGTCGACGAAGGCGAAGTCAAACGAAGCGTCTTGCGAAAGCCCAGCAAGCGTGTCGAGTGCGGGTGCGATGCGGAGATCGATCTTGTTGGCTACGCCTGCCCGTTCCCAGAAGGGCTGGCCCACATCGGTGTACTCCGTACTGACGTCGCAGCAAATGAGCGTTCCGTCGTCCGTGAGGCCTCGGGCAATGCAGAGTGCGGAGTAGCCGGTAAACGTTCCGATCTCGATCGCCCGACGGCCGCCGATCAGCTTTACGAGGAAGTGCATGAACGCGCCCTGCTCGGGCGCCACTTGCATGATCGAAAGGCCGCCGATCTTCTCGCGGGTTTCCGCGATCAGTTCGCTCAGGATCTCATCGGGCGGGGTGCCATGTTCGACCATGTACTGATGAAGGCGAGCGGATAGCCCCAGACTCTTGGTTGCGTCGTCTAATTCGCTCATTGGATTCCTCCTCCTTGCCAGGCGGGTGTCGCCGGATTCAAAGCCTCTGTGCGGAGAGCGCAGCCAAGTCTACCAGCCAGCATTTGCGGAATGAGGGTTGGACAAGCAACCTCTCAGCCGGCTACCCACTAGGCAGCCCCATTGCTCGATCCACCTTTCATTTGAAGCCCCATGGCGCGCGCTTTTGCGTCTTCCGCCTCAGGAATCAGCCCCTTTTGCATCAAAATTCGTGAGAGATTCGTGTGCGAGAGCGGGTCATCGGGTTCGAGTTCGATGAGCTTCTCTGCGGCGTCGATCGCGGCCTCGAGATCGCCCTGCTTGGCCAAGGCCATCGAGAGACCGTTCCAGGCGATCGATAGCGTGTCATCCATGGCGATCGCGTCCCGATAGCGCGCGATGGCAGCCTCGATCTGACCCTTCACGAAGAGATCGAATCCCTCTTTGTAGGTCGATTTGGCCTGAGATTTTTTTTCGATCTCGGATTCAGACATGGTGAAGCGCTCCTTTGGACGTGAGTATACTTCTCCGACGATGGAGATTCGGACGCTCAACGCCCAGGAACGGTTGACTGTAGCGGGGATGCTTGACGGCTGGCGTCTCGCGGAAGGCTGGACTGCGGGCGATCGATTTCGCAAGCAGGTCGAGTTCGATCCGACCTGGTCTGACGAGAATATCTTCGTCGCTGTCGAAAAGGATCGAATTCTATCTGCGGTCTCGATTCTGCCGCGCCACCTCAAGATTCTCGGGCATGGTATTCCGACGGGCGGGCTTGGAAATCTCTACACCGATCCTGGAATGCGCTGTCGCGGAATCGCAACAGAGCTGATCGAACGCGCCTGCGATGCGATGCGCTCGCGGGGGCTCGAACTCGCCGTGCTCTTTCCGGGCGCGCCACCCGGGGCATCGGAATTTTTTGAGAAGCGAGGTTGGCATTCATGGGGCGGGCAACAGACGATCTTGCGTAGGGACCCCGATGCTGCGCCGCGGACGGACACTGCCCAGAGTGAGGAGATCGAGCTCCAGCCGATTCGTGCTGAAGATGAGCGGGCGCTCCAGTCGGTCAAGTCGATCCATGCAGCTTATGGTGCGAGTCGAAGTGGAACGGTCGTTCGCGACGATGACCTTTGGCGTGCCTGTCTTCAGCTGATGCCTGCACCCAGGGAAGAATTCTGGATTGCCCGACGTGGCGGACTGACGGTCGCCTACGCGCGGGTAGCGATTGTCGAAGACGTGTTGACGATTACAGAGTTCGGTCGCTTCGAAGACGGTGCCAGCGCGCTTGCGAAACTGGTCGCAAGTCTGGTCGAGCCTCGCGATGAGGATCCACTCATCGTGGGCGATGCCGAGGGAAAGATCAGGAGCACGGAGCTTAGGTCGTTTCTCGTGCTGCCCACATTCGATGACATCGGACTGACCGTGGCGCTCGAACATCGTGGGATCCGTTCGCATCCGATGGATGATGCGCGCGCCAGCTTCCGATGTGTGAATCTGATCGGAATTGCTTCTCGACTCGATGTGGACCTGTTGGCTGACGAAGACGGCACGGCCTTTCTTCGTCGAATTCTTCCACCGGATGCGATGGTGTTCTGGCCTGCGGATCGATTCTGATGATCTCCTGATGGATGAAGAGAAAGGTTGTCGGGAGCGAGAGCGCGCGATGCTCGATCGTATCGAAGTTCGACAGAGTCGGATTCATGGAAAGGGGATCTTTGCACGCAGACGCCTTAGGCAGGGTCAGCGAATTGGTCGATTCGAAGGCGATACGACGACGAAGAACGGAACCTATGTACTCTGGTTGATCGGCGAGGATGGATCGGAGATCGGGATTCGTGGGCGGAATGCGTTGCGGTTCCTGAATCACGGAGAACCGCCTAACGCGGAATTCCTCGACGATGAACTCTACGTCATTCGAAATGTTCAGCCCGGTGCAGAAGTCCTGATCGACTACGGTGAGGGCTGGACGAGCTAGAGCGGACTGAAAAAGGGAGTCGAGATGGCGATGTTTATTCGAGTTGGCATGCTCTTGTTGGCGGCGTGTTGGTTGGGGTGTGGCGGACGAATTCCGGAGGGACTCGGTGACGATCACGGAATGCTTGCGCCGTGTCCGAAAAGTCCAAATTGTGTATCCAGCTCTGCCAGCGACGAAGATCATCAGATCGCTGCACTGGGGATCGAAGAATCATCAGAGGCTGCCTGGGCGGGTTTGTGGACGACACTCGAGGACACTCCGCGAGTCGAGATCGTGACCTCCTCCGAGTACTACATACATGCGGTCTACACTTCTTTGGTCATGGGCTATCGCGACGATGTCGAGTTCCTTCTGCTGCCCAGTAAGAAGGAAATCGCCGTTCGTTCGGCATCGCGAATGGGTTATGGCGATATGGGTGTGAATCGAAAACGCATCGAAGGGATTCGCGAGGTGCTATCGGCGAAAGGTCTCGTGCGACCCTCTCCCGCTGATCGGATATCAGGGCCGGCGAAGTAGCACGAGAATCGCACCCTCCCCGCCATGTCGGTTCGGAGCAGGCGCGAATCCGAGCAGGTGTTTCGCGCACGTGGGCTTCGAGAGCCATCCCGGGAGGGAATCACGCAGGACCGCCTCTCCGGTGCCGGACCCCTGCCCTCGACCGTGAACCACGACGACACAACGAAGGCCTCGAGCGCGGGCACTGCCGATGCGATCGATCAGGAGACGGCTAGCGGCGTCGCGTCGCAAGCCGTGCAAATCGATTCTCTCTTCCGGTTCGTGTTCGCCACGACCGAGAGCCGAGAGTTGCGCATTGCTGACGCCGGGAGCCGCAGCCAATCGGGGCTCGTCGGGATCGGGCCAGCGAAAGTCAAGGGTCGGTGTGCGGGATCGACGAGTGCGAGAAATGATCGATTCGCGCGCTGTTCTTTCGACTCGAGCCGGTCCGCGGTCGACCGGATTCGTATCACCAATGAGATCGGCGAAGCTCTCCGATTCCTCGCCCTCGCCCTCCTCCTCGCCACCGCAGCCAATACTCATTTGGCCGCTCGCCTGGCTGCGCGTGCAGAAATCTCATCGGTCGCGCCAAGAAGAGTCATCGCTTTGCGCGTGGGTCCGGCGTGCGCCAGATCCAGCAGGGCGTTTGGTCGAACCCAGCGATGGGCTTGAAATTGATTTGGTTGCACGCGCGCTCCCTTGTCCGCGCGACAGCGGAATACTTCGACCTCGAGTCGGCGATGCGTAAAAAGGTGTTCGATGCGGCCAACTGATTGCGGATTGCGAATCTCGAGTCCGACCGCACTGCGGAGAATCTCTCCGAGACGATCTTTCGCTTCATCCTTGAGTCCGATTTCGCCACCCGGGAGTTCCCACAATCCGGCCATGAGGCCGGATTCCGGGCGCCGCACGGCAAGTATCTTTCGATCCCGTTCGATCCATGCCGCGACCGCGCGCATGGGTTTGGGTTTTGGCTTCTTCTTCTTGATCGGAAGCTGCTCGGCGTCACCGCGGGCATGGGCATCGCAACGAGTTCGTACGGGGCAGGCCAGGCAGTCCGGATTTCTCGGCGTGCACAGCGTTGCGCCGAGTTCCATCAATGCCTGATTGAGGTCGCCCGGGCGCGGACCGTGGACGAGCACGCGGGCGATCGTCCAGAGCTCTTCGATGACCGTCTTCGCCGTGCTCTCCTCGCGGATGCCGAGTAATCGAGTAAAGACTCGAATGACATTTCCATCGACGAGGGGCTCCTCGCGGTCGAAGGCGATGGAGGCGATGGCCCCTGCGGTGTAGCGGCCGATGCCCTTCAGTTCGCGTAGACCCTCGGTCGTTTCCGGTAGCTGTCCGTCGTGGTCTGCAACGATCGTTTCCGCGGCATGTTTCAGGTTTCGAGCGCGAGAGTAGTAACCGAGTCCGGTCCATACGGTGTAGATGTCATCGAGCTCGGCTCGTGCCAGACTTTCGACGTTCGGAAAGGCTTCGAGAAAGCGTTCCCAATAGGGGACCACCGTCTCGACGCGGGTCTGTTGCAGCATCGCTTCAGAAATCCAGATCGCGTAGGGATCACTCGAGCGTCGCCAGGGGAGATCGCGGCGATTCGCGTCGTACCAACGCAGCAATGGACTCCGGATCCTGCGGATCCGGCTTGCGCGATCGGATGTCGGGTCGACAGTGTGCTTCATGCCCGTTTCATAGCAGCATTCACAGCAACACAGGGAGTATCCGCTCCAGACGGATGCGATCGGCGAGCACGCGGCCTCCGAGGGCATGGATTTCGACACCTGCTCGCGCCGCCTCGCGTAACGTCGCAGCGTACTCCGGGTCGATGTCGTCGGCGGGCGCGACCGAATCGGCGTCCGCCCTCTGGACGATGTAGAGAAGCGCTGCGCGTTCGCCCTTCTGCATTCGTCCCATCAGATGTTCGAGGTGACGTCGCCCACGCGTCGTCACAGCATCGGGAAAACGCGCTCTGCGATCGTCACAAAGAGTGACGCTCTTGACCTCGACCCAACACGGTTCGTTGCGTGTCGGATGTTCCGTGAGTCTAAAGTCGAAACGCGATCCTTCGCTGATGGACACCTCACGCTCGATTTTCCCATAGCCGGCGAAGGGCGTGTAGGCGTTCGACTCGAGAACGCGACGTGCGACGGCGTTGGCCTTCACAGCATGCAGTCCGACCCAACTTCGGCCGACTCGAATCATCTCGAGCGTATGACGTAGTTTGCGTTTCGGGTTGTCGTGTGTCGAGCATCGAACGGCCGATCCCGGGGCCTGGGTGCCGAGCATGCTACCCGGATTTGGACAATGGACCGTGAGCTGGCTGCCATCATCGAGTCGAATGTCGGCAAGGAAGCGTTTGTAACGACGAATCAGCCTTGCTTGAAGCCGTGCCTCGATGGGCAGGGAGATGGGGGTGAGGTCAGCCATGATCATGCTCGGAATCTTCCGTTCTCTATTTCCGGATTCTATCGAATGCCAGATGCGGCGTGGTGTGTTTCTGTTGACGACTGGGCGGCCTCGGGCGACGCTTGTTCGATGTCAGCCCAATTGACTCGCCTCATTCTCGTTCGTCACGGAGAGACCCTCGGCCAGTCGAGCATTCGCTACTACGGTGCAACCGATGTACCGCTCTCCGACCTCGGACGAGCTCAGGCGCGCGAAGCCCGGGGTCGCATTCCCGGCGAGACCTTCGGAACGGTCTGGGCGAGTTCTCTCTGTCGTTCATGGGAATCCGCGCAGATCATCGCGCCGCGTCATCGTATTCGGCTCGAAGCCAGTTTTCGTGAGATCCATTTTGGTCGTTGGGAAGGACTGACTCGCGAAGAAATCGAGCGTGTCGATCCCGGCCTCTTCGCGGATTGGCAAGCCCAGAAGCCGGGTTTCGAGTTTCCAGAAGGCGAGGCGCGTACGGATTTCCGACGTCGAATCGAACGGGGCCTCGGCCATCTATACGCAAGCGGCACCCGGTCTGCCCTCGTCGTCGCTCACAAAGGTGTCGTTCGTACGCTCCTCGAACTCGTGACAGAGCAGACGCTCGAGGGCGAAATGCCGCCACTAGGTGGCGTCATTCACGCATCCCGCGACGCAGCCGGAGTCTGGTCGACTGGACGTGTGGGCAGCGACACGACATGCGGCGAAGAACCGGTTGGAATTCAGATGAACCCGATCGTCTAGTGTCCCGTTCCGGAAGTTCGGCGTCGAAACAGCGCGGCGGTGCACATTGCACATCGCACACCGAGATCATGTCTAAACCGTCTGCAAGGTCATTGCGCCTGCAGGGTCAGCGAAGGACGGTGCCGCGAGGACAACGAAAAACACAGCCGAAATGAGGCAGAATTCAGTCCTCATCACTTTCTCGAAGCTTGGCCAGGACGCTGAAATCCTCGAGCGTGCTGGTGTCGCCCGCGACCTCTCGACCCGAAGCAATATCACGAAGGAGCCGGCGCATGATCTTCCCTGATCGCGTTTTGGGCAGCGCGTTCGTGAAGCGAATCTCAGTCGGGCGTGCGATGGCCCCGATTTCCTTTGTGACGTGTTGTTTGAGTCGCTGGACGAGCGCCTCGTCGGGTGACGTGGTCGCCTTGGGTGAAACGAAGGCGACGATCGCCGTGCCCGTGATCTCATCGGGTCGGCCGACGACGGCCGCTTCTGCGACATCGGGTGCAGAAACGAGTGCGCTTTCGACTTCCATGGTTCCGATTCGATGCCCCGAAACGTTCATGACGTCATCGATGCGGCCCATGATCCAGAAATAACCCGACTTATCGCGATGCGCGCCGTCGCCCGCGAAATAGGTTTTGTCGTATTTACTCCAGTAGGTTTCCTTGAATCGTTTCTTGTCTCCCCAGATTCCGCGCAGCATGCCTGGCCAGGGATGGGTCAGTACGAGAAAGCCACCGGCCTCACCCCCGGTCGAGTTGCCCTCTTCGTCGAAGATGTCGGCGTGAATGCCCGGAAAGGGTCGCGTCGCGGATCCGGGCTTCGTTTCGACGGCACCCGGAATAGACGAGATCATGATCCCGCCCGTTTCGGTCTGCCACCACGTGTCGACGATCGGACAGCGTTTACCGCCGATGACCCGGTGGTACCACATCCAGGCTTCGGGATTGATCGGCTCACCGACCGAACCGAGAAGGCGCAGACTGCGCAAGTCGTGGCTCTTCGGATGTTCGTCGCCGAGCCGAATGAAGGTGCGAATCGCAGTCGGCGCCGTGTAGAAGATGGAGACGCCCCACTTCTCGATCAGCGACCACCATCGATCCGGGCCGGGATGGGTCGGCGTCCCTTCGTACATCAGCGTCGTTGCACCGTTTGCGAGTGGTCCGTAGACGACGTAGGAATGGCCCGTGATCCAACCGATATCTGCGGTACACCAATAGACGTCGTCTTCCTTGATGTCGAAGATCGCCTTGAAGGTCGTCGTGACGTGGGTGAGATAGCCACCCGTCGTGTGGAGAATGCCCTTCGGATTACCCGTCGTTCCGCTCGTGTAGAGGATGAAGAGCGGATGTTCCGAGTCGAGCTTCGCGGCGGGACATTTCGTCGATGCGTCTGCCATGGCTTCGTGCCACCAGATATCGCGACCGGGCCGCATCTCGACGGGCTGACGAGTTCGCTCTACGACGATTACCGTCTCGACGCAGGGAGATTTTTCGACTGCGGAATCGACCGTTGCCTTGAGTCCGAAGGGGGCGCCCTTTCGGTAGCCTCCGTCGGACGTCACGACGAGCTTTGCTTCGGCGTCGATGATGCGGTCGCTGAGGGCGTCGGCCGAGAAGCCGCCGAATACGATCGAATGGGGTGCGCCTATTCGGGTACAAGCAAGCATCGCGATTGCGAGCTCGGGAACCATCGGCATATACAGACAGACGCGATCACCCTTCTTGACGCCCTGTGCCTTGAGTACGTTGGCGAAGCGGCAGACCTCTTTGTGGAGTTCGCCATAGGTGATGACACGGGTATCGCCGGGCTCACCTTCCCAGATGATCGCAGCCTTGTTCTTTCGCCAGGCGTCGGGCCCTTCGAGATGGCGGTCGAGACAGTTGTACGAGACGTTCGTCTTTGCGCCGACGAACCATTTCGCGAAGGGCGGCTTCCAATCGAGGACCTTCTTCCAGGGCGTGAACCAGTCGACGTTTTCCTTGGCCATCTGGGCCCAGAACTTCGTCGGATTCTTTTCGCCGAGCTTGCGATACTCGCTCGTCGTTCGTTTGTTCCAGTTGGCCTGGCGGGTGAAGTCGGTCGAGGGTTTGAAGGAACGTTTTTCCTTCAGCAGTGATTCAATGTCGGGCATTCGAGATCGTTCCTTTGAAATACTGGGTCGCGGTTTGGTTTCGCAGATTGGATTCGGAGGCGCTCGAATCGCGATCGTCAGTCGCCCCGCACCCAGGCTTCGATCGCATCGACCGTCTTTGGAATATCGCGGTTCAGGTTGAGTATCCCATCTTCGGTGATCACGATGTCATCCTCTATCCGAATTCCGATTCCCTTGAGGGCTTCCGGCGCGTTCGGATCGTTCGCGGAGATATAGAGCCCCGGTTCGATGGTATAGACCATACCTTTACGGAGAGGACGGGGTTTGGCTTCACCTGCCTGATCTTGTTTCCCCGATTTTGTTACGTAGGCGCCGACGTCGTGGACATCGAGGCCGAGCCAATGACTCGTACCGTGCATGTAGTAGGGGCGATAGGCCTCGCTTTCGATGATTTCGTCGACGCTTCCCTTCAGCACTCCAAGCGTGACCAACCCCTCACATAGAACGTGTAGCGCGGCCGAATGGATCTCGGGCAATGTCTTGCCCGGGCCGGAGGCATCGATCGCAGCGAGCTGCGCCGCAAGTACGACTTCATAGAGATCGCGCGCAGCCGGCTCGAAACGTCCTCCGACCGGGTAGGTTCGGGTGACATCGGAGGCGTAACCCTCGACCTCGACGCCCGCGTCGATCAGTACGAGATCCCCTTTCGCGAGTTTTTGATCATTGCGTATGTAGTGCAGGATGGTCGCGTTCACACCGCTTCCCACAATCGAGCCGTAGGCGGGGCCCGCGCCGCCGCGTGAGCGAAAGATGTAGGCGAGTTCGGCTTCCAGTTCGTATTCGTGACGATCCGGTTGCGCTAGGAGAGCCGCACGACGGTGCGCCTCGCAGGAGATATCAGCCGCGCGCTGCATCAGTTGGATCTCGTCGTCGGATTTGTGAAGTCGCATTTCGTGGACGAGGAGTCGGGGGTCGACGATCTCGTCCGCCGGGAGAATGCCACCTCGTGACTGACGCCGGATCTCGTCCTGGAGCGAAATGATGCGCGCATCGATGTCGCGATCTCGGCCAAGCGTGTGGTAGATGCGTCGTGCACCACGCAGAAGCTCGGGCAGTTTTTCGAGGAGATCTTCGCGTGGATGGGCTTGTTCCGCGTCGAAGTCCGATACGGCGCCCTCGACGCCGGGCCGAAAGCCCGTCCAGGTTTCGGCGGCAGGATCACGGGGCTGGACGAAGAGGCTGAAGGTCGGCCCGTCGCGCGTGGATAGGATGGCGACTGCGTCCGGATGGTCAAAGCCAGTCAGATACCAGAAATCGCTGTCCTGTCGGAAGGGATACTCGGTATCGGCCGAGCGCACGGCAAGACGTCCGCCAACGAAGACCGCGACGGCGTCCGGGCCCATTGATTTGAGCAGCTTCTGACGTCGTTCGGCGAACACGCTGGCAGTCTATCCCATCACGCAACGGAGGGTGTGGCTGGCCTCGCACGTCGTAGATCGATTTCAGGCTCAATTGTCCGCCCCGAAATGCTCACGCACGAGATGCAAATAAGATTTGCAGCAAACCGATGTGGCAGGTCGACTCAAGGGTCTGAATTTGCTTATCAATATGTAGGTCAGGCCGGATGACCGCGGATATTCGCCATGGCCTGCATTGGAATGCGGCACCGATCGGTCTCTTCGTGAATGGACTCGGAATCGGTTTTTTCCGATCTAGATCAGGTAGTTAGAGAATTTTCGAGGCCCTTTCCAATTTTGGCATGCATCGTGCTCTATAGATGAATTGAACAATCTGGAAACTGGCTGGCCTGAGCGGTTAAACACGGGCGCGTTCGTTTGGGCCGGCCAGTCATCCAATCCCGGGGAATGGGTTTCCCTCAAGGCGCTTTCCCCCATACTGCACCCCACCCGAACTCAGTCCCCGGGTTTTTGATCGTCTCTCTCTAGAGAAGTCTCCCTTGTAGCCTTTCCCTTTAGCGTTTAGAGAATGGATGGAGTTCGATCATCTGGCGGCCTTCTTTGAAGGGGTCGAATCAGTCTGATCGGGAGACTCGCTCAGGTAAACCGCATCGACATGGCGAGATCAGTCAACCCGGGCCATTGAGTAACGAACGCCCCCTCGGCATTGACCGAGGGGGCGTTCGACGTTCGGGGGACGACCTCATGGCCCACGTCATCCACACGGGTCTCTCGAGGTCATTCGAGATCGGGTTCGAGTCAGCTCTCTGACTTCGTCCGTCCGCTGGAGGTGGGTGAGTCCGTCGTCTTTGGGGCGGCGCGGCTGCGACCCGATCGGCGTCGCGATCGCTTGGGTCCGTTTTCTTTCTGGGTACCGGGTTCGGCCTCAGCGCTCGTTTCGCCCTCACTGGCATGGCGTTCGAGTACGCCGATGATTTCGGAGGCGAACTCGCGAACGAACCAGCTCTTGAGCTCGGTCAACGCTTTCATGTCCTCCGCGTTTTCGGGGTTGGCGGACGCGATCGATTCGAGCGCTGCATTCGGGCAGAGTACACCCGGATCGAGCTTCAGCGCTTCAGCTCTTGGACCGCGCCAATCCTTGAGAACAGCGAGTCGCTTCTCCGTACGCTTGTCCAGGCGTCGGCGGACGGTCGTTTCCAGCTTCGGAATTGGACCGTGCGGTTTTCGAAGTCCCTTCTTGACTGCGGCGACGAGATCCTTGCCGAGTCGTTTCAAGATGAGATCGCTGACGCCTTTGATTTCCGCCAGAGTATCGAGATCGGTCGGGTGGGCCCGGCTGATCTCGAGAAGAGTTCGATTGCCTAACACCTTGAAGGGAGGTCGATCGATTTCGCGAGCACGTTTGTCTCGTAGAAGGAATAGCTCCCGCAAGACCGCGAGATCCACCGGATCCAGACTGCGAGCGCCCTTGATTCGCAGATAGCCGAGCTTGTCGAATTCTCGATCCGGCCAGCGTCGCCCGCAAAGCGTTTCGAAATCATCGACAGCCCAGTCGAGGCGTTTGGCCTTGCGAAGTTCTTTTTCGAGTTTCTCGGCGAGTTTGATCAGGTAGAGAACGTCGGACGCGGCATAGCTGAGTTGTTTTTCCGAAAGCGGACGTCGGGACCAATCTGATCGTTGTTCATCCTTCGGCAGAACGACACCGAAATGCCTTTCGACCAACGCGGCCAGACCGATGGCCGGGTATCCGAGGAGCTGAGCGCAGACCATCGTGTCGAATAGATTGGTGAATTCGAATCCGCACTCTCGTTTGAGGACGTAGATGTCGTACTCGGCGGCATGGAAAAGAACCCGAACCTTGGGCGAGGAAAAGACCGGCGCCAGCGCGGCGAGCATTTCGGAGCCGTCGATCCCGAGCGGATCGACGAGCCAACATTCCTTTCGGGTCGCGATTTGAACCAGGCAGACCTTGTCGAAATAGTGGTAGAAGCTGTCCGCCTCGGTATCGAACGCAACGACGTCCTCTCGCAATAACTTTTTTGCGAGTTGCTCGAGCTCGGATTTCTGCGTGATGATTTCGAAGGTTGTCAATTTCATCTCGCTGGACGGGTGGGACCAGGTCCAGCACCCCCCTGCGACGCGCGACCCGGATCGGTCGGCCGCCGCTTGAATCCTCACGTGCCGACCGTTTGAGACAGCACGCCGTTACCGGCAGGGGGATTTGACGTCGTCGAGGGGTGACGACTGGCGGGCAATCTAGCCGACGCGCCGCTCTGCCGAAACCCGCGAACACCTAGGCTGGGTCGGCTTTTTTGCGGGGGGGGGTTCGGTCCTGGTGGGATGGAGCCAGACGGACTCTCCACTGGCGCTCACGGGTGGCTTCGGGGTATCGACTGGGCCATGACACGATTCTCGACGGCAGTTTCGCGATCACTCGGGGCCCACGTCGCCGCAGAGCAACTGGCAGATCTGATCGATGACGAGTTCGAGGGGTCGGCTCATGTCGTGGGCGGGCTCGTTCTGGGGACTGAGGCCGCAGGAGAGGGCGTCCTGGAGGTCGGTCGGCGTCTCACTCAACGCTGGCCCGGCGCTGCCCTCTTCGGGACGAGCTTCGAGGGGATCCTGGTCGACGGCCGAATCTATCGGGACGAACCGGCCTTTGCTGTGCTGGCCTGGTCCGAAGGCCCATTTGAGCCTGTACCCCTCGTTTTCGAGCCGGGAGAGCAGGATGCCGCTCGGCTCGCTCAGGAGATTCTGGATGCGGCAGGGCGCTCGGAGCTGACTTCGGCGGACCTGGTCCTGCTGTTCCCAGATGCACTGGGTTCTCCTCAGCTCGAACGTGTTCTGGCGGAAGTCGGCCCGCTTCTCGGTCAGGCCTGCCTGGCGGGTGCTGCCGCGACCGGGCTGGACGGTCACCCGGCTCCCGCCTTTTTCGGGGACGAAGTGCACCCGGGCGCTCTGCTAGGGCTCTTCGTGCCGGGGGCTCGCGACGTCGGCGCGCTCCAGAGGCCCCTTCTTCGGTGCGCTGGCGCCAGTCGCTCGGCCAGTCCGTGGCTCGAAATTACGGAATGTCGGGCACGCTGGGTCGACGGCCTCGACGGAGAACCACCGCTCGATTGGGTTCGCCGGCAATTGGGGCTCGAAGAGGGCGCGCCGGTCGAACCCCAACTGGATCGATTGCTCGTGCGAGTTCGGCGCGACGCGGCGCTCGGTGTGGGGAGGACGGGGCTACCCCCGTACGAAGAGCGCTACGTAGTCGGTGTGGACGACCGGCGCGGCTCAATTTCGCTGCCGGGGACATTCCGCCGGGGGGATGAATTGGCGCTCGCACTACCCGATTCGGAACGGGCGCGTGAAGCGCTGCGCGCTTCGATCGACGAGTTGGCCGAAACGCCGCTGGTGCTCCAGTTCTCTTGTCGAGCTCGCGATAAATCGCTCTATGGCGATCCGGATCTCGAAAGTGCATGGACCGCACATCACGCCTCGAATCGCCGAATCCTCGGGACGGTGTCCCCCTTTCAGCTCGCCATGAGCGATGGAGATGCTCCTCGGCTGATGGTTCATTCGACAGTTCTGGCGGCACTTGGAAAATGATCTGCGCAGAATAATTGTTCCAATTAATGAGATAGTGATCTATTATTTGGAACAATTATACAGGAGTGGATCATGGCGGGTGCAGCAACGGTCGAGAAGGCGCTCGATGTCCTCTTTCATCTTCACGAGGCGGGGACCTCGCTTGGGCTGAGCGAGATCGGACGCGCCCTCGATCTTCCCAAATCGAGCTGTCATCGGCTGCTCACGTCTCTGGTGGATCGCGAGGTGGTCGATCGCGACGATGCCGGCCACTACCGACCCGGACTCGCGCTGTTGAGTCTGGGAATCGGGGCTCAGGGTCGCGAACCGGTGGTCGCCGCGGCCCGGCCGATTCTCGAAGCCGAAGTCGCGGAATTGGGTGAGACGGTCTTTGTGGTGGGGCTACGGCGAGGCCGCCTGCGTGTGCTCGAAAAACTCGAGGGCACGGGTTTCTTGCGCGCCGCGCCAGGCGTGGGGGATGTCATTCCGAGCGATGTGACGGCAGTGGGCAAGCTCTATCGCGTCTTCGGGAGTCGCGCAGAGCTCGGCTCCGAGTCAGCAGTCACGCTCGATCCGATCGAGGAAGCGGACTTATTGCGATGTGGCTACGCGTTGAACCGGGATGCCTGGATCGATGGCTTGTCTGTGCTCGGCGTTCCGATCTGGCAGCAGGAGGGCGGATCGAGCCGTCGAATGGTGGCTTCGTTGGCTCTGGCGGCGGCTACAGCACGATTCGATGAATTGGGCGAGGAACTGATAGGGCGCCGGCTTCTCGCCGCGGCCGAAAAGATAGCCGGGCGATTAGGCGTCGCGGGCGCAACGCGTCGTCGAGTTGGCGCCGCAAAGCAAACCAGGGAAGAACGATGATGAACAGCGAACAAGGAATCGCCTGGGTCGAAGGCAAGATCGTGCCCGTAAGCGAGGCACGCGTCCCCGTTCTCGATCATGGCTTTCTTTACGGAGACGGCGTTTTCGAGGGGCTTCGAGTCACACGGGCCGGAATATTTCGTTTCGATGATCACATGAAAAGGCTGGAGATCGCAATTCGCGCGGTGGGTATCACGGTCCCGGGCGGAATGGATCGGATCCGCGAAGTTGCCCGGGAGACGACGCGTGCATGGGGGCCGCACGCGGGCTATCTCCGATTGATCGTGAGTCGCGGAATCGGAGACCTCGGGCTCGATCCGGCAAGCTGTGATGAGCCGGCCATTGTTTGTATTGCGGCGGGTATGGGCGGTCCTTCTGCAGAGAAGCAGAACAGCGGCGTCGACCTCATTACGTCGAGTCTTCGCCGACCGGCCGGTGATGTCCTCGATCCTCGGGTGAAGAGCCTCAACTACCTGAACAACGTTCTCGCGAAGCGGGAAGCGAATCTGCGTGGGGCCGACGATGCCCTGGTGCTGAACGGCCAGGGGCTCGTCGCAGAGGCTTCCGCTGCCAACATCTTCGCATTGACCGGAAATCGACTCGACACCCCGCTGACAACGGACGGTGCGCTCGAAGGCATTACACGGCGAACGGTACTGGAGATTGCGGCGGAGCTCGGACTCGAGGTCCGCGAGCGAAGTCTGGGTCGCTTCGACCTTTTTGCAGCCGATGCCGTTTTCTTCACCGGAACGCGAGCGGGTCTCGTGCCCGTCGCCTCGCTCGATGGGTCGCCGATCGAACAGCTCGCGCGACCCCTTGTTCAGGAGATACAGGCCATTTTTCAGAGAAGGCTGCTCGAGCTTTCCGTTCCGGTCGATTGAGAGGCGCTATCGTTCGGTCTCCCCGAGCCCTGCTCTCTGTAGAGAGAAGAAAGCGAGAGGGAGTAAGGAGGGTCGCGTGCGCTGGTCCAGCGCTTTTATTCCCACGCTGAGAGACGATCCCGCCGACGCGGAAGCCATCTCCCACAAGCTGCTCGTTCGGGCTGGCTACATGCGCCAGCTGATGGCGGGGCACTATTCGCTCACCCCATTGGGCTTTCGCGCACTGCGTAAAGTCGAGGGGATCGTACGTGAGGAAATGGAGAAGATCGGCGCCCAGGAGTTTCGCCTGCCCTGCATGCATCCGCGGGAGATCTGGGAAAAGTCCGGGCGCTGGGATTCGGTGGGTGAAGAGATGTTTCGCCTGCGCGACCGGAAGGGCGCGGATCTCGCGCTCGGTATGACGCACGAAGAGATTTTCGCCTATCACGCTGCTGAACTTCGCTCCTACAAATCGCTTCCCCAGATCTGGTATCAGTTTCAGTCGAAGTTTCGGGATGAGGCTCGTCCCAAAAGTGGGCTCCTGCGAGTTCGCGAGTTCACCATGAAGGACTCATACTCGTTCGACATCGATGAAGCCGGATTGGAGTCTTCCTTCAATCGTCACCTCGAGGCATATCGGAAGATTTTCAGGCGCTTCGGGTTCGATGTCGTTGCGGTCGAAGCGTCATCCGGTTTGATGGGCGGAAATCAATCGATCGAATTCATGTTGAAGAGCGACGCGGGAGAAGACTGGGTCGCGCATTGCGATCAATGTGGTTATGCCGCGAACGTCGAGAAGGCCGAGAGTATTCTGCCTGATATCGAGGATGGCGAAGGATCGACTCAGCCCGAGAAGTTCGCGACGCCCGGAATAAAGACGATCGAGGCGCTCGTCGAATTCGACGGGGGTGCGGAAGCTTCTCGGCAGATCAAGACCCTAGTGTATGTCGTAGACGGCAAGACGATTCTGATCCTCTTGCGCGGGGACCATCAGCTAGCGGAGCAGAAGCTCATCGACCAGATCGAGGCGGAGGAGCTGCGTCCGGCTCTGCCCGAAGAGATCAAGGCGGCGCTGGGGGCCTCCCCAGGAAGCCTTGGAGCCGTCGGTCAGGGTGATCTCTTCATTCTTGCGGACGAAGCCCTGCGCGGTCGCCGCGACATGCTGACGGGTGCGAATGAAGATGGTTTTCATCTTCGCGGTGTCGACATCGAGCGTGATATCGACGTCAAGGCCTGGTTGGATCTACGTGAAGTGGCGACGGGAGAGGGCTGCCCGATGTGTCAGACGCCATTCTCTGTTCATAAGACGATCGAAGTCGGGCATATCTTCAAACTGGGGACGAAATACAGTCTTGCGATGGGGGCTTCCGTACAGGACGAGAAGGGCGATTCTGTTCCGATCGTGATGGGCTCCTACGGAATCGGCCTCGATCGCAATCTGGCGGCGGTCGTCGAGTCGAACCACGACGACAATGGAATATGCTGGCCCGTCAATATCGCGCCCTACGAAGTCGTCGTGACCGTCGTCAAGCCGAAAGATGTCGAATGCCACGAGGCGGGAGAGCGGCTCTACGAGAAGCTCGGCGAAGCGGGCATCGACGTGATCATCGACGATCGAGACGAACGGCCTGGTGTGAAGTTCAAGGACGCCGATCTCGTCGGTTTTCCCTATCGCGTGACGATTGGACCCAAAGGTCTGGCTAATGGCGTCTTCGAATTGGTGCGACGCGCGGACGGAGAGAAGCGCGATCTACCGATCGAACACGCAGCAGAGACGATCGTCGAGGCCGTGCTCGACGAACGGTTCTAGGGGCCACGGCGAGCGATGGCCACGATGGAAAAAGGCGGCCCGCTGGTCCATCTCTTCGACGGCCACGTCTACATCTTTCGTGCGTATCACTCCCTTCCACCCATGAAGGCATCGGACGGCACACCGTGTAATGCGGCCTATGGCTTTGCGAATACATTGATTCGATACGCCGCGGAAGAAGATCCTTCCCATATCGGTGTCTGTTTCGACGCTGCGATGACGAGCTTTCGCAATGACGTCGAACCCGAGTACAAAGCCCAACGTGGTGAAACGCCAGACGATCTCGAACCCCAGTTCGATCTATGTCACGAGATTTCCATCGCACTCGGCTTCGCGACCTATGAGGTGGACAACTATGAAGCAGACGATCTACTGGGGACGATCTGCAGCGAAGTCATCAGCCGACGAGGACGCGCTCGTGTCTTGACGACGGACAAGGATCTTTGTCAGCTCGTACGGGAGGATGAACGTGTCGTTGTCTACGATCTCGCGAAGGACAAGCTCTATGACGCCGACGGTGTTCGCGAGAAATTTGGCGTGTCGCCATCGCAGATTCCTGATTATCTGGGCCTCGTAGGCGATACGATCGACAATCTTCCTGGCGTACCGGGTGTCGGAGCCAAATCGGCGGCTGCCGTGCTGCAAGTCTTTGACTCGATCGAAGCTATTCCGGATGATTTCGAGCAGTGGTCGGGCGTCGAAGTGCGCGGTGCCCGGCGACTCGCCGAGAGAATCAAAGAGCATCGGGCGCGCGCACTCAAAACCAAAGAGCTCGCCACCGTGCTTCGGAAAGTTCCAGGCGTTACGCCGGGACTCACCGACCTGGCCTATCGCGGCGCGGATCGCGAACGCACAGAAGAACTCTTCGAACGGCTGGGGTGGAATCGAATTCGCGATCGGATTCCGAAATGGCAGAGTTGAGACAGTACGGCTGATGGCAGCGCTCGAACGAAAACGAACGCAGCAATGGTTCACATTTTCTAACGGGCTGACTTCGATGAGGTTGGTCGCAGCTCCCTTCTTCTACTGCTTGATCGTGAACCAATCCTGGTGGGCGGCTTGTGTGCTTTTCTGGCTGGCCGTTGCGAGCGACATCGTCGACGGTCGCCTGGCGCGGGCAAGGGGCGAAACCTCGGCGTTTGGCGGGCTGCTCGACCACACGAGTGATGCGACATTCGTAACGCTAGGTCAAATGGCGCTGGTGAAGGTTGGCTGCGTACCGATCCTGCTACCCATTCTCATCGTCGCGGCGTTTCTTCAGTATGGCTTCGATTCGCGTGTTCTGGCCGGGCGGAAACTTCGTGCCAGCTATCTTGGTCGTTGGAACGGTGTTTTCTACTTCGTTCCTCCTGGCTTGATCGTGACGCGTGAAGCGCTTGGTCTGGCGTTGCCACCGGACCCGATCGTATTCATTCTTGGCTGGGTGCTCGTGATTTCGACGTTGATCTCGATGGTCGACCGTCTTACGAGCGCGATCTCCGCTCGGCGAGGGGGGGTGACTCGTCCTTAGGCCCGCGGGTATTCGATTCCGCGCAACGTGAATTTACGGCTCTTCGTTCTGGTCATGTTTGTTTTCTGGATCGGCGCGAATCATGTCCGTTACGCTGTGGCGCCGCCGCCGTTCCTGTCGGTGCCGTCGAAGAGTTCGCGGTTCGCACGCCTGAGGAAGAGTAGGCCGATCGCGGCGTTGAAGAAGATGAAGAAATTGTGTTGGACGAACCCGAAAGTCGTCATCTCGCCTTCATTGCCGGGGAAGAGAATGACCCAGAGTGTAATCGCGACGGTGCGCATCGGTCCGGGGGTCGCCGCGCCAAAGAAGATGACAGGCAGGTAACCGAGCATTTGACCGTAATCCGCTTCGACGCCGAAGAGCCGAAGTGCATTCGTATAGACGAAGACAGCCGCGAGCAGCGCGGGCGAGCGAAGTACAATGATCGTCAGGTACCGAAGTCCGCCCGCTTCGCGAAAGCTCTTGAAGAGGGGTCGCTCGCGTAGCGCAGCGTTTTCTCCGAGCGACCCGCGGAAGAAAAGCATCCACGCAACAAAAAAGACAGCTGCACCACAGGCGACCCAGGGGATGATGCCGAACACTTCGGGCAGATCGGCTCGTCGCAGTGTCCATCCAATTGTCGCCCATCCCAGCAAGTAGAAGAATTCGCAGAACATGATGAAGATCATGCTCGAGCCGACCTCCCAACCCGGTACGCCATAGCGTCTGTTCAGGTATAGGCCCATAGCGCCCTTGCCGACCTGCTCGTTGAGGATCGACAAAATGTAACTACTTCCCCGAATCGGCAGAATGTCGAGGTAGCGGACGGGGGTATTGAACCAGGAGACGACTCGCCAGACGACGAGCGAATCGATCAGGAAGAAGAAGATCGAATAGGGGACCATCAATGCGAGCCAGCTCGTCCACGAAACGCGGCTGAAAATTCCCGTCAAGTAGTCGATGAGGTCGAGGCCGTCGCGCGCGGCCGCGCCCGAGAGGCGTGTATAGAGGTAACCGAAGCAAGTGATCGTGATGGCCCACGGAAGGAGATGTTGCCATAGCGCCGGTTTGTGGCGGGGGGTGGCCGTATTCGAGCCTTGTTCGCTGCTGCTCTCATCGCTCATCAAGTAGGCTCGCTTTCAGGTCCAATGAAATCAGACAAGGTCGTTTCGAATGGCGTTAGCTCGATACCCAGGGTTTTGCAGAAGACGTTGGTGTCGACTCGATCGTCATGTTGGAGAATGTCGAACATCGCGAGCGTGATGGGAGGACTTCGCAAAACCCGTTCAAGACAGGTGACGCCGAAACGCGCCAGGCTGGTCGGGATCGAGCGGATTTTCGGCTCGTTGTTCCAGAGTCTTGCGGCCCGCAGGACAAGATTTCGATGGGACAGGCGTTCCGGTCCACCTGCGCCGAGGGCAAGATGTCGTCCGGGTTCTGCTGTGCAGGCTGCGAGGACCGCTCGAATAACGTCGCGCGCATCGATGGGTTGCTGGAGTGTGGATCCGCCTCCGACGAGTCGGACGGACTCCGATCGCGCCTGCCTACGCAACGAATGGGATGCGGCGTCGTTCCCGCCGATGACCATCGGAACGCGTATCACGGTCGTGGGAACGCGATCGTCCAACAGCATTGTTTCGGCACGCCCTTTCGACGCGAGACATGGATTCTTGGAGTCGGGCGTGGACCCCAGAATCGATAGATAGACGATTCGCTCGATACCCGCGCGGCCTGCAGCGAGTGCGAGGGCATGGCAGGTCTGTTCGTGTGCTTCGGCATAGCCTGTCCCCGGCATTTCCTTGATGATGCCGACGAGATGAATGACGCATCTGGCGCCGCTCAAAGCCTCTTCCATCTGATGGGGGCTGGTGTAATCGACGACGCGAATATCGGGCGGGGGGACGAGTCCTTCAGATTCGATCGTCTTCTTTGCTCGGTCGGAACGCACGAGCGCGCGCACAGAGGGGTGAGAATCTTCTGCGAGCTTTGCAAGCAATGCGCGGCCAAGCTGGCCGTTGGCGCCGGTCACGACGATGCCGTTTTCAAGGGGGTCCACATCCAGACAATACAGACTTCTCGTACAGGATTCCTAGGTTCGTCGCCTGAAACGCACGGTCATCGCGGCGGCGAGGAGTAACAGGAGCCATCCGCTGAGGGAACTGATCGCGAAGGGCAGTCCGGCTGTACTGGCGAGTCGGCCGGTGTACCAGGGCACGAGGAAGCCACCGAGGGACCCCAGCCCACCAGCCAAGCCGACGGCTGTCGCGGGTGACGAGGGTAGCGTCTGCCCCGCCAGACCGATCATGACGGGAAAGACACCGCCCAGTACGAACCCAGCGCTCGCCATCGCGAGTTCAGGGAATCCGAAGATCCCAATGCCGAAGCCGAGCGTGATGCCGGCGGCCAGGAGTGCCGCCATGGCAGTGGCGCCGGCGCCGGGTGAGCGGGGTGAGAGCCCCGATGCGAGGCGACCGACGAGAAGCCCCCCCCAGAACGCAGAGATCGTTCGGGCAGCCCGCGCGGCGCCGAGATCGAGATCAGCCACAGTATAGTCGACTACGAAAATCGTCAGCGCCGACTCGACGCCAACGTAGGCGAAGGTTGCGGCGCAAATCGCAGCCAGAACGAGTTTGTCGTTGGCACGGTTCTCTGATGAACGGTCGGGTGCGATAGCGGGTGCAGCGGTGGGTGCATTGCTGGGCACGTTGTCTACGGCCAGCGGATGATGCGAGGCCGCACGTTCCGAAGTGATCCGCATCGAATGAAAACAGGCTGCTGCGACCAATGGGATGTGTAGAAGCCCCGCCCATCGAAAGGTCACATACCATTCCAACGGGAAGCTACTTCGCGCCAGGCTAATGAGCAGCGGAGCGACACATGCGGCGAATGGCGCACCCGAGTGAATGAAGAGAAGTCGACGTCCCGCTGCGTCACCATATTCCTCGATGACGATCACATTCAACACCGTCTCGTAGAAGCCAGCCCCGAGACCGATCGCAATCATGTGAACGATGAGCTGCGGATAGGTCGTCTGGGGGCCCAGAGTCGTTGTCGCCGCGATGACGACGACGCACGCCCCGATAAACAGAGGACGGCGCGGTTGTCGATCAGCGATCGGACCCGCTACGACGATTCCGATGCCGAGTCCCAGGGAAAGCATCGATCCGAGCAGACCAAAGTCTGCATAGTCGAGATCGAGATCCGAGATGATCTCAGGTGCGTTCGCACCGAAGAGTACGAGCAGTGTTCCGAATGCGAGAAAGGACGCAGTCGCGAGTGCGGTCAAGAAGGCTGACCGCCTACATCAAGTTCAGTTCGAGCCGGGCAGCATCGGACAGCATGTCGACACTCCACGGCGGATCCCAGACGAGATCGAGACTCACAGCTGTCACGCCGAGCACGTTTCGGACTTTGTCTTCGACCTCCGGTGGGAGAGTCTCGGCGACCGGACACATTGGCGTCGTCAGGGTCATCGTGACATGGACTTCACCATCGTCCGCGACCTCGACGCCGTAGATCAACCCGAGTTCATAGATGTCGACCGGAATTTCGGGATCAAAAATCGTCTTGAGTGTCGCGATGATTCGGTCGCGGATCTGCATCGCCGGACTCAATCCACCGGGGTCCGGAGACTCCTTGCCTTCACCGAGATCATTCTGATTTTGCTGATCGTCCATCGCTCGTTCGCCTTGGTTGATTTTTGGTTTCTGTTCTGAGCGGCCGCATGGCCATCCCGACTTCGCCTAGTCCCGCTATTCCGTTCTTGCGATTCCGCCCTCGTCATCGAGTGCCGCGCGCAGAGCATGCCAGGCCAACGTCGCACACTTCACTCGCATCGGGTATTCGCGCACGCCGGCGAATACTGCAAGCTTCCCCAGTCCATCGGTTTCGGGTGGAACGCCAGGCTGCGACGTGACCAATCGGTGGAATCGATCGAAATCATCCTGGACTTCGTCGAGTGTCTTGCCCTTGACGAAATCGGTCATCAGGGATGCCGAAGCCTTGGAGATCGCGCAGCCGGTGCCTTGAAAGGTCACCTCTTCGACACGACCCTCATCATTCACCCGTGCGTAGAGCGTGAGCTCGTCTCCGCATAAAGGGTTGTGACCGTCCGCTTCGTGGTTCGCGTCGGCGAGCACCCGAAAGTTGCGGGGCTTCTTGTTGTGGCTCAGGATCGTATCCTGGTAGAGCTCGCGTAGATCGTCCATCAGTGAAAGAGTTCCCAGGTCTTGTGGAGTGCCGTGATCAGACGGTCGACGTCTTCACGCGTGTTGTAGAAGGAGAGCGACGCGCGAGCCGTTGCGGGAACGCCCATGCGACTCATGAGTGGTTGTGCGCAATGATGGCCAGCCCGGATCGCGATTCCCTCACCGTCGAGGACGGTTCCGATGTCATGGGGATGGGCATCTTCGAGCACGAAGGAGATGACGGCCGCCTTCTCCTTGGCGGTTCCGATGATGCGCAGGCCAGGAATTTCAGAGAGGCGCTCGGTGGCGTAGACGAGTAGTGACTGTTCGTAGGCTGCGATCCGGTCCATTCCGATCGCTTCCAGGTAATCGATCGCTGCACCGAATCCGATCACCGAGGCGATGTCGGGCGTTCCGGCCTCGAATTTTTGAGGTACGGGCGCGTAGGTCGTGCCCGCGAAGGAAACGCTCTCGATCATGTCCCCGCCTCCGAGAAAGGGTGGCATGGATTCGAGTAGCGGAAGTCGGCCGTAGAGTGCGCCTGCGCCGCTCGGTCCGAATACCTTGTGGCCCGAGAAGGCGTAGAAGTCACATCCAAGAGCAGCGACATCGACGGGCTGATGAGGCACCGCCTGCGCGCCATCGACGAGTGTCGTGATCCCGCGCTCGCGTGCGATCGAAGTCAATTGGGCTACCGGGTTGATCGTTCCGAGCGCATTCGAAATTTCGGTGAAGGCGAGAAGTCGGGTGCGTGGGCCTAGCAGGCTCACGAGATGATCGATGTCGAGCACACCGTCATCGAAAATCTCGGCGACACGCAGAATCGCGCCGCATCGTTTCGCAAGCATCTGCCAGGGGACGATATTGGCATGATGTTCCATCGTCGTCAGCACGATTTCGTCGCCGTTGCCGATCTCCTGTTCACCCCAGCTTCGCGCGACCAGGTTGATAGCCTCGGTGGCGTTTCGAACGAAAATCACCTCTCGAGGATCCGCGGCGCCGATGAAACGAGCAACCTGCGTTCGGACGGCTTCGTATTGAAGAGTGGCCTCTGCCGAGAGTTGGTAGATGCCACGATGAATATTGGCGTAGTGCGCAGCGTAGAAATTCGAAATCGCGTCAATGACCGCACGAGGCTTCTGTGCGCTCGCGGCGCTGTCGAGATACGTGAGCGGTTTCCCGCGCATCTTGACTTCGAAGATCGGAAAGTCTTTTCGAATCTGATCGGCGTCCAGATTCATCGCTTCGTGCCCTCGTCGGGCGGACTGCCCAATTCGAGTGCACCATTTTCGAGGCTGCGGAGCGCAGATTCCACGCGTGCCCCCGCCATCCGTCGAAGGTCCTCGTCGGCGATTCGGTCGACGATGCCGTGCGCGAAGGCGCCGGTCAGTAGCAGTCTGGCATCTGCGGCGCTGATGCCCCGCGCACGCAGAAAGAAAAGCGCATCCGGATCCAACTGCCCGATCGTCGAACCGTGGCTCGCACGGATGTCGTTGGCGTAGATTTCGAGCTGGGGCTTCGTGTCGATGCTCGCATGATCCGAGAGAAGCAGGTTCGGATTCGACTGACGCGTGTCCGTCTGTTGAGCATCCGGGCGAACGATGACTCGACCGCGAAAGACGCCCTGGGAATGATCGGCGAGTACGCCGCGATATTCCTCGTCACTCGTGCACTGTTCAGCGGCGTGGTCGATCGTTGTGAAATGGTCGATGTGTCCATGCTCACGCCCAATGAAGAGACCGCATAGAGTCGACTCGGCGCCGGGTTCAGCCAGGATGACATCGAGCTCGCTTCGGGCGAGCCCGTTGCCAAGACTGAACACGTGGGAATGGAATCGTGCATTCTTCTCGAGACGGGCGTGGGCGCTCGTGAAATGAATTCGCTCGGCGCCCTCGGCCTGGATCTGGAGGGATTCGATCGTCGCACCTCGAGCCAGATGAAATTCCGCCACAAAGGCGGTGAAACCCGGCGCATCACCGACCGTAAGATGTTCTTGAAAGAGCGTTGCAGCGCTGCCTTCACCCGCAATCACCAGCAGCCGCGGGAACGCCGCGCTGGCTGCATTCATGGTGTCTGTGGATTCCGTGGTTTCCGTGGTTTCCGTGGTATTGGCCGTCGTCGAAATAAAGCGTATACGCAGAGGTCGAGTCGCGCGAACACCCGCATCGATGACGATCACCGCGCCATCCTCCAAGAAGGCTGTCTGCAAGGCGACGAGCGATTGGCGCTTCAGGTCGGTGAGCTGGCCCAACTTTCCCTCGAGAAGCTCAGGCTCGTTGTCGAGGACTTCCGCCAACGAAAGTGCGCGAATGCCGACGGGTAGATTCGATCGGCGCGAAGCCTCTGCATCGAATCGGCCGTCGATGAAAACGAGTTCATGTGCGTCCGTAGCGGGTGAGAGAGTGGGTTCGACGCGGGTCTCTCCTGGGCCCACGCGCGTGAATTGCATGACATCGAGCGGCGAGAAATTGGTACCCTTCCAGTTCTCGAGCCGTCGAGTCGGAACGCCTTGCTCGAGGAAATTTGCGAACGCTTCCTCGCGCAATGTTTCGACCCACCCGGAGCCAGCGGTCGGGCGCAGGTGTGCGAGGGATTCGAGCGCGGCACTCATGAGGGCATTTCCTCTTTCTCTTCGAGCCAGGCATAGCCCTTGGCTTCGAGTTCGAGTGCGAGTTTCTTGTCGCCCGATCGAATGATTCGCCCATCCGATAGCACGTGAACATGATCTGGAACGACGTAGTCGAGCAGGCGCTGATAGTGGGTAATGACGAGCATCGAGCGATCGGGCGATCGCATCTGGTTGATGCCGTTCGCAACGATGCGCAATGCGTCGATATCGAGTCCCGAATCAGTTTCATCGAGGATGCAGAAGGCGGGTTCGAGGAGCAGCATTTGAAGGATCTCGTTGCGCTTCTTTTCGCCGCCCGAGAATCCTTCATTGATCGCCCGGGACATCATGTCATCGGGCATTTCAACGAGCTTCATCTTCTCGCGCAAGTTCGATAGAAAATCCATCGCGTCGAGTTCTTCTTCGCCGCGGTGTGTGCGCACGGCGTTGACAGCCGTGCGAAGAAAATAGTTGTTCGCGACGCCTGGAATCTCGACGGGATATTGGAATGCCAGAAAGACGCCCTCTCGAGCGCGGATCTCGGGTTCCATCGCGGTGAGATCCTTGCCTCGGAAGAGGATCTCCCCTTTGGTGACTTCATATCCAGGCTTGCCGACGAGAATGTTCGAGAGGGTGCTCTTGCCGGAGCCATTTGGACCCATCACAGCGTGGATTTCACCCACTCGAATTTCGAGGTCGATTCCTTTCAGGATTTCAGCCTCCCCCGCCGTGGCGTGGAGATTTCGGATGCTGATGAGAGATTCTTGCGACATGACTGGATTCCTATTCGCGGATTCGTTCGAGTTGCTCATCCGACCGCGCCTTCGAGACTGACGGATAGAAGAGCCTGTGCTTCGACGGCGAACTCCATGGGCAGCTCCCGTAGGACTTCCTTGCAGAACCCATTTACGATCATCGAGATCGCATCCTCTTCGTTCATGCCACGTTGGCGACAGAAGAAGAGCTGCTCGTCACTGATTTTCGAGGTTGTGGCTTCGTGCTCGACGGTCGCACTCGGATTGCTCGCCTCCAGATACGGAAACGTGTGTGCGCCGCACTGATCGCCCATCAAGAGGGAATCGCACTGGCTGTAGTTGCGTGCGCCCCTGGCCTTCGGGCCCATTCGAACGAGACCGCGATAGCTTTGTTCGGCGCGGCCGGCGCTGATGCCCTTCGAGATGATCGTACTTTTCGTGTTGGGACCGATGTGGATCATTTTTGTGCCGGTATCGGCCTGCTGTCGATGGTTGGTCATGGCGACGGAATAGAACTCACCGACCGACTCTTCTCCGATCAAAAGGCAGGACGGATATTTCCATGTGATTGCTGAGCCCGTCTCGACCTGAGTCCAGGAAATCTTGGATCGGAAGCCCCGACAGGCACCTCGCTTGGTCACGAAGTTGTAGATGCCACCGACGCCTTCCTCATTGCCGGGGTACCAGTTCTGCACGGTCGAGTATTTGATTTCGGCACGATCGAGCGCCACGAGTTCGACGACCGCGGCGTGGAGCTGATTTTCGTCTCGTTGGGGCGCAGTGCAGCCCTCGAGATAGCTGACGTAGGAGCCCTCGTCGGCGACGAGGAGTGTTCGCTCGAACTGTCCGGTTCCGGCCGCATTGATCCGGAAATACGTCGACAACTCCATCGGGCAGCGAACGCCCTTTGGAATGTACGCAAACGAACCGTCGCTGAAGACGGCGGCGTTCAGACAGGCGAAAAAATTGTCGGAGTAGGGCACGACGCTGCCCAGATACTTCCGAACCAGTTCGGGATGCTCCTTCACCGCTTCGGAAAATGAGCAGAAAATGATGCCCTGCTTCTCGAGCTCCGCCTTGAAGGTGGTGGCGACTGAAACACTGTCGAAGACGGCATCGACTGCGATTCCGTTCAAACGCTTTTGTTCGAGGAGTGAGATTCCGAGTTTGTCGTAGGTGGCGAGCAGTTCCGGGTCGAGTTCGTCGAGGCTTCCGATTTGCTTCTGCTGCTTCGGGGCCGAGTAGTAGACGATCGCGTCGAAATCGATCTTGGGATAGTGGACGTGAGCCCACTCGGGTACGGAGCCGTCTTCTTCGAGCAATTCTCGAAAGCGGCGGAACGCCTTGAGGCGATACTCGAGGAGCCATTCGGGCTCACCCTTCTTGGACGAGATGAGTCGTACGACCTCTTCGGTCAGACCGGGCTCGGCGCGGTCCTCTTCTATGTCGGTTACGAAACCATATTGGTAGTCCTGCTTCGCGAGGCGTTCGAGTTCCGGATTGGCTTCCGTGCTGGCTTGCGTATTGGCGTCGGTCATTTTTGCTTCTTCCATACCCATGTTCAGTTCGAAGGGTCGCTGTTCAAGTCCGCAGATCGTTCCGATTCGTTGCTTAGCTCGATCTGGAGTATTTCGCCGATAGACGCGAAGGCGGGGCTCGGTCGTCCGCGTACGAGGTCAGCGAGTGTGACGCCAGCCAACGCCTGTTCGACGACGCGGCTGATCAGTTGCCACGGCTCACGGACCGCACACATCGTTTCGTGTTCGCAGAGTGCCGGGCCGATCGCGCAGTCGGTCAATGCGACGGGGCCTTCGAGCACGCGGATCATTTCGGAGACGGTGAGTTCCTCGGGTTCTCGGGCGAGGCGATAGCCGCCCTTCGAGCCTCGCTGCGAGACGAGTAGCCCTTCCCTGGCGAGGGCCTTCAGCACCTTGCTCACCATCGGTACCGGAAGATCCGAGCATTGAGCGAGTTCACGGGCGTTACGCGGCTCAGCACCTGGATCCTGCGCGAGTTTTGCGAGCAGAACGATGCCGTAGTCGGTTGTCTTGCTGAGCCTGAACATGTGCTCTCCGTCGAAGAAACTCGATCTGAGGGCCCAAAGCATATCGGACTAAATTGGTCCTGTAAATATCGGACAAAATTTGTCCTATATCCTTCAACTATTTGATTTAATAGAGTTTATTCGATAATTAGCAAGTTCGGACGTATCCAATGACCTCCCGACGGCGGGATGATCACAGGCGTCCCGTGGACAATGGGAGACGGCCGGGTCTGTCGGACTGGGTGAAACGCGCGATCGGAGTGAGCAACGGCATTCCGTCGTGGGGCCAGTCGACGGGTGGTGTCTGGAGGCGGCCGGGCTCGGTGAAGCGGGAGGCGCCGAAACGGATGAGGCGCCGTTGTAGCTCGTCGGCTGCTTCGGGCGAGAATCCCGCGATGGCCACGTTCGAGAGCTGTCCGCGAAATGGTTCGAGCGTCCGTTGCAATTCCTCGAGCGAATCGACTGGCATCAACCGGAGAAATCGATGCAGCGGTGCCGGACGAGCCTTCGCATTCGATTCCAGGACGACAGTATAATCCTCTCCTTCGAACAACATGGATTCACGAGCATTCTTGCTCGAGCCCAGTCGCATTCTTGCTTCGGCTCGCTCCGTGGTATGGCTTGCCGCCACAGCAGTCGTGATCTGGCCACGCGGCATCGAATGGGAGAGCCTTTGGAGGGCGTCGGCGGTCGCGCGCGCGAACGACTTTCCGATTGAACGCTCTCCACCTACCAGATAGATGACCACAGGGGACAGGCAACCCGTTTGATCCCATCGGGCGACGTCGACTGCAAATCCCTCCGCAACCTGTCTGATCGCTTCATCGTCGAATTTCTGAGCGAGGCCAAGTACGCCAATTGAAAAGCGATGGCCGTAGGCGAGGAAGCGCTGGCCTGGGCCAAGTCGCTGTGAAATCAATCGAATCGTTTCGTCGGAACCCGTTGCGACGATACAGGGTGCTTCGAGAAGAGTGTCGAAGGCGATATCTTCGGCAGAGAACGCGAGATGTTCGAATGCACGGGCCAGAGCCGCATTCCGAGATTCGAGGGAGCGCTTTAGCAATGCGGCAGTCGTTCGGTCATTCGAAGTTTCTCGCAACAGGACAGGAGATCCAAGAACGAGAGGGAGAAGCACGCTTAGCATCGTCGGCATGGGGACCGATCCACCCGCCAGGACTGCAGTCCATTCGAAGGGTGACAGGATGAGGTTGCCGGGCTGCAAGGCCGGTGATAGTTCACGTCGAGCACACTCGACGAAGTCATCAGCTTTCCAGGCGCGAAGGGCGGCTTCGAGTCCTTCGCGTACGGTGTCTTCGTGAAAGGGCGAGTGCGCCGCGAAGGCCATAGCGAGCTCGCGACGCCAGGGCGAGTCGAATGCGGTCCAGTCTTCGAGGACACGGGCAATCGATTGCAACCGCTCCTCGAGCGACATCGCCCGCAGGCCCTCGCCCGCGCGTTCGAGTCGACCTCGAGCTGCACGAACTCGTTCCGCTGTCGCGTCCGGCCATTCGATCTCGAGACGGGTCATTTTGTGGACTCCCGTCGAGAAGCGTCGAGCATGATGTCCGTCGCAATCGAACAACCCCGTTCTTCGGCGCCTTCGAACCGACCCAGTACGTCGAATCCGATCGACTCGCCGGCGGCATCCCGCACGGCGCGACCGAGATCGGCGGTCTGAATTGCCGCAATACTGCCCGTGTTGGCGAGGTCGTGGATCACGATCATTCCGGCCTCTCCTCCCATGACATCGTGACCCGTCTTCGGATCGATGATGCGAACGCGTGTCCAGGGTGCCACGAGCTTGCGACGAGGGCCGTTGGGGTCGACCACGGTCGAATCGTAGAACTGACTGCCGAGCTCTGTCATTCCGTACTGGTTGACGACACTGGTCTCTGGAATGCCGAAGCGACCCGCGAGATCCCGGCGCAAGACGTCCCTTGGGATCTCCCGACTGCGACCCTTGAAGCCGCCGGTCTCCATGACGCGGGAACCGCGGGGCAGCTTCCAGGCATCCGTTGAAGACTTCGCCGTCTCGTCGAGGAAGTGTACGAATGCGAAGGAGGTTCCCATGATCAGCATCGGTTGGTCGCCCTCCCCCGCCCTTCGCCGAGCGTGATCGAGAGATTCGAGATCGAGCCGACCCTCGCGCAAGTCGAATCCACTTCCCGATCCCCCCTCGGCCGCGAGAAGGGTTTCGAACATGTGCGAGAGCGAGGAGTCAGGGGCCTCCTCCGCCGAGGGTGCGAGGAAGTGCATCTCGGGTTGCTTCCCGCGAAGGTCATCGAGGAAGATTTCCCGAAGAATCGAGAGAAGTGAAGATTCGTAGAGTTCCAATGTGTCGAGGCGAAGTCGTCCACGTCGATCGGAAGAGGTCCCGCTCGTTCGAAACGTCTTGATCGTTGCGTCTAGCTCGAAACAACACAGGTCGAATTCCTTGAATGCGCCGGTCGGTACAGCGGGGATTTCCTCGAATCCTTCGACGCTCGAGGGTGTTCGGTCGAGAGAGCGACAGAATCGCGCATAGGGTTCGCATGCTTCGAACTGGAAATGGAAGAGCGCGAGCGCAAGCCTTTCGAAGCGAGCATGATCCGCATGCCAGGGGGTTCGTTTCATCCATTCGAGGACGTCGGCTTCGATTTCAGTTCGATTCATGGCGATGTCCGATTCGAGCCGGAACGCGCCACGCTCTCGAGATATCGCGCTATTTCGTCACATGCTTCGAAGAGTGCCTCCTCATCGATCGTGAGCGGCGGCGTTAGGGAGAGAACGCGTCCTCCATCACCCGACGGCAGCAGGACGTAGCCCCGCTCGAGTAGCGCCGCGCTCGCTGCGAGCGAAACGTCGGCGCTCGAACACTCGATACCGATCATCAGGCCCAGGCCTCGTACTTCCCAGACGGTCTCGATATCGGTCAGTCTGGCACGCAAATGTTCGAGCACGTCGCGTCCGAGCTGTCGTGACCTGTCGGCGAGTCCCCATCGCTCGGCGACGGTCAACGACGCGATCGCCGCCGCACAACTCGCTGGATGTCCGAGGAATGTCTGGGTGTGAAGCGCTTCACCCTCGGAGCGCGGCCAGGCATCGAAGACCTCTTTGAGCCCCATACAGGCCGAAATGGGCATTCCGGATGCCAGGCCCTTGCCGACGCACAGGAGATCCGGGACGACCGCTTCGTGATCGCAGGCAAAGACCGCACCCGTTCGGCCAAAGCCCGTATAGATCTCGTCGGCGATGAGCAGCCAGCCGCGCTCATCACAGAGAGCGCGTAGCCCACGCATGAATCCAGGAGGCGGCACGCGTTCGCCCCCACGTCCCTGTACGGGCTCGACGAGCACCGCTCCGATTTCTTCGGCGGAATCACGGGCGATTCGCTCGAGATGGTCGAGATCGCCATAAGGCGCGAATCGAGTCTCGCCGGGCAGTCGCGCACGAAAGGGTTCGCGGAAGTCCGAGCGCCAGGTACAGTCGAGCGCACCGAGGGAGAGCCCATGGTAGGCGCCTTCGAATGCCAGAATTCCTGGGCGTCCCGTCGCAAGGAGTGCGGTCTTGATTGCGGTCTCGACGGCATCCGATCCCGATGACGAGAGCACACAGCGAACGTCGGGCGCCTGGCGCGCGACTCCTCTTGGATACAACTTCGACAAGCGTTCTAGTAATTCGACCTTCACGCGTGGCGGATGGACGTCGCCCATCCCGTGAAGCAGCGTCTCTGCCTGGCTCGAGATGGCTCGGACGACCTCGGGATGTGCGTGGCCAACGTTGGCCACACCAAATGCGGCCGTGAGATCGACGAAGCGATTCCCATCTACGTCCCACAGATTCGCAAAGGAGGCGCGCTCCCAGAAGATCGGAACCGGGTCGAGGGACGTCACGTTTCGGCTTTCGACTCGGGCAAGCCGTGTGGCGAGTGCGCGCGACTCGGGACCTGGGATCTCGCTAAGCAGCGACGGGGCCAGCGTTTTCGGCGGATTGGCCAGAGGCGGCTCTTGCCGTTCCGATCGGATCGGGGATTGAGTCATGAGGGCATTGTAGGGCGCTGCGTCAAAGGATCGCGCGAGCCGTTCTCGCAGAGGCTGGCGCCAGGCATCCCCCAGCGCTTCGAGAGAGATCGCCCTTTCGAGAGGAAGCGTTCAGGAAATTTCGGGTCGTCGAACGCCTCGGGGAGGCCCACGCTGACGGCAAGGAGCTGCGAGGGATCAGGCGGAACGCGCTGCATGACAGACCTCTCCTGTTTGATTCGAATGGGCGCCAAGAGTAGACAACACACCCTATGCTTGGTGATCCTGTTGTTGAGGGCGATCGAGGTAGGAGAGATCGATGAGGCGTGGTGGTGAGATCGTCTATGTCGCTGTCGGTGCAAATCTTGGCGATCGCGAAGCCACATTTGCGGCCGCGATCCGGGCGATCGAGGCTGAATCCGATTTCCTGCTCTTGTCCGCATCCCCGGTTTTCGAGACGGATCCAGTTGGGCCGGAGGGCCAGGGAGCCTATCTCAACGCCGTCATGCAACTTCGCGTATGGCTCGGGCCGGCCGAATTGCTACGTCGCCTTCAGTCGATCGAGACCGGCCTCGGCCGCGATCGGCGCCGTGAAACACAGCGATGGGGAGCCCGCGAGATCGATCTCGATATCCTCTTCTTCGGCGAGCGATGTATCGATTCACCTGACCTCGTCGTTCCCCACGTTCGCGCCCATGAACGGATTTTCGTGATGGCGCCGATGGCGGAGATTGCCCCGTCCTTCGTGCATCCAAAACTCGGGATCACGATTGGTCAGATCGCGCGCTCCTTTGCCAATCTGGAACGCGTGCGAGCCTGGCCTCGCCCGCCCGGATGGCCCGGTACACGGTCCGAAACCTCCTCGCGCAGATCGGGCGAATAGAGTTCGCACTGCGGACACGCTGCTCCTCTGGCTCCTCTGGCTTCTCTTGCGTTTCTTCCGGGACGTGTCCGACACCCTGCTTCCATGCTGAATGACCGAAGAATCGAGTCGAGGAGTCATGCCTTAATACTTGATCCTAATGATAGGAATATTGAATCTCCAACTCGCATGTTGTAATCAAATTTCCAGCCCGCCCGACCGAAAACCCGGTCTAGTCCCTCGTCGACCTCGAATGAGGGCCCAGGAGCCTCTCTGATGTCTCTGTTTGCGATCAACGAAATCGACGAAAAACCTTTTGAAAACGAGATATTGGACATTGTAGAACGCGATGCGATGGAATCGTGGTCGACGGATAAGATTCTTACCTGGGCAGTAGGGAAATTCGGTTCCAAATTGACCATTTCCGCTTCATTCGGTGCGCCGGAGGGTATGGTCCTCGTGGATATGCTCCATAGGATCGATTCGGAGACCCGGGTCTTCGTACTGGATACCGGCCGCCTTCATCCGGCGACCTATGACCTCATCGATCGAATTCGCGATCGATACGGAAAGAGCGTAGAGGTCGTGTTCCCGAATCACGCTGACGTCCAGACGATGGTGCGCGAGAAGGGGATGAACTTCTTCTACGAATCGCTAGAGAATCGAAAGCATTGCTGCCTGGTTCGCAAGGTTCAGCCAATGCGTCGACATCTGACTGGATTCGACGCTTATGTGACCGGACTGCGGCGCGATCAGAATTTGAATCGTGCCGGTACGAAGAAGATCGAGATCGATTCGGCAAACGGCGGCCTCGTCAAGCTGAATCCGCTGGCCGACTGGACGCATGAGCGCGTTCTTGAATATGTCGGCGAGCATACGGTGCCGATCAATCGGCTTCATCGAGAGGGCTACCCCTCCGTTGGCTGCGAGCCTTGCACGCGCGCAGTCGGTGTAGGTGACGATCCGCGCTCCGGGCGTTGGTGGTGGGAGAGCGACGTCACCAAAGAGTGTGGACTCCACGTGCAAGAGGAAGCCGAAGGCTCCGGCATTTAGAGCTTCGGGCGCCGGGAGGACTGCGCTTCGCGAGCTTCTCGCGATGGCGTCCTCGGCGTACGGGAGTACGCCTGCGGGGCCATCGCTGCGAGGGTCGCGAAATCACAGCACTCTCGAGGACCGGGTGGCGGTGGTGGGGGGCGCTTAGGGTCGCAAGGGGCCGCGGCTGCACCGATCTTGCGCGATGGCTGGCTCGCTGGCTCAAGAGGAATTGGAATTTTGCCGATTGTTGGGTGAGTAGGTAGACCCGGTGCCTTGTATCGGGGGCGAGGGTTGTCGGGAGATCGTTCTCGATTGAGCCCGATTGAGGTAGCCAAGTGACGACTCGGCCCGTGCTTTGGAATCGATTGTCGAATGCGGCAGGTTTGATCTGCCTGGCGATGACCCTGCTTCTTTTACCCGCCGGAGTCCGCATCGTTCGTGCGGACGATGCGCCGGAGGGACGGGCGAGCGTGACTCCCACACCTCCCGCTAGCGAAGACGCGACTCCACAGAAGCCGGTCGTCGCACCCGTGATCGAGATCGACGAGGCGAAGGAAGCCCTTCGACGCGGCAGTGCGGGGACCGAGGGCGAGCCCGGGGTCATCGTGCTGAACACGCGCGGATTCAACTACGGCCCGCCTCCAGCCCGACCGGGTCCAGCCACAGACGATCGTGAATCCACGACGCCCTAGATCGCACCACGATCAGGTTTCCACTCCCGTCGCTCGGACCTCCTAGGCTAGGATTCCCAGGCTTGTGATCAGGCCGATGTTTCGGCGGTGATCCCTGTTTGCGCGCTTGGCAGGGAGATTCGTCCGCATCGTGACGGGATCGGATTTCTGAGTCGCGGACTCATTCGACGATCGCCGAATCGGTTGCGGATCCTGAACGAGCGGGAAGAGGCCCAGGCTTGTTTATGGTTCCCAATGTCACGAAGCGCACTCGCCAGCTCACGGGAAGCCTTGCGGGAATGTGGGCGCTGCTCGCGATTGTTCTCTCGGTCTCCGCGCTGATCGCTCCGCGTTCGGGCCCACAGTTGCCCGTGCGCACCTCGATCATTGCCGGTGTCGCGGTCGTTCATGCGATGAGCGACAGCGCCGCCGCGGCTGGAATCGAGAAGGGTGACCAACTCGTCAGTGTCGATGATGTTCCAGCGATTCAAGTGTTGTGGGAAATGGATCTCGAGGACGGGGTCGCCGGAAGGTATCAGTTCAAGAAGCCGGACGGCTCGGAACTCGTTACGTCTCTCGAGCCGGTGCTTGCCAAGGATGTGGACAAGCCGAGCGACGTTCTCATTCACCTGGCTCTTTTGCTCGTTAGTTCTCTCTATCTGATCGTTGCTCTCGCCGTCTGGTGGACGCGGCAAGCCAGTGCCGATTCGTGGGCGCTGCTCCTCTTTTGCTCGACCATGTCCGTGCTGATCTCGACCGCGGTTCGGGTCGACATCATTCCCTGGGCCGCGACACGCGTACTCGCGACGCTTCCGTTTCTGGGCGCCACGACGTTCCATCTCTTTACCACCTACCCGGTCGAGCCACGATGGGTCATGAAGAGGCCCCTGATCCGTGTGATTCCCTACGTGATCGCGAGTGTGATCCTGCTGGGTCTCATAGCCCAATCGGCGATGGGATTTCCTTCGGAGTGGATCGTGTCGAGCGCCTTCATCTTTGGCGTCGGGACTTCGCTTGCTTCCATCGGAATTCTGGCGGCTGGACGGCGACAAGCTCGCGAGGCGGGGATCGGGGATCGCGCCGACCTGATGTTGCTGGCGAGCCTCGTCAGTCTTTTGCCCGCCCTTCTCGCGCTGCTCACGGAATGGTTCGTTCCCACAGCGCTGCCGTGGTACCTCGCACTTCTCTGGGTGGGCTTCTTCCCGATCGCGGTTGGCTTCGGAATGGCTCGCAAGCAGCTTTTCGAGTTTCGAGTCGCGGCCAAATCTTCAGCTGCGTATGGTGCAGCCACTCTCGCGATTACCGGCATCTTCGCATTCATGATCACCTTTGCAGACGAGCTGGTCGCACGTTACGGCGTGAACGTGCGAAGCGTCCAGGTCGTTTTCCTCTTCCTCGCGATTCTGGCATTCAATCCGCTTCGCGAACGGATGCAGGGTCTCGTCGACAATTTCTTCGATCGTGATCGCTCACGCTATCGACTCGCAGTGCGCGAGATCTCGGAAGCGATGGTCTCAATGCTGTCCATGCGAGAGATTGGGGATCGAATTCTCGTCGCACTCACGGATACGATGGGTGTTTCGCGAGCGATGGTGCTTCTCTTCGACGAAAGCGATCGCGTCCTGCGCGCCTCGGCATGGCGGGGTGATTGGGATCAGGACGATATCGACACGGAAATTCCCTCCGACCATCCCCTCTGGAAGCATCTCTGGATGCGTCGCGAAGAGCTCCTGCGTTCCGATTTCGATGACGAACCGGACCCCGAGAAGCGCGAGAGTTGTTGGGATATCTACGACTCGCTCGAGGTCGAATTGCTCGTCCCAATTCTCTTCGGCGTCGATCTACTCGGAGTGATTGCGGTCGGTCGAAAACTCTCCGGAGAGCGACTGGCGACAGACGATCGTCAGCTCCTCCGGACCCTCGCGAATCAGAGCTCGATTGCGATCGAGAACGCCAAGGCCTTCGACGAGATCGCAAAGCTCAACGAGAGTCTCGAAGCTCGCGTTGAAGCACGAACACGCGAACTTCAGGAGACCCAGAATCAGCTCATGCAGAGCGAAAAATTGAAGAGCCTCGGCCAGCTCGTCGCCGGGGTCGCTCACGAGCTGAACAACCCGATCGGATTCGTCCACGCGAATCTGCAACTCCTCGACGAGTTCATCGAGAAGCTCGTGGCGTCCCAGGACTCCGGAGACGATGCGACGAAATACCGTGATGCGATCACGAAGCTCCTCTCGAGGAGTCGCGAAGGAACGGAGCGCGTCAAGAAGATCGTGCAGGACCTACGCACTTTTTCTCGGACCGATCAGGCCGATCTTCAGATGGCCCAGCTCACGGACGAGATCGACAGGACTCTTGGGTTGATGGAGTCGCACTTCAAAGGACACATCGAGGTCATTCGCGAGTACGAACCACTGCCCGAAGTCCTTTGCTACCCCGGTCAGTTGAATCAGGTCTTCCTCAATCTATTGATGAACGCGTGCGATGTCCTCGAAGCCGGGGGAACGATTACGATTCGTGCACAGCCAATCGAAGAAGGCGTTCGACTCGAATTCGAGGATTCGGGTCCCGGGATTCCCGCCGATGTGCAAAGGCAGATCTTTGATCCCTTTTTTACGACGAAAGAGGTCGGAAAGGGGACCGGGCTCGGGTTGTCGCTGTCGCACGGGATCATTGAGCGTCATGGGGGCCGTATCCAGATCGTCTCGCAGCCCGGGGAGGGCGCGATTTTTCAGATCGAGCTGCCGCTGGTTGCACCCGGGATCGAAGGTGAAGAAGACGCGCTCGGGGCTGTTTGATCTGCAGCCCGAAGGCCGCTGGCCCGGCTGTCGTGATCCCTCGCTCGACTCGCTAGACTGAATTCCCCGAAAAAGGAGAACTTCATGAAGTTGGGAATCATTGCCGGCTACTCGCCCGCCACCATGAGCATTCCGATGGATCTGATCCAGGAAGCCGAACGTCTTGGATTCTCGTCTGTCTGGACGGCCGAGGCCTGGGGATCCGACGCAGTGTCGCCGGCCGCCTGGATCCTGGCACAGACGGAGAAGATCAACGTCGGAACCGCGATCATGCAGATGCCGGGCCGCACGCCCGCGATGACCGCGATGACTGCGATGACACTCTATGCGCTATCGGGTGGTCGTTTCATTCTCGGGCTTGGTCCGTCGGGGCCGCAGGTCGTCGAAGGCTGGCACGGTATGGCGTACGGACGACCGCTCACGAGAACGAAGGAATACATTTCGATCATTCGTACGATTCTCGAACGCAAGGAACGCCTGGAGCACGAGGGATTCCACTACCAGATTCCCTTCCGAGGCGAAGGCTCGAGCGGGCTCGGCAAGCCACTCAAGAGCATTCTACACGGTGATCCAGCACTTCAAATCTACACGGCTTCGATTTCGCCGAACGGAATGGAATGTGCGGGCGAAGTTGCGGATGGCGTATTTCCGGTGTGGATGAATCCCGAGCGCTACGACATTTTCGAGGAATCTCTCGAGAAGGGCTTTTCGAAAGCCGTTGGGCACCCGAGCGGGGCGAAGTCACTCGACGACTTCGAGATGGCACCGTTTTGTACGGTCATCATGGGCGACGACATCGAGAAGTGCCGAATGCCGGTGAAGCATAACATGGCCCTCTATATTGGTGGAATGGGCGCGCGCGACAAAAATTTCTACAATGACTATGCGAAGCGTCTCGGATATGAAGAGGCTGCCGTCAAGATCCAGGATCTCTTTCTGCAGGGACAGAAGGGCGAAGCCGCAGCCGCGGTTCCCGACTCATTGGTTGATGAGGTTGCGCTCGTTGGACCGGAGGATCGCATTCGTGACCGACTCCAGGCATGGAAGGAAGCCGGAAAGAAGAAGCACGTAGGGTCGCTGCTCGCCGGGACCGGCGACATCAACGCCCTACGGGTTCTGGCGGAAGAAGTTCTCTAGTCGTGCTCTAGTTGTGCTCTAGTCGTGGGTTAGGCATCCGCTTCGCAGTGTTTTTGAACCTGGCGGAGCGTTGTGTCGACATATTCGATCACGATCTTCTGGACGTCCAGTCGTTGAACGACCTCGCCGAGTACGGCGATCTGATTGCGTGCCACTAGCTTCATGCCGAGCCGAGTGCGCACCCCGCTCTCGTCGTCCTCTCGATGGAATGTGAGCGTTTGATCGAAGTGCATCGACCCGATCGAGATCCGGCTGACGAGGCGTTCGTTGGGATCGACATTGCTGGTCACATCTTGCATGACGAGCGGAACGCCGCCAAGCCTGAATCGCCATATGGTCTTCTTGGGTGCGACGTTCGCGGATTGAGCGGCTGACCTGGTGTTCGTGGTTTTCGTGGTTTTAGTACTTCGACCGGAAGGCGAGACTTCGCCGAGGATCCGCTCGTCCCAGACGATTCGTTCGGAGGGATCGGTCAGGGCACACCAGACGCGGTCGATTGGCGCGCCAATCGACGCTGAAAGTGCAACGGTGATCAATTCGGACGTTGCTCCTTGGATGGAAGCATGCGTTCTTGATCGTTGTCTTGCAAGCGATCGTTGCGTATGGAATCGGCTAGGGGGAAGACCCAACGCTATTCGGGTTCTTGCCAGTTTGCGAAGCATCTTTTTCCGCTTTTTCGTTCGCTTCGCTGGGCGTTCGGCCGGCGCATTGGACCGCGACTTTCCGGATATCCAGGAACGCGGCCTGAGCGAAGGGGCGACGATCTATCGTGCGAGAACTGGCAGTCTCTCGACTTCGAATGGCTCAATGAATTTCTGCTCGAGCGCCGAATTACATACGGTCATTCGCCTGCTGCCGCGCGCAAATTGCATAGACAGCGAACCGCGTCCCCTGACAGAAGAAGACGCATAACATCTTGTTTCAAGACGAGTCTTTTTCAGCCATTTCGGTACGATCGATGAACTTTTCGAGTTCGATCAGGAGTTGGTCGGGCTCGTCGATCAGTACGTGGTGCCCCGCGCCGGGAATTTCGATGAGGCGCCCGGCGGCAAGCTGTGAGATGAATTCAACGGCGGCCTGACTCGATAGCAGAGTGCTCTCTCCGCCGCGGACGAGGAGGCTGGGGCAGCGTACTCGCGCGAGGTCGGGTCGTGGTCGTGCCGGAAGACTGAACCATCCGGGGTCGAACTTGTAACCGAATCGTCCGTTCGGCTCGATCTGGATCGAGCGCTCTGCGATGTAGATTCGGATCTTCTCGTCGGGATGGCTCGATTCCGGAAGAAACCGGAATCGCTCGATTGCCTCGTCTCGAGTTCGATATGTGCGCCGGAGAGAGAGAGCGAGTCGAGCGCGGCGCCCTCCACCAGGCGGGCCGCCTCGAGCTAGATCAACGAGTACGATCCCACGTGTCGCTGCAAAGCGACTCGCATGGTCGAGTGCGACTGCTGCACCCAATGAATGGCCAATCAGAAACACATCCTCTCGGCCTAGCCAGGCGAGTATTGCTTCGAGATCGGTATTGAAGGCCCCTACGAAGCGATTCTCGGGATGGTCGGAGTCGCCATGGCCCCGAAAATCGAGCGAGTAGATGTGTCGTCGCGAGGCCATTCGGCCGGCTAGATGATCCCACCAATGTGCGTTCGCCCCGCCCCCGTGGAGCAGAATGACGGGCGTCAGGGGTTCATTACCCTTTTCGAGTCGGGGTTCCCAATGCAGGCAATGGAGCAGAATACCATCGTGGGTCTGGAATCGATGTGACTGGGGCTCGGGTGACATGGGTGTCTCGATTCACACGGATGAATATGAAGATAGGTGGGCCTGAATGGCGACGGAGCCGCTCTGTAGAGCTCGAACTCGGCTCTTTCGAGCTGTCGCAATCATACGAAATTTCCCTGCAGAACCAAATGGATGCGCATCATTTGCGAGATTTGACTGTGACTTCGCGACCCCGGACGACGTGGTATTGCCGATTGTGAAGAAAGTTGGGGATGAATTCATCGCACGCCTTGCCGGTCGTTCGAGAGGTATCCGGTCGGCGTTGTTTCGTGTGAAAAGGACGTTCGATCTAAACGCCCGTATTCGGCCGGGAGAGGCCGAATAGCGTCGATTCCCAATTGACAAGGGGAGTGAAACGCTTATGATCGCGCCGTTAAGCAGGGTTTCCCTGCAAAACGCTTTTTTTGGGGGACCAGCCAGATCACACCGTGACTCGATGTGAGTCGCAATCTCGATCTGCTGGCGAAACGGGAGGAAGCCTAGAATGGCAGCCAAGAAGAAGAAGAAGGCAGCGAAGAAGAAGGCCAAGACCGGAGATCTGATCATTTCGAAGGCTCGGGTGAAGAACGCAGTGAAAAAGTGCAACGTGGGCGGTGAGTTCTACCCTGCGCTGGACGCTGTCGTTCGTGAGCTCATCAAGGGCGCCGAATCGCGTGCCCAGGGCAACAAGCGAAAGACCCTGAAGGCTGTCGATCTGTAGGATTTCCTGCAGATTGCAATAGAAGGGGCCCGCTGGATGAAAAACCGGCGGGCCCTTTTGCCTTCGAACGTCGAATCCGTTCGCTTATTCCGGTTGGTCTTCGGACTGATCCTCTAGGTGCTCGTCCGGTTCGACGGGAATTGGATCGGGCAGTGCTGCGTCACGATCGAGATTCGCGCCGACACGGAAGAGTCGTTCGATCGAAACGCGGCGCAGGGTTTCCTCGAGCGAGAGTTCTTTTTCGTTTGCGACGAACTCGAGCCCGTCGCTCGTGAATCGGGCGGCCTTTTCGATTGCGAGCGGCAGAGATTCAGGATCCCCGAGTTCCATTCGATCGGCTACGGCGATGCGATTGGCCAGGGTGATGAGAGCGTAGAACACTGCGCTGCGTTCCTCTGTCCCCAGTTCGCGTGTCGCTCGGAACAGAGCACGTTCGTCTCCGCGAACACCTGGAAGATCTGAACTCCAAACGGGCAACGAAGAATCTCCCAGATCGAGAGTGAATTCTTCTTTCGGAAGATCTGCGAGTCGATCGGGGCGAAGGAATCCGTAGATACGCATTGCCGCATCCCAAGACGGGAAGCCCAGATCCTCGAGCCGTCCCGTTCGCCAACGCAGAGCCCACTCTTCGTTTTCCATCGGGAGCTCTTCGCGGACCGCCTGAATTACGCGAAAATAGAGCCAGTAGTCGCCCCGAAAGAGTGCGTGGAGGAGCGCAAGGATCGGTGCCAGATCGTCATTGGGATCCTTCGCGACAAAATAGAACTGGCCTTCGAGTGTCTGTGAACGATCCGGCGGGCTCCAGTCCGGGTCATCCTGCTCGCTGGGTTTGAGAGATACGTCGACATGGGAACGAAGGAAAATCACGATCATTTCGGGATCGAGGGAGCGTGCCGCACGCAACAATGTCTCTTCGTCGGTCGATGCGATCGCGGTCATCCAGGCATCGACCCGGGTCGGGTCGACCTGGAGGCCGTTCCAGCCATCGAGGTCGAGGCAGGCGACGACCTGCTCCTCCGTCGCCATCGGCAGAAGCCAACTGGCATCTTCAAGACCGATCGTCCGGCAGATGTAACAGAATTCGGCCTCGGGGAGCAGAGGAATGACAGCTTCTGGATTCGTGAGCAATTCGATCATCTGACGTCGAATCGGGGGCGATGCTTCGCAGATGACGGTCGCCTGTAGCTCTGGCGTCAGTGCGGCGAGTTCTCGCTCGGCAGCGCGTCGATCGTTGCGCGCGAGGGTGAGCAGGCGACGGGCTTCAGGGACGAATGCGCGGGAGAGTTCCATTTTGGCGTCTCACGCTAGCCCGAAAGAGTGGGCGCCGCTCTCGCGGTCGATCCCAGATCGCTAAGCTGCATGACGTGAAAATCGAAATCATTCGAGAAAAACTGGGTGCGCACGTGCCCGACCAAGCCGACCCGGCCGGTGAAGCTCACGCTTCCGTTGCGATCGTGTTTCGCGAGGGCAGCCAATCGATCGAAGTGCTCTTGATCGAGCGGGCCGTGCGCGAGGGGGACCCGTGGTCTGGGCACATGGCGTTTCCGGGTGGCCGTCTGGAGAGCAGCGACGATTCGTCGCGCAGCACGGCGCGACGTGAAACCTTCGAGGAGGTCGGGATCGAACTGGCGAATGCCGAGTACCTTGGCCGTCTGGACGATATCGTCGGGAACCCCCGAACGAGCCCAACGCTCGTTGTCGCTGCCCACGCCTTCTTTCTGGTCGAAAGTCAGGAGTTCGAGCTTGCTCCGAAGGAGGTGCAGCACGCCTTCTGGTTTCCGCTGCCCGACATGCTCGAGGAAGCGCGAAGTGTCGAGTATGAGATGGCTCACCGGCCCGAGGCTCGATACCCGGGAATTCTGGTCGGGATCCCGGACCGTCATGTCGTTTGGGGGCTGACCTATCGCTTTCTCGAAAACCTGCTGGATGTCCTGGGTCATTCCATTCCGGGTACCTCGCCGCGCCCGTGATCATTGCCTTCGAAGCCACGCCTCTCGAAACCATCGCAACGCAGAACTGGAATGGCCGGATAGCGATCGAATCTTGCGTCCTCGTCGGCGCGGGCACAGCGCAAGAAGACGGTCCCCCGCTTCGTTCGCTGCTCGAGCATGAATCGGCAGCTCGGACACAGCCCGGCGTCCTCGCGCGTCGACTTCGAAAACTCGTGATTGCTCGCCATCCAGACAGTCTACAATCGAACGGCTATGTCTGATGCCTTCGAACGTCTGACCATACGCCTCGATCCGATTCTCGAACGTGTCGATCGGTTGCTCCACCAGTGGGTGGGGAAGGCGCCCGACCCGACGGTTTTCGAATCCAGCCAGGCGTTTCGTTGGCGCACAGGCCGGGGAGTAGGCCGACTCGAACCGATCGAGGTCGTCGCGGGTTTCGAGCTCGATGATTTGATCGGTGTCGATCGGGCCGTAGAGTCGCTGGATCGTAACATACGACAACTGCTCGCCGGACTTCCATTCAATGACGTCCTACTGCATGGTGAACGTGGGACCGGAAAATCTTCTGCCGTTCGTGGTCTCCTGTCTCGCTATTTCTCGGAAGGCTTGAGGGTTGTCGAGGTCGATCGCGACGATCTGGCGGAGCTTCCGCAGCTTCTGAATACATTGAGGGAGGGAACAGCGACCGTTCGCGATCGATATTCGTTTCTGGTCTTCTGTGACGATCTTTCATTTGGTTCGACGGAGCAGGGCTTCAGGGAGCTCAAGGCTGCGCTCGAAGGGGGGGTCGAGGCGCGGCCATCACGCGTCTGCGTGATTGCGACCAGCAATCGTCGTCACCTCTTGCCAGAAACGATGGAGGAGAATCGTCAGGCCCGCGTCGACGAATCGGGTCAGCTCCACCTTGGCGAAGCACTCGAGGAGAAGCTTGCGCTTGCCGATCGATTCGGCCTGGTGCTCGGCTTCTACGCCTGTACACAGTCGACCTATCTCGAAATCGTCAGCCACTGGCTTCGAGACGCAGGTCTGAACGAACTCGACGAACTCGCTCGCGAAGCGGCTCTTCGTTACGCGCTCGAACGAGGTGGACGTTCGGGCCGGATCGCTCGCCAATTCGCGAACGAATGGATCGGGCGGACACGACTCGCCGAGACGCCGCGCTCTCATCGTCGGGAGCGTTGATAGGCGCGTTTCTAGAACCTTGGCTAGATGATCGAGAGTTCGCGGCCGACCTTGGCAAGGGCGCCGAGCGCCCGGTCGAGCTGTTCCCGGGTATGGGTCGCCATGTAGGACGTTCGGATCATTGATTGTCCGGCGGGAACGGCCGGCGTCATCACGGGATTGACGAAGACGCCTTCTTCCTGGAGGCGCTTTGCCATGTGGAGCGTTGCGCCGTCTTCTCCCACGAGCAATGAGATGATTGGAGACTGAGATCCACAGGTCTCGAACCCAAGGCCCTCCAGCTCGGCGCGCATATACTCCGTATTGTCCCAGAGCTGCTCTCGACGTTCGGGTTCCGTCTCGATGATATCGAGTGCGGCTTCGGCTGCGGCGACGGCGCCCGGCGGGATCGCTGCGGTGAAGATCTGGGCGCGAGCGTTGTGTTTGATGAAATCGATGACCTCGGAAGATCCGACGATGAAGCCTCCGACCGTCGCCAGGGATTTCGAGAACGTGCCCATCACGAGGTCGACGTCGTCTTCGACGCCGAAATGCTCGGCGACGCCACGACCATTCTCTCCAAAAACGCCCAGACTGTGGGCTTCGTCGACGAAGAGGCGCGCTCCGTATTTTTTCTTGTGGCGCACGATTTCGGGTAGCGGCGCAACATCACCCTCCATCGAGTAGACACCTTCGACGGCGATGAGTTTGCCCTTTTCGGGCTCGATCAGAGCAAGCTTCTTTTCGAGATCTCCGGCCTCGTTGTGCCGAAATTTCAATTGTTTGGCGAAGCTGAGGCGGACGCCGTCGAGGATCGAAGCGTGATCCATCGAATCGAGCACGGCCACGTCACGGCGCCCGAGGAGACAGGACAGGACGCCGACATTGACTCCGTAGCCCGTCGAAAAGACGAGCGCCGCCTCGCGATGCATGAACTGGGCAAGTCGCTCTTCGAGATCGACATGGATGTCGAGGGTGCCATTCAACAAGCGAGAGCCGGCGCATCCCGTGCCATATTTTTCCGTGGCGCGAATGGCCGCTTCTTTGACCTTGGGATGGCTCGTGAGGCCGAGGTAGTTCATCGACCCCAGCATCACGACCTTCTGGCCTTCCATCGTGACGACCGGATCCTGGGGAGATTCGATTTCGCGGTAGTAGAGGTAGTAGCCTGCCTCGCGAGCGTCGCTTACTCGCGTGAAGTCCCTACATTTCTCGAAGACGTCCACAATCGATCCTCCCGGTTCGGCCTTCGGGCCCGAAGCGCGCGCCCAATCATTCCTCGTTCGAGGAACGTTTCGACCTTTCGGTACGTGGCAGGGTAATGCTGAAGATTAAGCCTGTCTCGAAGGGGCTGAGCCATCACGTTCGATGAGGGGAGCGCAACTTTACCGCAATGCCGCTTGGACTGTCATGCGACCCGCGGTCAGAATGGGTCCTTTTGGCCACTATTTACCCGGCAGAGTAGATCGATTCTGAGTGAATCGGACCGAAGACACGGATTGGTCAGTCGAGTCCGATAGAGTGTGCGCCGGGCGGACCATATTCTCGCGCCGGGCTCTTCGGCCCGCGGGGCTTCCGGGATGATCAATGACGGCGATGGCTAGGAAGGCAATCGGACGACCCCAGGTCACTCGCGGATTGCTGTTGGCGATGCTCGGTCTGTCGTTGTTTCTCGCCTCGCCTTGTATCGCAGACGATGAGCCCGACCCTCTTTTCGACGACCTGTTCGACGAAGAGTTCGAAGTCGGGTCATTCGAATATCCCGATCCGCTCGAATCGACGAACCGCAAGGTTTTCGGGTTCAACCGTCAGGTCGACAGATGGCTTCTCGATCCGTTGACCAAGGGATACCGCTTTGTTTTTCCGAAGCCGGTCCGAGCAGCACTCTCGCGCATGTTCGTGAACCTGGGGTCGCCGAAAATCATCGTGAACGACTTCCTTCAGCTCGAATGGAAGGACACCGCCGTGACGACCACGAGGTTCGTCATCAATACGACGATCGGAATCGTGGGATTGTTCGATGTTGCCGCGAAGATGGGTCTTCCGGGTCACGAGTCCGACTTCGGTCAGACACTGGCGCTCGCCGGTACGCCAAGTGGACCTTATCTGATTTTTCCATTCCTCGGTCCCTCGAATGTGCGTGACGCGACGGGAAGCTTCACCGACGTGTTCTTCAACCCCTTCGTCTATTTCGTCGCCCCGATCAATATCCTGATTTACAGCGGCAGCTCCGGACTGACCGAGCGCGATCGCTACTTTCTAGAGCTCAAGGCGCTCGAGGACAGCAGCGTCGATTTCTACGCGGCGCTGCGGAGCGGCTACTACCAGCGGAGGGTCGGCAGGATCTGGGGTCGACGGCTCGATCATCGCACGAGCGCGGAGCCCCATCTCGAGAGGGGCAACACCGAGGATGCGGACGCGTCCGGGATGCGTCTCGAGCGAAAGCTCGCCGTCATCCCCTACCCGTCGACCTGGCCCTTGGACCTGAGGTCTTCGATCTTGGTTTCAACCGACGCGACGAGTTGGTCGAAGCCGCTGCTCTTCAATGCTGAGGAATACTCCGATCTTCGAAGTGCGAGCTCGCTCACTGTTCCGTTCAGGAAGACATCGATGACCTTCCAGCTTCCGTCACGTTCGATCATGCGGTAGTTGAGCTGGACGTCTTCTTCGCTCGGAACGACGATCTTGGTGAGTACGACCTTTGTATCGCGCGGCGCGTCCTCGACGTCGACGGTGACGAACTCCTCGCCCGTAAAGCCGGTGAAGCGCCCAGCATAATTTGCCGTCGTAAACTGGGAGAATATGATGACCCAGCGCTGTTTGTCTTCATCTGACAGCTGCCGCCAATGTCGACCGACACTTTTGCTCGCCATGAACTCTAGATCGAAGGTCTGCTTCATCAATGGTTCGAGTTTGTCCGTCCGACCCTGAAAGCCCAATTCCTTCGCGTGCTTCATGATGTCGAGTAGACCCGAATGAAATCTCTCGATCACAATTTGTGGTGAATCGATCGAAGCGTCCTGATCGGACGTCACTGGGGCCGCTGCCGGTTCGACCGCCATTGCGGTCGGTGCGATGGCGTGTTGTGCGCCGTACATGCCGAGTATTGCAATGGCGAACCAGATCACGCGGTACGTCTTCGGCCTCTTCAGCATCGTCAGTCCTTTGCGGTGTCAGTCCCGCAGTCTGTAGATCAGCCGCGCGCAAGACGGGCACGGAAAGATTCGTCATCAGGCGAAGGAAAAGGCAAATAGATGCCGTGTCACGAGTTTAGCAGGCCAATGCAGTCGAGTCGGCGATCCCCCGAGGATTTGTGCGACAGTCGGAATCCGCAGGGAATTCTTTGGCCTTCGACCAGAGCCGAGTCCTCGGATCGTTTCTGGTACGTACCCGATTCGATGTGCGAGGTTCCGAGATTTTCAGACCGTCGGGAGTGTTGATTCTTGTTGGATTTCACCGCTGATGGACTGACAATTAGTCTCATTCTGCTCGCAGCCTTGCTGCATGCGAGCTGGAACGCGATCAGCAAAGCGGGCGGCGATCCGCTCATCAGCATTACGGTCGTCACGGCAACCGGCGGCCTATGTGCCATTCCGCTGATTCTCTGGCTTCCGTTGCCCGGTCCCGAAACCTGGAAATGGTTGCTGGTCTCGGCCTGCATTCACTACGTCTACCAACTCGCCCTCGTTCGTACCTATCAGCTCGGGGATCTGAGCCAGGTCTATCCCATCGCACGCGGACTGGCACCGCTCGGTGTCGCATGTCTGGCGGCGATGGGATCGGGTGAGTTTCTCGAACGCGGTCAACTCGTCGGGCTCGCTCTCGCGTCAGGGGCAATCATTTCGCTAGGCGTGGCACGAACACGCGGTCAATCTACGAAGCGCGCTGTTGGGATGGCGATCGTGACGGCCGTGTTGATTGGTTCGTATACGTACACGGATGCCAGGGGCGTGCGATCGGTCGAGAGTGCGGAGTATTTCATCGGGTGGTCCTTCTTTCTGGGAAGTGTCCCCATGGTCCTGACCACCGTGATCCGCCGTTGGTCGACGGGAACGGCCTCTCTTCGGCGCCTCGGCCCCAAGGCGGTTGGCGGCGGCTTGATGGCGACGATCGGTTACGCGATTGCGTTATGGGCACTCTCGCGAGCGCCAATGGCTTCGGTAGCGTCGCTGCGAGAATCGAGCGTGCTCTTTGCAGCGATAATTGGAACGCGTTTGCTCGGTGAAACTCTCGGGCGGCGCCGGGTCGTTTCGGCGTGTGTTCTCGTTGTGGGGCTCATTCTGGTTCAGCTTCGATGGGTCGATTAGAGCCATGCATCGTTGATTCCATGTTGCAGTTCCCCGCCGGTCGACAAGGGCCTGCGCTAAGGTGGCCCCGACTTCCCTCGAACCCTGCTGGGAGAACAATATGTCCGCCATCGAGACGACGCCCGAACTCGTCGAGAACACCTACGCGAAGATCAACGCCAATCTAGAAATCGTGCGCGAGCGTTTGGACCGACCACTCACATACGCAGAGAAGATTCTGCTCGGCCATCTGGACGATCCTCGAAATCAAGAGCTGCATCCCGGCGAATCCTACCTGCTGCTTCGGCCCGATCGGGTTGCAATGCAAGACGCGACCGCTCAGATGGCACTACTTCAGTTCATGCAGGCTGGGCGTGATGAAACCGCCGTGCCCTCGACCGTCCATTGCGACCATTTGATCCAGGCCTATCAGGGGGCCGACGCGGACATGAACGCGGCTCGGACTACGAATGCCGAGGTCTATGAATTTCTACGAAGCTGCTCGGCCCGATACGGCCTTGGATTCTGGGGACCCGGCGCTGGCATCATTCATCAGGTCGTTCTCGAGAAATATGCATTCCCGGGCGGGATGATGATCGGAACCGACTCTCATACGCCGAACGCAGGTGGACTCGGGATGTTTGCTTGTGGCGTGGGTGGGGCGGATGCCGTCGACGTCATGGCAGGCTTCGCCTGGGAAGTGCTGTACCCGAAGCTGGTCGGCGTCCGCCTGACAGGTCGGCTCTCTGGTTGGTCATCGCCCAAGGATGTCATTCTCAAGGTGTGTGATCTGTTGACCGTAAAAGGCGGCACTAATCGAGTTGTCGAGTATTTCGGGGACGGTGTGGCGTCTCTCTCCTGTACGGGCAAGGCCACGATCACGAATATGGGAGCGGAGTTGGGAGCAACGACTTCGATCTTTCCCTTTGACGAACGTTTGGCGACCTATCTGAAAGCGACGGAGCGAAGCGACCTCGCAGATCTGGCCCAAGCGAATATGGACCTGCTTACGCCGGATCCGGATGTCCTCGCGAATCCGGATGGATATTTTGATGAGATCATCGAGATCGATCTCTCCACCCTGGAGCCGCATATCGTGGGCCCGCATACCCCGGACCTGGCGCGGCCCGTTTCGAAGATGTCCTCGGATGCGAAAGACAATGGCTACCCGATCGAGCTCTCTTCTTGTCTGATCGGGAGTTGCACGAACTCGTCCTACGAGGATTTTTCACGTGCGGCGGACATAGCAAACCAGGCGTCGAAGCACGGCGTGAAGGTCAAGTCACAACTGTGGTGCACGCCTGGCTCCGAACAGGTCGATGACACCGTCAGTCGTGATGGACAAAAGGAGGCGCTCGAGGCGATCGGTGCCATCGTCCTCGCGAATGCCTGTGGACCCTGCATTGGGCAGTGGAAGAGGGACGACATCGAAGTGGGTCAGTCGAATTCGATTCTGAGTTCGTTCAATCGCAACTTCCCGAAACGCAACGACGGCAATCCGGAAACGCTTTCCTTCATCGGTAGCCCCGAGATCTGCGTCGCCTACGCGCTGGCCGGTACACTTGATTTCGACCCCATGAAGGACGAACTCGAGGCTGCAGACGGGACTCGCTTCAAGCTCGATCCGCCGGGTCCAGCGCCAGAGATCCCGGCCAATGGCTTCGAGATCAGCTTTGGCGGCTACGAAGCGCCACCCGCAGCGGCCGAACGGCACTCGGTTACGGTCGAGGTCAAGTCCGATAGTGAACGGCTACAGCTTCTCGAGCCCTTCTCGGTATGGGATGGCAAAGACTACGAGAAGCTTCCGCTGCTCCTGAAGGCGAAGGGCAAGTGTACGACGGATCATATTTCGATGGCTGGGCCCTGGCTTCGATTCCGCGGTCATCTCGACAACATCAGCGACAACATGTTCATCGGCGCGATCAACGCCTTCACGGGTGATGCGGGAACGGGCAAGAATGTCGAGACTGGGGAGACGGGTCAGTCTTTTCCGGCCATCGCACGGGACTACAAGAAACGCGGACTTCGCTGGGTCGTGGTCGGAGACGAGAACTACGGAGAAGGCTCGAGTCGCGAGCATGCCGCGATGGAACCACGTCATCTGGGTGCGGCAGTCGTGCTCGTGCGGAGCTTCGCTCGGATTCATCAGTCGAACCTGAAGAAGCAGGGGGTGCTTCCCCTGACTTTCGTTGACCCTTCGGATTACGACAAGGTTCAGGAGACCGATCGAATCAGCATCGTGGGTCTGGCGGATCTGGCGCCGGACCGGAATGTCGAGGTCATCGCGCATCATGAAGATGGCAGTGAAGATCGTTTCGAGACCGCGCATACCCTCAATGAAGATCAGATCGGGTGGTTCCGGGCCGGATCAGCGCTGAACTTGTTGCGAGCGGGGACAGCAGTCTGATTCTGGAAGCGGGGCCTGGTCGGTCAAAGGCCGACTGAACCGTCCTGGTCCGGTCCTTCACCCTGCCCTGCCTGGACGGGTGCAAAGGCTTGGCGCAACCACGATCTGCCTGACGGGAAGGCGAGTGGGATCGCGACTGCGACCGCGAAAAGTCCAACCGCATAGGCGAGGCCTACCCAGCTCGAATCGACGAGCGCATTTCCGAAATACGCAAAGACCGAAGCTCGAATCGATCCGCCGATGAAAGCGGCCGCTATGAAGTAGGGGGTCCGCATGGGTGTCAGGCCAACCGCTGCCTGAATGGGGCTGAGGGGAATGAGTGGATACCCGCAGGCGATCGCGAATGTCGCCGCACCGGACCGATGGCTGGCGAAGTCGAGCAGGCGTCGGCCACGAGGGCTGATTCTTTTTTCAACCGATTCGCGACCCGCATAACGTGCAGCCAGAAAAAGGGCCAGACCGGAGAGCATCAAGCCAGAGCCGCCTACGACTGTACCGACGACGGTTCCGAAACAGAGACCCGCTGCGATCAGTACGATCTGAGAGGGGAGTGCCAGGAGTGAACGCCCCGCAACGATGAAAACGAAGAGGATCGGTCCGGTTGCCCCAAGGCTTTTTGCGAAGACCCGGACGGATTCGACATTGAGCTCTATGCCGAGCTGCTCGCGGGTCCAACCGCCGATGGCGAGAATAGCCAATAGCGCTGCGGTCGTGATCAACAAGCGTCTTTGGATCGTGGACAGGATCGTGGACATCTCGACAATCATATCTTGTCCGATTCACAAATCGACTTGGGTCGCGTGGGGTATTCTGCATCGATGGTCGAAGATCCTTCGTCTCCAACGTCTGGACAGCACGGCGCCGCCAGGATCCCTCGGAAGAGCGACGAGACGAGCTCGCCGGAATTCTCGCCGGGACTATTCGAGCAGATTCGTTCTCGTTGTGCCGAGGTGACGAGGCGCGCGCAGTCCGTGCGTATCGACGACCAGGGCCTTCAGGACTTTGCTGAGGGTCTCGCCCGTGAAAGTTGGCCGGAGGAAGACCTGGATCCGGCACATTCCTTCGAGGGTGATCGCTCGGAGACCCTCGCCTTCGTGATCACCCTCGACGCGATCAACTTTGGTTCCGGTTGGTTCCCCGCGTTGCGAAAACGGCCACACATGTCCGGCTATCGAACGATCGCGACCGCCTGCAGAGAACGCTTCGAGGCGCACGGGAGCTGGACCGGCGAGGCGCTTCGATCTGCCACGCCCGAGGCGATGGCAGAGCTGCTCGGACAGGATGTGAGTCACCCCGAGGTTGCGGAATTGATGGGGCTTTATGCGCGCGCGTGGCGAGATCTCGGCCTCTGGCTCGCCTCGGAATATGACGATCGTTTCGAAGCCGTCGTCGACAATGCGAATCGATCGGCGGAGCGACTGGTGAATTCGCTCGCGAGGATGCCGCTCTATCGGGATGTCTCCCCTTACGGTGAGCTGGACGTTCCGTTCTACAAACGCGCACAGATCACCGCGGCAGATCTTCACAGGGCTTTTGGTGACGGCCGCTTCGGTCGCTTCGATGATCTCGCGTCACTGACGCTGTTTGCCGACAATCTCGTACCGCACGTATTGCGATGTGGCGGTGTGCTCGCCTACGCCGACTCTCTGGCGAATCGCATCGATGCCGAGGAGCTGATCCCAGCGCATTCGCCCGAGGAAGTCGAGATCCGCGCGGTCGCGGTCGAGGCCGTCGAGAGGATCGTGTCCGCGCTCGCTCGCCTCGGGCGCCCGACCACCGCGCATACGCTCGACGGGATATTGTGGAACGCAGGACAGGCACCGGCGATCAAGGCGCGACCACGCCATCGAACGCGTACTTCGTACTACTGATTCGGTCGGGGGCTGAAGGAGGCTGAAGGAGATCGGCGATCGGGCGGGCTCACGCGTCATGCGAGCTACGCTTTCGTCGATGAAGATTTTCGACAGTAATTTCTGGATCTTGTTTGGCGTGTTCGTTGCGCTCTGCGGGATCGCCCTGGGTCGTGGTGGAACGCCGCTACTCCATGAGTCGCTCGGAAGTGGAGTCCGCCTATTCCTTCGTTATGGAATGGTGATCTTTCTCGCGTTCCTCGTAGCCGGACTTGCTGAAACGTTGATGCCGCGCGAGTGGGTCTCGAGCGCGCTCGGTGAAGGGTCGGGATGGAAGGGGATCATTCTGGCGTCCGCCGCGGGTATCGTCACGCCGTCGGGCCCCTTCGTTTCGATGCCGCTTGCGGTGGGTATGTTGCGTTCGGGCGCGGCCCCCGCCCCGGTCGTCGCGTTTATTTCGGCCTGGAGCCTGTTGGCCATCCACCGTCTTTTCGCCTGGGAAGTGCCGATCATGGGTGCCCCTTTTGCATTGACCCGTTGGACGCTCTGCTTGTTCGTGCCGGTGATGGTCGGCGGGTTGGCAAGGCTCTTTTTTCGGGCGTGATGATTTCTGAAAGAGCCTCGTAGAGCGCTCGCAGGCTGGATTCGGGCAGTTTGTGACGATCGAGGGCGCGCGCGACGTCCGCGTACGCAAGGTTCTCTCGAGACTCGGCCACGCAAGCGATGATCAGCATCGAAATTCGCTTGCCCAGATAGATGAGTGCGGGGCGGATGGTTTCGTCGAGCGTTCTCTTCGCATCGAGTCGCTCAGCGGGCGTGGTTGACTCGAACTCGGTGGGTGCGTTTTCGAGATGCTGAATCTGAATCCATTTGGCCGCTTCGATCTGGGCGCGAAAGAGGCGTCGTACAATGACCGGGTCCGGCGGGGTGATTCCTGATTGAAGAGTCGCATCCTGAATCGCGAGAATAGCGGCATCGAGTACGATCTCTTCTCGCGCCGGATTCTCGACGGCGGCGCCGAGTATCTGTTTCGCATCTGCAACGGCCGGCATCAGTGTCAGGCGTTCGTTCAGACTTGAAAGCAGCGCCGCCAGTGGCCGAGCGGTGCGGTCTTCTGGGAGTCCATGCTCCCGCCGCAATTGATCGAGCTGGCCGGCAGATTCCGCCCGAAGCAGCCAGCGATTGAAGAGAAGCGCCTCTTGTTCGCGTTCCGGAGGGAACCAGGCAGCTTTGAGATCCCGAGTGAGCGGACCGATTGTTCGTAGTTCGGCTCGCGCCCTGCTCTTCCAATGGGGGGCTTCCAGGGTGTCGGTGACGACTGCATCGGCCGCGCCACGCGCGAGACGCCCAAGAACGGCCGCGTTGTCAGAAATGGCCTCGATACGGGCGGACGGAAAGAGGCGGCGAGTGACCCTTTCCAGATGCCCACCGGCATTGACCGCAATGCGGATCGAAGATCGATCCAGATCCCTGGTGGACTCGAGGGAGGAATTCGCAGCGACGAGTACGGTGGCGCCGCTGGTGGTGAGCGGGAGCCCAAAGCGCCCCAGTATGGACCGGTCTGGTCGGACCGTAATTCCCGAGAGCGCCAGATCGAAAGATCCAGTCGCGAGATCGTCCGCGAGTTCGGGCCAGCGAAATCGGCTCCACTCCAGGGTGACACGGGTTGCGCGTGCGTAGGCCTCGGCCACAGAGACCGAGAAGCCGCGCGGCGCTGGAGCGTCTTCGGGCCAATCACTGAACGGTGTATAGTCGCCACTCGTCGCCACTCGGAGGATCTTTCGGGGCGGAGTGGAGGTCGACTCGGTCGGGCTGGTGCTGGCTGCCTCGCATCCTAGGCCGAGAAAAATGAATGAGAACACGATCGCATAATGAAGTTCGATATGACCGAATCGTCTGGTAGAGGCGAAATATCCAATCATTTCGAACACTTGAAAGCCTTTTTCACGATACGTATTGCTCTCCCGAAACATTGACCCCAGGCGGGACCTCTTCTATTCTGCGCGCCCGCTGCTCCCCGAGCCTTCTCGTCGGAGTTTGCCCCAGCCGAATCTGCCCCCTGCTGACGAATTCGATGCGCAGACCTCCTGAACCGTATGGTGACGGGCGGAGCGTCGCACACACCGGCAATAGATATAGGAAACGCGTCATGCTGACTCTCGACGAGATTGAATCTGGACTCTTCGTGACGCACAAGAATACCGGTCTTCGCTACAGCGTGGTCGAAGCCGAAGAGGGCGAGGTTCTCCTCTCACCCGAACAAGAGGGTCTCCAGGATCTCACGGTCCCCCTCGACCTGTTTCGCAACGAGTTCGTCAACACCGATCGATTTCGCGCACCGGGTGGGGGCCGCCGTGGTGGCCGCGGCCGAAAGCGAACGCCCGCCGCGGGGGGTGGGCCGTCTGCAGCGCCGAGTGGACCGAAGATCCGCGGCAAGATCAAGAAAATGGTTCGCGACCGGGGCTTCGGCTTCATCCGGGGAGACGACGGAAAGGAAGTCTTCTTCCATCGGTCGGGTCTGAACGCGAGCGACTACGACGGGCTCAATGAGGGCGACCTGGTGGAATATGTGGTCCAGGAAGGCCCACGCGGGGCCCGCGCGGAACACGTCAAGCACGCTCCGGCCGAAGCCGCTGCCAGCTGAGTGGCGTCCGGCTGACTGACTTGATGGCGTCAGTCAGGAGCCGCATTCTTAGGGCATGAGCCCGCCGAATCCTCGCATCATCACAGATCCTGCCGAGCTTTCCCCAGAATGGTTGACCACGGTCCTTCGCGGGCGCGGACTGAATGTGACCGTGCGTTCGTTGCGCAGCGAGCCGGTGGGGACCGGCCAGATGGCGCACAACGAACGCGTCTTTCTCGAGTACGAGGGCGATGCAGCGAATGCTCCTGCCACGCTAGTAGGCAAATTTCCTTCGCCTAGCGAGGAGAGTCGCGCTGCCGGCGCACGGGGCGGATATCGGTCGGAAACACTTTTCTACACAGAACTCGCCGAGAATCTTCCAATTCGCACGCCCGAATGCTTTTATGGTGCGATCTCGGACGACCACACGACGTTCACGCTCCTCCTCGAAGACCTCGCGCCAGCCGAGCAAGGCGACCAGATAGGTGGTGGAAGCGATGGCCAGATCGAGGCGGCCGTGCGGAATCTCGCCGGGCTCCACGCACCGAAATGGAACGATCCGGCGCTTGCAGACTTCGAGTGGATCGCGCAGGGGACGAGCGGTGAGTTCGCGACCTACATCGAAATGGGAACGCCCGCCTTCATCGAGCGTTACAAGAAACGCTTGTCGGACGAGGCTGCGGAGACGCTTCGAGAATTTGCAGGCGGCGTGCGGCGATGGATCGAGCTCTCTCCCAAGGAAAAGACACTCGTCCACGGTGACTACCGCCTCGACAATCTGATGTTCGAGAACACCGATCTCGAGAACGCCGGCAAGGGCATTCGCGTCGCCGCGGTCGATTGGCAGACTTTGTCGGTGGGCTGTGGCGGCCAGGATCTCGCCTATCTGCTCGGAAATAGCAGTCCGCCCGAACAGCGCCGCAGTCACGAATCCCACATGCTGGAGGTCTATCGCGAATCGATGGCTGAGCTTGGTATCGAACGGAGCGCCGATGAGGTCTACGCAGATTACGTGTACGGTAGTTTTCAGGGTCCGTCGATTACGATGTTAGGCGCTCTCTTCGTTGGCCAGACCGACCGAGGGGATGAGATGTTCATGGCGATGGCCCATCGAGCGACGGCCCAGATTCGCGATCTGAAGGCACTGGATCTACTTGCCTAGCTAATTGGCGGAAATGGTCCGTGCAGCCGCAGCTAGCGCCAATAGAGTGCGGGCCAGGGAAACGTCAACTGGAGGAAGTAAGTGGGATTGACGATCGGTTCTCTTTACGTTCGGCGAAGCATCCTATGCAAGGCACCTCCGGCTCGCGTCTGGCAGGAGTTTCAGACTTTCGAACGTGTATCGGCCTGGCTCAACCTCGGTCATGAACTGCACGTATTCGAACCGAGGGTCGGTGGTGACGTCAAAATGAGCGTCGATATTGATGGTGAGCGGCGCTACTACGGCGGTTCGATCTTGATTTTTAGCCCCGAGCAGGAGGTGTCCTTCGAAAGCCAATGGGAACCGCCTCACGATTGGCCCGTGCCAACCTTCTGGACGATTCGCCTCACGCCAAATTACGATGCGACGCTCGTCGAGATCTTTCATCACGGCTTCGAGCGGATGGGTGCAGATGGTGCGGACCTTCTCGAGGGCTATGAGGGCGGATGGGACATCAAGCATCTGAAGGCGCTGCGAGCCATCGTTGAATCGTAAAAACACCTTCGCCGAGATCTTCGACCCGACCCGACCCGCTTATCGACTCGATACAGACTAGAGGTTTCGCAAGGCTTTGCGAAATCGAGCGAGGTCGGCGTCTGTGAGGTGGAGGTGCGGCGCGACTCGCAGCGAGTCACCGCGAATTCCAACATGGACCGCGGCGTCGCGAAAACCGGCGACGAGATTTTCGGGCAATCCGCCCTTTCGGGTGAGACCCAGAATGTGAGGCGCTCGCTGCTCGACGGGCAATGCCTGAAAGCCAGCCTCGGCCGCGATTTCGGCAATGCGGGTGTTTGTCTGGCGAAGGGTCGATGCGATCCGGTCGACTCCCCAGGAGAGCAGTTGATCGAGGGCAGCAATCACCATCGGCAACAGGACGAAGTTGCTCCGCTCACCGACATCGTAGCGACGCGCACCCTCCCGGTAGCGATCCTGGTAGTGGACGAGCCGGCTGAAATCTTCACTCCCGCTCCTTGCAATCCAGTTCTCCTCGAGGGGTAGACCGTCATGGTTTCGCGGTGCAACGTAGAGGAATCCCGCTGAGTAGGGGCCGAGCAACCATTTGTAGGTGGGCGCGCTGATCCAGTCGGGATCGACTTCCGCCACGTTGATCGGCGAGGCACCAACCGACTGCGAAAGGTCGAGTACCAGCTTTGCGCCGACCGAGCGAGCAGCCATTCCGATTTCGTCCAGGTCGATGCGGCCCCCATCGGTCCAATGGAATGCCGGTAGCGCGACCACTGCGCAGCGATGATCGATGCATTCCAGGATCGCCGCGGTCCAGTCGAAGTCGTGGGGTCGAGCGACCGTGAGGATCTCGCCGCCGGACTCCTCGACCTTGCGTCGCCACGGGTAGACACAGGACGGGAACTGGTCCGCGACGAGAACGATGGTCTGTCCACTGCTGACTGGACAGTTTCGCGCGGCCGTGCCAATCCCGTAGCTGGCCGAAGGCACCAGTGCGACATCGTCTGCGGTCGCGCCGATGATCCGTGCGAAGCGTTCACGTGCCCCCTCGACGCGCCCGAACCAGTGCTCGTCACCCAGCCGCCAGGGCTCCGATTTGAGGTCGACGGCTTCGCGCCCAGCCAGGCGAACGGATTCCAGCTGTGGGCTCATGTAGGAACAGTTCAGGTAGCAGACGTCATCAGGAATGCTGAAGAGGTGGCGTTGCGTCGGAATGATGGAGCTGCTCATAGCCCGAGGCTAGGGGGCCATGCGGTAGAACGCAGGTCCGCATGGCAGATTCCGGGGTCGTAGTGAGGAAGTGTCGGACGACCTTCCGAGCAAGAATCTCACCTCCATCCTTTCGGCTGCTGGCATCTGGCTCTGGCAGCGTCGACGCGAAGATGCGCACACTCGTAGTAGCGGATCGCGGAGTTCACGATTCCTGCGCGTTGCGCCACTTCACCGATTCGATGTGCCTCGGATGGATGTCTCCCCCTTACGAAAGGGCGGCTGGGGCCGTTGACTATCCCTGATATCGATGGACGATCGGTAGCCGTCGCCCGCCGCCGAAGGCCTTCTCGGAGGTTCTGAGTACGAGGGGGCTTTGTCTTCGCTTGTATTCGTTGCGGTCGAGGCGATTCATGATTCCCTGGGCAATCTCTTCGGAGACGCCCCCAGGCGGAACCATCGAAGCGCGGCTGCGTTCGCCTTCGATCGCCTGGCGGAGCACGTTGTCGAGTACGTCGTAGGACGGCAGATCATCCTGGTCGAGCTGGTCGGCCGCCAGCTCTGCGGACGGCGGTTTTTCGATCGTGTTGGCGGGAATGTGCTCGGTGTCGCGATTCGCGTATTCCGCCAGGGCATAGACATCGCCCTTGTAGACATCGCCAAGGACCGCGAGCCCGCCAACCGTGTCGCCGTAGAGCGTGCAATATCCAACAGACAATTCGCTCTTGTTTCCGGTCGCGAGGACCAGCCGGTTCTCGTCATTCGAACAAGCCATCAGTATCGCGCCGCGAATGCGAGACTGAATATTTTGCTGGGTCAGGCCGTAGTCGTCTCGTTTGCCAAAGAGTTGCGCAAAGATCTGTAGATAGGCGTCATAGATCGGACCGATGTCTGCACGGCGAACTTCGATACCCAGTCGCTCGCCGAGTAGGAAGGCATCCTTGATGCTGTGGTCCGAGGAGAAGGGGCCCGGCATGGCGATGCCGAGGACACGCTCTGCACCTAGTGCCTGGACCGCGAGATGAGCGGTGACCGCCGAGTCGATCCCGCCGGACAGACCGATCACCGCGTTGGGAGGGAGGTTCTGTTTCAGGAAATAGTCGCGAATTCCAAGTACCAGTCCGCGTTCGAGTTGTTCGATCGGCTCGGGGTCATCGACGGCCTCGAGAGGTGTGCCAGGACCGAGGGGCAGTTCGCAGACGGCGATCCCGGATTCGAAGAGTGGCATTGCGGCGTGGACCTGGCCCTTCGCGTCGATCACGCATGATCCGCCGTCGAAGATGAGTTCGTCGTTCCCGCCGACCTGATTCACGAAGACCACCGGCCGATCATTCCGCGTCGCGACCTCGGCGAGCATCGCACGCCGTTCGGCCGCCTTGCCGACATGCCAGGGAGACGCCGAAGGGTTGATGATGATTCCGGCGCCGCGAGCGGTCAGTTCGGCGACGGGATCGACGGGATAGGGCTTCGTTCGAAACCAGGTGTCCTCGCAGACCGCGAGCCCGAGTGATGTGTCCAGGCCCGGAACTTCGACCGGTGTCCAGTCCTGTGTTCTTGTGAAATAACGTTGCTCGTCAAAAACGTCGTAGGTTGGAAGCAACGTCTTGCTTCGGGACGCATGTCGTCTTCCGTCGGCCAGAACGACAGCCGAGTTCAGGATCCCCTCTGGTTGCGCATCGTCGGTTCGCATGACCGCGCCGACGACGATCGTGATGTGTCGGGAGGTTTTCGCGAGCTCATCGAGCTCGGCGAGTTGATCATCGACGAAGCGGTCGCGTTTGAGCAGGTCCATTGGCGGGTAGCCGGTCAGGGCCAACTCCGGGAGGACAACGCAGTTCGCTCCCGCTGCGGCAGCTTGCTCCGCGGCTTCTTGTGCGAGTCGACGATTGCCGGCGAGGTCACCGACGGTCGGATTGATCTGGGCGAGGGCGATCTTCATGCGGTCGAGCATACCCCGAGCTGGGATGTGCGCGCTGCGCCCCGGGGAATCACACGTTCAAGGAAAATAGACGAAGATCAGCTCACCAGCGCAGGCCGGACGTTTCGCGCCCTCGACTTCGAATCGGCTACTGAGGCTGAGTCGCATTGCACCTCCCCTGACACGGCGCACGGCCTTGATGCTTGCGGCCAGTCGGACGCGACTGTCGGATGGAACGGGTTCCCGCAGACGTAGTTTTTCGATTCCGTAGTTGACGATCCGGGAGCAGTTCTGGACCACCACGAGGTCCGGAAGGAGCACCGGCGCAAGCGCGAGAGTGAGATAGCCGTGAGCGATAGTCGTCCCGAAGGGTGATTCTCGCTCCGCTCGCTCCCGGTCTACGTGAATCCACTGGTGGTCGCCGGTGGCTGCGGCGAAAGCGTCGATCTGGGCCTGGTCGATACCTCGCCAGTCCGTGGTCCCTAGATCCTGACCTTCATATTCAGGTAGGGCAGCCACATCGGGAATGATGAGCGGACTCGACATCCGGGTCCTTTCGGGTTGGCACGTTCGGGCCCTATACTTGCCCAGTACTGACGCATCGCGCAACGCACGGTGTTTCTAGAGTCGAAGCTGTAATCACGGTGACGGAGGGTAGGTCCATGGCGTTCGAAAAGGGCAGTACCAGTCGAATGATCGGGATCGTCATGCTGGTGGCGCTGGTCGCTGGCTATGCGATCAGTGGAAATTTCCTCTACCACGCGGTGATCGGCCTCGACGCGACGGCCTTTCCGGCGGGTGAGTGGATTCAGGAGACATTGGGCCCCGAAAGATCGAACGCGATCGCCGGTATCGTCCTCGGGCTCGGAACGCTCGCGCTGATCCCATTGATCGCGATCGGCTTTGCGCTCTCGAGGACGCGCGGTGGCACGGGCGAAGCGAATCACGGCCGGCGGCGCTTCCTCACGACATCGGCGGCCGGATTCGGCGCGTTGGTCGCGGGTGTGGTCGGAAGTCTGGGCCACGCCTTATTCGGAGTCGGCAAGAAAGGCAATGGCTGGTACGAGGTCAATGGCAACATCAGCTCGAACGACGGTGTCGTCAAGACGCATCCCACCTGGGACGAGGCCTGGAAATCCGCGCGGGTCGAGTCTTATGGACGTCTTGGCCGCACGGACTGGCAGGTCTCCGATACGGTTCTAGGAGCGGGTCGGCTGCGAGGAGACGAAGCCTGGAAGATCGTGACGGCGGCGCTCGAGCGGGGTGTGAACTACATCGATACCGCCCCTGATTATTCGACCGCCGGCAGTGAAATCGTGGTGGGTCGAGCGCTGCGCGATTTTCCGCGTGATCAGGTTTTTCTCGCCACCAAGTTCTGCACGCCAATCGGCCATCTCCCGGCAGGAACGTCCGTCGAGCGTTACAAGGAAGTCGTCCACGACAGCCTTCGCCGACTCGGCACGGACTACGTCGACCTCGTGCATATTCATTCGTGCGATGAAGTCGATCGGTTGATGGACGAAAACGTGCACGAGGCGTTCGATCAGCTCAAGGCCGAGGGTAAGGCGCGTTTTCTCGGCGTCTCGACGCATACGCCACGGCTGGCCCAGGTTGCGAACACCGCGATCGACTCGGGCCGCTTCGACGTGATGATGCTTGCCTATCATCACGGTATCTGGCCGGAGCTTGCCGGAATCATCGACCGCGCTCACGACGAACAGGATATGGGCATCGTCGCGATGAAAACCCTCAAAGGTGCCAAACATCGCAATCTCGAAGAATTCCATGACGTGAACACCTACGCCCAGGCGGCACTCAAATGGGTGCACTCGAATCCGAAGGTTTCGTGTGCTGTCATTTCGTTCTTCGAGATGCAGCATATCGATGAATATCTGTACGCGTCCGGTCAGACCCTGACAAACGAGGACGTCGCGATTCTCGATCGCTACGACCGGGCAATCGTGGGATCCTACTGTGCACCGCATTGTGGTGCGTGCCTCGGCAGCTGTCCGGAAAACGTTCCGATCCACGACGTTCTACGACATCGAATGTATTTCGAAGACTATCGATCCGAAAAGGAAGCCATGGCGCTCTACGCGAAGCTGGAGGTGAACGCCTCAGCCTGCGCAGGTTGCTCGGCACCCTGCCTGGGGAGTTGTCCTCTGGGCATTCCGATCCCGGAACGAACCAAAGGCGCGCACGAGCTGCTCTCGCTCTAGCCCTGTCGCTCTCTACGGCGCGAGGCGATCCATATGCTCCGCCAATTCGAAGTCGAGTTCACTGATGCCTTTGGCATCGTGCGTCGTCAAGAAGACTTCGACACGGCTGAACACGTTCGACCATTCGGGATGGTGATCCATCTTCTCGGCCAGGATCGCGATTTGGCTCATGAAGCCGAACGCCTCGACGAAGTTCTTGAACTCGAATACGCGATGGAGCTTGCCGTGCTCGAGGTTCCAACCGGGCCGCGACTCCATCCGAGATTCGACATCTTCCGAAGACAAAGCGGTCGGGCGGACCATCGAGTTCAGTCTCCGCTTCGATGGATCGCGCGAACGAAGGCGTCGTAGAGGGCGCTTCGGACCTGGGTGCGATCGGCACGGCCGTAGACTTCGCGAAACGCCTTCAGCGGGATGATGCCCTTGGCCATCGACCGATGGCCGCCACCGACGCCCAATCCTTCGACGACCGCTTTGACGACCTCCCCGGCGGCCCGAACATATCCAACGTTGCGAACCGAGAAAACGAGATCGCGGCCTACTGTGCCGACCGCCACCGCCCATTCCGCTCCTTCGGCCTGAAGCGCCATGTCGGCGACCTGGGGGATGACGTCTTCGCGGACCCGGCCTAGCACCAGGATATGGATTCCGTCTCGCACCTCCGACTTGGCGAGTGCCCTACCGAGCGCTTGCAGGCCAGAAATCGGGAGCGCCGGTCGCTCGATCCGTCGCAACAGCGCGGGGCTATGGGATTCGTGCAGGTAGGCAAAGGAGAGCATGTCGCGTTCGCTCGTCTCGCGTCCGAGATATTGCGTATCGCTCTTGATGCCGTAGAGGAGTGCGGTCGCGAGACGCGGTTTGATCTCGGTGTTCGTTGCGCGCAGGTATTCCGTGAAAATCGTCGAAGTCGCGCCGTAGCTCGTTCGAATGTCGCGGATCGTGGCCGTGTAGCCGGTTCGTTCGGGGTGGTGATCGACTACGACGTCGATGTTGCGCAGCCGTTCGGGTGGATTGTCTCCGAAGACGTTGGGTTGGACGTCGACGAGAACGAGTCCGTCGAATTCGTTGATCTCCTCCGGTGTAATCACGCGGACCTCGATTCCGATCGCGTCACAGAGCGCCTGATTTTCCGGCCGTTGAACGTCGCCAAAAGAAATCAGTGGCGCGGTCGTGCGTTTTCGCCCGAGCAATGCGCGCAAGGCGTAGGCACTGGCGATGCCATCCGGATCGGGGTCCGGCTGTACGAGAATGCCGACCCGTTCTCGCGAGGCGAGAAGTTCTCGAATCTTCACGACCCGTTGAAGATTGGCGAGGTGATCGAATTCCTCGTTGATGTCGTCGCGAATCAACGTCTTCCAGCCGGTTCGGCGAAGCGATGCATGATCCGGGAGGTCGTCTTCCGTCAGACTATCCGAAAGCACGAGGATCGATGCATCCTCATCGACCTTGCGGACCTTGCGGACGGCCAGGCGAGTCCAGGGACCGTCGTCACTGACCAGTGCGAATTCATCGTCGTCATTCGGCTCGAGCTTCGCGAGTGCATCTTCGTCGAGTCCACCCTGGAGGATCTTGAAGCCGGAAGGGCGCGCACGGCTCTCCCCCTCACGCGGAATCCACGTCAGTTCTTCGAGCTCATCGGCGCCGATGCGACTCCAGAGGCGCGCGCTTTCGGCTCCGTCACAGATGATGATTCGACGTCCCACCCGACCCCCGGCCACATTCTTCGAGGCCTCGAAGAGATGTGACACCCCAACGAACAGACCCACCAATCTCTTCGGAGGGTCAACGCCCGGGGCGGACAGCGGTCACTTCGAAGGCGGGAAGTTACACCAAGCCCACCGGGCAGCGACCGCCTGTTTGCCGCTCTACGAGCCGCAATGGCCCGAGGGGATCGGGTCGCGCATCGGGAGAAACCCACCACCGGCGCCTGAAATCGGTAGGATGAGCGGCTCGCGAGGAGGACGAAATTGCGAATAGTGAATCTGGACGGACGGCTGGGCATCGACGTAGGAGGCCGTTTCATCGATCTCGAGGCCCGCAGCGGTGGGCAATTCCCGTCGGATCCAATGGGTGTTTTTGCGGCATGGGACGAGATTCGAGTCTGGGCAACGGACCAGACGCCGGCTGAAGACGACCCGTCGATCGAAGCGGATCGTCTAGGCCCTCCCGTTCCAAATCCGGCACAAGTCTTCGCCATTGGACTCAATTACAAGGACCACGCGGAGGAGGCAGGTCTACCGATGCCGAATTCTCCGATGGTCTTCACGAAGTTCCCCTCCTGTCTCGTAGGGCCCAACGCCGAGGTGCCGCTGACTTCGGATCGGGTCGATTGGGAAGTGGAGCAGGTCGTCGTGATGGGTCGCGAGGCCGACAATGTGCCGGCGTCGAGAGCCTGGGAGTACGTCGCGGGCTTCTGTGTCGGGCAGGACATTTCCGATCGCAAACTTCAGTTTTCAGACAAACCGCCACAGTTCAGCCTCGGAAAATCGGCCACGGCATTTGGTCCGATCGGGCCTGCGCTCGTCAGTCTCGATGAGTTCGCAGATCCGGACGCATTGGTCTTGCGTTGTTGGGTCGCGGGCGAACAGATGCAGGATTCGACGACAACGAATCTCATTTTCTCTGTTCCGGAATTGATCGAGTACATCTCCAGCTATTGCGTTCTTCGGCCCGGCGATCTGATTTTTACAGGCACCCCCGGTGGAGTCGGAAGCGTGCGCAATCCGCGCCGGTATCTCGCGGCCGGTGAGACGATCGACAGCGAGATCGAAGGGATCGGTCGCCTGTCCAATCTTTGCGTAGTCCGGGGCTGATCAGTGCGAAGAGCGCGTCGCGGAAGGCAAGATGCAGCGTATTTTCGTCGGTGATGTACAGGGCTGTAGAGACGAGTTCGTCGAATTGGTCGCCCGTGCGACGGATGCCTTCGGAGATGAGTTCGCCCTGTGGATCGCGGGGGATCTCGTGAATCGCGGCCCGGACAATCTTGGCCCACTCGCGCTCGTTCGGGGTCTGGTCGAGGCCGGTCGGGCGGAATACGTGCTCGGAAATCACGAGATCAGCCTGCTGGCCGTCGAATTTGGGTTACGTGATCTCGGACCGAATGACACGTTCGGCGATGTCTTGTCCGGAAATGATGCTGCGGGGTGGACCGATTGGCTGCGATGTCGGCCTTTGGTCGTGCCCGGACAGATCGAGGATCAGCCTTTCGCGATGGTGCATGCGTCGGCGGACCCAGACTGGTCGCTCGACGATCTGGTGGAGATCGGCGACCGGGTTCGGAAACGACTCTGTGCGTCCCGTGAGGCGGCGCGTGAATTCCTCGCCGCCGATCCAGCGATCGATCCGCTTCGCGACGCACTCGGGCGCATGACCCGCTGTCGCAGCGTGACACTCGACGGAGGTTGGTCGAGCCAGGAGCCCGAAACGCCGGAACGGCCCTGGCATTCCGTCTGGGCTACTCGGGGTCATGACTACGGACTCGTCTATGGACATTGGGCCCGGCAGGGACTCCACGTCGATGTGGGGCTTCGTGGACTCGATACCGGATGCGTCCACCACGGGCGGGGTCGCGACGGATTTCTGACGGCCTGGCTGCCCGAGTCGAGCCCCCGCGAGACGGGCCGGCGCCCCTTCGATCTGCCGGACGACCGATTCTGGCAGATCCCGGCGAAGCGTCGCTATTACGATCCGGTCATCAGCTAGCCGCTTGAAATTCGCTTCGACTCCGTCGAAACTCTCGAACTGGGCCCCGTACTGCGCCCCGTCAACCAATTCCGGAGAGAGCATGGCCATTGTCTTGATTCCCGTCATTTTTCGCGGACCTACCCTTGGGGAAGCGCAGGTCGATACGCCTGTGGACACGATCGGAGCCTGTTTCGACGCGGTCGAGGAGAAATATCCCGGTCTCCGAGAGCTCGTGGTCGACCCCGGCACGGGTGGGATTCACCGTTTCGTGCAGGTCACGTTGAACGGCGAAATGCTCGAGAGGGTCCCGGACGTCCTCGACACTCCCGTCTCCGCGACCGACGAAATCGAGATCATCGCGGCCATCGCGGGCGGCTAGCCGCCCGAATCATGCGCCGGACGCGTTGCAACGGCGGCGCGATTGATGGAACTTCTGGGTTCGCCCTATTCTGGACGCCAACCCCAATACTTCGAGGAAAGCCAACATGCCTGGACCCGAGGGAGATCGACTCCTCTACGTGAACATGACAGACCAGACGACGTCCTATGAGCCTTTCCCGGATGAATGGAAGCTGCTGGGGGGTCGCGGTCTCTCCGCAAAGATTTTGACCAAAGAGTGTGATCCGACCTGTGATCCGCTCGGTCCCGACAATGTCCTGGTCATGGCGCCCGGTGTGCTCTCCGGAACCAGCGCGCCGACCTCAGGCCGTATTTCGATTGGCGGAAAGAGTCCGCTCACCAATGGCATCAAGGAGGCTAACGCGGGGGGCAACCCGGGTCAGCATTTGATGAAGCTCGGTATTCGCGCAGTCGTCGTAAAGGGCAAGCCGGCGGATGCAGACAAGCGCTATGGGCTTCGCATCGACGAAGGCGAAGTTTCCATCGTGAGTGCGGATGACTACAAGGGCATGTGGAACTACGCGCTCTGCGAAAAGCTTCTCGCGAGCGAAGCCAAATCAGCGAGTGTGATCTCGATTGGCCCCGCTGGCGAACGATGCCTCTCCGGCTCTTCCGTTGCCTGTACAGATCAGGACAAAGAACGTCGACCCGCACGTCACGCTGCACGCGGCGGTCTCGGCGCTGTGATGGGTTCGAAAGGGCTCAAATGGGTGTTGGTGGATCCGGGCAAGGCGCGCGCGCGGCAGGCGGCGGATTCGAAGGCATGGAATGCGCTGAACAAAACCTATTCGAAGGACTATCTCGACGGTCCCCAGATGATGAAGAACGGTACTTCGTCGGTCGTTCCCGTGGCCAATATGTTGAACACCTTTCCATACAAGAATCGAACTGAGGGCCAATCGCCCGACTTCGAGACCCTCGACGGTGCGCGCATCAACGAGAGTTTCGAGGAGCGCGGCGGCGGCATGCACAACTGCATGACCGGTTGCATCGTGAAATGCTCGAATGTCGTTCACGACAAGGATGGGAACTACAAGACGTCCGCCCTCGAGTTCGAAACGCTCACGCTTCTCGGTGCAAGTTGTGCGATCAAGACCTTCGACGAGGTTGCGGATCTCGATCGACTCTGTGACGAGCTTGGCCTCGACACGATCGAGGCGGGTGCTGCGATCGCCATCTTGATGGATGCCGGGGGTATGGAATGGGGTGACTCAGCCGCTGCGATCAAGGTTCTAGAAGAGATCGCGGAGGGGACTGAGCGCGGTCAGATGATCGGAAACGGTGCGGTCGCGACGGGCAAGGCGCTCGGCCACAAGCGCGTTCCGCATGGTCGGGGTCAGGCGATTCCCGCTTGGGATCCGCGTCCACTCAAGGCGACCGGTGTGACCTATGCGGCCGGTCCGATGGGCGCCGACCACACAGCTGGCCTGATCGTGAATCCGGGAATGCCGCCAGAGCAGTTCGCGCAGGCTTCCCAGGAAGTCCAGCTCGTCAACATGGTCTGCGATTCGTCGGGCTTCTGTCAGTTCCTCGGGCCGAACCTCGACGACATTCGCAAGTACTACAGCGGCCTCTATGGAGTTGAAGTTTCGCGCGAAGAGATCGCCGACCAGGGTTGGGACTGCATGCAGGACGAGTGGAACTTCAACGCGGCTGCGGGTTGGAAGGACGAGGACAACGGACTTTCCGAATGTCTCGTCGAAGAAGGCATTGGTCCGGACCACTCGCTGAAGTTCGATGTGCCGCTCGAAATCATCAACCAGTCGAAGGTTCGCTTCCCCGCTCGCGAAGAACTCTTCGTGGGCAAGGCGAGCGGATGAGCTGAAGGCTGGACTTGCGAGTCTGGGTTTCGAGACGGGCAGGGGGTAGACCCTCTGCCCGTCTTGTTTTACTGATGTCGGTCATGAAGTCACGCTGAGACCGTGTACCGAAGGAGAAGCGTTTGAGGGACGACGTACGCATGCGTGGGTTCGCGGCGCGGGTCGACGTCGAGGTCGTCGATGCGTTTCTCGCCGAGCACTCGCGCTCTCTCGAATCTCTGTCGGTCCCGCTTCTCGAATGCGTGGGCCGGGTGTTGGCCGAATCGGTGGATTCGGAGGTCGATGTGCCGGGATTCGCGCGTTCGGCAATGGACGGATATGCGCTGCGTGGTGAAGAGAGCTTTGGTGCGTCGGCCTACGATGCGATCCGGCTGAAAGTCGCGGGCACGTCGCTGCCAGGAGCACCCTTCGAGGGCGAACTCGGTCGCGGCGAGGCTGTGCGTATCATGACGGGCGCGCCGATTCCCGAGATCGCGGATGCCGTCGTGAAGGCGGAGGTCTGCGAAGAAGCGGACGGGATCGTCTCGATCACTGAAGCCGTTGCGCCCCAGAAGAACGTCGGAGCGATCGGCGAGGACATCAAGAAGGGTGAATCGATCCTCTCTGCTGGACGACGATTGCGTCCACAAGATGCTGGTCTGCTCTCTTCGATCGGGCGCGCTTCTGTCTCATGTATTCGCGCACCGCGCGTTAGACTGGTCGTGACAGGGGATGAACTGCTGCCAGCCGGGTCGATGCCGAGTGGATCGCAGATCGTCGATAGCAACTCGGTCGTATTGCGCGGATTGGTCGCCCGCGACGGTGGGTGTGTGCTGCCCTTCGAGATCCTTCCGGATCAGCCTGCAAAGATTCGCGAGGCGATGGCGGACGATCAGGCTGATGTCGTGTTGGTTTCGGGCGGCACTTCGGTCGGCCAGGAGGATCATGCTCCGCGCTTGCTTTCCGAGCTCGGTGAACTCGATTTCCATGGGATCTCGATGCGGCCGTCGAGTCCGACGGGCATCGGACGTATCGGGTCGCGTCTTGTGTTTCTTTTGCCGGGGAATCCAGTGAGCTGCTTGGCCGCCTATGAATTTTTCGCAGGCCCGACGATTCGCGCCCTGGGCGGTCGCACGCGCAGCTGGCCGCATCGCCGGGTGCTCGTTCCGCTCGCGCGCAAGATCGCCTCGGAGATCGGTCGCACGGACTATGTGCGCGTTGCGATCGAAGATGGCCATGCCATTCCGCTCGCGACCTCCGGCGCCTCGATCCTTTCCTCGACAGTGCGGGCCGCAGGAGCGGTCGTGGTGCCGCGGGAACTCGAGGGGATGGCCGAAGGTCAGGCCGTCCTGGTTCTTCTCTACGACGACGAAGCGACGCAGGACGAACGGATTCAACCCGGCCTCTGGGAGACCAGCAAGTCTTGAAACAGACACAATTCCTAGAGGTTCTCGATCGGGATGAGGCCGAACGTCGTTGGCGTCTCGTCGTGGGTCGGGATCCGCTGTCGAACGAGACCATAGGGCTCGATGTCGCGTTGCATCGTGTGCTGGCCGAGGACGTTCGTGCAACAGTCGACGTGCCGGGTTTCGATCGATCGAACATGGATGGGTTCGCAGTTCGCGCGGCGGACACGTTCGGCGCTTCCGAGGAAGAGCCCGTTCGACTCCGACTCAATGCTGAGATCCTTGCGACGGGGATCCTGCCGGGAACCGAGGTCGAGGCCGGCACGGCCACCACGATCGCGACGGGCGGCATGCTGCCTCGTGGGGCGGATGCCGTTGCCCCGATCGAAATCACCGACGCGGATCCAGCCGATCCTGCCTTCGTCCTCGTTCGGGCCCCACGCGTTCCCGGTGCGGCAGTGAGTTTTGCTGGAACGGATATGGGACGCGGCGAGACGGTGCTCTTTTCGGGATCGAGGCTCACCTCTCGCGAGACCGGTGTGTTGGCAGCGATCGGGCGCGCCGAGGTTGCCGTCGTGCGACGTCCGCGAGTCGCGATCTTGTCGACGGGTGATGAGATCGTGCAGCCGGGAGAGACGATGCGCCCCGGGCTCGTTTTCGACAGCAATGGCCGAATTCTGGCTGACGCAGTTCGCGAACTCGGGGGCGATCCGATCTTCTTCGGGGCTTTCCGAGACGATGTGGACGCCCTTCGAGAAGCGCTGGCCAGAGCACTCGCCGACGCCGACGTCGTGCTCCTCTCGGGTGGAACGTCCAAGGGGGAGGGCGACCTCAACGCGATCGTCGTCGCGGAGCTCGAACCGGGCATTCTCGTGCATGGAGTCGCTCTCAAGCCCGGTAAGCCGATTTGTCTCGCAGCGGACGTCAAGAAGCCGGTTGTCATCCTGCCCGGCTTTCCGACCTCCGCGATATTCACCTTCCATGAGTTCGTGGCTCCCCTCCTGCGCGATCTGGCTGGCCTTCCAGGCGAGGCGCGTGAGACGCGATTGGCGCACCTCGCGATCAAGACCCAGAGTGAGCGGGGGAGACTCGAGTATCTGCTCGTCGGCCTGGTCGAGAGCGAGGGCGAGACGAACAACGCGGGCCAACGCCTAACAGCCTATCCGATGGGCAAGGGCAGTGGCAGTGTGACGAGTTTCAGTCGTGCGGACGGTTTCGTTCGAATCGATCGCAACACGGAGATCGTCGAAGCGAATACGCTCGTTCAGGTGACGCTGATCGGACGCGAAGTGCCGATTGCGGATCTCGTGGTCATCGGGAGCCATTGTGCCGGTCTCGATCTGATCGCGAGTGAACTCTCGCGTCATGGAATGCGCGTCAAGCTTCTTGCGGTGGGAAGTCATGGTGGACTGGCTGCGGCTGCGCGAGGGGAGTGCGACCTGGCGCCGATCCATCTTCTCGACCCCGAGACAGATCGCTACAACGAACCTTTTCTGACACCCGGACTGAGACTCATCCGTGGTTATCGCCGCATGCAGGGTGTGGCGACTCGGCCGTCCGAGAAGCGTGGGATCCAGGCGCTACTCGAGGATTCCTCTCTGCGAATGGTCAATCGGAACCGTGGTGCCGGTACACGCATCTTGATCGATCGTCTGCTTGGGGACCGGCGGCCCGCGGGCTATCCCTACGAGCCGCGATCCCATTATGCGGTCGCGGCAGCCATCGCCCAGGAGCGTGCGGACTGGGGCGTCACGATCGAATCCGTCGCACAGGAGGCGGGTCTTCGATTCGAACCTCTCCAGGCCGAGAGCTACGATTTCGTCGTTCCGGAGTCGCGTTGGGATCGGCCCGCGCTCCGACTGCTTCGCGAGCTACTCCAGGATCCAGGTTCTCGTCTTCGCAAAGAGCTTGCTCAGCATGGTTTCCAGGGGGACTGAGCGCCCCTGCCGCCCTAGGATCGCTCTCAGGGACCAGCGTTGCCCGTCTCCAGGACGCGCGGTAGATTTTGTCGACCTGCATGGACTCCCCAAGCCCACCTCCCCCTCCAAATCCGCTCATACTCCATAGGACGCCAACCGTCCGTCTCGGGGCGATTCCTCGGATCGTTCTCGCTCCAGGGCCGTTTCCCCGGCCATTTCCACGGACAATTTTGCGGACGAGCCTGCGTGCAGCCGATAAGAGTTCAATGCCGACTCAACCTTCTAATTTGGAGGTGTGCCTGTGTCCATCCTCGGCGCGGTGCTGATCATCCTGGCATGTCTTGCGGCTTCGGCTTTCTTTTCGGGGAGTGAGACTGCGCTCTTCCGCTTGCGATCCCACGATCTGAACTCGGAAGACAAGGAGGCCGTCGGTCCGGCTGATGCTGCCGTGCGCGATCTGACGATGTCTTCTTCGCGACTGCTCGTGACGATTCTTCTCGGCAACAATGTCGTGAATATTCTTGGTGCCTCTGTTGCTTCGGGGCTCGCGATCCACTTCCTCGGTGTCGAAGTCGGAATCCCGGTGGCCACCCTGGTCATGACCTGCCTGGTATTGGTCCTTTGCGAGATCCTCCCGAAGGCCGTGGCGGCGCGACATCCGCGCGGTGTGTCCCGGGCCGTGGGCCTTCCGCTCTATCTCTTTCATCAGTTCTTGCGTCCGGTTCACGGTCTCTTCGATCGAGTGATCGAACCGCTGGTTCGTCGCGTGACCGGAGGCATGGACAGCGACGGCCCACTCGGGTCGGAAGAAGTCCTCAGGCTGGCTCGCGAGGCTCTACGCGACGTTGAAGATGCGGGGTCACCACTGGCAATCATCGGCGCAACCTCGAACGCTGCCGAAATGGATGTCTCCGAGATCATGGTTCCGCGTACCGAGATCGAGGCCTACGCTACGGACACACCCGTCTCGGAGTTGATCGAGAGTATGCTCGAAGGTCGCTACACACGTGTCCCGATCTATGAGAACGATATCGACAATGTGTTAGGCGTCATTCATCTGAAGGATCTCATCAAGCTCGCACGAGTGGACGGCAAGGAACTCTTCGGGATACTGAAGCCGGTCCTCCGCGTGCCCGAGCGAAAGCCGATTCTACGGCTATTGACGGAGATGCAACGTGCATTCTGTCACGTTGCCCTGGTGAAAGATGAGTTCGGCGTCACCCAGGGACTCGTGACTCAGGAAGATATTCTGGAAGAGATCGTCGGCGAGATTCGCGACGAATTCGACTCCGAGGAGCTGCTGACGATTCGCAAACTTCGCGATGGGAGCTACGAAGTACTTGGACGCATCAAGGTCCTCGATTTCAATCGAGAGACTGGGTGGCAGATTCCTGCGGAGAAGGGCGACACGATCGGCGGGCTAATCTTCAACACGCTCGAACGGGCACCGAGGAACGGCGAATGGGTCGAGGTTCCCGGCTATAGACTCGAATGTACCGATGTGTCCGGTAGTCGGATTACACGCGTTCGTGTGATCCAGGCCGCGACTTCTTCGTCGACGGACACGGGCGGTAGTAGTGCCTGATCCGCGGGACATCCGCTTCAGCGAACCCGCCGGAGCGCCTGAGACTTGATGATGAGATAGACGCTCGAGCCCGGCGTCAGGGAGAGGTCTTCGACGGCCCCTTCAGTCAGCTTCGCGATCAGACGATCTGTGCCGACATCCACATGGACGAGCAGATGATCTGCCTGGGAATCGACGCGCGCGACGCGACCTGGACACAGATTCCGAGCAGAGATTCGGCTCGGTCGATCGAGCGAAATGAGAATATCTTCCGCACGGATTCCAAGCGTAAGGTTTTCACCAGCGGTCAGGGGCCAAGGAGTGTCGAGTTCCATTCCTGCCCTGGTTCGTACGCGCGTCGAAGTTCCGCTCGTCGCGGCGCAATCGACTTCGAACACATTCTCGATCCCCAGGCGGGTCGTGAGCGAATGGACCGCCTGACTCCAGAGCGTTTCGCGCGGTGCTCCTTGTGCAATCAGGCATCCGCGATCGAGCACGGCGATTTCGTCGCCGAGCAGCATCGCTTCGTCAGGATCGTGTGTGATGTAGACGAGCGGCAGGTCGAGTTCCTCTCGAATCCGCAATAGATAGGGAAGAACGCGTGCGCGGAGCCCGACATCCAGGGAGGCCATTGGTTCGTCGAGCAGCAGGGCACGCGGGCGAATGGCGATTGCGCGCGCGAGCGCGACTCTCTGACGCTCCCCGCCGGAGAGGCGAGTCACCCCGCGGTTGAGTAGCGGGCCGAGTTCGAGCACTTCGATTGCCTGCTGGAGCCAGCGTGTCTCGTGCGTACGGCGAACGCCAAAGCGAATGTTCTGTTCGACGCTGCGATCGGGAAAGAGTGTTGGGGATTGGGGAACCCATCCGAGGTTTCGCCGGTGGATTGGCAGACGCAAACCCACTTTCGGATTCTCCAACCAGTCGCCGGAAAGCTT